>NZ_JBHIXV010000126.1:0-501 GCF_041984545.1 Marinobacter sp. | reverse complement strand
ATCATAGCACTTTCAGCCGCTTTCTTTTATCCCCTTATGAGAAATTCGGGTTAGGAGTAGTTCTTCACGATTCATTTACACGAGGTAACCAAGAGGTTAGTCATTTAACAATAAAAAAACCTATTAAATGCAGATTACCTTCGTTACGAGAACTATGATTAGCGCAATTTATAAGGCAAGGAGTTGCTAAGAAATGAAATCGTTGTCAAAAATTGTTGTTCTCCTCCTCGTCAGCGCGACTGCGACAGCAGAGCCTGATCACGAACTAAAAAGCTTACTCTGCGAGAGCTACTCAGACTCGCTCACCAGCGTCCTCCAGCAAGAGGCCAAAGACCAAGAGGGTTTCGTAGCCATGATGACCTCAATGATGTCTCTAGCTTTCAAATCTGCATTAAATGCTGATACGCAAAGAGCGAAAGATAATAGGATGGTGATTTCGGCCAACGTAGCAGGTTTGGTGGCGGGCCTTAACTATTCTTCATCTAGGAACAATTTTGAACC
>NZ_JBHIXV010000125.1:289-503 GCF_041984545.1 Marinobacter sp. | reverse complement strand
GCCGTTTCTGAATGGCGCGACGCAGTTGCGGTATGGTTTGATCTACGGGACGACTCATCGCGCCCAGGCTGTCAATCATCACCAGCTTCCGGACTCGCTCCGGGAACGCCGCGGCATAGAGCGCGCAAACGATCCCGCCCAGGGAATGCCCGACCAGATCGACCTGAGCGACTTCGCCCGACAACAAATGCGCCTCAACCAGTTCGGCAAGATC
>NZ_JBHIXV010000125.1:0-279 GCF_041984545.1 Marinobacter sp. | reverse complement strand
ACGTAATCCATGAGCAAATAGCTCTGTCCGGCCGGACGGTGGCCCGATTTCCCGTGGCCAGCCAGATCAATGGCGGTTACAGCGGTTGACCGGGCCAGTTCGGGTGCCAGCTTGATGAACGTCAGGCTGTTATCGAGCCAGCCATGGACCATCAGCACCGGGGCCTTGGACGAAATTCCGGATAAACCACCCCAAGTGATACCAGCCAAGCGAATACTTTGCAGTTGCCACTCAGACTCACGGAATTCTGTGGGTTGGGAAATCAGGTCTGGAGACACA
>NZ_JBHIXV010000124.1:281-505 GCF_041984545.1 Marinobacter sp. | reverse complement strand
TTGTTTTGTGGTCCTCGGCTGAGGAAGCGTTGATCGTAAGATAACCGGTTGTTTTTCTGATTTTTTTGGTTATCTGGCCCTGAATTTGTTGTGGAAACGGGAGAGGTTGTTAGTCCAGGCTGATCTAACGACAAAGGTTACGAATGCAAATGGGGCTAAAAAATAGCCATTAAAAATTTGCAAAAAGCTAAACATTGTATTAAAGAAGGTTCATCACGCAGAGC
>NZ_JBHIXV010000124.1:0-225 GCF_041984545.1 Marinobacter sp. | reverse complement strand
TTATAAAAAGAAGAAAAGCTGTTCCCACAGGAATGACAGGGGCAGTCAGATACCCGGCAGGCAGAGCCAAGCGTTGTGCCGGCCAATAAAAATCGGGATTTAGACCCGTCGAAAACCTGAGTTAACTCAAAAAGGAAGACGCAACATGAAAAAAAACGATTCTTGCTTCTGCTATTGCAGCTGCAACCTTCTCTGGCGCTGCGCTGGCCCAGGAAAGCAACCTGC
>NZ_JBHIXV010000123.1:0-506 GCF_041984545.1 Marinobacter sp. | reverse complement strand
GCCAGATAGTTGGCGAAGATCGCCGGATAGACCGACGGATCGGCCGACTTGATGCGGATGTGCCCGCGGCTTTCGGGACGCAGCTGGCAGGGCGCGATGGTCATGCCCGGGGCGCCTTCCAGCTCCATCTTCTGCTCGTTGAACAGCTTCTCCAGGTCCATGGTCGCGGGCAGGATGTGGAACTGGATGTCCGGTCCGGCCAGATCCGGGCGAGACTTGCAGAACGCCGCCACATGCGCCGCCGACAGGGTCAGCAGGCCCTTGCGGAACAGCAGGTACTTCATCGCCTCGGCGGCCAGGCGTCCGCCCTTGCTCTGCTCGTTGACCGAGATGGTGCCCGATTTCAGCCGGTAGCGGGCGGCCACCAGATAGTGGTCCTGCAGGTTCTCGCCGACGCCGGGCAGGTCATGGATCACCTCAACGCCATGCTCGCGCAGCAGGCCGCCGGGGCCGACGCCGGACAGTTGCAGAAGTTGGGGCGAGTTGATCGCGCCGCCGGCCAGGAT
>NZ_JBHIXV010000122.1:0-507 GCF_041984545.1 Marinobacter sp. | reverse complement strand
CAAGATCTTCAGGTCGTGCGCGTTCAATCTGATCAGCGTCCATCTTAGCGGCGTTGTCTTTTTTAGGTAAATCAAGAAGCGCCGGAGACTTAACCCAACCGTCTTGTTCTAATTGTTCAGCTTGAGACAGGTTTACAATTTCACCTTTAGGGCAGTTAGCGTGATACATCCATAATTTTGACATATTAATTACTCTCTCTATCTAATGAATAAAAGGCCCGTCCTTGGGCCTTATCGGTTGCTGCTTACTGAGCCGCGCCCCACACCGTCTTGACTGACTGAATAGAGAGAATCGAGACTCTATTCGGCTGGATATTGTGGATACGTTCTCGGGCCGAACTGTGATTCGACGCGGCGGGGTCACTTGCTCAAAATACTTCTGCCGCGCAGACTCCTAGCTCCAATGAAGTGCAGTTGGGAATAAAACAGATGAAGATACGCCTTTTGACAGGGCTTTTGACCCTGCTGATGCCGGCCATGGTCATGGCCGGTGAATACGGCCTGACG
>NZ_JBHIXV010000121.1:0-508 GCF_041984545.1 Marinobacter sp. | reverse complement strand
AAATTTGGGAAAGCGTTGTCTCTACCCTCAAAGAAGTTTTCAATAAATGTTCATTAACACCATCAGATATCGCAGCCGTTGGTATCACTAACCAGCGCGAAACAACCTTAGTGTGGAATAAAAACACTGGCGAGCCTGTCTACCCGGCGATCGTTTGGCAAGACAGACGCACAGCCCAGCTTTGTCGTGATTTAAGCGAAGACGAAGAACTCGTTTCACACATTACTGAATCGACAGGGCTTCTGTTAGACCCTTATTTCTCTGCCACTAAAGTAGAAGACATCATAGGCAGAGCTATTCCTATCCAAGGCGTAGCAGGCGACCAGCAAGCAGCATTAGTAGGCCAAGCGTGCTTTGAAAAAGGCATGGCCAAGAGCACCTACGGTACCGGCTGTTTTATGATATTGAACACTGGTGACGCCCCTTTGCAATCGAAAAACCGATTACTCACCACCGTTGGGTATCGTTTAAACGGCAAAACGACTTATGCGCTTGAAGGCAGTATTTT
>NZ_JBHIXV010000120.1:0-514 GCF_041984545.1 Marinobacter sp. | reverse complement strand
GCGATCTCGGGCGCCGAGCACAACGCATCTATTCGTGATCGCCAGATGTTCTCCTTCTTGCGTGAGACGCTGTTTGGCAATTCGGGGCTGGTTCGGCGGCTCCAGCGCGACAGCCCACACGTTCTGGCGGACGCCACGCTTGCGGGTCTGGCGGCCAAGATGAACGCCTTGACCGGAACCGACGACATCAAGCCCGAGGTCCTCCAGGCCAGCGCCGACGCCTACGACGCCAATTTCGTCGGGGGAACCCGGCTGCAGAACGACGACCAGATCCGCCGGATCGGCTTCGCACCTGTCGGCCAGCGCCCCTGCAGCGGCGCGACGCGGGTCCGTTTATCGCGATTCAGATGCAGTTGGTCACGCGAAAGAGCCTGGGCGGCCTGCAAACGGATCTGCAGAGTCGGGTGCTCGATGCGAGGGGGGCTCCGATCTCTGGCCTGTTCTGTGTGGGGGAGGCCGCAGGGTTCGGCGGCGGCGGGGCCGCAGGCAAGCGCTCCTTGGAAGGCTCCTTCCT
>NZ_JBHIXV010000119.1:0-517 GCF_041984545.1 Marinobacter sp. | reverse complement strand
TTGAAATCATAGCACTTTCAGCCGCTTTCTTTTATCCCCTTATGAGAAATTCGGGCTAACAGATTTAGCATCGTAATCCCGAATTCGACTGGTCGAAGCATGGGCAGATGGTCGTCGACGCCTGCAACGCCTTCCAAAACTGCCCACTTAGCCAATTCATGCATCAGTTTTTCTTGATATGCAACGTTCTCCTGATGCTTTTCTTCCGCTTCTTGAAGGGCCTGCTTCATTTCCGCCAAGGCTTCATCGAGCCAATCAATCCGCAGCCAAGATGACCGGATAACCGAGTGCAATGAGATGATTTCATCCAGTTTTTCTTTAGGGTCCATAAATAACCTCGCAAATGAGTTGAATTGCACAGAAAGCGTAACGAGTAATCCGGGGAACGAGGCTCGTCTAATTGAGCGAAAAATTGAATTAGACCCATAAGCAGGGCTTTTTGAATGAAAACCAAGGATGGGCTGACCTGCCCCCAATTACTAAACCACTCACTGCTTAGTAATGTCGGTTAATTTCG
>NZ_JBHIXV010000118.1:0-518 GCF_041984545.1 Marinobacter sp. | reverse complement strand
CCTTGTAGTCGCCCGACTTGCCGCCGGACTTTGCCGTCAGCCGGATGTCGCCGATCATCATGCCGCGATCCACGGCCTTGGCCATATCGTAAAGCGTGAGGCATGCGGCCGACACGGCAGTCAGCGCTTCCATCTCGACGCCGGTCTGGCCCGTGAGTTTCACCGTCGCCTCGACTTCGACAGAGTTCGTTTTCTTGTCGGGGCGCAGTTCGACTTCGACTTTCGAAATGGCGAGCGGATGGCAGAGAGGGATCAGGTCTGCCGTCCGTTTCGCCGCCATGATGCCCGCAAGCCGGGCGACCTCGATCGCGTTTCCTTTTTTCAACTTGTCATCGAGAATGAGCCTGAGTGTCGATGCCTTCATGACGATCCGGCCTCTCGCCGTCGCGCTGCGGGCTGTGACCGGCTTCTCCGACACGTCGACCATTCGCGCGGCGCCGTCATTGTCGAGATGGGTGAGCTTCCTTTTCGAGATTGGTTTATTTGTCATTCGCGAAGATCCTTGCGCATGAAACAGC
>NZ_JBHIXV010000117.1:0-524 GCF_041984545.1 Marinobacter sp. | reverse complement strand
ACCACTCAGCGCGACCACCTCACCACTATCGAGCGCTCGGCGAACAACCTGCTCGCTATCATTAACGACGTGCTGGACTTCTCGAAGCTGGAAGCGGGTAAACTGATTCTCGAGAGCATCCCGTTCCTGCTGCGTAATGCGCTGGATGAGGTCGTGACTCTGCTGGCGCACTCCGCCCACGATAAGGGGCTGGAGCTGACGCTAAACATCAAAAATGATGTTCCGGACAATATTATCGGCGATCCTCTGCGCCTGCAGCAGATCATCACCAATCTGGTGGGCAATGCCATCAAGTTTACCGAACATGGCAATATTGATGTGCTGGTCGAGCAGCGAGCGCTGAGCAACACCAGCGTACAAATCGAAATTCAAATCCACGATACCGGGATCGGGATCCCGGAGCGCGATCAGTCCCGTCTGTTCCAGGCGTTCCGCCAGGCCGATGCCAGTATTTCCCGCCGCCACGGTGGCACCGGGCTCGGGCTGGTGATAACCCAGCGGCTGGTCAAAGAGATGGGCGGCGA
>NZ_JBHIXV010000116.1:0-530 GCF_041984545.1 Marinobacter sp. | reverse complement strand
TGCACCCAGGCAGAGATGCTGTCGGCAATGTAGTTGGCTTCGTCCTGCTCGTTGAACGCCGCGTACAGGCTGATCGGTTCGCCTTCCGGACCGTCGGTCCAGAGCTCCTTGCCCAGCCGGCCCTGGTTGTTGGCGATCACCGCGTTGGCCGCCTTCAGGATCATCTGGGTGGAGCGGTAATTCTGCTCCAGACGCACCAACCGGGCATTGGGGAAATCCCGCTGGTACTGCTGGATGTTTTCGACCTTGGCGCCCCGCCAGCCGTAGATAGACTGATCGTCGTCCCCCACCACCGTCATTGGCACGCGATTGCTGGCCAGCACCTGCAGCCAGGCGTATTGAATGGTGTTGGTGTCCTGAAACTCGTCCACCAGGATATGCTGGAACCGGCTCTGGTAATGGGCCAGCAGCTCCGGACGATGCAGCCACAGTTCATGGGATCGCAGCAACAACTCGCCAAAATCCACCAGACCACCCTGCTGGCAGAGTTTTTCGTACTGGCGATAGATCTTCAGCATGATCGACAGGAA
>NZ_JBHIXV010000115.1:266-534 GCF_041984545.1 Marinobacter sp. | reverse complement strand
AATATTGGCATCGCCGATTGCCGCCCGCGTGCACAGCCAGACGACCGCACCATGGGACGCCTCCATCATCCCTGTAAAGAAAGGCACCTGGATCATTTCCCAAAAAAAATGCAGCAAAAAGCTGACAGACCAGATTAAAAAAAACAGGAACCAGCCTCTACGTGATGGTCGACGTGAACAATGCATAATCTATCCAGCCAATCTAATAACTTCAGGCAGCCGAAGTTGAAATCGCAACCCTTCATCGCAGCGGCCTCCTGACCACCCG
>NZ_JBHIXV010000115.1:0-256 GCF_041984545.1 Marinobacter sp. | reverse complement strand
ATAGTGAGCAATCATAGCACCTCTCCCAGATGGGCGCGGGGGGCGAAATAGCCTCTTTGATGCGTCGTCAGGTCTGACAGTCTGACGGGTGGGGATGTCAGTACGAAAATCGGGAAAATGAAATTTAGCTGAAAATTCAGGTTCGTTTCAGTTGACCACTACAAACTTTGTGCGTCAAGATTAAGTGCCGTTTAACTGGCACATCCATATTGAGGCAATAAATCGTTGTCGGTATGAAAATTAAAATAAGGAGTTT
>NZ_JBHIXV010000114.1:0-540 GCF_041984545.1 Marinobacter sp. | reverse complement strand
AGACCAGACACCTGCCCCCCACCATCACGCTGCAATACTTCCCGATGCCCAGTGCCAGCAAGCTGCAGCCCTATGCGGGTATTGGTGTGAACTACACCAACTTCTTCGAGGAAAAGACCTCCCAGACCCTGACGGATACCTATGCCTCGCTCGCATCCGGTGTGGACCGAACCGACATCGAGCTGGATGACAGCTTCGGTCTGGCCGCCGAACTCGGGTTGGATTACATGATTACGGACAACGTGGGCGTCAACGCCGCCGTCTGGTGGGTCGACATCGACACCGAAGCCACCATCAACGCCTACGCCGGTAACACCCGGGCCGACACCAGCACCATCGACGTGGATATCGACCCCTGGGTTTACATGGTGGGTGTGTCCTACCGCTTCTGATCCCCGTGCCCGCGGCAGTCTTTCATGGTCTGTGGACTGCCAGAGGTGCGTTCTCCTGTGCGGGGCCCTCCGGCCCCGTTTTTTTATCCCCATATCGGGATAGGGGGGAGCCATGAGGCTCCACCCCTCCCACACCACCCGGCATGCG
>NZ_JBHIXV010000113.1:0-544 GCF_041984545.1 Marinobacter sp. | reverse complement strand
CTATCCAGCCAACCTTGCTTTAGGCGAAGCTTGCTTTCTATTTCCCGAGCGAGCTTCTCTCCTATATTTCGATGACCGCTTAGGCACTGCCAAACGAGAGACGGAGACCTATTTATCGCTCTCGCGAGCTCGGCCTGCTTCCCTTCGAATCTTTCGTCAATCAAGCGCTTCAGCGCTTCTCGTCTATTCATAGGGCGAGTATAGCGGCTGCTAATATCGCATTGGCTATTGACGTTAGATATAGCAAAAGCTACATTTCCGTTCATGAAACTCTCGACGTTCCTAAATCAATTGCCCCCGGGCGGCCGCTCCGATTTCGCAAAGCATATCGGTGTGGCCCCTGCATACCTCTATCAAATGGTTCATGGGATCCGCCCCATCTCGCCGAAGCGGGCCCTGTCCATTTGTGAAGGTTCCGACTGGCAGGTCACTCCTCACGAGCTCCGCCCGGACATCTACCCGAATCCTACTGACGGGTTGCCGGCGGAACGATCTGGAGAGGCCGCCTGATGGTTTCTATTAAACCACTCCGGAGCTGGTGGAA
>NZ_JBHIXV010000112.1:0-546 GCF_041984545.1 Marinobacter sp. | reverse complement strand
TCTGAAGCCAGTTGATTTATTGCCGCTTTATTTTCATTTGTTAAGTCAGTTACCAATTGCGCGTAAACCTGATCGTAAGCCGCCGGAGCTGGACCAATATCAGCAGTTGTAATATCAACCATTGAGTCAGCAGCGTCAGCAATAGAAACCATTCTCTTAACAAGACCAACGGTTGATTCATCAGCAAGATCATTAAATCCAACTATATCACCATTAGAGCCGTGTGCTTGCGAAGCGTTTATATGATTATTAAGAGTTAATTCCAACTGCTCTATTGCTTGCCTGTTAATCTCTATATTGTCGGCGTTCTCTGCAATATCAAGAATATTCTTAGCTATCGCCTCTGCATTCTCCGCTATATTTTGCTCGTTAACTGCAATAGCTTCTTTGTTCTCTGCAATGGCAATTATATTAGCTTCCACAGCGGCAACGAGATCGTCAATGTCCTCAATATTGTCATCAATGGCGTTACCGCCTTTGTATGCAACACGGCGGTAAAGATCTCTAAACAAGGGCACAGGTAATGGCCAACTGGTGGCGCTTGGG
>NZ_JBHIXV010000111.1:257-547 GCF_041984545.1 Marinobacter sp. | reverse complement strand
ATTCCATGCCGGAAGCGGCGGTTTGGGTTTGGGACATGTTGAGTTGATCCTGATGCGCCGGAAGATTGGCGCGGCGGTGCAGGCAAGCCTGCGGGGTTAGGTTGTTGACATCGCCAACCACGGCAGATTTGCATCTGCCCTGACGATCGAACGGGCGTTCGGTCGCTGGCCGGCGGGCCGGTGGCTTCTCAGGCCTGGGCCCGGCTGAGTTGCCTCAGAAGGGCCGGCGCTTTTGCCACCAATTCAACACCTGATCCACCGAGGCTTCGATGGAAAGCGCCGAGTTGTCG
>NZ_JBHIXV010000111.1:0-247 GCF_041984545.1 Marinobacter sp. | reverse complement strand
ATTAGCCGGAATTCCCTTGGAAATCAATTGCTTATATCGCCGCTCCGCCCGCGTGGCGGCACTGGCGGTCAGGAAGACCTTGAGAGGCGCGCCGGGGAAGAGGGCGGTGCCCATGTCGCGCCCGTCGGCGACCAGCCCGGGCAGGCGGCGGAAGTCGAGCTGCCATTGGTGCAAGGCCTGGCGAACGGCGGGGTGAACGGCCACCTGGGAGGCCAGCAGGCCGGTGGCTTCGGCCCGCAGGCGCGCG
>NZ_JBHIXV010000110.1:244-548 GCF_041984545.1 Marinobacter sp. | reverse complement strand
ACTGCTTCATGGCCGTGGATTCGCCGCCGGTTAGCGCAAACACGCTGCGGTACAAGCGTATGAAGAGCAGGGCGAGCTCACCGGACTTGCTGGTAGGGTCTATGCCGTCCCGAACCAGGCCCGTCCGGTTGCGGCCGACAATGTCAGCCAGTTCGGTCTGGTTGAAGCCGAAGGATTTGCCGGCGTTGAGCAGCGCCTTTGACAACAGCGCCTTGTCGTCGGTTTGCTGTTTAGCGGCCTGTGCTGTGCCCATGGCGCTTCTCCTTTGGTGATCTTTCACAGTATACACCGATGTAGTGAAAAA
>NZ_JBHIXV010000110.1:0-234 GCF_041984545.1 Marinobacter sp. | reverse complement strand
TCGCTGACATTGCGGACGGGTTGATCTCGCTGGTGGCAATCACTTGGGATATCCGGTTATCTGCCGGATTTTCTGATACAGGGACTGCAGCTGGGGGTACATCTTCAGGTACACCTCGGAATAGAGTTGCTGGTAAAGCGCCTGTGTTTCGGGTTGAGGGTAGAACACATCACCGACTCGGGTCATGGCTGCCACGGCGGTCTCAAAGTCCGAATGAAGGCCCAGCCCCACGGC
>NZ_JBHIXV010000109.1:0-549 GCF_041984545.1 Marinobacter sp. | reverse complement strand
ACATGATGCGCTGATTGATGCTGGTGAAGAAGAGATTGTGGATGAGAATGGGAAGACCCTGTACACATTACACAAACTCTCAGTATGTGTAGGTAAGGCTCTAAGATATGCTGTAGAGCAATCTGTACCAGCAGCGGCAAGCGGTATGAAAGAATAGAAAAAACGTTGCGATTGTAAGTATCCACGAAAGCGTTTCGATTAATCTCCGCTTAAACATTCGCATCACTTCTCCTTTACCGTCATTATATTTTCGTAGCTCGACATGAACGGAATACGGAAGCCGACCGTCTTGAATTCGTACGTCTTACCGATTTCGATCTCCGCGTACAGATCGCTGGAATTAAACTTCCGCGCAAATATCGCGTCGGTATTTTCGAACACTTTTGCGTTACCTTTCTCGTCATCTCCGAAAATCAGATACTTCGAGGAATCGTCAGACGTTTTCGTTTCTTTATCCGTCACTTTTATTACGTAAGTGTTTTCGTTATGATAAGACGCAATCGTATACGCCGGCGCTGCTACCACGAAAACAAATACGAACAATGCGAT
>NZ_JBHIXV010000108.1:0-552 GCF_041984545.1 Marinobacter sp. | reverse complement strand
GAGCCGGTTTTGGTCGGCACGCGCTGGGCGTGACCCTTCAGCTTGCCGCTGAGCGCAGGAATAACCAGCCCGATGGCTTTCGCCGCCCCGGTGGTGTGCGGGATGATATTTTCTGCCGCCGCGCGCGAGGCGCGTAAATCTTTCCCCCGCGGGCCGTCAACCAGCGACTGCGTGCCGGTGTAGGCATGAATAGTGGTCATGGTGCCGAGCTTAATGCCGAAGGCGTCGTTGAGCACTTTGGCCATCGGTGCCAGGCAGTTGGTGGTACAGGAGGCGACGGAAATGATGGTGTCATCGGCGGTCAGGGTATCGTCGTTGACATTATAGACGATGGTTTTCATGTCACCGGCAGGAGCGGAGATCAGGACTTTTTTCGCCCCGGCATCGAGGTGCGCCTGCGCCTTCTCGGTTGATGTGTAGAAGCCGGTACACTCGACAATCAGTTCTGCACCCACCGCTTTCCACGGAATATGCCGGGCCTCTTTCTCGGCATAGACGGTAATTTTTTTGCCGTTCACGATGAGCGCATCTTCGGTAAAATCAACGCTCCAC
>NZ_JBHIXV010000107.1:0-557 GCF_041984545.1 Marinobacter sp. | reverse complement strand
CTGGTGGTTATAGTAACTATAAGGTCAATAGCGATGAGCGAAAAAAGGAACACGGTCGGTCGGCTAGCTGATGATACGGGCGTTAAGCCCGTGACCATCCGTTATTACGAAAAAATTGGACTGTTGCCGAAAGCGACCCGCTCGGAGTCGGGCTATCGTCTCTACTCCGAAGAGGATCATTCGCGGCTGCTGTTTATTCGACGAAGCCGCGGGCTCGGATTTAGCCTTGACGATATTCGTGAACTGCTTTCACTGGCGGATCGTCAGCAGGAGTCCTGTGCGGGTGTGGACGCCAAAGTTGAACAACAACTGGTTCAAGTGCGCTCTCGACTGAAAGATCTACATGCAATGGAACACGAGTTGGAAAGACTGAGTGCGTGTTGTGACGGCGGAGTTATTATGGACTGCCGAATTATCGAGACACTCTCCGGCTCTGCTTAACCACTTTGTATGTGCCCGCCAACCAGGACTGTCTCAATTCGAGTTGGGACAGTCTATTCAGTCAGGCATCCTCCTGAATAAGAGCAGCGAGGTCATGCCGAATTTCTTCCCCGCTC
>NZ_JBHIXV010000106.1:0-559 GCF_041984545.1 Marinobacter sp. | reverse complement strand
GGAAGATGGTTTGAAGGTCGGCGCAAGCGGTTGAGTAGAAAAGAAAATTTTCGAAAATAACGCTTGACGGAAAGAGAGGTTGCTGTAGAATGCGCGGCCTCGGTTGAGACGAAAGCCTTGACCAACTGCTCTTTAACAAGTCGAATCAAGCAATTCGTGTGGGTGCTTGTGATGTAAGACTGGTGATCGCAAGATTATCAGCAACGCAAGTAACACTCGTGAATTCGAGAGTTTTATCTCTTTTTAAGAGAATGCGATTGCTGAGCCAAGTTTAGGGTTTTCTCAAAACCCAAGCAGTATTGAACTGAAGAGTTTGATCATGGCTCAGATTGAACGCTGGCGGCAGGCCTAACACATGCAAGTCGAGCGGATGAAGGGAGCTTGCTCCTGGATTCAGCGGCGGACGGGTGAGTAATGCCTAGGAATCTGCCTGGTAGTGGGGGATAACGTCCGGAAACGGGCGCTAATACCGCATACGTCCTGAGGGAGAAAGTGGGGGATCTTCGGACCTCACGCTATCAGATGAGCCTAGGTCGGATTAGCTAGTTGGTGGGGTAAA
>NZ_JBHIXV010000105.1:0-565 GCF_041984545.1 Marinobacter sp. | reverse complement strand
CATACCACCAGATAATTCACTAGGCATTAATTGAGCTGCACCGCGCAATCCTACTGCCTGTAGCTTTAAAGCGACAATTGTCGCAATAACGTCTTCAGAAAGTTTTGTATGTTCGCGAAGTGGAAACGCCACGTTATCGAACACACTCATATCGGTAAAAAGCGCACCACTTTGAAAAAGCATGCTCATTCTACGACGTGTCTCATATAGCGTTTTTCTCGACATAGAAACAATCGAATCGCCGTCGAATCTAACGTCACCTTCATCTGGCGTTAACTGCCCGCCAATAAGGCGCAGCAGCGTGGTTTTACCTATACCACTTGGCCCCATTACCGCAGTAATTTTGCCTTTGGGTACCTTTAGCGATATCCCATCATAAATGATGCGATCAGCGCGCTTAAAGGTAAGGTTATCTACTTCAACTAAATGATCCATAGTTACTTAAATGTCGACCCCTGACGTTGGATTGAGACCTTAAAAAATAACGCGTTCAATCCACTTAGAAAATTTTAAAATTATAAGAGTAAGTGAGTATTCAATTTCTGTGCCTTCACTTGATCCACTC
>NZ_JBHIXV010000104.1:0-566 GCF_041984545.1 Marinobacter sp. | reverse complement strand
AGCGGAGAACTTAAAGAGCCTATTCATCGGTAAGCATGTAGCCGGCGTTTCGAATAGTCTTGAGCATGGGCGGCAGTGAGTCGATATCTAGTTTCTGCCGTAACTTGCTGATGTGCACGTCGACCACGTTGGTCTGCGGATCAAAATCGTAATCCCAGACATTCTCTAAGAGCATCGTGCGTGTGACCACTTTGTTCGCATGACGCATCAGATACTCGAGAAGGTGAAATTCCCGCGGTTGAAGCAATATTGCCTTTCCGTCCCGGTAGACCTTGTGCTTCATGATGTCCATGTGCAAGTTACCGACCACGAGATACGTTCTCTCGGTCAGCTCCCTGGATCTCCGGATGATAGCTTCCACACGGGCCAATAGTTCACCAAACGAGAACGGCTTGATCAGGTAATCGTCTCCGCCACTCTGCAGTCCTTTAATCCGATCATCGACCTCTGCCATGGCGCTGAGAATCAAGATCGGAACGTTATTGCCCGTTTTTCGAAGAGCTTCAATGATACTCAGTCCGTCGATGCCTCCCGGAAGCATGCGGTCCATGATGATGGCTTCGTAA
>NZ_JBHIXV010000103.1:0-571 GCF_041984545.1 Marinobacter sp. | reverse complement strand
ATGCGCTGTGGGTGGCCAAGGGCAAAGAAGTCAAATGTAAGGTGGCCGCCAAGCCGCTGCAAAACTTCAAGGCCCGCATCCGGCAACTCACACGCCGCTCGGGCGGGCGCAGCATGGAGGAGGTCGTTGACAAACTGCGGCCCTACCTGCACGGATGGAAGGCGTACTTTGGGTTGGCGCAGACACCCGGGGTCTGGCGGGAGCTGGACGAATGGCTGCGCCACCGACTGCGAGCCATCCAGCTGCGGCACTGGAAGCGATCCAGGACGATCTACCGGGAACTCAAGGCACTGGGGGCGTGCGACGATGTGGCCAACCAAGTGGCGGGCAACTGCCACCGTTGGTGGCGCAACAGCAATGGAGTCATCAGGCGCGTGCTGACGATTGCGTACTTCGACTGGCTGGGAGTGCCCAGGCTGTCCTGACCTCAAACTCTCGAACCGCCCGGTGCGGACCCGCATGCCGGGTGGTGTGGCAGGGGCGCCTCCTATCAGGGAGGCCCCCTATGCCGATGTGGGTGCTTGTTTCATTGGGCCGCTGCCGCGCACACCCGCAGCACTTCAGAACCATA
>NZ_JBHIXV010000102.1:0-579 GCF_041984545.1 Marinobacter sp. | reverse complement strand
CAGGACTGGGTGGCGTACCAGCACGCCCTGAAACTCTGTGACTGCCGACGGATTCCCATCCCCTCGGTGCCGCCGGTGGTGCCAAGTCTGATCCTGCGCACACTCAAGCTGAGAAGTTTTCCGTCGTACCTGATGGCGTTTTTCAAGTATCCTGTAGTAATCGACGGTCGAGCCTTTGCCCGGGAATTTGGCTTTCAGCCCAGACGACCGCTCAAGGAGATCTTCCGGTTCTACCGGGACAACAAGAAACCGGTTTAGCCAGGGAGTCAGCCGTCAGGGAGCAGACGCCACTCACGCAGGATGCGAGTGATGCTAAACGACTTCAGCGTAATCAGCCACGTTGCCGCGGCGCTGACCTTTGGCTTGCTGGCCATTCTGGTTGCCACCCGCTACGTCCGTCGGGATGTGGATCGATCCCTGTTTCTGGCGGCCGTGGTGACCACGCTCTGGGCCTCGGTCCTGGTCCTGCAGAGCCTGTTCGGGCAGCCCGGCTTCTTCACCCGGTATCTGCTCGAACTGCTCCGGTACGCCTCGTGGATCCTCCTGCTGTTCGCCATGCTCCGGAACTCGTTCCAGCAG
>NZ_JBHIXV010000101.1:0-583 GCF_041984545.1 Marinobacter sp. | reverse complement strand
ACACAAACGCCATAGAGAGACCGATCATGATCTTCAATACGCCGGAGAGCCTACCCCAGGAGTTGGGCGCTAAATGCAATTTCCGAGCTCCATAAATCATCTATTTCGTCCTTGCGTTGTTGTAGTTCAGCACTGTTAGACAGAATGCCACTCCTTTTTAGGACAATGGCCACGAGTATAGGCACTCAAGAACTGAACAGTGCCGTAAAACTGGGAGTATTTTCGGTGGTCGCCCTCATTGGAATATTTCGAACGAGCCTAAATGGCGCTACCTCCGAATTGTAACCCCAGCACCTTATGACGGTGCTTGAAGATGAACCGATAACTTGATGCCAGAATATATCAATAGGAGCAACCGACACTGAAACTCGACAACATCAGAAATCCGGCATAGTCCTCCTTTTCTGGCGATGCTTCGACGATGGTGCCACAACGTCTTGGCCAACGGACTGGACTACATCGCAAAACCCAATTGACGTTCGATGTATTGCAGAAAGAATTTATGCCGATCTGTAGAAAACTACCTAACCCGAAAAATTCATAAAAAAAGGCGAACCTTGCTTAACCCATTGATATAATGGGA
>NZ_JBHIXV010000100.1:0-586 GCF_041984545.1 Marinobacter sp. | reverse complement strand
TGGCGGGGGAAACCCGAAAGGCCGCCAGAGTGACCCACCAGATGACGGGCAGGGGAATCCGGGACAGTCCCCCAAACGCGGGGCCAAGCAGCGGATCGGTGCGGATGTTGTCTCGGTTGCTGGGTGCTGTGAGCGTGAGATCCGTGGACGGAGACAGCGCCACGGCGGCATCTGCCTGGCGCAGATCGTTGTCCCGGATCCAGGCGAGCAGGCCCAGGGTGTGACTGCCACCGGCAGAGTCGCCGGCGATGACCATGAATGAGGCCTCTTCGGGGCCATCCGGGCCGTGGTGCAGCAGCCAGGTGTAGGCGGTGCGGCAATCACGAACACCATCCATGTAGCGATTCTCCGGCATCAGCCGGTAATCCACGGCAAACACCGCGGCCCTGGCCAGGTGTGACAGCCGGTCAGTAATACCCCGGTGGCTCTTGGGGCTGCCGGCCGCCCAGGCGCCCCCGTGGATGTACAGGATGCGGCGGCGGCTATCGGCGCCCGGGGCAATCACCCACTCGCCCCTGGGGCTTTCATTGGCGCGGATTTCGGACGCCAGGTCCAGCCCGTCACTCAGGCCATCCATGTGTTTGCG
>NZ_JBHIXV010000099.1:338-598 GCF_041984545.1 Marinobacter sp. | reverse complement strand
CACCAGTGCCGACAAGGGGGCAGTACGGGACCTCAGCAAACTCGACTGAGCTGCCAGCCGACATGGCGCCGTAACAATAAAAAAGCCCGCCAGGCTTCCCTGGCGGGCTTTTTTTTTCGGCTGGCCGGCTTACCAGAGGGACCAGCCGCCGTCATCGTCTTCCTCAATGGCGCCTTCAACCTCTTCCGCCGGCTGGGCAGGTTCAGCGGCGGACGCACTACTGCCGGCACTCTGACTCGCAGACTGCGAGTTGGCGGCCA
>NZ_JBHIXV010000099.1:0-284 GCF_041984545.1 Marinobacter sp. | reverse complement strand
CTGCTGGAACTTGGTCAGGGACGCGCGGGTGGCGTCGTCCATTTGCGAGCTGACGTTATTGATGTCATACCCTGCCCCGTAGAGCGCGTTCTTGAGTGCTACCGTTTCATCTGCCTGAGTGACGGGCGCCAGCCCGAGCATCATCACGGTGGCGGCGGTAGTGGCCAGTCGGCCCAGGTTGCTAGTCGCTGTTTTTATACTACTCACCTGCATTACTCCTGATATTTCACCGATACACGTATCTTTATTATTTTGTGGTGCCTATCTCCACAGGCTGGGGCAAA
>NZ_JBHIXV010000098.1:0-608 GCF_041984545.1 Marinobacter sp. | reverse complement strand
GCGTACGAACAAGTTAGTTCGCGTTGAATTTGAGCCTCAGGGCATCGCCTATCACTCGAGTAAACTCGCGGATGCGTTTTACCCGTTTCAGGTCTGGGTGGGTCAGTATCCAGAGCGGGATGGCCAGTTCTTCAACCGGTGGCGTCAGGCGTACCAGGTCGTCATCGGACTCGCCCAGATAACAGGGCAGGATCGCGATGCCCGAGCCCGTTTTCACCGCTGTCCACATACCGAGCATGCTGTCGATCCGATACGCGCAGGCATCGCTCACATCCTGCTGAGCCATCCAGGCTTCCAGCTTGCCGTTGCCCATATGAATGTCGGGGCCAACCCAGTGATGGCCACGCAGTTCGCTGACGGTAAGGCGCGATTCACTCCACCGGTTGGCGGCCCCATATACGGCCTGCTGAATGACGCCAGCCTTTCTGCCGATCAGGGTTTCAGGGGGTGTTGAAGTGGGGCGTATGGCAATGTCAGCTTCCCGCTTACTCAGGCTGTGAAGTTGATTCGAAATCACGACTTCCAGCGAGATATCCGGGTAGTTCTTGCGAAACTGCGTATTCCGGCGAACGTGACCGGTCATTCCGGGGATCGTGACCGATTTGCAC
>NZ_JBHIXV010000097.1:0-609 GCF_041984545.1 Marinobacter sp. | reverse complement strand
CTGCCTGGCCACGTCCAGCGGCATGGCCGCCATTACCACAGCCTGCATGGGCTTGTTGAATGCGGGTGATCATATTGTTGCTTCCAAGGCTTTGTTTGGTGCAACCGTGCAGTTGTTTGTGAATATCCTTTCCCGCTTCGGGATTGAAACCACATTCGTAGACGGCACCAGCATGGAAGCCTGGGAAAAGGCCATCAAGCCGAACACCAAGCTGTTTTACAGCGAAACGCCATCGAACCCGCTGACTGAAATTCTGGACATGAGGGCGTTAAGCGACCTGGCCAAAAAACACGGCATTTACAACGTGGTGGACAATTGCTTTTGCACACCCGCCCTGCAAAAGCCGGTCGACTTTGGCACGGAAATCATCATTCACTCCGCCACCAAATACCTGGATGGCCAGGGCCGTGTGTTGGGGGGTGCCATTTGCGGCCCGAAAGAGTTGCTGAAGGAAAAAATTCTGCCCGTGCTACGCACAGCAGGCCCCACGCTGTCTGCATTCAACGCCTGGGTGCTGTTCAAAGGCCTTGAAACACTGAATATTCGCATGCTGGCGCAGTCGGCGGCGGCTCTCGACATTGCCGCCTGGCTGGAAGCACACCCTGCCGT
>NZ_JBHIXV010000096.1:0-623 GCF_041984545.1 Marinobacter sp. | reverse complement strand
GAGACTTGGCGGAAATTCCCGTAGTAAGAATGTCCACGGCTACCTCTACCGACGATATGGTATCCGCTATAGTGAAAAATCTGGCAGGCAGGGGCCAATCTCGACCTCGCAAGGCGAAGACGCTCTCCAACACTATCAATTCTCTGTTCACAGAGAAGCTGTCTGAACAGCAGTTAAGCTCAATTGTGAAAGATCTTGAGCAGCGTAAGTATATAAAGGTGAACAACGGCAATGTCTCGTATCAATTGCCGCACTAGCCCTAACAAGGCCAGGCACGGCGACGCCTTTTTCGTTGCGGCTTCGCCTCCACTACAAAGCCGCGCATGCTGGCGGCGTTATGCGGCAATAGAGATGTAGATGGAACGCAACATAAACGAAAAGATAGATGGTTGGGATATTTCTCTGCAGAGAAATGTTCATATGTATACCCATGCTTTATCCGTGCAAAAAGGCCAGTCCAAGTTCGGTATTAGTTGTGAAGATCTGCCAACAAAGGAAAAAACTATTGGTATGTGGCTCTATACATCGACTATTCCCGAGCCGATGATTGAAGAAGTTCAGCAGCTATTACTTAAATGGGCAAAGCAGTATCCAATCAAGTTTCAAATCTACTCAAGTAAAGA
>NZ_JBHIXV010000095.1:0-626 GCF_041984545.1 Marinobacter sp. | reverse complement strand
CGTTTGCTCTCGCATCGCCCGCACGGCCTCGCGCTTCTTCTCGACAGTCAGCACTTTTGGTTGAGAGCGGCCTTCAGGGCTTCATTGTCTAGAAGAGACTCTGCCAGCAATTTCTTGAGCTCGGCGTTCTCGCCCTCGACGGACTTCAACCGGTGGGCGTCTGAAATCTCTATGCCGCCAAACTTCCTCCACGTGTAAAAGGTGGCGTCAGAAATGTTGTGCTTGCGGCACAACTCCTTGACCGGCAAGCCAGCCTCGGCTTCCTTCAAAATGCTTGACCCTACCCCACATTAAATCGTCTTGGTAAAAAGAGGGGAGAGCAGGTCAAAAGGCCTCAGAACCGTTCGTCGTGTATTGCAGGAAGAACAAGTTCACGAATATAAGACGCTTTGGGCACATTAAGGAGTGTTTTTACCACGCTGACCACGTCGTGGACTGGTATCAGTTGCCCATCACCTCGGAGAGCAGCCTCGCTTAACGGCACAGATAGGCAATCGTAGGTGTTGACGTATCCCGACTGCAAACATGTAACTGCTAATAGGTCGTCCCGTAAAGTCTCCCTCAATGCCTCGCTAACCCGGATCTTTCATAAACACTCCAAATAGCCCTCCAATCCCGCAATCAGA
>NZ_JBHIXV010000094.1:0-630 GCF_041984545.1 Marinobacter sp. | reverse complement strand
CGCACCGCTGCAGCAATGGTTTGCAGCTCGGTTTCCACTTTCAGAATTGAATCCACCTGATGCTGGGCAAGTTCCGAGGCATGGCGCATGGTACCGACACAATCCACCACCTCTTTTTTCAGCCCCTCAATGGTTTGGCGAATCTCCTCAGTGGACGCCTGAGTGCGCGAGGCAAGCGCCCGGACTTCGTCTGCGACCACGGCAAATCCCCGGCCCTGCTCACCAGCTCTGGCCGCTTCAATCGCCGCGTTCAGGGCCAACAGGTTGGTCTGGTCGGCAATCTCGGAAATCAACTCCAGCCGTGAGGCCATTTCCGTTGTCCGCTGATCCAGCTGCTCAATACGCTGCGCACCGTTCTGGACCTCTGCATTCAGAGATTCAATACCCTGAACCGCATTTCGAGCCAGATGCTCTCCGGTTTCTGCCGACTTGGTGGTATCGGCCGATTTCCGTGCGGTAGTCACCGCGTTCTCTCGAACCTGCACCGCGGAAGCGGCCATCTCGGTGGTGGCACTGGCCACCTGGTCGGTATTGTCTTTCTGGGCCAGCACTTCCTGCTCGGTGGTCTCTGCCTTACCGGCAATGGTGCGGGCCGCCGCTTCAACCTGTTCTGCGTTGTCCATCACCGTA
>NZ_JBHIXV010000093.1:262-639 GCF_041984545.1 Marinobacter sp. | reverse complement strand
CTCGCGAGACTGGATATAGCCGGACGTGCGCACCATGTATTCCGCCTCGGCCATTTCAATGACAGAGGCGCCCACTTCCTGATTGCCTCTTTTGATGGCGTTCTGGATATGCGCAAGAGGAATTCCCAACGCCCTGAGTTTTTCCGGACTGACCTTGACCTGGTACTGCTTCACCATGCCACCAAGTGCGGCGACTTCCGACACACCCGGCACTGTCTGCAGCTCGTATTTCAGAAACCAGTCCTGCAGGCTTCGTAACTGGCTGAGATCATTGTTCCCGGTGCGATCCACCAAGGCGTAAAGGTAAACCCAGCCAACGCCTGTGGCGTCCGGCCCGAGCTGCGGCCGGGCCGAGTCCGGAAGGCTCGGGGCCACCT
>NZ_JBHIXV010000093.1:0-252 GCF_041984545.1 Marinobacter sp. | reverse complement strand
ACAAGTATGAGCACTAAGCCTATTCTTGATAGTGATTTCTACCATGACGGAAGAGGCCCAGAGCTTCAAAGAGTTGTGTGGAAGCTAAGGGGAACTGTCCTCGTCGGCTTCGAGTATTTCAACCCTGACGAGGAATATGCCCCCGACAATTTGAGGCATTTGGTGTTAGAAGGAGTTGAGGCATACAGCATGGCCTCGGGAGTTATGGTGATTTCTGGTGTATGGAAGCAGGTTGAAGGGGTGGCGTATCCT
>NZ_JBHIXV010000092.1:179-645 GCF_041984545.1 Marinobacter sp. | reverse complement strand
TTTTGGAGAGGATGGGACATCGACATGCGCGACTATCGGAACTTCTATATCGACGGCCAGTGGGTCGCCCCGGTCGAACCGAAGACCGCGGATGTCATCAACCCCGCGACCGAGGCGGTGGCCGGCACCATTTCGCTCGGCGGTGTCGCCGACGTGAACAAGGCGGTCGCCGCCGCGCGCAAGGCCTTTGCCGGCTGGTCGCAGACCACGCGCGAACAGCGGCTCGACCTGCTGCTCGCCATTCAGGCGGAATATGCGCGGCGCCAGACCGAGCTGGGCGATGCGATCATCGAGGAAATGGGGGCGCCGTCCTCGCTGGCCCATGGCTTCCATGTCGGGCTGGGCGCGGGGCATCTGCAGACCGCGATCGAGGTGCTGCGCGAATTCAAGTTCGACGAGCCGCATGGCGCGACGATGATCGCGCGCGAGCCGATCGGCGTCTGCGCGCTCATCACGCCGTGGAACT
>NZ_JBHIXV010000092.1:0-169 GCF_041984545.1 Marinobacter sp. | reverse complement strand
ACCAGACCTGCGTCAAGATTTTCCCGGCGCTGGCCACTGGCTGCACCATGATCCTGAAGCCGCCACAACTCGCGCCCTTCTCGGCCCAGATCCTGGCTGAAATCCTCGATACGGCGGGCGTGCCGGCGGGCGTGTTCAACATGGTGCAGGGCAGCGGCAGCGTGATCGG
>NZ_JBHIXV010000091.1:0-650 GCF_041984545.1 Marinobacter sp. | reverse complement strand
GTCATAGGCGCGGTGACAGGTAAGGGTATCACCGTCGCGGGTGGCATCTTCCTGTATGACGATATGGTCTGCCCCCGCCGGCAGGACGCCGCCGGTAAAGATGCGAACCGCTTGTCCGGGGCCGAGCGTTCCTTCAAACGGCGCGCCAGCAGGCGCTTCGCCGATGACATCGAGGGTCGAACCGGTGGCCGCGACATCGGCGATACGGACGGCATAGCCATCCATTGCCGAGACGGCGGCAGGCGGACGCGACACCTGCGCAACGACATCGCTCGCCAGTCGCAGGCCGAGCGCGTCGGCGAGGTCGACGATTTCCATGGTGGGGGTCGGTGCGTGTTCGGCGAGGAGGCGCAGGGCCTCGTCGACGCTTGTCAGGTCGTTCAAGGCTCGCCCTTCCGGTAGTCTCCGGACTTTCCGCCCGTTTTCTCGACGAGTTCGATCCTGCCAATCACCATCGCCTTGTCGACGGCTTTCAGCATGTCGTAGAGCGTGAGGCAGGCGACTGACACGGCAGTCAGCGCTTCCATCTCGACGCCGGTCTGGCCGCTTGTCTTGGCCCGTGCGGTGACGGCAAGGGCGCTCTCGCCAGCAATCGGCTCAATGTCGACCTTCACGCTTGTCAGCGGAAGCGGGTGACAGAGCGGGATGAG
>NZ_JBHIXV010000090.1:0-653 GCF_041984545.1 Marinobacter sp. | reverse complement strand
AAACCATGCTGACGCATGGTCTGGATCATAGCCTGACGTAAGGGGGTCATGGCGGCATCTCCTCTTTGAAAAGCCCACTTGGGCCATTCAAAAGTATCCTCCAATCACCTCCATTCCGGGGAGATTCTCAGTATCACCGCTACCGCGGAGCGGTTTAGTTCAACAGCTAATTATACGAACGCGTTCGTATAACACGCATTCGTATAACTCCAAAAAACGCGGCTCTCAGAAACCCCAGCTTCACCAATAAAATCAGCAAATTACCTGAATCCACCACGGCTACCGCCGGAGTTATACGCCCGCGTTCGAGCCACCCCTGCTCCAGATTGGGGGCGTATAACTCCGCACGCCCCGATATTCCTTTTCAAACTTATCAGAAGGTTAGCAACATTTCCCGGTACCTTCCCGGAGTTTTGCGAACGCGTTCGTATAACTCCGGGCTTTATGTTGTTTCTGGCTGGTTTGGCATGGGGGAATCCTGCAATACTTGGGCTTTACCCTCGCTAAAAGAGACTCCTTTATGCACGCGCCTTTCTGGCTGACTACGGCTTTGCTGTTTCCCGTGTTGCTCTATCAGGGCAAGCACACCCGGCGGGTGACACCACGGCTGCCAGAGGCCACTGGGGATCACGTAGGCCAGTACGGCGAGGGAG
>NZ_JBHIXV010000089.1:0-656 GCF_041984545.1 Marinobacter sp. | reverse complement strand
CTTTTTCGTTCAGTTCAGCTAAACTCCGGGTAAAACCCCTGTCCGGAGTGCCGCATGCTCACACTCTTTCCTGAGCTCAAGCCCAACGCCCAACATCGTATCGCCGTGGATCCGCCGCACGAATTGTACGTGGAGGAGTGCGGCAACCCGGAGGGCATTCCCGTGCTGGTGGTTCACGGCGGTCCCGGTGGTGGGTGCGAGGATTTCCATCGCCGCTTTTTCGATGCCGAGCGATTCCGGATCATCCTGATGGACCAGCGCGGAGCCGGCCGTTCCACGCCCCTGGCGGAGCTGGAGGGTAACAGCACCGACAAGCTGGTTGAGGACATGGAGACGGTGCGTTCCTTCCTGGGCGTGGACAAATGGCTGCTGTTCGGTGGCAGCTGGGGGTCGACGCTCAGCCTGGTTTACGCCCAGCTCCATCCGGACCGGGTGTCGGGTTTGGTGTTGCGGGGCATCTTCCTGTGTCGGCCCCAGGACATCCACTGGTTTTACCAGGAAGGTGCGAGTCGGGTGTTTCCCGATTACTGGTTGGACTTCGAGGCCCCGATCCCGATGGATGAGCGGGGCGACATGGTCTCCGCCTATTACAAGCGGCTGACCAGTGCCAACGAGCTGGAGCAGATCCAGGCGGCCAAAGCCTGGTCTGTCTGGGA
>NZ_JBHIXV010000088.1:291-659 GCF_041984545.1 Marinobacter sp. | reverse complement strand
CAAAAGGTAATGCCATGTGCGCGGATATCGCGCCAGAACTCGCTGCGGCTGAACTTGCGGCGCACCACGATGCGCGCTCCTGCAGCCATGGCGGTTGCCGTCAGCGACATGGAAGCCGCGCCGTGGTAGAGCGGCAAAAAGCAGTAGAAGCAGTCATCCTGGGTGATCTCCCACAGCAGCTGCATGGAGTCCCCCGCCATCAGCCAGCGTGCATGGCTGATGACCGCGGCCTTGGGCAGGCCGGTGGTGCCGGAGGTGAATATGTACTGCGCCGTATCGCCGGCCACCACGCCCTCGCGCCATGCAAGCGGTACGGGGGAGCCGTCCTGGCTCATGGCCAGTGCCTGCAGATCCGGTCCGAATTGCGA
>NZ_JBHIXV010000088.1:0-281 GCF_041984545.1 Marinobacter sp. | reverse complement strand
CAGGACTTCCGCTGCCGCGGGCCTGTCCTCATCCGGCCAGTGCCAGTAGCTCAGCGCGGTATTCAGCCCTTCGGTCTGCGCAAAGCGCTCTGCACACTCCTCGCCCACGATCACATGGCTGGCGTTGGTCACCTCCAGTGCATGCGTCAGAGGCTTGCCCATCACATGGGTGTTGATGAAGGCCACCACGGCACCCAGCTTGGCCACGCCAAACCAGGCAAAGAAAAAGGCTGGGCGATTCTCGATGGCCATGGCCACCACATCGCCCTTTCTCACACCCT
>NZ_JBHIXV010000087.1:234-663 GCF_041984545.1 Marinobacter sp. | reverse complement strand
TTATATCAATGGGTTAAGCAAGGTTCGCCTTTTTTTATGAATTTTTCGGGCTAAAGGCTCTGAATGATGAGCTAGAAGCAAACAAGTTCCAGATACGGCAAAAGAGAGAAATAGCAGAGAAAATTCTCCAAGCACTCGAAAAAGGCCATTTTCTTCCCGGCAAAAGCGTCCCATTTGCCTCCCTCGCGTATTCCAACTACATGGCCCACTTAGTGCCAAAACTCAGCCCCATTGAACGAGACAACGTCAGACACATCTACGGAAATCTTTTGACAGTCGATGAAATAATGTCGGGGCTTGAGGAGTCATTCAGAACAGATCATCAAGCAGGTGTCATGGAGAACGTCTCAGAAGCTTACAAGGGAAAGGTTCGAGACATTATTACGAATTATGATGTGATTTCGAACCTAATTGATAGTTATCTCAAAG
>NZ_JBHIXV010000087.1:0-224 GCF_041984545.1 Marinobacter sp. | reverse complement strand
TAGTTGAGTATATGTAATCCAATTTCCAGCGAACCGATTCCTTGTCGCTTTGTGGTTTCTTCTGCCATGGACGTTACCGTTTTCGAATGACTGGTTCTGCCGTGTACCAGTGGAAAACAGGCGCCCTGGGGAACGCGGACGCCCGTCTTTCCGGTTTCTTTCAAAGTACCAATTCTGAAGGTTTGGATCAGAACTTGTATTTGGCCATTACCTCAACCTGCTGG
>NZ_JBHIXV010000086.1:0-681 GCF_041984545.1 Marinobacter sp. | reverse complement strand
CTGATTGCGGGATTGGAGGGCTATTTGGAGTGTTTATGAAAGATCCGGGTTAGATACGTCGAAAGCTGGCAGTACCGTTTGAGGAACGAAACTACTTCGTTCAACACGAAGCCCACGAAAACACCAATTAAGGCTACGCCCCACTCAGGCATTCCCTATCTCCTTGGTTAATCCGACTGCATAACGCCTGCATTTGCGGCTGGTTTGGAGCGCAGCGGAAAACCGGTCCGACAACATGCACTTGTTAAGCATTATCGCCTACGTTTATCAACAAAAGACGATACCCGCCACTAATAGCGCTGTTATCGTCACCTACATATTCATTAAACACTGGAAGATCTACTACCGGCGGTTCTTCGCCAACCTCTTCTGCAGCTTTGCGGATTAAAGAGTTCAAAAAACCTCCGATCTCTGGAGTTGATACTGGTGCGCCAATTCGCATTCCCAGAAGATGCTTGAGAAATCTTTCTATACCGACAGTGCAGATAGTCTCTCTCCCTGCAACACTCATTTCATTTTGAAAAGTGTTCAAAATTAGATTGCAGGAGTTTACATAGCTCTGCGGAGATAACCACTTAGCGATAGAGTATATGAAATCAATGAGATGACCCTCGCCCTCATAAAAAAGAGTTATGGTGATTTCTGGTGTATGGAAGCAGGTTGAAGGGGTGGCGTATCCTG
>NZ_JBHIXV010000085.1:0-689 GCF_041984545.1 Marinobacter sp. | reverse complement strand
AAAAAGTAATCCCATATATTATCACCATACTCTTTATCGTGTAACCAATAATTACCACCACTCAAATCTACCAATGGTGTATATTTGTTTTCATCACACCATTTAAGATTATTTAATACTTGTAACAAGTATGACATTAACCCTCGTAGATGTGGGTCTTTAGCATTTATTCTTAATATTTTTTTCATGAGCCAGAGATTGGACTCGAACCAACGGCCGGCTGATTACAAATCAGCTGCTCTACCAACTGAGCTACTCTGGCAATAATGCGTGGGGCCCGTAGAAAGGAGTAAAGAACAGGCCCCACTATGCGACTACCTCTTGGTAGTCAAAAAGCTGTAAAGATTTTAAACTATCTATTATTATTGTATACCGAGTTTCAGAACTAATATTTCCAGCACCATGCAACTCAGTACAATCCTGATAATACATATCACCCGCTTTCCAAACTAATTGTTTATCACCAATATGATAAAATTGTCCAATGGTTCTGTCATTTAAAAATATAAAGTATCTGTAATAATCTTCTTTAGTTGTATTTTTATCTTTAGTATTTCTTTGATATAAAAATAAATCATAATGATTTGGTGAACATTCACCTGTTTTTTGTATCAGTAAATTACAACCGTATTCAGTAAATCCCATATCCACTATAAAATCAATAATTACTTGTGGTAAATCTTCTTTAA
>NZ_JBHIXV010000084.1:499-714 GCF_041984545.1 Marinobacter sp. | reverse complement strand
CAAGACCTCGGATTTTCAGCGAATGTCGACACCAGGCAGCAATACGATGGATTCACAGATGGACCATTCGGGGCACGCTATGGATCCGGAAAAAACGGAGCCCAAAGTCGAACCTGAGGTGATAGACCATAGTTCCATGAATCACGGCGGAGACGAATCATGATCGCTGCCATCATTCATTGGTCTGTGCGTAATCGTTTTCTGGTACTTCTGGC
>NZ_JBHIXV010000084.1:0-489 GCF_041984545.1 Marinobacter sp. | reverse complement strand
CAACGCCGGCAGTGTCGCCAACCCGGAGAATGCTTCCACGATTTTTTTCAACCCTGCCGGCATGAGCCGGCTTTCCGGCACCAACCTGTCGTTCGGAGCAATCCTGTTTGAGATCGACGCTGTCGGCCGGGATTCCCAAACATCGGCAACCCGAGCCAACGGCGAGCCGGTTGTCGGTGACGGTGGTGGCGACCACGTTGACACCTTTGCGGTGCCCAATGCCTATCTTACCCATGAAGTGAACGACTGGCTGGATGTAGGTGTGGGTGTTTATGTCCCCTATGGTCTTGGCTTCGATTATGGCGATGCCTTTGCGGGCCGGTTTATCGGCGATGAAATTGAACTGGTGTCTTATGGTGTGAGCCCCGCTTTCGCCGTGAACAGCGGTGAAGGTTTCTCCTTAGGCGGTGGCATCAATGTGCTCTACGCTGACGGAGTTATTGTCAAATCTGGTGTATGACCATCAGGCAGCGCTCCTGTCAGATTGAT
>NZ_JBHIXV010000083.1:378-722 GCF_041984545.1 Marinobacter sp. | reverse complement strand
GATCAGCTGTTGCAGGGGGGCGGTGTAGGCATCCGCTGGCGTAGACATGGAGAACTCCGATTAGTGAGAAGTATTTATTTAATGATAACCATTATGAACAGGGAAAAGGAAGAGGCCGGGGCAGTGTTGGCGAGGGCGCTGCCCTCTAGCCGAGCCAGCCTGAGGCGGTGGCGGCCTGCCACAGCAGCCGCAAGGCCAGCGCGGTCAGCAGCAGGTTGAACACCTGATTGAAGCGCCGGTTACTGATTCGCTTCAGCACATGCAGGCCCAGCCAGGTGCCCGCCAGGCCAAAGGCGACCATGGCCAGGATAAAGCCCAGCCAATGCGGGAACACGAAGCCCGCC
>NZ_JBHIXV010000083.1:0-368 GCF_041984545.1 Marinobacter sp. | reverse complement strand
ACCATCGCCATGGCAAAGGTGGCGATGGTGGTGAAGCGGTCACGGTGAATCTGCTTGATAAACGCGGCCACCAGCGGGCCGGTGGCACCCACGAACAGGCTGACAAAACTGGTCAATGCGGCGGCAATGAAAATGCCAGGCTTGCCGAAGGCCATGCCCGGCAGCCCCGGGCCCCAGCACAGGTAGAGCACAAACAGGGCGATGGTCAGCTGCCAGACCTGTTCCGGTAAATCGACCAGCAGCCAGGCCCCGATCCCGGCACCGACCACGACACCGGGGGCGAACGCGGCAATGACACGCCAGTCGACCTTGCGCCAGGTCATCACCGCACGGCCCCCGTTGGAACCGAGCTGCACCAGGCCATGGAC
>NZ_JBHIXV010000082.1:276-739 GCF_041984545.1 Marinobacter sp. | reverse complement strand
CCCAAGTGCCCATGCCCGGTGTTGTAAAAAACATTGGGAGTTCTACCTTGACCCACCCGAGGCATCATGTTGGGCATCATAGGGCGCAAGCCTGCCCAAGGCACTACAGAGCGTGTGTTAACGCGGGGAAAACATTGTTCCACCCATTCAATCAATGGGCGGATGCGGTCTGCGCGAATGTCACGGTTCACGCCATTGAATTCGGCAGTGCCTGCAACGCGGAAACGGTTGAGGCCTAAGCGGCTGGTGACCAACTTGGTTTCGTCATCCAGTAAGCTCACGGTGGGGGCACCCAATTGACTTTCTTCATCGTTCAAGTTGACGGTGATGGAGTAGCCTTTGACGGGGTAGATGTTCACGCGATCGCCTAGCTGAGCTGCAAAGTCACGGCTGCCCACTCCTGCACACACCACCACGCTATCAAAGGTATGCAGGCTTGGTGTGGCGTCTTGTTGTGTCACGG
>NZ_JBHIXV010000082.1:0-266 GCF_041984545.1 Marinobacter sp. | reverse complement strand
ATCTTGACCATACAGCGTGTGCACGCCGAGTCGTGATGCCGCATTTGCTAGTCCATTGGTGAATTTGTGAATGTCTCCCGTGGAATCGCTCTCAGTGAAGTAGCCACCGTAGTAGGTGCCTGCCAATGTCGGCTCGATGGCTTTCATTTCAGCTGGGGTCACGGCATAGCGAGGTAGGCCCCCCTTGGCCAGCATGACTGACACTTTGCCTGCATGGTCGAACCCTTTTTTGTCACGGTAAATGTGCAGGATGCCTTCCTTCTTCA
>NZ_JBHIXV010000081.1:0-756 GCF_041984545.1 Marinobacter sp. | reverse complement strand
CTGATAAGGGTTTCGGGTTCATCCTGCCCGCCAGCGCCACGAAGAACGGCTGTGACCGCCTGGTGGTTCTGAATGCAACGGCGAGAGCCGTGGTAAACCGCCAGCGAGGGAAGCACGAGAACCAGGTGTTTACCTTCGGCGGCCGGCAGGTGGCCTCCATCTTCAATAACGCCTGGCGGAAAGGGCGGAAGAAGGCAGGGCTTACCCATGTCCGCGGGCACGATCTCCGGCACACCTTCGGTAGGAGGCTGAGGGCGGCAGGAGTAAATGAAGAAACCCGGGCAGAGCTCCTGGGGCATAAACGCGGATCGGTTACCACACACTACTCGGGGGCGGAGGTCGCTGAACTGGTGAAAGCGGTGGAGCTGATCGCGGAGAAGAGAGGACCGGATTCCGATGGCGTGGCCGTGGTGAAATTCCGGTTTGGGCACAAAATGCCCACAGAGGCAAAAAAAAGGGTCACGAAGTGAGTCGCAACCCTTTGGAAATACTGGTAGCAAGGGGCGGAGTCGAACCGCCGACCCCAGCATTATGAGTGCTACCAGCAATTATAACTAGCTGATTTTAATAAGGTCTTGCCGGCCGTCCTCGCCCACATTATCCTATCGATGCACATCCACGTTTATTGTGTGGCCACAAAATGCCCACACCGGATCTTTCAGGATTCAAATAATGGTCCTGCTTGGTGCAACCGATAAGCGAGTCTGGCTACTTGGTTCGGGCTAGAGTTAAAGGTTAAAACACTTGCATGGGGTG
>NZ_JBHIXV010000080.1:0-777 GCF_041984545.1 Marinobacter sp. | reverse complement strand
GCGTTGAGTCGAGTAAGCCGGGCCAGTAGTAACAACAACATCATACTTAGCAACGTTCAGATCATTGATAGTTACCCACTCGTTTGTTTGCTCATCAAGGATCTGCTCATTCAGCTTAACGAAGTCTTCAGTTTCATCAGAGAACTTCAAACGGACTACACGCTCTGTGTCGTAAATCTTAGGTATCATTTCAACCATGATCTTACCAACACGGCGAATAGCTTTAGTCAGGTTATCAATAAAGGCAAACGAACCTCGATCACCCTGGCGCTGTCTTGCTACGATTGCCCGGCCTGAAGTTTCATTTCCCATTGCACCAAGTGAAGCGTCATACATGCCAAGCGTGGCTTTAATCTTCTCGCTTGAGTTCATTCCTAGAGTTATTTCAGCGGCAGGGATAGCGGCAGGCTGCTCACGGCGTGGACCAGGGTCGCCTTGGTATTGTGGAACGTAGGTTAACACTGAACGGTTAACAGTGTTGGCCGTTTCCCATTGGTGTTCGTAACCTTCAGTGTGACCTTCAGAACCGATAAATGGCGCTTTAGGCGCAAGAGCAACGGCTTCAGTTGCGGCACTATCCCAATAATTAGCCATTCGTTGAGCATCTTTGCTATGGCGAATAATAGAACGAAAAATGATTTTCTTCTTAATAACCAATGCCTTACCCCAAACCGGAACAACCGGAATAGTTGAGCATGGCAATTCAACAGGACCTTCAAGCACCCGGGAGCTATTGCCGGGGCGGTCATAAATCCCTAGTATTTGCAGCCATTCTAT
>NZ_JBHIXV010000079.1:0-783 GCF_041984545.1 Marinobacter sp. | reverse complement strand
CTGAAACTATAGCACTTTCAGCCGCTTTCTTTTATCCCTTCATGAGAAATCCGGGTTAAGAGCTACACCTCCAATGGCTTCGGGCTTTATATCGTTGAGACCAAGCCCGGTGGCCAGCCAATCGGGATGTGTGGGTTAATAAAGCGCCCGGAGCTGGACACCCCAGACTTAGGCTTTGCATTTTTAAGAGAACACTGTGGAAACGGCTATGCCACTGAAGCAAGTGAGGGTGTCCTGAACTATGAGGTTGAATCACGCGCTCTCCTTAGAATCATGGCCATCACACTTCCAGAGAACAACGCCTCAAACCACGTTCTTCGAAAATGCGGCTTCACCTTTATTGGGCATGTTGAAGTTAATAATTTGAAGAACAATTTGTATGTTTACGAAAAAAGCCGCTAACAAGCCCTGGGGGACCAATTCGGCAGCTCCACAGTCGCTAAAGCGTTTTCGAGGCGCAGTCTGAAGGAGTACTGCAAGCCGGGAGGTTAATTTATGAACATGATGGTCATCGGGGCGAGTACAGATTTCTCAATGATGCAGATGACGGTACTGTAGCGATGGTGAACATTAACATCACTAGTAACATACTATTGCTGAAACGGCTGATCGCGAAGCTTCTCGGTTCCACCAATCCTCGCTTAATTCTTACCGGCTCAACGTCAGGGCTCCGCCAAAGTGGCCGGCCCGAAATGACATTCGGCGCGTCAAAGTTCGCACTGACTGGTATTAGCCCGAAAAATTCATAAAAAAAGGCGAACCTTGCTTAACCCATTGATATAA
>NZ_JBHIXV010000078.1:0-809 GCF_041984545.1 Marinobacter sp. | reverse complement strand
CGACACCTGAGCAGCAATTGCAAATGAAGGAGCTTGAAGTTAGAAGCCAGGAAGCTGAAGCTAAATCTGTAACGGCTCAAGCTAATAACGAGAAGTCTGCCGCCACAATTGCCAAGGCACAGGCTGATCTTGTCCAGGCTCAACTTGAAACGGCTGAAGCTCAAGCACAGCTTCAGGCTATCCAAAGCGGCCAGGGTGAAGCTTATCAACAAGTGCGTGAATTAGTTGCTGAAGCGCTGGCTGAGTTAATGGCAAACAATCAAAATGTCAAGGCTTAACGAGTGACTTTTTACTAAATTAAGCTTATCATTAGTTTATGGCTACCAGTGGCCTTTCACTGGGCTTTAAATTCGTTTCATAGGGAACGCCATGAGTGTAGAAAACAACCAAGACGAAACAGCAGGTTTTGTCACAACATCGATCGATATGCCTGAAGTTCAAACTGAACCACAGGAAGAGCAGCAGCAAGAAGAACAGGCCAATTCTGAGGCTGATGCTACTGTAGGTGATGAAGAGCAAGAGCCGAAAGGTGAAGCTGAAGAGCCCAAAGCAGAAGAGCAAGATGATTCCGGCAAAGATACCGCCGCCGATCACGACAAAGGCAAGAAGCCTAACCGTGTTCAAAAACGTATCGACCAGGTAGTAAGAGAGCGAGAGCAGGAGCGCCGAGAGAAAGAGGCCCTTCAGCGCCGTATTGATGAACTTGAAAGTGGTAAACAGTCGGATAAGTCAGAAAAGGAACCTGTAGAGGATGACTTTGAAACTTATGACGAGTACCTTGATGCTTTGGACGCTTACGATAATAAGCA
>NZ_JBHIXV010000077.1:0-848 GCF_041984545.1 Marinobacter sp. | reverse complement strand
TGTGCAAATCGGTCACGATCCCCGGAATGACCGGTCACGTTCGCCGGAATACGCATGAGCACCTGACACTGCAAAAAAAACAAGGAAGATCACGAAAAATGGCTTCATAATATGCCCCTCAAAAAATTGAGGCCCCGTCCCCGGCGCCTCAATCTTATTACCTCCAGTCGCAATTAATACCCTGGGATCAGTAATTCCAGTTCAGTTCGAGCATTGCAACATAAGCTGCATCGTCTGCACCAGTTGCGTCCTCAACGCCTTTGCCAGGCAAGAAAATGGAAAGCACCAGTCTTGGAGCAAAGTACTGGTTGGCCTGGTATTTTACAGCCACATCAAGTTCGGTACCGGCATAACTATCCACAGATCCACTGGCAGTGCTAAGCGTCTCAAGCCCCCCCGTTTGCGAAGACGGCAACCCGGTAATGCAAACAGTTTGGACCATGAAGCACTCTGAAGACATTGATCCGGTTATCGCCGCTTCAATCAAGTCAGTTACCTTCACCAAGACTGGGCCAAAGATTGAAATGTATGACAGCAACGGCTCTATCAAGATTCTTTCTGATCTTCAAGGTTGGAATGCTCCACGCAAGCAAGAGATCACTGGTAAGGATGGAAGCGCGTTAGCAATCAAGGCTGATGTTAGCGCACCTGAGATAGCAAGCGCCTTAGCTGGTTTAATGGCTAAGTTGTGAATAATTATGTGCGTATCGGCGAATAAAGTATAAAAATTATCGGGGTAAGTATCCGAAAAAGTGAATAAACGGTGAATACGATGAAGAAAAAGCGATTTTTAGCGGTGGCAATGCTGGTTAATTGGGCAATCGTTGTTGGGTTATCTATCGCATTAT
>NZ_JBHIXV010000076.1:546-851 GCF_041984545.1 Marinobacter sp. | reverse complement strand
AACTCGAAATTTTCACATTTTCGCCGCGCTCCAGCGCAGTCGACATATGTTCCAGGATCGATTCGACCAGTGCCGCCGCTTCCGCGCGGGACAAGCCAATGTGACGATTGACGCTCTCCGCCAGATCAGCGCGGGTCAGTGTGCCAGTGCCGGTCATCGCAAATCCCCAATGTGCCCCCCTGCATCATCTGCCAGGGCAAATGAATGCGACACAAATGTGATGCATGTTGGGTGATTCGGCAAGCAGGTCAGATACGTAGGGGCGATCGTTTCGCCGCCGTATCAGACCCGCAGGACGCAGGCGC
>NZ_JBHIXV010000076.1:0-536 GCF_041984545.1 Marinobacter sp. | reverse complement strand
AGATCGCCGGCCTTGATCCGGCCATCGCGGGTCGCGGCGTCCAGTGCCAGCGGCACCGAGGCGGCCGAAGTATTCGCATGCTGGTCGACGGTGACGACGACCTTGTCCGGGGACAGTTTGAGCTTGCGCGCGGTCGCGTCGAGAATCCGGGCATTGGCCTGGTGCGGCACCAGCCAGTCGATGTCGGCGGGCGTCATCTCCGCCATCGCCATCACTTCCTTGAGCACGGTGGCGAGATTCACCACCGCATGGCGGAAGACTTCCTGCCCCTTCATGCGGACCTTGCCCACCGTCTGGGTGGTCGAGGGACCGCCATCGACATAGAGAAGCTGGTTGTGGCGGCCATCGGCATGCAGCTTGGCAGCGAGGATGCCACGCTGGCCGTCCGCGCTTTCCTCCGCGCCGAGCACGACGGCGCCGGCACCATCGCCGAACAGCACGCAGGTCGCGCGGTCTTCCCAATCGAGAATACGGCTGAAGGTTTCCGCGCCGATCACCAGCGCGCGCTGCGCCGCGCCCGAGCGGATCATCGAATC
>NZ_JBHIXV010000075.1:589-856 GCF_041984545.1 Marinobacter sp. | reverse complement strand
GTTCCCGCCGTCATCGACGCCGCCTGGAAGGCGATCGGTGCCAAGGGTGGTGATGTTCGCACGGCCTGGGAAGGTCGCCTGGCAAATGCTTCGGAAGGCGCTGAATTTTTGCGGCGTATGGCGGGCGAACTGCCGGCTGGCTTCTCGCTCGACGCCTATATCGACAGCCTGATCGCCAACCCGCAGAAGGTCGCCACCCGCAAAGCCAGCGAACTGGCGCTGGGCGCGATCAACGATCTGCTGCCCGAAACCGTCGGCGGCTCGGCC
>NZ_JBHIXV010000075.1:244-579 GCF_041984545.1 Marinobacter sp. | reverse complement strand
GGCGTGATCCCCTATGGCGGCACCTTCCTGGTCTTCTCCGACTATATGCGCGCCGGCATCCGCCTCGCCGCGCTGCAGGAACAGCGCGTGATCCACGTCCTCACCCATGACTCGATCGGTCTGGGCGAAGACGGCCCGACCCACCAGCCGATCGAGCATGTCATGTCGATGCGCATGATCCCGAACCTCGACGTCTATCGCCCGGCCGACATCGTCGAGACGGCGGAATGCTGGGAACTGGCGCTCAAGGATGCGACCGGCCCGTCGGTGCTGGCGCTGACCCGCCAGAACCTGCCGCAGCTGCGGCTTGAAAAAGCTGAGAATCTGTCGGCCAA
>NZ_JBHIXV010000075.1:0-234 GCF_041984545.1 Marinobacter sp. | reverse complement strand
GGCGCTGGAAGAACAGGGCATCGGCGCCGACGTCGTCTCGATGCCCAGCTGGGCCCATTTCGACGCGCAGGACGCCGCCTACAAGGCCGACATCCTGCCCGCCGGCGTGCTGCGCGCCTCGATCGAGGCCGGCACCACCTTCGGCTGGGAACGCTATACCGGCCTTGACGGCCTGCGCTTCGGCATCGACAGCTTCGGCGCGTCGGCTCCGGCCGAAGTGCTCTACGACCATTT
>NZ_JBHIXV010000074.1:556-866 GCF_041984545.1 Marinobacter sp. | reverse complement strand
ATCGCAGGCACGGCGACGTCTTTTCCATTGCGGCTTCGCCTACATTCCAAAGCCGCGCCTTCTGCGGGCGTTAGAGCTAAAGAGGAAGATTATGAGTCTAGACCCATTGTTCAATAAGGACTGCGAGCTAGTGGGTTGGATAGAGCCCGACGAACACATTTTCGATACATCCATGCAGTGGGTTGCTTACGTTCGAAACGATCATGCATGGTCAGCGGACAGCGGAAACTGGCTCGGTGCTGTTGAGGGAATTGTGTGCCGCGATACCAGCGGCAAGCCGGTAGCTTGGAATCCGGAGCAAGTTGTTTCA
>NZ_JBHIXV010000074.1:0-546 GCF_041984545.1 Marinobacter sp. | reverse complement strand
ACCAAAGCCTCCAAAAGCTCCGAGAAGCCCAAGACCACCGAGACCTCCAAGGCCTCCGAAACCGCCGAAACCGCCGAAACCACCAACTCCGCCGGGCGGTTGGTCAACCTTGAGTTTTTCGGCATGGCTGACTCAGTAAGCTCTAACGCGGCGTTGATTGTCCATTCCAAATGTCCGCTTTGCGACCAAGGCTACTCACGGGCCTCAGCTAAACAAAACCGAACATTCGAGCCAAGGCTTTTCTCCAGAGCCTCAAAGCCAATCACCGCCAGTTCACACAGTATGATTGGCGGAGCATATTGCAGATGCTGAATGATTGACTGGCAGAGATGTCCATGCTTGGCTAAGCTGCTGTTTTATAAATTGATGTTCAGCGGGATTGATGCTTCAAAGTCAGTAGTAATCACGCAATCAAATTTCTGCAATGATAGAGCGCGCTGCCTAATTGCTGTTAGCTTTTTGGAGAAAAACACATGGCGATTGAATCATGGCTTGCGTTTGTCGTCGCGTCGGCCGTTCTGTTGGTGATCCCTGGCCCGACGATTC
>NZ_JBHIXV010000073.1:0-890 GCF_041984545.1 Marinobacter sp. | reverse complement strand
CTTAATCAGACCAGCAGCACCCGGCGACTGGAGAAGGAATGCCATCGCAATCTGGAAGTGCTGTGGCTGATGAAGCAACTGGCCCCAGACTTCAAGACCATTGCAGACTTCCGTAAGGATAACGGTGATGCGGTCAAGAAGGTGTGCCGCCAGTTCATCGTTTTCTGCAAACAGGCGGGGTTGGTCAGCGGCCAGTTGGTGGCGATTGATGGCAGCAAATTCAAAGCGGCCGCCAGTAAAGATCAGGCCATCACCCGCAAGCAGCTGGAGAAACAGCTGGGCAAGCTGGACCAGAAAATCGATCGTTACCTTGCTCGGTTGGCGGCTTCGGAACAAGGCGATGACGCCGACCTGAACCGTGACAAGGTGTCCGAAGCCCTGGCTTACCTGCACGCCCACAAGTCACAGCTGCAGGATGAGCTGAAGACGCTGGTTGATGAGGGTAAAACCCAGCTTTGCCGCACAGAGCCTGAGGCCAGGCTGATGAAATCCGGCCGGGAAGGCATGGTGGTGGGTTATAACGCGCAGAATGCCGTGGATGAAGCACACCAGTTGATCGTTCACCACGAGTTGACTCAGGCCGGCAACGATAACCAGCAACTGAAACCGATCGCCCAAGAGGCCCATGAGGTGCTCGAGGGTGATTTAGAGACGGTTGTTGCTGATGCTGGCTATTCGAACGGCGAACAGATAAGCGATCTTCACGCCTCTGGTTACGATGTGGCCGTGCCATCGAACCGGGCGGTCAACAATCAGGGAACCGGTGAGTATTTCCAGAAGAGTGACTTCACCTATTTGCCCGAAGAGGACGCTTACCGCTGTCCTGCCGGGGAGTTGTTGCCTCACAAGACCGTGAGCAACAAGGACCGGATGCACCTGTATGCGCGCTC
>NZ_JBHIXV010000072.1:0-925 GCF_041984545.1 Marinobacter sp. | reverse complement strand
AATGAAGCGAAGACGGCGGTCGCACCGAGCTCACGCTGCAAGTTGCTGGGCTATGCCTTCTGGTACGGCCCGGGCGGGCAGGCCAGGTGCCGGGTCGCCGACAAAGCGAAAGAGACCTTCAAGCAACGTATCCGGGAGATGACGAGACGCTCGGGCGGGCGCAGCCTGGCAGAGATCGTCGAACGCCTGCAGACTTACCTGCCGGGTTGGAAGGCCTACTTCCAGCTGGCGCAGACGCCGAAGGTGTTCCGCGAACTCGACAAGTGGATCCGTCACCGGCTGCGTGCGTTGCAGCTCAAGCACTGGCGCCGGGGCAAGACGATGTACCGGGAGTTGTTGGCGTTGGGCGCCTCGGAAACGGACGCCCGGCAGGTGGCCGCGAACAGCCGGAGGTGGTGGCGTAACAGCCGCTTTCTGCTAAACCGCGCCATGCCTGTTGCCTACTTTGACCGGCTCGGCGTGCCTCGGCTCTCATAACCTCAACTGCTCGAACCGCCCGGTGCGGACCCGCACGCCGGGTGGTGTGGGAGGGGTCGGTCAGCTAAGCTGGCCGCCCCTATCCCGATTGGGGCGGGGTGCCTCAGGCTTTCGGTTTGCGGCGGCGGCTGGCAAGCACGCCCATCAGGCCGACACCGAGCAGGGCCAGGGAGGCCGGCTCGTAGACCTTGGCCACGTTCGGCAGGTAGGTGTAGACCAGGGTGGCGCCACAGCCGGAGGTGCTCGACAGGTTCATGTCCACACCCGAGGTTTCGCCCTGGAGGCTCTTGCGGTCTGTGCCTTCACACCACACGGTGAAGTTGCCGCCCCCGGTGGACAGGAAGATGTTTGGATCCAGATCCAGTTCGAGCGACTTGCTGCTGGCCAGGGGGCCCACGCTGGTGAAGCCGGTGTCCAGGGTCAGCGGGCCGGTGCTGGTGGTGAGGGC
>NZ_JBHIXV010000071.1:316-957 GCF_041984545.1 Marinobacter sp. | reverse complement strand
GAGTGACCTCCTGTCGTGTTGTTTCCCTGTGCCCCGCCTGTCGAATGGGGAGCAAGCTTGCCCACCCTCCGGCGCATGGAGACGACCGGTACATCCTGTTCGGTGGGTATAGATGAGTATCTCAGGTATGTGAGTGGGAGGGTAGTGCCGAGGCGCCGGAGTTTTACGCACGCATTCGCAAAACTCCAGATGTCACATGAGAAATACCGGTAACTATCTGATAGGGTTGGAAAGATGGAGGAGGATGGGTGGAGTTATACGCCCTCGGTAGGAGCTGGCGTGGCTCAAAAGAGGGCGTATAACTCCGTCGGTAACCATGGTAATTGGTGTTCAAGATGCTGTTTTTACGAGAGAAATCCGATTTTTCTTGAGCGCGTTTGAATGGAGTTTTACGAACGGGTGATATACGAACGCGTTCGTATAATTAGCTGTTAAATGGCAAATCAAAGTCGGCAATATGGCCGGAAATAAATGAAATTTAAAGATGGTGATAGAGTACGAGTTAAGCCCCACTTTTGGTGGCCGAACGGGGGAGTCGGCGTGGTTTCGTTACCGCCAGAATTTGTAACGGAAGCCTTGGAAGGTAAGGCGAAATTTACTGGATATCAGCGCACTATTGCTGGGAAAGACAGAATCATTAC
>NZ_JBHIXV010000071.1:0-306 GCF_041984545.1 Marinobacter sp. | reverse complement strand
TTACTAGCTTATGGGTAGAATTTGATGAACCAGCAATGGATTGTAGTGACGATGGTCCCTACATCGGTGGAGAGGTTTCCATGGAATATTTGGAGCACATTCAGAGTGGCATTTAACAAGGCAAGGCAATCTGACAGCTTACACTCCGCTTATTTTTATGCGACAAAAGCATCGCATAAAAATAAGCTCCGTTACAGCTGCAGTTGCTTGCGGCGTTATTGGCCCAGGCCGTCGCCATTTTTGGCGGGCTCCGTGCAAAGGCCTTGGCATCGGGTATGGCAGCAAAGCCGCTTGTGTTGATGATGG
>NZ_JBHIXV010000070.1:690-977 GCF_041984545.1 Marinobacter sp. | reverse complement strand
CGTGCGCCGCCGCGACGCCTTCGGAAAATATGGCGAGCAGGCTCGATCCGTGCTTGATGCCTTGCTGGCGAAGTATCAGGACGAGGGCGTCATCAATCTCGACGATACCAACGTGCTGCGCATCTCACCCTTCACCAACCTCGGAACGCCCGTCCAGCTCATCAAGGCGTTCGGCGGCCGCGAAGGTTTCGAGAACGCCGTGCACGAGCTCCAAGCCAAACTCTATCAGGAAGTCGCCTAGTCCATGTCTGTCCGCACTCTCGTAAAATCCATCCAGGACGTCATGC
>NZ_JBHIXV010000070.1:0-680 GCF_041984545.1 Marinobacter sp. | reverse complement strand
ATCAGCCAGCTGTGCTGGCTGTTCTTCCTGAAGATCATCGACGATCAGGATCAGGAACTGGAGCTCATGCAGCCGGGCTACCAGTCGCCTGTGCCAGGAGCCTTCCAGTGGCGCACCTGGGCCGCCGATCCCGAGGGCCTGACAGGCGAAGCCTTGCTCAACTTCGTAAACGACGAGCTTTTCCCGGCCATGAAGGGCCTCCAGCCGACCGGCCAGAGGGGTGACCGCCGCGTCGTGGTGCGCGACGTGTTCGAGGATGCCTTCAACTACATGAAGTCCGGCCAACTGCTGCGGCAGGTGGTCAACAAGATCAACGACGTCGACTTCAACGACCTGTCCGAGCGCCAGCATTTCGGGGATGTCTACGAGCAGCTTTTGAACGACCTATAGTCGGCCGGCAACTCGGGCGAGTACTACACCCCCCGCGCCGTCACCGCCTTCATGGTGGACCGAATCGATCCAAAGCCCGGTGAGGTCCTGTTTGACCCCGCCTGCGGCACCGGCGGCTTCCTCACCTGCTCGATCCGTCACATGCGCGACAAGCACGTGAAGCGCCCCGAGGACGAGGCGCTCATGCAGTCCGGTCTGCGCGCCGTCGAAAAGAAGCCGCTGCCGCACATGCTCTGCGTCACCAACATGCTGCTGCACGGTGTGGAGGACGCCAGCTTCGTCCGGCACGA
>NZ_JBHIXV010000069.1:0-1021 GCF_041984545.1 Marinobacter sp. | reverse complement strand
GCGCTGCCAGATCTTTCGCGGCTTGAGCAACCTGCGGCGTTGCGAAGGTATAGGCCTTGCTCAGATCGTAGCAGACACCGACCCTGAATGGTTCGGCCAATGCAGCTGCAGGTATGGACATTGCCATCCCGAAGACGATGGTAGAAATAAATGCGGCACTGCTGAGTAGTTTCATGTTTACCTCCCGTAGAAACGACCGGGGCGCCCGGTCAACTCAACCACCGTTTACGCCGACTGTAATGTTTCACGTTGTGGAAATTGCTTCCCTCTTTGCCACCGAGGTAGAAGTCCTGAATGTCGGAGTTCGACTTGAGCGCCTCCGCCGTGTCATGCATGACAACTCGGCCGTTCTCGATCAGGTATCCGTCGGACACGATCTCCAGCGCCGCGAGTGCGTTTTGCTCCACAAGAAGAACTGACAAGCCCTCTTCCCGATTGATTTTCTTGATCATGTCGAAGATCTCAGCCACCAGGAACGGGGCAAGTCCAAGGCTCGGCTCGTCAAGCATCAACAGGTCCGGTTGCGTCACCAGAGCCCGGCCAATGGCGAGCATCTGCTGTTCGCCACCAGACAGATATCCCGCAAAGGAGTTGCGCCGCTCGGCCAGTCGAGGAAAATAATTGTAGATCCTGTCTTTCTCCGCATTCAACGCAGCCCTGCTCATGCCGAGTGGCGCCGCGGCGATCAGGTTTTCATCGGGTGTGAGATGTTCGAAAACGCGACGGCCTTCAATGACATGGCAAATGCCCATCTCCACTCGTTTTTGCGCGAGAGCCTCGGTGATAACGGTTCCGCCAAAACGGATCTCACCGCGGCTGATATGACCACGCTCGGCTTTCAACAGGCCGCTGATTGCCTTGAGTGTCGTGCTTTTGCCCGCCCCGTTTGACCCCAGAAGAGCAACCATCTTGCCCTTGGGAACCTCGATCGAGACGCCTTTGATTGCCAATAGAACGTTATCGTACAGCACTTCGACACTGTTCATCGACAAAATGGGCTCGGCGACAGTCTGGTCTTCCA
>NZ_JBHIXV010000068.1:0-1045 GCF_041984545.1 Marinobacter sp. | reverse complement strand
CCGAGCTCAATGCGGATCAGGTTAATTTAATTGGTGGCTTAAATGAGTAACGGCGAATTGGTTACAAGTGAGCAGCAATCATCACTTCCGGTTATGGCACAGCCGCACATGCGCCTAATTGAAATTGCAGTAAATAACGGCGCTGACATTACTCAGCTTGAAAAGCTTATGGATCTTCAAGAGCGTTATGAGGCAAACCAGGCTAAGAAAGAGTTCAACGCTGCAATGTCTAAGTTTCAGGCAATGCTTCCGGTAATTGAAAAGCTTGGCATTGTTGATTACACAACTTCAAAAGGTCGCACGTTCTACCAGTACGCCAAGATTGAAGATATTGCTAAGGCAATTCAGCCAGCGTTAAAAGAAACAGGCCTGTCTTACCGCTTTACGCAAAGCCAGGAGAACGGAATTATCACTGTTCGCTGTATCGTTACGCACCAGAGCGGCCACTCAGAATACAGTGAGTTGGTATCTTCTCCTGATATTAGCGGCGGCAAGGATCAGCTTAAAAGTATCGCTTCGGCAATCTCATACCTTCGCCGTTATACATTGACTGGTATCTTGGGGATTGTTGTCGGCGGTGAAGACGATGACGGCGATTCTGTTCAGTACGATAACCAGGAACAGCAACAGGTTGTTAACTGCTACCCGGATGAAGAATTTAATAAAAACTTCCCGGCCTGGTCTAAAAAAATAACTGACGGCAAGCATACCGTTGACTCGCTACACCAATTCTTGACTAAGAAGAACATTATCCTTAGCCAAGACCAATACTCAAAATTACAACAAGTAGGCAAATAACATGAAGCTATACAATATCGAACAGGGAACTGATGCGTGGTTGAAACTGCGCGAAGAACACTTAACCGCTTCTGATGCTTCGGCAATGATGGGAGCAAGCAAGTACAAAAGCCGCACTCAGCTAATGAAAGAAAAGAAGTTTGGTGTTAAGGAGAAAATCACTCCGGCTAAACAGGCGCTTTTCGACAAGGGCGGATCCTGTCGGAGGTAGTTGTCCGCGTAGCGCAAGATGACCCAGCCGACGAAG
>NZ_JBHIXV010000067.1:0-1069 GCF_041984545.1 Marinobacter sp. | reverse complement strand
TACGGGTCCTCAATCGGGCGGTTTACCGGGATAGACCCTGTGAAGTGGCAAGAATCGAATATTCACAGCTTCAATCGGTACGCCTATGCCAATAACAACCCCTACGGCAATGTGGATAGGGATGGGCGTAATGCGGTTACTTTCGTTGGTGGCGTGATTGTTGAGTCCTACAATGCACTGCAGGGGAACGGATTCAACGGAGACAGAGTCCTCGGCGCTTTGGCCGATGGGTATAACGGTGAGGGGGCTGGTTTTGCCCGTTCTCTGTATCAGGATGCCGAAACATTTGTTCCAATTGGCGCGGTTGCAGGAGCCTTGATAAAAAGCGGGAGATTGGCCAAGTCTCTTGGCAAAGAGGTTGGGATATTACGCGATGCAGCTAGAGGAAAAGGTAATTTTGGTCTTGGTTCGGCAACTAAAACCGAGGCCAACAAACTTGGTAAAGCTTGGGTTGGAGACGGCTATAAAGTGGCCAGTGATGGCAAAACCTTGGTTAGTAAAGATGGTCTGAGGCAGTACAGACCGCCCAGCTACAAGCCGAGACTGGATAGAACCCAGGCAAACTTTGAGCAGAGAGTTCCAGGTCAGCAGTCAACTCGTTGGCAGTCGAATGGCCATCTTGATATTACGGATTAATCGATGAACGCAGAATTAAAGCGGCTTCACAGCCCTGATATTCACGATCTCAAGCTCTACCAGCCGGAAGTTCCAGAAAAATTTGGGTTTCTCTTACAGGTTATGGTGGGGCCAGAAGGAGTGGACGGAGAGGAGTCCTTCAATGTCGAGGTATGTACGCCAAAATGGTTAGAGGAGACCTATGGGATGAATGAGGTAGTAATCGGTCGCCATCATCTAATCGTTCGAGAATACAACTATCAAAAGATTGTTGACACTATCCAAAATTTTTTACGGGAATGTACTGGTGAAAACTGGATTGAGGTTGCGGAAAAAGTATCGCGAATAGGGAAATGGGAGTTTGAAGATTACATCGATTAAGACGGAGCTCGCCCTGCCGGGAGAATACGATCCATCGGGCGGCTTCAAGGAATACATCTACGTGGATTCGAAA
>NZ_JBHIXV010000066.1:0-1725 GCF_041984545.1 Marinobacter sp. | reverse complement strand
AGTGACCAGCACAGACCCCGGGTTGCCGGGCAGTCCCAGCACCGGGGTCCCCCCGATGGCACCAAAAGCCACCGGTTTCCCGGGCTTGATGGCCATCTTCCAGAGCGACAGACTGCCTGACTCCTCCAGCACTGCACGCACGTGGTCCTCTTCGCCCACGGATACGCCACCGCTGGTGATAACCAGGTCAGCGGCCTCGGCCGCACGCTGCAGTGTTTCGCGGGTCGCCTCGCGCTTGTCCCTGAGTGTTTCGCACAGAACGACCTCGCAACCGGCTTCGGTGAGCAACCCCATCAGGGTGAAGCGGTTGCTGTTGTAGATCTGGCCCGGGCCGAGCGGCAAGCCAGGGTCCACCAGCTCATCTCCCGTGGAGAGAATGGCGACTTTCAACCGCGCCAGGACGGCAACCCGGGCAACGCCCATGGAGGCCAGTAGTCCCATCTCATTGGGACGTACCTGTGTACCTTTTGCCAGAGCAAGATCGCCCCGGGTGAGATCCTGCCCCCGGCGGCGAATATTCTGCCCTTCGTCTACTTCCGCCTGTACAAGAATGCCGGATTCCGTCACCTCAATCCGCTCCTGCATGACCACCGAGTCGGCGCCCTCGGGAATCTCTGAGCCGGTAAAGATGCGCGCAGCGGTGCCGGGTTCCAGGGGCTTCGGCGCTTCACCGGCCGGAATCCGGGCCGAGACCGGTATTGGCCGGTCTCCATGCAGATCCTGTTTGCGCAGGGCGTATCCGTCCACCGCACTGTTGTCAGCCGGCGGCACGTCGGCCGGCACATAGTGGTTTTCGGCAAGTACCCGGCCCAGGGAGTCGGCCAGTGCGACGGTTTCAATCTGCGCAACCACCGGTGCTTCCGACAACAAGTGGTCCAGGGCATCTTCCAGGGGCGTGAGGTTTGGCTTGGCCATCAAGTCTTAACTCCGATCGGGATGTCTTCTGCCTCAGCGCTTGGCGCGCTGTCCAATGACTTCGTTGAGCCGCGACATTGGCTTCTCGGGTTTGCGCAAGACCAGCCCCGAGAAATTGCATGGTGTGTGACGGCTGTCCAGCTGACTGAGGAGAATGCCTTCCCAGCCGGTGCGGCAGGCGCCGGTCGAGCCGGGCAGGCAGAAGATCACCGTGTGGTTTGCCATTCCCGCCATCGCCCGTGACTGCACGGTTGATGATCCGATTTCGGCGGCTGACAGGCGGCGGAATTCCTCACCAAAGCCTTCGATGGTTTTGTCGAGCAAAGGCCTTACCGCCTCCGGTGTGCTATCTCGTTCAAGCAGGCCGGTGCCACCGGTAATGATCACTGCGTGCACCTGTGAATCGGCAATCCAGCCGGACAACAAGGCCCGCACCAGATAGACGTCGTCCGGCAGGATCCGGCGGGCGACCAGGTTGTGGCCGGCTTCGACCACGCTGTCCTCCAGAAATTGCCCGGACGTGTCCTGTTCAGGCCCACGGGTATCGGAGACGGTCAGCAGGGCAACGTTCAGGGGTTTCATTTCGGTACTGGGTACACTGCTCATGGATGGGCTCCATAATCGTTGAAAAGTTGTTATACGCCAGTATCGCCATCACGGGCTTTTAATGGAAGGGAGTAACCCATCAGGGGGAGGCGCCAGCGGCCGGTTGTGGCCGGTTTGGCGTGAAATTGCTGTTAATTTGTGCAGTGCACTTGACATTCGCCAGTCAGGTGGCCGATGATCGCTCTTGCCCGGCGAACGGTTGTT
>NZ_JBHIXV010000065.1:0-2146 GCF_041984545.1 Marinobacter sp. | reverse complement strand
CGGCTACTTCTTCTTGAAGATAAAAGCAGCGTTTCCCGGTAAAGCGCGATGAACCATTTTTTAAGGCGTCACCAGTCAGGCTGGATGAGGCCGATTCTGCATTACTCCTGTGTCATTTTTGTGACATCGGAATAACTTTTCTTCTTTTTCTGAAAAACCCGACAAATGTCAGGTCTATACAGCTCAAACACTTACAGATCTTTCTTCAAGCTCTGCATGATAAACGTGTTTTAATACAACCAATCGTCTTTTGCAAATTTTTAAGTCGGCGTTTTTAGTTCGTTTAGCATCTGCGTGTGCCGCTCTTATGCCCGAACCCTATGAACCGGCCTGTGACAGATGTGTTTCAATTCCGGGGCCAAGCCTCTAAAAAACCTTTCATATCAGAAATATAAAACGAAAATCCTATCTCTTTAGCAATGAATTGGCGACGAGCCAGCCAATTCGTGCACTACTTCAACGCCACACACATCGCTGCGCCCGAAAATGGTGCAAGCGTCTGCGCAGCATCAACCGGCCTCAAGCAGAAACGTCACCGGTCCATCGTTAACCAGCCCAACTTTCATGTCTGCACCGAACACACCGGCACCCACCCTGTCAGAGCCGAGCGCATCCCGGGCCTCTGCCACGAAAGCCTCAAACAGGGTTCTTGCACGCTGAGGGGCCGCCGCTCGGGAAAAGCCCGCGCGGGTGCCGGAGGAAGTATCGGCGGAAAGTGTGAACTGGGGAACCACAAGGAGAGCGCCATCTGTGTCGGCGAGACTGCGGTTCATACGACCGGATTCATCTGGAAACACCCGGTAGGCAATAACCTTCCGGCACAGTTCCCGGACCTCATCCTCGCCATCGTCCCTGTCGACACCCAGCAGCAGCAGTAATCCGTCACCGATGGAGGCAACCCGTTCGCTATCGACGGTAACACTGGCTTCCGTAACGCGCTGAATCAGCCCTTTCATCAACTTCCTTGGGGTGGCGTGAACGAGAGATGTTCTCAATGGCGGAAAAGTGTATCGACGGTAATGTCCGGCCGCAACCCCGAAAGCGAGAATCAGCCGACACTTTTCCCGGTTTTTGCCACAACGGACTCCACGCCGCGCATCAGGGCATCGACAATGGCGGGCTCAGACGCAGAATGACCCGCATCCCGGATGATCTGCAGTTCAGCTTGTGGCCACGCCCGGCTGAGGACAATGGCGTTCTCCAGCGGGCACACCATGTCATAGCGACCGTGCACGATAATACCGGGGATGTCGGCGAGGCGCGCCGCGTCCCTGACGATCTGATCCGGCTCGAGAAAGGCATTGTTCATGAAGTAGTGGCATTCAATACGGGCCAGCGCGATTGCCACGTGCGGGTGGCCAAAATGTTCGACAACCCGGGGATTGGGATGCAGGGTGGCACACCGCCCCTCCCAGACCGACCAGGCCTTGGCGGCCTGAATCTGCTCCAGCTCATTGGCGCTGGTAAGGCGCCGGTAATAAGCCGCCACCATATCCGCGCGCTCATGCTCAGGAATGGGCGCTTCGAAATCCGCCCAGTAATCGGGAAACACCCGGCTGGCTCCGTCCTGGTAGAACCACTGGATATCCCTCGGGCGGCAGAGGAAAATTCCCCGCAACACCAGCCCGAGGACACGCTCCGGATGCGTCTGAGCGTAGACCAGACTCAGTGTCGACCCCCAGCTGCCACCGAACAGCAGCCACTGGTCGACCCCGAGAAACGCGCGCACCGCTTCCATGTCTTCAATGAGTCGGTCAGTACTGTTGCCTTGCAGCTCCGCCAGCGGAGTCGACCGTCCCGCCCCTCGCTGATCCATCAGGATGATGCGGAACCGCTCAGCGTCGAAGAACCGGCGATGATAGTCCTCACACCCTCCGCCTGGCCCACCGTGAACCACCAGCACTGGAATGCCGTCGGGATTGCCACTCTCTTCCACGTAAAGTTCGTGGGGCGGCTCCACGGCCAGGCGGTGCTGCGCGTTGGGCTTGAGTTCAGGGTATAGCGTGAGCATCGGACTCTCCGACAATAGAAAGAAAGGATTTTAACGGGAGTTTAGCCGATAGCTGCCGGAAAGGGACAATCAGGCAGACAGCATCGAGTAGGAGGGGGAGTTACCTCCCCCGTCCTCTCACACCACCGGGCATAC
>NZ_JBHIXV010000064.1:0-4452 GCF_041984545.1 Marinobacter sp. | reverse complement strand
TGCCGGGTGGTGTGGGAGGGGTGGAGCCTCATGGCTCCCCCCTATCCCGATTGGCCGGCTATTGTCGGCCCCGTTGGCAGACTTTGTGATTCTGCCGCTGCCGTGTAAGCTTTTCACCCTGTCGCTCGTTTAATCAGAAGTCGAGATCTTCAGGAAACGTTCATGCTCCGAGTGTTCAAAGCCGCCTGGATTCTGTCCTGGGCAAGTCTGCTTACCCTGATTCTGTTCCTGCCAATCGTGGTTGCCGCTCTGGTAGGCCGGCGGGGAGATGCCGCGTTCCGGGGTACCCAGATCTTCGCCTGGGTGATCCTCAAGGTCTGCGGAATCCGCCTGCGGGTGCGGGGCAGGGAAAACATCGAGCCCGGCCAACGTTACGTCATCCTGAGCAACCACGCCTCCTACTTCGACCCTCCTGCCCTGGTGCTGGCCCTGGGGCTGCAGTATCGATGGGTAATCAAGAAGGAGCTGCGCAAGGTGCCGCTGTTTGGCCTGGCACTGGAAACTTCCCGCAATCTGTTCATCGACCGGTCCAAAGGCGGGGATGCCCTGGAGAGCATCAAGCGCGGCGTGGCCCAGTTACCCGATGGCACCAGCATACTGATTTTCCCCGAGGGCACCCGATCGTGGGACGGAAAGCTGCTGCCGTTCAAGAAGGGTGGTTTCGTGATTGCCGCCGATGGCCAGTTGCCCATTCTGCCGGTAACCATCCGCGGCTCGCACCAGCGCCTGCCCAAAGGGCATGCGGCGTTCTCCCCGGGCGAGATTGAGGTGGTTATTCATCCGCCGATGGCCACCGGCACCCTGGCCATCGACGATCTCATGACTGACGTACGCAACAGTATTGCCTCGTCGCTCTGAGCCCCCTGGACTTATTGCGCGAAGATATCCTCATAGAAACGCATGGTGCCCTCCCATGAGCGGGTAGCGGCCTCTTCGTTGTATCCCACGGGCATGCCGAACTCCTCGGCAAACTTGTCCGCCCCGGGGTTCGTGAACGAATGGAGTACGCCGGGGAAGGTCACCAGGGTAAGGTCTACCCGGGCATCCTGCATTTCCTTGACCAGACCGGCCACCTGGTCGGACGGTACCATCTTGTCGGCGCCGCCGGTGTAGACCTGCACCCGTGCCTTGACGGCGCCGGGCTCGGCGGTCAGCGGGCTGCCCAGGGCGCCATGGAAACTCACCACGCCATCCAGGTCTACGCCCAGCCTTGCCATGTTCAGCACCACGGCGCCGCCGAAACAGTAACCCTGGGCGGCAATCCGTGAGCCATCGACGGTTTCGTGATTCTGAAGAATCTCTTTGGCCTTGAGGAAGCGGGCCTTGACCTGCTCAATGTCTTTTGTGGCTTCCTGCATGAACTTCTGGGCCGTGTCAGGGTGGTCTGCCAGCTTGCCCGAGCCATACATGTCGAGGGCAAATGCCGTGTAGCCGGCGGCAGCCAGTCGCTCTGCCTGCTCCCTCGCAAACTCGTTGTGCCCCCACCACTCGTGAACGACCAGTACGCCGGGGCGCTTGTTCTCGTTATCGTCATCCCAGGCCATGTAGCCGGTGAAGGTGGTGTCGCCAATGGTGTACTCAATCGTCTTGGTCTGCATATCCGCCAGTGCCTGTGTACCTGTCAGAGAGAGTGAAAGGGTAGTGGCGGCGATCGCCAGTGTCAGTTTTGTCATGGTGAATCCTGCTCCTTTTGGTAGAGGTTTTCAGTCCGGATATCTACGCCCGGAACCGGTAAACCGATGCAATCAGTTGCCCGCTCAGTATAGGTCTGTTTGTCTACACTGAAGCAGTAGGATTCAGTGTCATCCGTCAAACTCACTCTCGGACAATGGAGGCTGCGCATGAAAATTGGCGTACCCAGGGAAATCAAGAACCGTGAATACCGCGTGGGGATGACGCCGGCGGCTGTCCAGGAACTGACGGGCCATGGCCATGACGTCCTGGTGCAAAGTGGTGCCGGCAACGCCATCGGTTTCTCCGACGAGGACTACCGGCAGGCCGGAGCCAGTGTCTTGGACGATGCGGCCGACGTGTTCCGGGCGTCAGAGCTGATCGTCAAGGTGAAGGAGCCCCAGGCCGAAGAGCGGGCACTGCTGACGCCCGAGCATACCCTGTTTACCTACCTGCACCTGGCCCCGGACAAGGCCCAGACGGACGACCTGGTCAACTCCGGCGCCACCTGCATTGCCTACGAGACGGTCACCGACAAGGCTGGCCGCCTGCCCCTGCTGGCGCCCATGTCGGAAGTGGCAGGTCGCATGTCAATCCAGGCGGGCGCCCACTGCCTGGAAAAAGCCCTCGGCGGTCGCGGCGTTCTGCTCGGCGGTGTACCGGGGGTCAGTCCCGCGCGGGTGGCGGTGGTTGGCGGCGGTGTGGTGGGGCAGAACGCCATCGCCATGGCCGTTGGCCTCGGCGCTCAGGTAACCGTACTGGATCGCAATCTCGACGTATTGCGCGCCCTCGACCAACACTACGGCAACCGGATAACCACGCTGTTCTCCACCGCCCAGACCCTCGACGAAACCGTCACCGCAGCCGATCTCGTGATTGGCAGCGTGCTGATTCCAGGTGCCTCTGCCCCCAAGCTGATTACCCGCGACATGGTGCGCCGGATGCCGGAGGGCAGTGTGATTGTGGACGTGGCCATCGACCAGGGGGGATGTGCGGAAACCTCCCGGGCAACCACCCACGATGATCCCGTGTATCTTGTCGACGGTGTGGTACATTACTGCGTGGCCAACATGCCCGGCGCGGTGGCGCGGACTTCGACACTGGCTTTGAACAATGCCACCTTGCCGTTCGTAATAGCATTGGCCAACAAAGGGCCGGATCGGGCAATGAAGGAGGACCCCCATCTGCGGGCGGGGTTGAACGTCACCGCAGGCAAGGTCACGTACAGGGAAGTGGCAGAAGCCACCGGGCATCCTTATACAAACCCTGAATCCCTGCTGGGATCCTGAGCGACAAGCACTCGGAGACACCATGAAACTGATTGGATCCACCACTTCCCCCTACGTTCGGCGCATTCGCATCCTGCTGGACGAGGAGCCCTACGAGTTCGTTAACCTCAACATCTACGGCGAGGGCCGGGATGAGCTGAGGCGGAACAATCCGACCCTCAAGATTCCCGTGCTCGAGGACGGCGGTCAGGAGCTCTTCGACTCCCGGATCATTGCCCGTTACATCAGTGCCAAGCAGGGCCGGGATCCGCTGACCTGGGACCAGGAAAACCAGTTGACCATGATCGATGGCGCCAACGATTCCGCGGTCACGCTGCTCCTGTCAGAAAAGTCCGGTATCGATACCCGTCAGGATCTGATGTTCTACAACCTGCAACGGGAACGGATCATGACCACCCTGCGCACGCTGGCGGCGATGGTGGAGGATGGTCAGTTCGAGCAGTGGAACTACCCGGCGATCTGCCTGTATGCCCTTGTGGACTGGCTCGACTTCCGGGATCTGGTGGACTTCAGCGACGTGGCCAGCCTGCTGGCGTTTCGCGACAGCCATCGTGAGTACCCCTGGGTGGCCGAGACCGACCCGCGCAAGGCCTGAAGCCCGGTGGCCGGCGCTCGCCGGCCACTTGCCTTCCTTCTCTCGCTTTTTTCCGTGCAAGCTCTTTCCCATTCCGGTTTCTTGACTATAGTTAAGTCAAGGAACGGTTGCTGATCCGCCAGTTTCCGGATCCCGTAGTTCAAAATACCAACAACAGAGAAGAAGGGGGTTGTCCATGCTCCTGTCACATGCGTTCGGTCTCTTCACCCATCCTGATGAAGAGTGGGCTTCCATTCGAAAAGAACATGAAACACCGCGCCGGGTTTACGTGGCCTACGTATTGATCCTGGCAGCCATCGCGCCTGTCTGCGCCTATATCTCCACAGCTTATTTTGGCTGGACGGTGGGCAATGAACGGCTGATCAAGCTGACGGAAATCAGTGCAATGCAACTCAGTGTGCTCACCTATCTGGCGATGCTGGTAGGGGTCTTTGCGCTTGGTTACGCAATCAACTGGATGGCCAGAACCTATGGCGCCAAGGAGGAGCATGTACCCTCCAACGGCATCGCCCTGGCGGCCTATTCCTGCACCCCGCTGTTCCTGGCAGGCTTTGCTCTGCTGTATCCGGTGCCCTGGTTCAATGCCATTGTGTTCCTGGTGGCTGCCTGCTACGGCGCCTGGCTGATGTACGACGGTCTGCCGATTGTCATGGGCATCGAGAAAGAGCGGGCGGTCATGTACGCGGGCGCACTTCTGACCGTTGCCCTGGTGATCCTGGTGTCGACACGGGTGGGGTCGGTCATCCTGTGGAACTTCGGCGTGGGTCCGGTGTTTGTCAGCGGCTAGCACCGCAGTCCAGAAAAGTACGAAGCAGAAGGGGAGCGTCTTGCTCCCCTTTTTCGTGGTGCGCCAGGCATGGCGCGTAGCGCCTTGACGGGCGCTGTTCCGGTACAGGT
>NZ_JBHIXV010000063.1:0-4914 GCF_041984545.1 Marinobacter sp. | reverse complement strand
GTGCTGAAACCGCCATTCGTATCTGGGGGCCGTTGGTTCCCAGCACTGTGACCTCCACGATCTCCCCGCTTGGAGTTTCAATCACAATCGTTTCGCCGGGGCGCCTACTCAAAATCAGTGCCATCACTTTCTCCTTGGTTATCGGTAATCAGGCCACACCCGGGCCCGGCTGGCGGATTTCGCGAATCCGAGCTGGCATCCGGACAACGTTGCCCTGCTCTTTCGGTACCGCCTTGTAGTTCCTCCCATCACTGGAAAGCCGAAGCTCGCAGCCCAGCGAGGCCAGGGCCTCCATCATCTGGCCCTGGGTAACCTTTTCCGGAAGTTCGATAGTCAGCGTTGCCATGGTGTTCTCCTGGTTAAGCACGGAATTCGCGGATCGCGGTACGGCCAATCACGCTGCGCACGGCTGGCGGACGGGTACCGGTCATTGGTGTGGGTCTGCTGCGCATTGCCGGCAGCGCTGAGAAAGCAACAAGCATCCAGGCAAGCATCCGGGCCCGGAATAGCCCCTGCATCCAGCCCTGGGAGACAAGATCCACCCGATCCAGCGCGTGGAACTGGTCCTTGGCTTCGTCCAGATGCCACTCAACCGTGGCTGGAGAAATGCCCAGCTGGCGGGCAATGGCCTTGGTGCTCATTCCTCGGGCCGCCAGCATTACGACCTCCGCACGGCGCGGCGGTAGAAGTGATGTATCCGCCAGCTCAACTTCCATTCGGGGATAGGTTGGTTTCTGTCTGCGGCCCATTTTGTTGTCTCCCTGATCAACGTTATGGGTGAACAATAGCAACGCTATTATTTGCAGTCAATAGTATTGCTATTATTTTTTAACTAATACCATCTTGCGGAGACCAGCAAATTGCCAGCCTCATGAAGTTGTGTAAAAATACACACTATGAAAAGCGCAGACATTATCAAACGATTGAAGGCGGAAGGCTGGGTGAAAGTGGGCGGCAAGGGCGACCACGAGAAGTTCAAACACCCGGATAAGCCCGGGCACGTGGTAGTGCCACACCCGCGAAAGGATATGCCGCTGGGCACACTGCGCAGCATTTACAGGCAAGCAGGATGGGACTGGAGGTAATTATGCTGTTCCCGGTTTATGTACATACAGGTGATGACAAGCACGCCCATGGCGCGGAAGTGCCGGACTTCCCCGGCTGCTTCTCTGCGGCGGACGGCTGGGACGAGCTGGCGGGCAACATCCAGGAGGCGGTAGAGCTGTACTGCGAGGATGAGGACATGGTGGTGCCCTCACCCACCCCGCTGGACAAGCTGATGGCCAATCCCGATTACCAGGGCGGGATCTGGATGATGGTGGATATCGACACCGGCAAGCTGAAAACTAAATCAGTTCGGCTGAACGTCAGCCTGCCGGAAGGATTGCTGCGCAGGATCGACGACGAGGCCAGAAGCCGGCATATGAGTCGGTCTGCTTTCCTGGCGATGTCAGCGCAGCGTGAACTCGGCGCGTGAACAAGCTGTCAGTCAGCTCGCGTAGTCAATTGCGTATTCGGTGAGAATTCTGGGGTCATCAAACACTTCAAAGTGGAAGTGTTTGTCATGCCGGAAATGAAAAATCGCAGTGTCGATATCGTCGTCGATCTTTCGCATCACTTGCTCATCGAAACCGGGAGCGCCTTCGTGGGGCCGCAGGATAAAGAAAGCACCTTCTGACCGGCCCTTCTGCTTCAGGACGTCCCGGGCGTTCAACAGGGTCAGAGCACCACGGTCCAGGTGATACGCCCGGTTGATATCGGTTTTCACGAAGGCCGAGATGATTGAGGCAAACCTGGTTGTGTCGTTTCCGAGTTTTGGTTGACGGAATATCGGCAGGTCGTATTCCCGCTTCTCATCGTTGACTGGATCCGCCAGCGAGATTGGCTTGTCATGAAATGAGCGGTTATACAGGCCGCGGTACTTCGACTTGACCTCTCCCAGCACTATTTTCCTAAGATCGACTGTGTTGAGACCTTCGGTGCGTTCTTTCGGTTCGGCTTCTTCAACTTGTCTTCTGCTCAGGGTCACAAACGTATCGAACATCTGGGACAGAATCTCGTCTGTGGATTCGCCAGCCGCGTAATGCTCTTGCCCGGCTCGGATGTGAGGGCCAAGCTCATTCAGCCTGCCCGCTTTAGCCGCATCAGCGACCACTGAAAGCAGGTTGTTCAGGTTGCCGACGCCATGGGCGCCATAGAGGCATTTAAAAGCCTCCATGTTTTCGAGCAACCGATAGTCTCGGCTCCCGTCCGCGGCCTCAAAATAGATTCCCACGTTGAACCACTCGTCCGCCACCGGGTCCGGACAAACGCGCAGCAGCCGATAACGACCCACTACATTGGGTGCGCCGGCGGTGTCTGCATGAGTAATAAGGGAATCGAGCATCATAATGCCAATTATAGCAGCCGGTTGTATCGTCGTCTCAGGATCACTTCAATCTGAGACGTCCTTTCCAGAATGAACGCTTTGAATTTTTCGTAATCTTCGCCGGATAGTAGTTGAGACCACCAGAACTCCAGCTCGTCGATCACTGAATCTACGGCGGGCGCGCAGTTTTGGGCTTCCCCAAGGGTGGCACTGACCACCTTGTTTGGTGGATCCTGGTTAAAAACGTGCTCACAGAGTCTGTTCCGGAACAGCGCCAGTGCGTCCAGGCGATCAACCGTCCAGTGATGCACACCTTCCCGGGGAGCAGCCGCCAGAATTCCGTTATCAATCACAGCAAAGGACTTGCTACCCAGCCTGATCAAGTTATTGAGATGCCTGTCGACATTCGCAATCTGGTCATCGACGGCCATTGTAGTGGGCAGCTTGTCCCATGCTTTCACGTCTTCTATGAGACCAGGAAGCGCGACCCGTGGAAGCCGATAGGCGGCGCTCTTTCCGTCCAGCCTCTGGGTACAGAATGCCGGGTAATAAGCTCTTTGCTCGGCCAGCTGGCGGATCATAGGGGAAGAGTCCGGCGTGCAGATTTCCCGCAAGGGCACGTAAGCAACAAAGGCCCGGGCCGGCTGGGGAATTCCCAGAGCATGACAGACCAGGTACCCGGTGATCTCATTAACCATCCCACGGTTACGACCGTCTTCCCATGGGTAAATCTTGGAGTAGGCCTCCACCGAGGTTTCTAAATCTATTGCATAGCGCGCCACATGGACGTCGGAGATATGCCCATCTTCTGGATCAACCCAGTGAAGCATTCCCCGATACGCTGAAGGATCAAGAATCCGGATCAGCCGTGTCTGGCTTGAGGTTTGGGTAGTCGTCACTGTGATTGGTGCTTCCTTTTTCCAGTCGTTTGGCGATATCACTCAACATCTTGATGTCAGATTCGCTGAGGCGACCGTCTCCCGCCGCCTCCGCAATCCTCAATAACTGCTGCCGTGAACGTGGAGTGGCTTTTGCCAGGAGGAGATCAATTTCCGAGGATGCCGCGGCTGGCGGATTATCAGAGCCAGGTATGTAGGATTGGCCGGAGAGGTTGAAGTCGACAGAGCCCTTCTTCGGAAGCTTAGCTGCCAACCGAGGGGAAATTTCTTCCGGGCTCACGCCCAGCGCCTCAGATATTTTCAGCAGGGCAGGAAGTCCAAGAGGTATTTTTGCGTTTAAGTATTGATTGAAAGCTCCCTGAGTCCTCCATCCGCAGAGGTGCGCAGCCTCTTCTTGAGATATTTTGCCCTTAAACTCCCTCTCCCACAGGCTTTTAAGCCTACGGGCATCAGCAATTTGTTCTTCGGATAAGGTTCGGTTTGTCTCCATTACGGCATTGAATAGCAAAACTATTACCTCGCACAAATAGCAATACTATTGACCCAAGGTAATAGCATCACTAATATCTCAGGTCATGAAGACACTACGCGCATACATGGCCCGGAATCGGGTTACTCAAAGACAGCTCGCTGGGCACCTCAAGGTTACCCAGGGCCTGATTTACCAATGGCTTTCAGGGCACCGGCAAGTATCGGCTGAAAAAGTTCTCGCCGTCTGCGAAGCCACAGACTGGCAGGTCACCCCCCACGAACTCCGCCCGGACATTTACCCGAACCAAACGGACGGCATTCCACTTGAGCGGGCTGCTGACTTTTTAGACCGCCGTAGTGCTGAGCGCCGGGCCGCTGAACGCAGAGAGCAAGAACGACGCGATCACGAGCGCCGAGGGTCCGGCTTTCCTGTCGATCACGGCCCGGAGAGTGCCGCCTGATGGTTTCCATTAAACCACTCCGGAGCTGGCGGATTACCCGTCTGACTACGGGTGGATATCTGTACAGGGTTTGAAGCAAGCGCGAGCTGCAGCGCTATCAGAAGCAGCCGGTAAAGCTGGCCAGGCGAAAGCCAAGGTGCCGACATTGCAGCCGGGGACAGGGTCCCGGCGATAGAACGCCAGCAGACTGAGGCAAAGGTTCCCACGACCACCGCCCTCGCCGATCAGTCCGCCTGGCTCCCGTAAGGAGCCTATATCCGGGAGCGCTCTGTCCTTTTGACCAAGGTGACCTGGCAGGTCCCCAGCCTGCGCAAGTCAGCAGAGCGCTCCTCGGATGTGTAAGGGGTTGGGAGGTTCCCGGCCGACGCATCAACCGCAATGACATTGCGAACTTGTGGCTCCCACCGGTAGGGGGTCCCGGGTGGCACCGGATCAACAAATGCCAGAGCGGTGATACCGGATAACCCGCCAGCCCTTACGAGACTCAGGAGCGCACCATGGATTGCCGAACAGGACGCATCTACGAAGCCGATACTCAAGAAGCCATGGCAGAGATTGCTTCGAAGTTTGAGCAGGAAAACAACAGGCAGATGGTGGAGTTGAGCGCCGACGAGGCTGAAAGGCTCATGCCTGAAACGCCAGCCAAGCGAAAGAATTGGATGCGCAACAAATCATGCCCATGCGGAAGCGGAAAGAAGTTCAAGCGGTGCTGCTG
>NZ_JBHIXV010000062.1:0-5295 GCF_041984545.1 Marinobacter sp. | reverse complement strand
GAACAGGCGGTCACGTTCAAACGGAATGGGTGGTCACGATGGGCCGGAATATGCAGAAACTGTTGAAACATTGGCGCCAGCAGCCCTGTAAACAGAGTGTCTGTGGTGGTCACCCGGATCGACCCTGAAAGCTTGAGATCCTGCCCGGCAAGCCGACGTTCCACATTCGTGATGTCCCGGCTCATCCTCTGCGCAACAGCAAACAGGTCTTCGCCGGCCGGGCTCGGTGAATAACCGCTGCGTGAGCGTTCAAACAGTTCTACGCCCAGGCGTTCTTCCATGCTGTTGAGCCTCCGAAAAACGGTGGCATGGCTGATTCCCAGCTTTTTTCCTGCGCCAGAGAGCGTGCCCGCCTCCGCAACGGCCGCGACGATTTGAAGGTCATCCCAGCGGATTGGATGTTCATTCATGAAAGGATGATGCTAATGGTTGGTGAATTCCTGTACGAATAAGGACAGACTAGGGGAAAAACGGGGACAGATCTATTTTTTGGTCAGTTCGGTTTTTTCTTTGAGGGTTCAGAGCTGATCTGAATCACAACCTTCGCAGCGGCCTCCGTGCTGCGAAGGCCGATTGAGGAGGTTATCCAGTGAGTACGATGGCCCTTTTGCTTGGGTTGTTTGTGATGATTCTGCTGGGGCTGGCAGCCTGGCGGCTTTTCGATCATCGGGCAGACCACGAGGCCATGCGCAAGCTTGAAGGCACGCAGCCTGCGAGCCCGCCAGTCTTTGCCCCTGAGATGATCACCCACCTGCCGGAACCGGCACGGCGCTATTTTCTGTACACCATTCAGCCCGGCACACCGCTTCGTACGGTCGCTCGTCTCCGCATGGTTGGGCGCTTTGGTATGGGGAACCGGGAGAACCCGAATTATCTTGATTTCGAGGCCACCCAGGTACTGGCTATGCCGTCCGGATTTGTCTGGAAGATGCACGCGCGGCGGGGGCTGATGCGGTTGTCCGGTTCCGACAGCCAGCGGTGGACCCGGTTCTGGCTGATGGGGCTGCTGCCAATTGCCCGTTTCGGTGGCGATGCCAACCATACTCGTTCAGCGTTCGGCCGCTATGTGGCCGAGGCCGTGTTCTGGACGCCCGCGGCGCTGCTGCCGGGGCCGGGGCCGGGTATTACCTGGGAGGCGCTGGGTGCCGACGAAGCGAGGGTTACCTTGGAGTCTGGCGGCCTGTCTCAGGCGGTGGATCTCACGGTGTCGGCCGAGGGCCAGCCGTTGGTGGTCCGTTTTCAGCGCTGGAGTAACGCCAACCCCGAGAAACAGCACCGGCTGCAGCCGTTTGGCGGCTATCTCTCCGAATTCCGATGGTTCAACGGCTTTCGTTTGCCGACCCATGTGGAGGCGGGCAATCACTTCGAGACCGAGCAGTACTTTCCGTTTTTTGTGGCGGATGTGACCGCTGTTGATTTCGGCCGTTAGTGCAACCCCGAAACAGACTTGGTTCTAGCCTCCTATACTGAGGGTAGGCTGAGTGCTGCAAGGCAGGGCCACTCAAGGAATGCTCGTTAACCGGGAGTTGTCGATGGGGGAGAGCTGGCAGGAGTTGCTGGAGGCCATGCAGGGGATACGCCCGGAGGAGGTTGTCCCGCAGGTCGTTGTGCTGGTGTTTGCGGGATTGGCGGCGCTCTATGCGCATCGCCTCATTGCCCGGCTGACCTCGGTGGACTCCCGGGGCGTTCGACACGTCACCAAGCGCACCATCCGCCACCTCGCTTTTCCGGTGTCGATGCTGCTGGTGGTTCTGCTGGGGCGCGCGCTGTTAGCCGCATTAAGTCTGGGCCACTGGGCACTGGATCTGGCAATCCCGCTGCTGATCTCCTTCGCGCTGATTCGCATCCTGGTGTACATGTTGCGCATGGGCTTGCGAAGCGGCCCTCTGGTCGAGGCTTCTGAAACTGCTATCAGTATCCTGATCTGGTTGGTGGTGGGCCTGCACCTCGTGGGCTTGTTGCCTGCAGTGCTGGCGGCCATGGAAAGCCTCGCCTTCTCCGTGGGTGAACTTCGCATATCCCTGCTGGCGGTTATCAAGCTGCTCCTGCTGACAGGCCTGGTGTTGGTGGTTGCCATCTGGCTCTCGGGCATGATCGACCGTCGGTTGTCCCGGTCGCCAAATCTGAGCCCCGGCGCGGCCGTGGGTTTCTCGAAAGTCAGCAAGCTGGTGTTGATGATCGTTGCCGGGCTGTCGGTTCTTAATCTGGTCGGCATTGATCTGACAGGTCTGGCAGTGTTCGGCGGAGCCCTGGGCGTTGGCCTTGGCTTTGGGTTGCAGCGTATTGCCAGCAACTTCATCAGCGGTTTTATTCTGGTGTTCGACCGCTCGATCCGTCCCGGTGATGTGGTCAGCATTGGTGAGAAGTTCGGCTGGGTGGTCGCCATGCACGCCCGCTACGTGGTGGTGCGCAACCGCGATGGCGTGGAGACGCTTATTCCCAACGAGAACCTGATTACCAGTGAGGTGATTAACTGGTCGTTTTCCGATCCCAACGTGCGGCTCAAAATCCCTGTGTCCATAAGCTACAGGGATGATGTGGAGCGTGCCATGGACATCATTCTGGAGATCGCCCGGGAGCAGCCCAGGGTGATTTCAGCGCCGGCGCCGGTGTGCCAGCTACGGGAGTTTGGCGACAACGGCATTCGACTGGAGGCCCGTGTCTGGGTGGCAGATCCCTCCGCGGGTTTTGGTAATGTAAGCTCCGACATCAATCTGGAGATCTGGCGCCGGTTCAAGCAGGAAGGCATCACCATTCCGTTCCAGCAGCACGATGTCTACATCAAGGAAACGCCCTCGAGATAAGTCAGCCCGAAAAAAGGGTGAGGGCATGGCCGTTCGACTTTCCGCTTTTCCTCGCCATCTACTATGCTTTGGAAGGATGGATGGATAGAAGGAGAACCACCATGCGCTATCTTTCTGTTTTACTCGCAACACTGTTGTTTTCCGCACCGGCGCTCAGTGGCCAGTGCCCGGTTTTGATGAAGCAGGTTGATTCTCAGATGGAATCCGCCGATCTGGATGCAAGCACCCGGGCTGAAGTTGAAAAACTCCGAGCCAAGGGTGAGTCGCTTCATAAGGCCGGCAAGCACGGAGAGTCCGAACGGATGCTTCGGCAGGCCATTGAAAAAATGGACGCTGCAGTGGAGCAGGCCGCCGGCACGTGATCGGCCTGCAAAGCCGGCCTATTTCTCCGGGCTCTTGATGTAGAGTGTGTTTTTGTCCCGAACGTTCATCTCGAAGAGCTCGCTGGCCCGGATGAGATCACTCAGTTTCTTGTACCCGTAGTTAACGGGGGAGAAGGAGCTGTTGTTCGAAATGTAGGTGCCCACAGCGCCCAGATGCGCCCAGCCGTCGTCATCGGCAGTTTGCTCAACGGCTGTGCGCAGTGTGCGAACCAGAACCGTATCGCCGCGAAGCTCTTTGCGGGTTCTCTTGGCAGTGGGCTTGGGTTTGGCCGGCCCACCGTTATCGTTATTCTCCCCCTCTTCACTCTCTTCCCGCAGGTTCTCTGTGTAGATGAACTGGGAACAGGCGTTCACGAAAGGCATGGGGGTTTTCCGCTCACCAAAGCCGAAAACCGGCAACCCTGCCTCAAGAATGCGCATCACCAATGGCGTGAAATCCGAATCGCTGGTCATCAGGGCGAAGGCGTTGACGTTGCCACTGTAGAGCAGGTCCATGGCATCGATGATCATGGAGGCGTCGGTGGCGTTTTTGCCGGTGGTGTAAGCGAATTGCTGCACGGGGCGAATGGCGTTCGCGTGCAGTTTTTCAATCCACCCACCCAGCTGCGGGCCATTCCAGTTGCCGTGGGCATGGCGAACGTTGACTGCGCCGTACTTGGCCAGCTCCTGGAGCACGCCCTCGATGGACTGGTGGCTGACGTTATCGCAGTCGATCAACAGGGCGATTTTGTAGTTGTTGTTCATGGTGGTGAGAGGTCCTTGTCTCCTGGGGTTGGATGAATGGTAGCAGTTAATGTGAGGATGGAATGCCCGGTACGCCCCAACTGCAGCCTTGCCGCTTTTCGTTTGGGGCCTGGTTACGGTTACTATGTTCCTCGGATTTTGTCGGAATTCACTGACGTGATGGAAGGAGCGTGTGCGTGCAAATCGGCGTAATCGCAGACACTCACAGCAAGATGCGTCCCGAAGCCCTGGAAGTTTTGGAAGGCTCGGATGTCATCCTTCATGCCGGTGACGTTGGCCGGGATGAGGTTCTGGAAGCGCTGGAGGCAATCGCCCCGTTGGTCGCGATTCGGGGCAACATCGACAAAACCGGCCGTGCGTTGACGCTTCCGGATGTTCGGGAGCTGGAATATCTGGGCAATGCGTTCTACATGCTCCACGATGTCAAAACTCTCGGATTTGATCCGCAGGACCGGTACCGCGTGGTCATCTCCGGCCATTCCCATAAGCCCCGCAATGAGTGGATTGGTGATGTGCTTTATTTCAATCCGGGTGGCGCCGGGCCAAGGCGATTTACGCTGCCGATTACGGTAGGGCGGTTGCAGGTTAGTGAGGACGGTGTTTTGGGCGAGATTATTGAACTTCCGAAGTGATGCTCTGGTTACCGGGGCAAACCTGCCCCGGTTTCAATAGCTGACGTCTACCGAACGTCATAAACCTCAATGATTGTCTCAGCCAACTCCAGGTCGTTCTCGTTAGCCAGAGCAAGCTGGTTCAGTGCCCGGATGGTGGTGTCTTTTTGCGAGGCATCCACTCCCAGCAGGTGCACAACGGTATCAACCTTCTCACCACCGCCACTGGCCAGTTGGTGCCGAAACTCGCTGCTGAATGCAATGATAATTTCCTTGATCTGTCGCGGTTTGGAGGTCGAAACCCCGGTGGGTGTCTTGGGCTGCAGGGTGACAAAGTACTGGTCGGGGGAGAACTCGTGAATGGCTCCTGAGACGCCATCAGTAGTTGATCCCACCAGGCCGCCAATCACGATGTTACCGAAAAACCAAGGGTTGGTTGTGGTGGAAAGTTGAGCTGTGTAAGTCTCGTAGCCTTCTTTCTCAAAGGTGATGGACTGGTTAGATGCCCGGTCCACGGGCACGGTTAGCGGAGTTTTGCCGAGCACCCGGCCGGATACCGTCACGGTGGCCTCTTCAGGCTCACTGTTAAAAGTGAGCTTCTGATCCGTGCCAGAGACGACTGAGGCACAGCCTGTAGATAGTAGGGCGACAGTGGCCAGTACGAGCAATAGCGGATATTTCATGATGCTTCCTTGTATTTAGCCCGAAAAATTCATAAAAAAAGGCGAACCTTGCTTAACCCATTGATATAAT
>NZ_JBHIXV010000061.1:0-6121 GCF_041984545.1 Marinobacter sp. | reverse complement strand
GTATGCCCGGTGGTGTGAGAGGACGGGGGAGGTAACTCCCCCTCCTACTCGATGCAGCCGCGGAGCCTCAGAGGTTGGCTTCGGCGAACTCCGCGAGGGCCGAACGGGGCACGCCCTGCAGGTGAATGTGGCCACCATGGCGGAAGCTCTTGAAGCGCTCGGTCATGTAGGTAAGTCCCGAACTCAGGGCGCTCAGATACGGGGTATCGATCTGCGCCAGGTTGCCCAGGCAGATCACCTTGGAGCCGTTCCCGGCCCGGGTGATGATGGTCTTGATCTGGTGCGGCGTGAGGTTCTGGGATTCGTCGATGATGATCAGGCTGTGCTGGAAGCTGCGGCCGCGAATGTAGTTCATGGACTTGAAGTGCAATGGTACCTTGCTGAGGATGTAGTCGACGCTGGCGGTCATGTTCTCGTCGTCCTCGTGGAGGGCTTCCAGGTTGTCGACGATGGCGCCCAGCCAGGGCTCCATCTTCTCGGCCTCGGTGCCGGGCAGGAAGCCGATATCCTCATCCAGGCCCTGGGTGGACCGGGTAGCGATGATGCGTTTGTAGAGCTTGCTGGCCACGGTCATTTCGATGCACGCGGCCAACGCCAGGATGGTCTTGCCGGAGCCCGCCGAGCCGGTCAGGTTGACCAGGTGAATGTCCGGGTCCAGTAGCAGGTTGAGCGCCATGGCCTGGTAGATGTCCCTGGGCACCAGTCCCCAGACTTCCTCGTTCATCAGGTCGTGCTGGTGCAGGTCCTTGATCACCAGCTGGGTGTCGCTCAGATCCACCACCTTGCCGACAAAGCCCATCTCGTCCACGACAAATTCGTTGATGTTCAGTCGGGCAAGATCGCCCTCCCGCTTCAGGATATGCTCGGTTGAGCCTTCGCGCTGAACGGTTTCAACTTTCTCGATGGTGTCCCAGAACGAGTTGGGGAACTCGCGATAGCCCTTGGGCAGAAGGTCAATGTCATCCAGCAACTGGTCGTTGTGGTAGTCCTGGGCTTCCACGCCAAAGCCGCGCGCCTTGAGGCGCATGTTGATGTCCTTGGACACCAGGATGATGTCCCGGGATTTGTGGCGGTTCTGCAACGCGGCCAGGGTGTTGATGATCTTGTTGTCGTTCAGGTGCTCGGGCAGGGAGTGGTTGCCACTGTCACCGGTGCTCATCAGGATCGACAGGGTGCCCAGCGGTTCCGCCTTCTGGCCCCGCACGATGGGAACGCCTTTCTCGATAACTTTGGGGCTGGCATCGCCCAGCAGCTTGTCGATGTTGCGGATGGCCTGGCGACAGTCGGCGGCCACGGCCTGTTTGCCGGATTTGAGGCTGTCGAGCTCTTCGAGGACCGTCATCGGGATGATGACATCGTGTTCTTCAAAATTCAGGAGGGCGTTCGGGTCGTGGATCAGGACGTTGGTGTCGAGGACGTACATCTTTCGGCGAGCTTGCGGTGCTCTGGGCATAGGGTGCGCTACCTCTCTGGTGGCTCAGTCGTTATCGGCACAGCGTTGCGTGAGCTTCTCATCCGAGATCACTTTCAGCATGTCGTAAGTCGTTATGATACCGGTAATTTTCGAGTCGCTTGTCACAAAGATCCGGTGCAGGTGCTCGCGCATCATGATATTGGCAATGTCGCGCACCGGAGTCTTCTCGTCAACAGATAAAACGATGGGGGTCATGATGTCGCGCACTTCCACCGGGACCTTGCCCATCTCTTCGAAGATCACCATGCGAAGTCGCCTTGCTTCCTGGCGCTCCTCGGGCGTCAGATGCCGTTCCGCGCCCGACTGGGCCGCGTTCCAGCGAAATTCGGTGATGTCCTTGAGGGTGGCAATACCGACAATCTCGCCCTCGTCATCGGTAACGGGGCTGCCGGTAATTTCGTTGTCGGTCAGGAAGCGGGCCAGCCGGTCCATGGTCCAGGATTGCGGTACGGCTTTGATGCTGGGGGTCATGATCTCGTAAGCGAGAACAGTCATTGAACGGGGCCTGCCTTGTGAAGTCCTTTGCCAAAGCTTAGCGCGTGATGCCGGTTGCGTCATCCCCTCCGGGCGCATCGCGGGTTACCCCGACCAGTGCGCCGGAGTCGTCATACTCAAGCCGGAAGCCTCGGTATTTCTCCAGGTTGGCCACCCGCTCCAGCGCTTCCATGGAACGAACAGGGATGTCCACCAGAAGCGAATTGACCAGCCAGCCGGGCAGGGCGCCGTTGGGGTCGGTGTGCTGCACCCAGACCATGCGGGTCTGCTCGCCCTGGGGCGTAAACCGGTAAAACGTGTCGGAGCGATCCACCCGAACGCGGCTTGCGCTTTCTGCGCGTTGGTCCGGCATGGCATTCAGGTCCATGACCACTTCGCCGGAGGCCTCGTTGCCCCGGGTCTGGATGCGCAGCACGTAATCGCGATCGGTCACCGGCCATGGCATGTCATTGACTGAATAGGCAAAGCGGTCATGGAAGTCGCCCGCGCCGAACGCGTAGGATTCGGTGCAGTTGTGCACCCATTCCACACAGGAGCCCGGGTTGATCATGACGGCCATCAGGTTCTCGATCGGGGCATCAAGCACACCAACGGCCTTGAATGCCTTGAAGCTGGAATCCGGCTGGTCGATGGTATAGACCCGGATGTCACCGGCTTCCTTTCGAAGGGTCCAGTCCTCGTTGTCTTCGGTCGGCAACTCGGCGCGGGCCGGGGTGGTCAGTAATGCAACCACCAGGGCGCAGGCGAGCACACGCCCGATAGCCAACCAGTCCCTGGTGCTCCCGCCACAGTGCTTGCTCATGAATGACTCTTCCCTGGAAATGGAGGCCCGAGTCTAGCATGAGCCTTGCGCCGATTCGGCGGTGGATGCGAGGGATTGTGAACCAGGTAGCGGCCTGTGCGCCGGGTGAGGGGATTTGGCCTGATCTGCCGGGTGGGGCCTGCCCCGGATGGGGCAGGCGGCGTGTAGTGTTAACGTTCCGGTAGGGTGACGTTCAGTTCCAGAACCGAGCAGCTCTCGTTCCGGTCCACTTCCACCTGCACCATGTCGTCGCTGATCTGCACGTACTTGCGGATAACCTGCAGCAGTTCCTGCTGGAGCTGGGGCAGGTAGTCCGGTTGCTCACGCTGGCCACGCTCGTGGGCAACGATGATCTGCAGGCGTTCCTTGGCAACGCTGGCGGTGTTCTTCTTTTTGCCCTTGAAATAATCGAGGAAACTCATTCCTTAGCCCCCCTTGAACATCCGCGAGAAGAAGCCCTTCTTCTGGGCGGTCATGAAGCGATGCTCCCGCTCCTCTCCCAGAAGCCGTGCGACGGCGTCGTCGTAGGCCTGGCCGGCATCGCTGTCTTCTTCCAGGATCACGGGCAGCCCCTGGTTCGAGGCGTTCAGTACGATCTGGCTCTCGGGAATCACGCCCAACAGAGGTATCGCCAGAATTTCCTCGACGTCGGCCACGGAGAGCATCTCGCCTTTCTCCACCCGGGCCGGATTGTAACGGGTCAGCAGCAGGTGCTCCTTCACCGGGTCCTGACCCATTTCGGCGCGGCGGGACTTGCTCTGCAGAATGCCCAGAATCCGGTCGGAATCGCGGACCGAAGACACCTCCGGGTTGGTGACCACGATGGCCTCGTCGGCGTAGTAGAGCGCCATCAGGGCGCCGTGTTCGATGCCTGCCGGTGAGTCACAGACGATGTAGTCGAAGGTCTCGGACAGTTCGTTAATGACCTTCTCCACGCCGTCTTTGGTGAGCGCCTCTTTTTCACGGGTCTGGGAGGCCGGCAGGATGTAGAGGGTGTCCACGCGCTTGTCGCGGATCAGGGCCTGGTTCAGGGAGGCTTCGCCCTGGATCACGTTGACAAAATCGTAAACCACGCGGCGCTCGCAGTTCATGATCAGGTCGAGGTTGCGCAGGCCCACGTCGAAATCGATCACGACGGTCTTGTGGCCCCGCTTGGCAAGGCCGGTACTGATTGAGGCGCTGGTGGTGGTCTTGCCAACGCCGCCCTTTCCTGAGGTAACGACAATGATTCTAGCCAAGGTTCTGTTCCTGTTTCTCGGTGGATTCGTCGTGTCTGCCGAATTGTCCGGTCAAATTATTGTGTTGCGTTCCAACATCAGGCCTTGTCCAGTGGCGTTACCACCAGCAGGTCGTCCCTGAGCTGGATATGCACAGCGCTTTTCCAGCCATTGTCCTGAAGATCCTCGGAGATTTTATAGTGTCCCGCAATGGACACAAGCTCTGCCTCAAGGGACTGGCAGAAAATCCGTGCCGACTCGGCGCCGTGAATGCCCGCCAGTGCCCGGCCTCTCAGTGGCCCGTAGACGTGGATGTTGCCGGCGGCCAGCACTTCCGCTCCGGCCTGAACCGGGGCCAGGATCACCAGGTCACCTTCCGGTGCGTGCACCTGCTGGCCGGACCGCACCGGTTGCGTCACGATGCGCGCCGGCGGCGGATCGCCTGCGCCGGCTTGGGCTGCACGCGTCTCGACCGGCTCCGATGACGGTTCGGTGCTCTGGTCAGTCTCGTGGGCCCGGTCGCGCTGGCCGCTGCCTGGCAGCAGGGCGAGGGCGGCACCGCGGGCCAGGCGACGCTGGTCGTCGGTGCCACCGCGAACACCAATCACGTGTATGTGATTGCGCCGGCAGGTGCCGATGATCTTGAAGAAATCCAGTTCGCTGTCCAGGCCCTCGTACTTCTCGAGACTGATGATCAGGGGAATGTCCTTGAAGAACCCGGGCGCCTGGCTGATCTTGTCCCGCAGGGCACCCTCGAATTCGGCGTCGTCGAAATAGTAAAGCTCCAGTGCGGTCATCGAGACGCTGGCGCTTTTCAGTTGAAAGCCCTGTTTTACCCCGGACGTGGCGGCATCGCTCATGAAGGAGTCTCTTCCCTGGTCATGTTGTCGGTTGGGTTCGGGCGTGGCCGCAGGGGCATCCCGTCAAATCGGATGCCGGACCAGCCGGTGCTGATGAATTGCCGGATGTTGCCATGGCTGTCGCCCACCGGGTCGTCCAGAACCTGCTGATAATGTTCGGCAAACAGCTTGAGGGTATCGACTTCGGACAGGTTGCAGTACTGGCCCAGGCCAAAGATGCGGCAGGAGCCGGCATTTTCGCCTTCGGCGTTTACCAGCGGGCCGTTATGGAAACGGCACGGCTGGTACTCGAAGTGCTGTTCAATCAGGGCCAGGGAGTCGGCGAAGTTGGCGTGGCCGGCGTCCAGAGATGCCAGGTGTATCCGCACGGCATCCTTGATGCTCATTATTTGTGGTCCTGCTTCGGGCCGGTCTGGTACTTGGCCTTCCACTCTTCGTAGGGCATTCCGTAGATTTCTTCCCGGGCCTGCGGATCGGAAATCTCGAAGCCGCGCTCGTCGGCTTCGGCCCGATACCATTTGGACAGGCAGTTGCGGCAGAACCCGGCCAGATTCATCAGGTCGATGTTCTGGACCTCGGTGTTGTCTCTGAGATGCTTGACCAGCCGACGGAAGGCGGCAGCTTCGATTTCTGTGCGTTCGGATTCGGGAATCGGGTTGCTCATGGGGCTCTCACTCATTCATGAACTGCTGGATGAAGGTTCCTGACATTCTCTGCATGTTAGCCTAAGATACAAGGCTGTATAAATGTACAGAAATTCGACGCGAGTCCCGCTGATTATGCCACAACGCAAGATCATCCACGTGGATTGTGACTGCTTCTACGCGGCGGTGGAAATGCGGGACGATCCCAGCCTTCGGGAGGTGCCGCTGGCGGTAGGCGGCGAGGGCGGGCGCGGTGTGGTCACCACCTGTAACTACCGGGCGCGTGCCTTCGGGGTTCGTTCAGCCATGCCCGGCAGCGAGGCCCGGCGCCTCTGTCCCGGGCTGGTGACGGTGCCGCCCGACATGGCCCGCTATCGCGCGGTGTCCCGGCAGGTAATGGCCATTCTGCGGGAACTCACCGACCTGGTGGAGCCCCTGTCTCTCGACGAAGCCTTCCTGGATGTCTCCGACGTGGCGGACCACAAGGGCAGTGCCACCTTGATGGCCCGGCATCTGCGGGAGCGGGTTCGCCAGGAAGTGGGCATTACCATTTCCGCAGGCGTGGCGCCTAACAAGTGCCCGTCCAGAAACTAACAAGCAGCTGATTTTCCGAGATATTTTCCGAGAAG
>NZ_JBHIXV010000060.1:0-6686 GCF_041984545.1 Marinobacter sp. | reverse complement strand
GTATGCCCGGTGGTGTGAGAGGACGGGGGAGGTAACTCCCCCTCCTACTCGATGGCGGGCCAGGCGGGACTGAAAAATCTCGTGTCAACCCTATGAAAACAGAAAAATTATGGTAGTATACGCCCCGTTCTCAAGGAGAGGTGGGTGAGTGGCTGAAACCAGTTCCCTGCTAAGGAACCATACGCATTGCGCGTATCGAGGGTTCGAATCCCTCCCTCTCCGCCATTTCCCTCCCGGGGAAAGAGACAGGCTGAATTAGCATTCGGCCACTGCAATCGATCAATGTGCGGCTGTAGCTCAGCTGGATAGAGTACCTGGCTACGAACCAGGCGGTCGGAGGTTCGAATCCTCCCAGCCGCGCCATCGATCGACACTGCAATCAGTTTCAAGCGGCTGTAGCTCAGCTGGATAGAGTACCTGGCTACGAACCAGGCGGTCGGAGGTTCGAATCCTCCCAGCCGCGCCAAATAAAGATCAAGACGCCTCAGTTTGTGTACCCCACAGGCTGAGGCGTTTTGCTTTGTATAGCTGGGATGATTTGAGCCGATAAGAGGTTCAATTGCTCCCGGTCAATTTTGGGCTGATCAATATTTGCACAACTCGTGCCTTCGATCCTACGCTGAAAAATGCAGGGACATTTATTATCGGAAAGAAGGAGTCGTGCTATGAACAAAACCATCAATGGCTCTTACGATAACCACGACCAGGCGAAAAACACCTGGGATGACCTGATTGCCACCGGCATTCCACGGGACAATATCTACCTGGATGAAGAGGCCAAATTGGTCAAGGTCATTGTTCCGGAGGAGACAGAGCGCGAGGTGCGCGAGATTTTTGATCGCCACAGGTTGCACTGAGCGCCCGGGCGCTCCGATTTGAACCGGGGCGCCCGCTATTCCATTACCACATCAGGTCATCAGGAATTTCATAGCCGGCGTAAGGGTCATCCTCGCCAGCGTCATCGGCGTTGCGATCGTGCAGGACAACCACAGCGCTTTCATCCCGTTCCATGATCTTCCGCGCCACTGCCTCGGCCACAATCTCGTATTGATCGTTCACGAAGACAATAGCCAGGCGACCGCGTGAGAGCTGATCAACCATGGTGTCGTCCACGAAGATTTTCTTGATCTTCTTGTCATGAACGAACTGGTAGGAAGTTTCACCGCGGCTTCGATCCAACCGATTGGTTTCCACCAACTGCCTGATCTGGGCCTGAATGGCTTTTTTCTCAGCGGCCTTCTGCCGCTCGAGGTTTAGCTGGCGATCGCGCTCCGCCTTTTCCTCGCGGGCCTTGCGCGCCCGAATCTCCGCCTCGCTTTCCTGGACGGTGCCCTTGGGTTGCTGCTTGCGCTGCTTGCGTTTTTCGCTGCGAATGGCCTTGGCTTTTTTCTCGTCGGCGAGGCCGGCTTTGAGTAGTTGATCCTGCAGGGATGGCATCAGTTGCTCCGTTCTTTCGTGTCGGATTCTGGTATTCTTGCGGCCAGACGCGCACCATTATACGCCCTCAAACTCGCCTTCATAGCCAGCTTAGTGCTGATTCCGGAATTTGCTTCTATGTCTTCTTTCAATGACTTTGGCCTCTCGCCCGCCATGCTCACCAACCTCGCTCATCTGGGCTTTGAAACGCCTACAGAAATCCAGGCAAAAGCCATCCGGCCGGGGCTCTCGGGCCGGGATGTGATTGCCATGGCGAAAACTGGCAGTGGCAAAACTGCGGCGTTTGGTATCAGCCTCGTTGAGCGGCTGAACCCCAAGTTGTTCGCGGTGCAGGCCCTGGTGTTGTGCCCAACGCGTGAGCTGGCGGATCAGGTGGCCAAGGCGATCAGAGAGCTGGCCCGGGCCCGGGAGAACATCAAGGTGCTGACGCTCTGCGGTGGCGTTCCAATCGGCCCTCAGATTGGTTCCCTGAGTCACGGCGCCCACGTGGTGGTTGGAACACCGGGCCGGATTCAGGACCATTTGCGTAAGCAGACCTTGTCCCTTGAGCGGCTGAAAACGGTGGTGCTTGATGAAGCCGACCGGATGCTCGACATGGGGTTTCAGGAGGCGATGGAAGACATATTGTCGCAGACGCCGCATACGCGTCAGACACTGATGTTCTCGGCCACCTGGCCGGCCGCCATCCGTGACCTGAGCCGTCAGTATCAGAAGGATCCTCTGGATGTGCGGGCGCAGGAAGGCGGCGGTGACAACCCGGATATCGAAGAACTCTTCTACGAGGTGTCGCCATCCTCGAGAACGGATGCGGTGGTGGCGCTGTTGTCCGAGCGTCAGCCGGAGTCCTGTATTGTGTTTTGCACCACCAAACAACACTGCGATGAGCTTGCGACCGAGTTGGGAGAGCGGGGGTTTTCTGCGCTGGCCCTGCACGGGGATCTGGAGCAGAAAGATCGGGACAGTGTGCTGGTGCGCTTCGGCAATCAGAGCTGCTCCATTCTCGTGGCCACCGACGTTGCCGCCCGGGGACTGGATATCAAGTCGTTACCGCTGGTGGTCAATGCCGAGCCCGCCCGAGATCCCGAGGTGCACACCCACCGCATTGGTCGCACAGGCAGGGCCGGGGAGCAGGGGCATGCCATTACCTTCTGTACGCCCGCCCAGGGCCATAAAATCAGCCGTATTGAGGCCGAGCGCGGTCGCAGCGTGGTTTGGGGCGATACCGAAACGCTGTTGGCAACGCCCACTCGCCCTGTAACGCCTGCCATGAGAACTCTTTGCATCGCGGCTGGCCGGAAGGACAAGTTGCGTCCGGGGGACGTGCTCGGTGCCTTAACCGGCGAGGCTGGTATTGCCGGCTCTGCGGTCGGCAAGATTGATCTGTTTGATCACCAGTGCTTTGTGGCAGTGGAAAAATCCCAGGCTGCCAGGGCGCTTTCCAGGCTCGAGAGCGGTCGGGTGAAGGGGCGAAAAATGCGTGTTCGATATGCCTGAATAAGCCCTGATACGGCTGCGTTGCCCGGGTGTCATTTTGGGCCTCGACACTCGGAAACTCCGTATAGCATTTTGCATTCAGGTTGCCCCTGAGCAGCTAAAACGGTAAATTACGCAGGATTTTGCCGACGGAATTCGTTCGGCCAGAGCATTAGACCTTAGTCTAACTGGTCAGGCCGCGCAAGTTCCGGAGAAACCTAAATCAATACAGGTAGCTGTTCGATATGAATGACCTGATGTCACAAGCCGTCGATCTGATGATTGCGGGTATGGGCTTTGTGTTTGTGTTCCTGATTATTCTGGTGTTCGCAACCGGCCTGATGTCCAAACTCATCCTGCGGTTTGCTCCAGAGGAGCCGGCAACCCCGGCCAAAACGCCACGTGCCAAGCCGAAGGCGCCCGCGTCGGTTGACCCTGACACCGCCGAGGCCATCAAGAAGGCGATTGCACAATTCCGGTCCCGCCACAAGAAGTGAACCGGTAAAAGACTAGAACCTTTAAACAGAAGGCTGACACGATGACTGACACAAAGAAACCGCTGGGGATTACGGACGTTATCCTGCGTGACGCCCACCAGTCCCTGCTTGCCACCCGTATGCGGCTTGATGACATGCTGCCCATTGCCGAGAAACTCGACAAGGTCGGTTTCTGGTCTCTGGAATCCTGGGGTGGAGCTACCTTTGACTCCTGCATCCGTTACCTCGGCGAAGATCCCTGGGAGCGCATTCGCGAACTGAAAAAGGCCATGCCCAACACCCAGCAGCAGATGCTCCTGCGTGGCCAGAACCTCCTGGGTTACCGGCACTACGCCGACGATGTGGTAGACCGTTTCTGTGAGCGCGCCGCCGAGAACGGCGTAGACGTGTTCCGTATTTTTGACGCCATGAACGATCCGCGTAACCTGGATCGCGCCATCAAGGCCGTGCGCAAAACCGGCAAGCATGCCCAGGGCACTATCGCCTACACCACCAGCCCTGTGCACACCATCGACATGTGGGTGGACATGGCCAAGGAAGTCGCCTCCATGGGCGCCGATTCCATCGCCATCAAGGACATGGCGGGCATCCTCAAGCCCTACGTGGCTTACGAGCTGGTCAGCCGTCTGAAGAAAGAGCTGGATATCCCGATCCACATGCAGTGCCACGCCACCACCGGCATGTCCACTGCCACTGCCATCAAGGCGGCGGAAGCCGGTATCGACAACGTCGACACTGCCATCTCCTCCATGAGCATGACCTACGGCCATTCGCCCACCGAGGCGGTGGTTGCGATCCTGGAAGGCACTGACCGTGACACCGGTCTGGATCTGAACCTGCTGGAAGAAATCGCCAGCTACTTCCGCAAGGTACGCCGGAAGTACGCGCGCTTCGAAGGTAGCCTGCGCGGCACCGATTCCCGCATCCTGATTGCCCAGGTGCCGGGTGGCATGCTGACCAACATGGAAAACCAGCTGAAAGAGCAGAACGCCATCGACAAGTTCGATGACGTGCTGGCTGAGATTCCGAAGGTTCGTGAAGACCTCGGTTACATCCCGCTGGTAACGCCCACCTCCCAGATCGTTGGTACCCAGGCGGTACTGAACGTGCTGACGGGCGAGCGTTACAAGTCCATTTCCAAGGAAACCTCCGCGATCCTGAAGGGCGAGTACGGCGCTGCGCCGGCCCCGTTCAACAAGGAGCTGCAGGAGCGTGTTCTGGATGGCAAAGAGCCTGTGACCTGCCGCCCGGCGGACCTGCTTGAGCCGGAAATGGACAAGCTGACCGACGAGCTGAAGAAGCTGGCGGACGAGAAGGGCATCAAACTGGCCGACAACCTCGAGGACGACGTGCTGACCTACGCACTGTTCCCGCAGATTGGCCTGAAGTTCCTTGAGAATCGGAACAATCCGGACGCGTTTGAACCGGTTCCGAGCGAAGAGGACGCTGCCCCGGCCAAGAAGGCTTCCGGCCCTGAAACCTACACCGTGGAAGTCAACGGCAAGAAGTACGTGGTGGCCGTTTCCGAGGGTGGTGAGATCAGCCAGATCCAGGGTGAAGGCGGTGCTGCCTCCGCACCTGCTGGGTCTTCCACTCCGGCCCCGGCTGCCGGTGAGGGTGAGCCAGTGGTTGCTCCTCTGGGTGGCAACATCTTCAAGGTTCTGGTTTCACCGGGTGATACCGTTGAAGAGGGCGATGTGCTGATTATCCTCGAAGCCATGAAGATGGAAACCGAGGTTCGCGCACCGAAGGCCGGTACCATCGGCGAAGTCTTCATCAAGGTCGGTGATGCCGTCTCTCCTGATGATGAAATGCTGACAATCGCATAAGGGCCAGCATTCCATGGATAAACTAATGACGCTCTGGACAGGCAGTGGCCTGTTCAACATAGAGATCGGCCAGGTAATCATGATTGCCATCGGCCTCCTTCTTCTGTTCCTTGCGATTCGTAAGGGGTTTGAGCCGTTGCTGCTGGTACCCATCGGGTTCGGCGGTATCCTGGCGAATATTCCGGAGGCAGGGCTTGCCCTGACTGCGGCTGAGAATGCCATTCACTTTGCCCTGAAGAACGGCACGGCCGAGATTCTGGCCGCGCTGGCGGCGCCGCTGGACGTGGCCTATCAGGCCGGGCAGGCGGTAACGCCCGAGCTTAAGGAAGCCTTCAAGGTAGCGGTGAAAGAGGCCAGCTATTCCGAAATGGCGATGGCCAACTCCATTGCCCAGGACTTCGGTTACGGCAACGGCATGCTCTACAACTTCTACTCGGTGGTTATCGGCAGCACCATCGGGCCTCTGGTGATCTTCATGGGCGTGGGCGCAATGACCGACTTCGGTCCGTTGCTGGCCAACCCCAAGACCATGCTCCTGGGTGCGGCCGCTCAGTTCGGTATCTTTGGAACCGTGCTGGGTGCGGCCCTGCTGGACTGGACCGGTGTACTGGAGTTCAACATCCTGGAAGCGGCAGCGATCGGTATCATCGGTGGTGCTGACGGTCCCACGTCCATCTACGTGGCCAGTGTTCTGGCTCCGCATCTGCTGGGTGCGATTGCGGTTTCCGCCTATGCCTACATGGCAATGGTGCCGATGATCCAGCCGCCGATCATGAAGGCGCTGACCTCTCCGGAAGAGCGCAAGATCAAGATGACCCAGCTGCGCCCGGTCAGCAAGCGCGAGAAGATTGCCTTCCCGCTGGTTGTACTGATTGCTGTGGTTCTGTTCCTGCCAGATGCGGCGCCGCTGCTGGGTATGTTCTGCTTCGGTAACCTGCTGCGTGAATGTGGCGTGGTGGAGCGTCTGAGCGATACCGCCCAGAACGCGCTGATCAACATCACCACCATTTTCCTGGGCCTGTCAGTTGGCTCCAAGCTGATGGCCGACAAGTTCTTGGATGCCCAGACTCTGGGTATCCTGGGCCTGGGCATCGTGGCCTTCGGTATCGGCACCGCCTGCGGTGTTCTGATGGCGAAGCTGATGAACAAGATGAGCAAGGAGCAGATCAACCCGTTGATCGGTTCTGCCGGTGTATCCGCGGTGCCAATGGCGGCCCGGGTCTCCAACAAGGTCGGCCTGGAAGCCAACCCGCAGAACTTCCTGCTGATGCACGCCATGGGCCCGAACGTGGCCGGTGTTATCGGCTCTGCGGTGGCTGCGGGTGTGATGATCAAGCTGTTGAGCTGATCATTTACCGCTGCTTTGAGGAAACCCCGCCTTTGTGCGGGGTTTTCTTGGTGCGCCCGGCACGGGCGCACTCCTGGAGGTGCAAGTCCTCCCGTGAGCTGG
>NZ_JBHIXV010000059.1:0-8806 GCF_041984545.1 Marinobacter sp. | reverse complement strand
GCCCGGTGGTGTGAGAGGACGGGGGAGGTAACTCCCCCTCCTACTCGATGCCGGAATTTGAGAAATCTCAAAACCATGACGCTGCGCACAGTGACAATCTGTAACAAACGTTAATATCCTGTAAAAGAACTGGCCAATAATAAAAGCATCAGCAAGCCAGTCTCAGAGACACTCATCAGCCATCATTAATTCGCCGTGAATAAAAACAATGCGGCGTCAGTGAGACATGGCTATGAGTAAAATCCTTTCTCTCCTCGTCCTGCTGCCTGCTTTCAGCGCGGCAGCAAAGGCCGATCTGCGTCCCATCACCGACGAGCAAATGTCGGAAGTGACCGGTCAGGCCTTTGTATCCGTTGACCGTCAGTATCATCCCGACAGCACCAACAACACCGCTTATACCCGCGTAAACCTGGGCATGGATATCGACATCCAGACCAACGTAGATGTCTTGGAGTTGGGGCGTTACGACCGTGAGGGTGAGAAGCCTGGAACCTCCGACGTGTATATCGAGGATTTCGCGCTCGGCTACATCAATAACCAGGCCTATTTCGACGCAAACCCTAAAGCACCGCGCCAACGAAAGCCGGACGGCACCGCTTACGCGGAAGGCGAGATAGTGCCCTTCTCCATCCAGAACCCTTACCTGGAATTCGCCTTCGACCAGACCACCGAAGAAGTCGTGGGATTCCGATTCGGCTTCGGAGAAGCCATGGGTGTTCTCTCCGGCAAGATCGAAACGCTGACTGGCAACGTCAACGTCGACATCATTGATCGGGGCGAGGGTTTGAGCCAGGCCAGTTCCAGCGGCAACTTCTTTGACCAGGTTATCGTTCTGCTGACCCCCCTGCTCGAGAGCGGTAGCCCACTTTCTACCAAGGCCGAACTGGTGTACGGCGCCGAAGGCGATCCGAATATTGGCTCGCTGGACCCGGTCCGTGCGGAGTACATCGGCATTCCGGACGGTGAGCGCTTTGTTCTCGAGGGTGCCAGCGGTTTTACCCGCTGGTCGGTGAAGAACCTGATTGGCTGGGGATCGAGCTCCCGGATCGAAGTCCCGGACTGTTCGTTTTTCAGCTGCTCGGGCGGTGACATCTATGTGTACGCGGAAGACTGCCTGGTACTGGGTATCGACTCCTGCTTCGACCTGGATATCTACAACAGTTTCCCGGTTGGAGAAGTCGGTGAGGTTAACGGGGAGCGGCGGATAACCGGTCCTGCGGATGGTGCCTTTATCTCATTCCAGACCAAGGACCTGGAGTGGCTCGAGGACGTTCGCAAGTCGAACCTGTCGCCGGAGGATTTCATCAAGGCGACTTCCGGCGCGTTTTTCAACATTCCCAACGGCGCTACCGAGGTCAACCTCAATGAGGCTCTTTACGGCACCCAACGGTATCGCACGGAGTACATTGACCGTGGCAAGGGTCTGTTCTGAGGAGTTCGTCATGGCCAAAGCGAGGATCGGTTGTCAAAGCGCAGGCGTTCCGCCCCTGGTCTCCGTTCTGCTCGTTCTGTTGTTGCCGTTCACCGCACAGGCGGAGCTTCGGGGTCTTGCAGAAGAGGAGATGGCGGAGATCAATGGCGCGGGCATTGGGCTGGTTCTGGAAAACTTTAAATTCTCTCACGGCACCGATGCACCGAACGCCGCTGGCGAGCAAGCGAGGATTTTCCGTATCGCCGGGATCAAGAGTACCGATGGACGCGATGTAGACATTACCGTCAATCACCTCTACATCTCCGGAAGCAACAGTGACTACGGGCAGAACCTTGGCCCGGTGAATCTCGGCCGGTTGATCAACCCGTGGCGTATCGATGTGGTGGATGGGGATGGCATCGGTATTCCCGGAAAGGCCGTACTGGAGCTGGCGACTTCTTCGAAACTGGCTAATGGGCAGGGTTTTGACTGTCTGGATCCGGCTGCCGGAGCAGGTTCTGGCAATTGCGCCAGTCGGCCTGCCACGGCCGACTTTATTGGCGAAAGGGCGGATATTGGCATGCAGATGAATGTTGCTGTGGGCGATGATCGTTCGGCCAATATCAACATTCACGCCAGGAGCGCAGTCATCGATGGCAGCTACCTGCGCTTGTGGGGCGACAATGACCGACGCCAGATGGTGGGTCAGTTCAAACTGAATCTCTACTCCCCGGAACTGTCCATCAACGCCTGTCCCCAGGACGGCTCCAGCTGCGGATCCCGGATTAGGATGAGTGACTTTGCCCTGGAGCTTGCCATAGGCAATCAGCTACAGCCGGTGTTCTTTGATGTTGACGGCACCGGAAATTTTGTTCTGGAGGTTGCCGCGATTGCCCGTCCAGTGCCAGGCACTATCGGCCCGGATGGCGGGCGGGAGAGCAGCGACAGCGAAGCCTGGGGTTTTTATGAGTCCTACTACACTAATCCCGAGTTTCGGAGCAACCTGCGCATCGGCAATTTCAGCGTGGGCGATCGGGATTTCGGATCGGCTCGGGTTCAGGGCATGCTTATTCAGCACCTGAACATCAAGACCAGAGATCTGGCGCCATGACCATACATCTACGTGCACTTCCGGCTTTGATCCTGTTGGTCATGAACAGTTCATGGGCTTCAGCTGAAATGGCCAGTCTGGCTGACGAGGCGCTTTCGGACATTTCCGGTCAGGCCGGCATCTACCTCTCTGGCGATATCAGCATTAACGAAATGGGTGGCCCTGTTGAGAACAGTTATTTCGGCCGCTGCGATGATGGCGACAAGAAATGCGGTGCCCGGTTTGCCTATCAGCTAAAGGAAGGCGGCGGGTGGATGGTGCTGGACGAGATTCGGGGCAACTTTTCGTTTGAGGGCCTGACGCTCCGGGTTCGACATGTGGATTCGGGCTTCGGGGGCGATGGGGAGTTGTTCGACAGCGATGTGCTGGAGCTAGGTCTTCCGAATACGGTGCGGTTCAACGATGTCCGGTTCAAGATCGGAGCGAGCAGCACGCCGCGCCCAACCGATCCGGGATTCCAGCAGACCGACATCTTTTCGGTGGAAATGCGGGGTGCAGTGATCATGGAAGGCAACCTGCTGGTATTTCCAGCCGGTCAGCCGTAGGGGGTAACCGACAATGGCAGATTCCAATAAGTCTTTGCAGTCAACGGTCCTCTTCGCCGTTGGCATGGCCTGCCTGTCAATCATGGCGAGCGCTTCAGCTGAGCTGAAACAGCTGGATGACCAGACTATGGCTGGCATCAGTGGGCAGAGCGGTTTGACGATCGAGCTCGATCTGAACGCGGAAGCCCGGAGTATTGCCTATGTGGACGATGGCAAGGCCCTCTATCTGGAAGATTTTCGCATTGGATCCGCGGTCGATCCCAATAAGGCCGCGGCGCATCGCATCAAAGTGGACATCGAGGAGGACGCTTCGCTGAACCTCGATTACCTGGTGGAAGACCGCAGGATCGAATTCGGTGACATCCGGCTGGCCGGTGCGCCCGGACTCAGTATGGGTGGCGTCTTTTTTGATCACTCCCTTGATGGTTATCTCAACATCCGACCGGGCGGAGCTGTTGGCGGCGCAGGCTATACCTTTGACTCTGCCTACACTATGACCGGCGGCAGGCTGGGTTATCGAACCAATGGGAACGAGTTCTTCCTGGATGACATGACGATGTCGGTAGAGGCGTTGGGGGTAACCCTGGATGTGGTGGATGAATCGCTGATACTCCAGGCGCCGCGGGTGGTGGCTGACTGGCAGGTAGGTGCGATTCGCTACAGCAGTAACCCGCGCAACCACGGAGTGAGCACGGATACAGACAGCGGCCTAGCGCTGTCCAGCTACGGCAGCCTCAGCGGCAACTACGAGCTTTCGTCACGCACGGCCATTACCGCCGGTGGCCGTTCCGGTGAAGGATTGCGGATCGATTACGACACCGAGATTCACACTGCATCATTTATCTACCGGGACGATGGCCATGCGCTGGCATTCCGGGATATTACTGGCGCCTATCGTATTGATGATCTTAGGTTGGATGTGGCCCGGGACTGGAAGAATCGTCCGGCCTGGGCACTGACCCTGGGTTCTCTCGAAGGCAGCCTTGCGATCGGGGCTGTGCAGTTGGGGGCCGGGGGCCGAAGCCTGGGTCAGGTAAATATCAGTTTCCTCTTGGCCGACCAGGTCTTCAATGGTCGCCCTTACACCAACGCTATCTATCTGCAGGGAGGCGGCCATCCGGACGCGGGTCCGCAGGGTCTTCGGCTGGCGACGGAATGGAGTCTTCAGTTGGCTGACCTGAGCTACATCGAGGACGGTAACCGCATCATCTTCAGTGGGCTGCAATCCTGGGGCAGGGGAGATGTCACGGTGAACGTTACCCGTGAGGCACTGATCAACAATACCCGATTCTACGATGGCCTTCGTATCGGCTTCGAGCGCGTGCAGGCCGGTTACCGGATCAACGGCCTGCGCGTAGGCAATGAGGACGCGCCACTCCAGGGTGGCACCGAATTGCTGCTGGCTCTGGGGTTTTATCCGGCCTACGAGTTTGAGCTGGACGGGCACCTGACACTGGGGGCAGGAGGCGCGAGCGGCGAGGGGCTTACCGTCAATTCCGATATCCATATCCGGGACGGCAAGGCGGCCATCATCGCGGCGCCCTACGACGAGGGCAGTGGCGAAATTTCCCAGAAGGGGTTGTGGCTGAGTGACCTGAGTTACGACGGCCACGTGCGGGATATGACCATTGATGTCACCGAGGAGGGGCTTGAGCTGGTCACCGGCGAGGCATGGAGCACCATGGACATCGGCAACGTTCGGGTCGGCGACAAGGATTCAGGCCAGAGTTTCGGCCGTGTCGTGCTCCAGAAATACGAAAAAGGCAGCAGCATGACCCTCATCCCGGGCGGCGCCGGCGAAGTTTGCGCCGGGGGTGTCGGAGGCAACGCCGCGGTCTGCGAAGCGTCCGGCGGCGTATGGGAAAACCGCGGCGAGGAAGGGCTGACTGTGCGTATGAAACAAATCTACGCCAAGGCCGAGAATAACACCCGGAAGAACGCCGTCACCTGGGAGACCAACCGGCGTGTTGATGGTACAGGTCAGCCGATCAACGGCACGGGGACCCAACTGGTGCTGGATGACATCCATACCAGCGACGGCGGCGATTTCGACGGTGACGGCATCGATGACAATCGGTTCGGCGTTCGCACAGATCTATCTGTCGACGTGTACCAGACGCGGGTGGTCAAGAAGTCCGATGGTGTGGATGCCCTGGGTGTTCCCGGCAACCGGGGTGATGAGAAGATCATGGACAGTGCCGCCGCTGCCGGCTACCGCTACGTCACAAATCCAACGGACCAGGACATCGACAACCGGCCCCTGGGGTTTGCCGTGGGCGCCCGGACGCAATTCCGTGAACTGTCCATATCCAACATTGACCTGGTGCACCCGACCGGCGGTGCCCAGACTGCGATCTATGGCGTGAAGCTGCAGAACGTTGATATCCGGGCGAACCTCACCGCCACTCCGATTCCCTGAGGCTCCGGGGGCGCCTCGCAAAACGCCGGTCGCCTTTGTTTTTTTCGGCGCCCTGGTGTTTAATCCGGCCTTACCCATGTTTTGGCGGGATCGGCGATATGAAATCGAGGGCACTTATAGAGCTACTCAGTGACGGTGAGATCCATTCGGGAGAATCCCTTGCCGCACAGCTGGGTGTCAGTCGCACGGCGGTCTGGAAACAGATCCGGCGCGCCATGGACGAAGGGGTCGAGGTGGCGACGGTTCGTGGCCGTGGTTACCAGCTGGTATCCCCGGTCGACCTTCTCGATCGCGAGGTCATTCTCCAGGGGCTTTCCCCGTCTCACCAGAAGCAGCTGGCACTGACCGTGCTGGACGAGGTTGATTCCACCAATGCCGAAGTGATCCGCCAGATTGGTCGTGGGGCTGCCGGCATGCCGGTGGTTATTGCTGATTGCCAGACCGCCGGGCGTGGCCGCCGTGGCAGGGTCTGGCAGAGCCCTCGCGGCGAGAATCTCTACCTGAGCATGGGGCTGACCTTCCACGGCGGGTTTGGTGTACTCGATGGGCTGAGCCTGGTGCTCGGTGTGGCGGTGGCCAATGCCCTCGAGGGATTGGGTGTGCCCAGGATCGGCCTGAAATGGCCGAACGACATCTTCCTGCCCGATGGCAAGCTTGGCGGCATTCTTGTTGAGCTCCAGGGCGAACTGGAGGAAGGGGTGGTCCAGGTCATCGCCGGCATTGGTCTGAATGTCCACATGGACCGGGTGGATGGCGTTGATCAGCCCTGGAGCAGCCTGGATCGTGCCTGCCCGGAGGTTGACTGGTCCCGCAACCGCATCGGCGCAGCGGTTATTGACGCGATACTGGATGCACTGCCGATCTTTACCGACTCCGGCTTTCGTGATTTCCGGGCGCCCTGGCAAAGGCGGGATATCTTCAAAGGTCAGCCTCTCCAGGCGCGGGGCGGTGATCTCGAAGGCAGCGGTGTTGGAATCGACGAGGCCGGCAATTATCAAATACAGACCGCGAACGGCATTGTGCCGGTGCGAGCCGGAGAAATAAGTCTTCGGGTGGCAAAATGAAGCTGTTCATTGATGCTGGCAACACCCGGCTCAAGTGGTGTCTCGAAGACAGTGGCAAGGTCACCCGGTCCGGCGCAGGTGTCCTCGGTGATCAGGTACACCTTGAGGGTCTTGATGACCGGCCTGACATCAGCGCCATTGCGGTATCGACGGTTGCCTCCGAAGCCAGGCGAGAACAACTGGCTGCCAGTCTGGTAGACCTGTGCCCGACACCCGCCCGGTTTTACTGGGCAGAGGCCGGTCGGGGCGGGTTGCGGAATGCCTATCAGGAAGTTGCCCGCATGGGCGCCGACCGATGGCACGCCATGTACGGGGCCTGGCTCTCCCACAAGAACGGCTTTGCGGTCGTTGACGCCGGCAGTGCGGTCACCGTCGACTATGTTGATGCTCTGGGGCAGCACCTGGGTGGCTATATCCTTCCCGGCCTTCGAATGATGGTGCGTAGCCTGCAGAATGACGCAGCCCGTATCTGGTTTGATCCTGAGCAGGTCCTTGAAACTGCACCCGGCAGGTCTACTGGAGAGTGCGTCAACCATGGGCTTGCCTGGTTGTCAGAGGCAATGGTAGAACGGGTGCAGTCAGACGCCCGTACCCTTGGCCTGAGGGATATACTTGTGACCGGAGGCGATGCCGGTCGGCTGATCGGTCTGGGTCTGACCGGTACACTTCACCCGGATCTGGTATTTGCTGGCCTGCGTGCCATTGATGCTGAGGACGCGGCAGAATGAGGTGGGTGGCTGCAACTTTGCTGGCTGTCAGCGTTCTGCTTTATACCCTTCCCGATTTCCTTGGTCCCTCCGTCGGAGTTTCCAGGGTTGCCAGTGGCACGCTGCCCCGCGTTGCCAGCCTCAAGGCAGGAACACCGGAAAACAACCTTGCGAGCGAGCAGGTGCCAGGGGTCTCTGCCAGCAATTCCTGTGTACGCCTCGGCTGGCTGCCCTCCGCCCAGCAGGCCCAGAGGTTGGTGGATAATCAGCCATTGGCCTCGGAGGCGGGATTTCGTGTTGAAGAGGTGGAGCGGGAGTTACCGCCACTGCACTGGGTCATCATCCCGCCGCAACCGCCCGAGGTGGCCCTGCGCCAGTTCCGGGACATACAGCGCCGGGGCATTGATTCCTACCTGGTTACCGAGGGCGAGAACCGTAACGCCATTTCCTTGGGTCTTTTCGAGTCCCGTGAGTCTGCAATTTCCGTGCTGGAAGAAAAAAAGCGTCAGAATCTTAATGCGGTACTGGTCAACTTCCCTCGAAATCAGATAAGCTACGCGCTCTCTTTTGAGGCGGAACCGGAACTCGCCGAGGAACTGGTTCAGGCGGTTAAAGCGGATTATGGAAGCAAATTCGATTTCGTGGAAATCGAGCCTTGTGAAGGTGTTGCAACGCCAGAAAAAAATCCGTAGTATACCGCCCTCGCTGACGAGGCGAATGTGAGCTGGCGTAGCTCAGTTGGTAGAGCAGCTGACTTGTAATCAGCAGGTCGGGGGTTCGATTCCGTCCGCCAGCTCCACTTTAAGTTTTGCCGGGTTTGTGTGAGCAAGCTCGACTCGGAGGGGTTCCCGAGTGGCCAAAGGGATCAGACTGTAAATCTGACGGCATCGCCTTCGCAGGTTCGAATCCTGCCCCCTCCACCACTAATTGCTCGCGGGCATCGTATAGTGGCTATTACCTCAGCCTTCCAAGCTGATGACGCGGGTTCGATTCCCGCTGCCCGCTCCAATTTGGTTTGTAATGCTCATGTAGCTCAGTCGGTAGAGCACACCCTTGGTAAGGGTGAGGTCGGCGGTTCAAATCCGCCCATGAGCTCCACTATTTATCCGGTCAACGTTACGGTCCTGGTTGATTAGGGAGATTGGTCAAATGTCTAAGTCTAAGTTTGAACGTAATAAGCCGCACTTGAACGTGGGCACCATTGGTCACGTAGACCATGGTAAGACCACTCTGACAGCTGCCCTGACTCGTGTATGTCACGAAGTGTTCGGTACTGGTGAGAGCCGTGCGTTTGACCAGATCGATAACGCCCCGGAAGAGCGTGCGCGTGGTATCACCATCGCGACGTCTCACGTTGAGTACGATTCCCCGACTCGTCACTACGCCCACGTAGACTGCCCGGGCCACGCTGACTATGTGAAGAACATGATCACTGGTGCGGCGCAGATGGACGGCGCGATCCTGGTTTGCTCCGCAGCTGACGGCCCCATGCCGCAGACCCGTGAGCACATCCTGCTGTCCCGTCAGGTTGGCGTACCTTACATCGTTG
>NZ_JBHIXV010000058.1:0-11112 GCF_041984545.1 Marinobacter sp. | reverse complement strand
AGCGTATCCCGGCAGGCCCGCCCCACCGACCGCGCCTCCAGAGTTCGAATTCAGCTTTAGATGAGGTTTAAGCCAACATGGCCCAATACGTCTACACCATGAACCGCGTGGGCAAGGTGGTTCCGCCCAAGCGCGAGATCCTCAAGGATATTTCCCTCAGTTTCTTTCCCGGCGCCAAGATTGGTGTGCTCGGCCTGAACGGCGCCGGTAAGTCCACCCTGCTGCGTATTATGGCGGGCGTGGACCAGGATTACATCGGCGAGGCACGGCCCCAACCCGGCATCAACGTGGGCTACCTGCCCCAGGAACCGGAGCTGGATGAAGACAAGACCGTCAAGGAGATCGTGGACGAGGCGGTGTCAGGCGTACACGACGCCCTGGCCGAGCTGGACCAGGTGTACGCGGCCTACGCCGAACCGGACGCGGACTTCGATGCCCTGGCAAAACGGCAGGGCGAGCTCGAGGCCTACATCCAGGCCACCGACGGCCATGACATCGAACGCAAGATGGAAGTGGCCGCCGACGCCCTGCGCCTGCCACCCTGGGACCAGAAGGTGAAGGTGCTGTCCGGTGGTGAGCGCCGCCGGGTGGCCCTGTGCCGGCTTCTGCTGTCCGGGCCGGACATGCTGCTGCTGGACGAGCCCACCAACCACCTGGACGCCGAATCCGTCGCCTGGCTGGAGCGCTTCCTGCACGATTACGAAGGCACCGTGGTGGCCATCACCCACGACCGCTACTTCCTGGACAACGTCGCCGGCTGGATCCTGGAACTGGACCGTGGCCACGGCATTCCGTTCGAGGGCAATTACAGCCAGTGGCTCGAGAACAAGGAGAAGCGCCTGGAGATGGAAGCCAAGCAGGAAGCTTCTCACCAGAAGGCCATCAAGCAGGAACTGGAATGGGTTCGCAGCAACGCCAAGGGCCGCCAGTCCAAGAGCAAGGCCCGTCTGGCCCGCTTTGAGGAAATGAGCTCCCAGGAATTCCAGAAGCGCAACGAAACCAACGAGCTGTACATTCCGCCCGGACCACGCCTGGGCAACAAGGTGATTGAAGTCGACGGCATCAGCAAGTCCTTCGACGACCGCCTGCTCTATGAAGACGTGTCCTTCAGCGTACCGCCCGGCGCCATCGTCGGCATCATCGGTGGCAACGGCGCCGGCAAATCAACCCTGTTCAAGATGATTGCCGGCTTCGACAAGCCGGACTCCGGCAACATCACCGTGGGTGAAACCGTGGAGCTGGCGTACGTGGACCAGATGCGCGATCTGGATGGCAGCAAGACCGTCTGGGAAGAGCTCTCCGACGGCAACGACATCATCAAGGTGGGCAACTACGAGACGCCCTCGCGCGCCTACGTGGGCCGCTTCAACTTCAAGGGTAGCGACCAGCAGAAGCGGGTTGGCGACCTGTCCGGTGGCGAACGCAACCGCCTGCACCTGGCGAAACTGCTCAAGCAGGGCGGCAACGTGCTTCTGCTGGACGAGCCCACCAACGACCTGGACGTGGAAACCCTGCGCGCCCTGGAAGAAGCCTTGCTGAACTTCCCGGGCTCGGCGCTGGTCATCTCTCACGACCGTTGGTTCCTGGACCGGGTGGCCACGCACATCCTGGCGTTCGAGGACGACGGTGAGGTGGTGTACTTCGAGGGCAACTTCAGTGAGTACGACGAGGACTTCAAGAAGCGCAAAGGCGATTCCGCCATGCAGCCCAAGCGCATGAAGTACAAGAAGCTGGCCTGATGGCAAAAACCAAGACCGCCTATGTCTGCACCGAGTGCGGTGCCGACTATTCCAAATGGCAGGGCCAGTGCACGGCCTGCCAGGCCTGGAATACCATCAGCGAAGTCCGCGGCGTCAGCAGCAACAACAAAGGCGCCCGCGGAGCCCGGTTTGAAGGGTTTGCCGGCAGCCTGTCCGAGGTACAGAGCCTGGATGACGTGAGCCTGGCCGAACGCCCTCGCATCAGCTCCGGCATGCAGGAGTTCGACCGGGTGCTGGGCGGCGGCCTGGTGGAAGGCTCGGCGGTATTGATGGGCGGGCATCCGGGCGCCGGCAAGAGCACCCTGCTGCTGCAGGCGGTCTGCCACCTGGCGGCCAGCGTTCCGGCCCTGTACGTGACCGGCGAAGAATCGCTGCAGCAGGTGGCCATGCGCGCCAAACGCCTGGGCCTGCCCACCAAAGACCTGAAAATGCTGTCCGAGACCAGCGTGGAGCGGGTCATGCAGGTGGCGGAAGCCGAGCGGCCCCGGATCCTGGTGGTGGACAGTATCCAGGTGATGCACGTGGCAGAGATTGAATCCGCCCCGGGCAGTGTCTCCCAGGTGCGCGAAAGCGCGGCCTACCTGACCCGCTTCGCTAAACAGACCGGCACCATCCTGTTTCTGGTGGGCCATGTCACCAAGGACGGCAGCCTGGCCGGTCCGAAGGTCCTGGAGCACATGATCGACTGCTCGATCCTGCTTGAGGGCTCGAGCGACAGCCGCTACCGCACCCTGCGCGGCATCAAGAACCGCTTTGGTGCCGTCAACGAGCTGGGCGTCTTCGCCATGCTTGAGCAGGGCCTGAAGGAGGTGAAGAATCCCAGCGCGATCTTCCTGAACCGTGGCGAGGACGCCGCGCCCGGAAGTGTGGTGATGGTCGTCTGGGAAGGCACCCGGCCCATGCTGGTGGAAATCCAGGCGCTGGTGGATATGGCGCAGGGTGGCTACCCTCGCCGGGTTGCTGTGGGCCTGGACCAGAACCGCCTGGCCATGCTACTCGCGGTCTTGCATCGCCATGGCGGGATGCATGTGTCAGATCAGGATGTGTTCGTGAACGTGGTGGGCGGCGTCAAGGTCAACGAAACCAGTGCCGACCTCGCTCTGCTGGCCGCCATCGTTTCCTCCTTCCGCGACCGCGCCCTGCCCCAGGATCTGGTGATCTTCGGCGAAGTGGGCCTCTCCGGCGAAATCCGTCCGGTACCCAGTGGCCAGGAGCGCATCTACGAGGCCGCCAAACACGGCTTCACCCGCGCCCTCGTGCCCAAGGCCAATGCCCCGCGCAAGGCCATCGACGGCATGAAGGTGATTCCCGTGACCAAGCTGAGTGATGCCCTTTCGGCTCTTGAGGAGCTCTAGGCCTTTTTCTTGGGAGTTAACGGATGGGTTGCCGTCGCCCCTTCCAAAAACCGCTACAAGCACATCCATGTGCGCTTGTTTCCGGCCATCCATGGCCTCCAACATTTTTGGAAGGGGCGACGGCAACCTATCCTGCAAGCAAGGCTGCAGGACTCCAACTTCAAAGACTCTAGCGCTTGAATCTCACGCTTGGCTAGGTAGGTCGGATTAGGCAAAGCCGTAATCCGACAAAACCTGCCTAATCAATAAGGTGAGCAAACTCCCTCTCCAGCAGAGCTTGATCACCAAGATTAAGCTCAACCAGACGTTTCAGATGAGTGGCGCTGTCCAGGTCAATGTACTGGCACTTAAACCCCAATCGGTGGGGTTCTATGTGCCGAAGCTCCACCGCCATCACAATGCCTGCCTCGTGATCATTCAGGTGAATAATCACCTCGCAGGGCTGCTTTAACGGCACCTTCCACCCCTCCGGTCGTTTGACCAGAACGCCCTTCAGAGAAATATCCAGCACCTCCGTCGTCCAGACAGATTCCTGGCAGTGAAGCTCGCACGGCGCATCGAACTCGATACGATGGAACCGGCGTTTTTCGGGGGTTTTGGTGGGCAAGAGGTTACTCCTGTTTACCGGTCTTGTTTCACCTGACTATAGACCGGACAGGTCGTTGCATCCAGAGGAGTTTTCGAAGGGGATCAGGTTGTCGGATTACGGCTCGCGTTGCGCGCCTAATCCGACCTACGAGACTGAACTGACGGAATTGGCCGACATATCTCCAATGCATGGGCGAGGCTGTTGTGGGGCCCTTTCCAAAAATGTCGTAGGCCAGGGATGGCCGGAGACAAGCCACAGGGACGTGCTCGGAGCGGTTTTTGGAAAGGGCCCCACAACAGACTCATGCTCCAGGCTCGAAGGCTAGGAAAGACGAGAACTCCGAGCTCAGCGGTGGTACTCGGGGCTTAGCTCCACCACCGCCTCGATGAACGCCCGGGCGTGCTCCGGATCTACATCCGGTGTAATACCATGCCCGAGGTTGAAGATATGCCCGCTGCCAGAGCCAAAGCGCCGCAGAATGTCCGCCACCTCTTCCCGGATTCGCGCCGGCGGCGCGTACAGCATCGCCGGGTCCATATTGCCCTGCAGGGCCACACGGTCACCAATGCGGGCACGGGCATTGCCTATGTCCGTGGTCCAGTCCAGGCCAACCGCATCTGCGCCTGAATCGGCGATGGATTCCAGCCACTGGCCACCGTTCTTGGTGAACAGGATCACCGGCACACGCCGGCCGTCGTTCTCGCGAATCAGGCCGTCGACAATCTTCTTCATGTACCGCAGGGAGAATTCCTCGTAGGCCCAGCTGCTCAGTACGCCGCCCCAGGTATCGAAGATCTGTACCGCCTGGGCACCGGCCTTGATCTGGCCGTTGAGGTAATCAATAACGCTGTCCGCCAGATGGTCCAGCAACCGGTGCATCACCTCCGGCTGGCCATACATCAGCTTTTTCGCTTCCCGGAAGTCTTTCGAGGAGCCGCCCTCGATCATGTAGGTGGCCAGGGTCCAGGGGCTGCCGGAGAAGCCAATCAGCGGCACCCGACCATTGAGGGCGCCGCGAATGGTCGACACAGCGTTCATCACGTAATCCAGGTCCACCTCTGCGTTGATAGTCGGCAGCGCCGCTACGTCCGCCTCGGAGCGGATGGTGTTGCGGAACTTGGGGCCTTCGCCGGTCTCGAAATACAGCCCGAGACCGAGCGCATCGGGAATGGTCAGGATGTCGGAGAACAGGATGGCGGCATCCAGCGGATACCGCTCCAGTGGCTGCAGAGTCACCTCACAGGCCAGCGGCGTGTTCTTGCACAGGCTGAGAAAGTCGCCCGCTTTCGCCCGTGTGGCCCGGTATTCCGGCAGGTATCGTCCCGCCTGGCGCATCATCCACACCGGGGTGCGATCCACGGGCTGGCGCATCAGGGCGCGCAGGAAACGGTCGTTCTTCAGCTCAGTCATAGAAAATCCAGGATGTTCTGTGTATCAGGGGCTGTGGAATGGGGAGCCATAATACCCGGTTTGCCGGAATAAAAAAGGGCGGCTTTCCCGTAGGAAGCCGCCCTTCTGATCCGGATCAAGCCGGGCCTCAGATATCCAGGTAATCCATGATACCTTCGGCAGCCTGGCGGCCTTCCCAGATAGCGGTTACGACCAGATCGGAGCCACGGACCATGTCGCCGCCGGCAAAGATCTTCGGGTTGCTGGTCTGAAACATGAACTCCGCTTCTTCCGGCGCGGTCACGCGGCCGGAATCGTCGGTGTTCACTTTCAGCTCGTCGAACCAGTCCGCCGGGCTCGGGCGGAAACCGAAGGCTACGAGAACCGCGTCGGCGGGAATGACTTCCTCGCTGCCCGGAACCACTTCCGGACGGCGACGACCGTTTTCATCAGGCTCACCGAGACGGGTCTGGACCACTTTCACACCCTCAACCTGATCCTCGCCAATGATGGCGATCGGCTGGCGGTTGAAGAGGAACTTCACGCCTTCTTCCTTGGCGTTGGCCACTTCGCGGCGGGAACCGGGCATGTTGGCTTCGTCGCGGCGATAGGCACAGGTAACGCTCTCCGCCTGCTGCCGAATGGACGTGCGGTTACAGTCCATGGCGGTATCGCCACCGCCAAGCACCACCACGCGCTTGCCTTTCATGTCGATGAAGTCCGCGGCGTCCTTCTCGAAGCCCAGGCGACGATTGACGTTAGACACCAGGAACGGAAGCGCATCGTACACGCCGGGCAGGTTCTCACCCGGGAAGCCGCCTTTCATGTAGGTGTAGGTGCCCATGCCCATGAACACCGCGTCGTACTCGTCGATGATGTCCTGCAGCTGAACGTCCTTGCCGACCTCGGTGTTGAGTCGGAACTCCACGCCCATTTCCTCGAAGACCTTGCGGCGACGGGTCATGACCGATTTTTCCAGCTTGAACTCAGGGATACCGAAAGTCAGCAGGCCGCCGATTTCCGGGTAAATATCGAACACCACCGGCTTGACGCCATTGCGCACCAGCACGTCGGCGCAGCCAAGACCCGCGGGGCCGGCGCCAATGACGGCGACCTTCTTGTCGGTCCACTTGACCGCCGACATGTCCGGCTTCCAGCCCAGGGCGAAGGCGGTATCGGTGATGTATTTCTCGACCGAACCGATGGTGACCGCCCCATAGCCGTCGTTCAGGGTACAGGCCCCTTCGCACAGGCGGTCCTGCGGACAGACACGGCCACAGACTTCCGGCAGCGAGTTGGTCTGGTGGCACAGCTCCACCGCCCGCATGATGTTGCCTTCCGACACCAGCTTCAGCCAGTTCGGAATGTAGTTGTGTACCGGGCACTTCCACTCGCAGTACGGGTTGCCGCATTCCAGGCAGCGATGGGCCTGGGACGATGCGTGATCGGCGGTGAACGGATGGTAGATCTCGCCGAACTCTTTCTTGCGCTTTTTCGCAGGCACTTTCTTCGGGTCAATTCGCCCTACTTCCACGAACTGGAAGTCGTTACTCAGTCGTTCTTTCATTATGACGCTCTCATCAACTCGATTTCGACAGGGGCCGCAGCAAGGCTGCCGGCCCCGAACCCTGGTTCCCGGCCCGTTATTCCGGACGCGCCCGGGTGCTCGCCAACAGGCTGCGCAGGTTGGCCGCCTTGGGTTTCACCAGCCAGAAACGGCCGATGTAGTCGTCGAAATTCTCAAGAATGTGCTCTGCCCACTCACTGCCGGTCTCGGAAATGTGCTCCCGGATAACACCGCGCAGGTGATTACGGTAGGACTCCATGTCTTCGCTGGAAATCCGCTGGATCTCCACCAGTTCGTGGTTGTATTTGTCCACGAAGGTGTTGTTCAGGTCCATCACATAGGCAAAACCACCGGTCATGCCAGCGCCGAAGTTGTGCCCGGTGGATCCCAGAACGGTCACCAGCCCGCCGGTCATGTATTCGCAGCAGTGGTCGCCTGCGCCCTCAACCACCGCGTGGGCGCCAGAGTTACGCACCGCGAAACGCTCGCCAGCGGTTCCAGCGGCGAACAGCTTGCCGCCAGTGGCGCCATACAGGCAGGTATTGCCCACGATGGAGGTTTCCTGGCTCTTGAAGGCGCTGCCGCGGGGTGGCTTGACCACCAGCTTGCCGCCGGTCATGCCCTTGCCCACGTAGTCGTTGGCATCGCCTTCAAGGATGAGGTTCAGGCCGCCAACGTTCCAGACACCGAAGCTCTGGCCGGCGGTACCGGTCAGGTCCAGGGTGATGGGCGCGTCCACCATGCCCTGGTTGCCGTGCAACTGGGCGATTTCGCCGGACAGGCGGGCACCGATGGAGCGGTCGCAGTTGGTCACTTTGTAGGACCAGGCACCACCGCTCTTCTCTTTGATGGCCGCAGCGGTGTCAGCCACCATCTGCTCGGCCAGGGTGCCCTGGTCGAACGGATGGTTCCGCTCCACCTGGCAGGTCTGGGGCTTGTCCGCCGGAATGTGCTCGTTGGACAGCAGACGCGAGAGATCCAGCTTCTTCTGGCGCTCGGTATCGCCCGGCAGCCGCTCCAGCAGGTCTACCCGACCAACCAGTTCCTCAAGGCTGCGCACACCCAGCTTGGCCAGCCACTCACGGGTTTCTTCGGCGACAAACCGGAAGAAGTTCATGGCCATTTCCACCGTGCCCTTGAAGTGCTCTTCACGGAGATGGTCGTTCTGGGTGGCCACACCGGTGGCACAGTTGTTCAGATGACAGATGCGCAGGTACTTGCAACCCAGCGCCACCATCGGGGTGGTACCAAAACCGAAGCTCTCGGCGCCGAGGATGGCGCCCTTGACCACGTCCAGCCCGGTCTTGATGCCACCGTCGGTCTGCAGGCGGATCTTGCCCCGCAGGTCGTTGGCGCGCAGGGCCTGCTGGGTCTCGGTCAGGCCCAGCTCCCAGGGAGAACCGGCGTAACGGATGGAGGTCAGCGGGCTGGCCGCCGTGCCACCGTCGTATCCGGAGATGGTAATCAGGTCGGCATACGCCTTTGCCACACCGGCTGCAATAGTACCCACGCCGGGCTCGGATACCAGCTTGACCGACACCAGAGCCTCGGGGTTGACCTGCTTGAGGTCGAAGATCAGCTGGGCCAGGTCCTCGATCGAGTAGATATCGTGATGCGGCGGCGGCGAAATCAACGTAACGCCCGGTACCGAATAACGCAGACGGGCAATCAGGTCATTCACCTTGCCACCCGGCAGCTGGCCACCCTCACCGGGCTTGGCGCCCTGGGCCACCTTGATCTGCATAACGTCGGCGCTGCGCAGGTACTCGGCGGTAACGCCGAAGCGGCCGGAGGCCACCTGCTTGATCTTGGAGCGCTTTTCAGTGCCATAACGGGCCGGATCTTCCCCGCCCTCACCGGAGTTGGACCGACCGCCCAGGGTGTTCATGGCCACCGCCAGCGCCTCGTGCGCCTCGGGTGAGAGGGCGCCCAGGGACATGGCCGCCGAGTCAAAGCGCGGGAAGATCTTCTCCACCGGCTCCACTTCGGAAATGTCGATGGGCTTGATGTCCTGGCGGAAACCCAGCAGGTCGCGCAGCGTGGCCACCGGGCGCTCGTTCACGAGGCCGGCGTATTCCTTGTAGTGGCCGTAGTCGCCGCTGGTCACGGCTTCCTGCAGCTTGCCCACCACGTCCGGGTTGAAGGCGTGGTATTCCTGACCGTGCACATACTTGAGCAGGCCACCCTGGGTGATCGGCTTGCGCGGTTTCCAGGCGGTCGACGCCAGTTGCTCCTGGTCCTGCTGGAACTCGTAGAAGCTGGCGCCCTGGATACGGCTGGGTACACCGCGGAAGCACAGGTCCACCACGTCATCGGCCAGACCGATGGCTTCGAACAGCTGGGCACCCCGGTAGGAGGTGATGGTGGAGATCCCCATCTTGGAGAGGATCTTCAGCAGGCCCTTGTTGATGCCCTTGCGGTAGTTGTTCTTGGCCTCGATCGGATCCATCAGCAGCTCGCCGGTGCGGATCAGATCGTTCAGTACCTGGTAGGCCAGGTAGGGGTACACGGCAGTGGCACCGAATCCGAACAGCACCGCGAACTGGTGCGGATCCCGCGCCCAGCCGGTTTCCACGATGATGTTGGAATCGCAGCGCAGGCCCTGCTGTACCAGATGGTGGTGAACGGCGCCGGTAGCCATCAGGGCATTGACCGGCAGCTCGCCTTCCCTGAGATCCTTGTCACTCAGGATCAGCAGTACCTTGCCATTGCGAACAGCCTGCTCGGCCTCCTCGCAGACCTGGCGGATGGCCTGCTCCAGGCCCTGTTCCGGCCGGTAGCTCATGGCAATGCGCGCCACCTCGAAGCCAGGCCGCTCGTTGTTGGCAATCTTCAGGAATTTGGCTGGCGACAGGACCGGCGTGGTCAGAATGATCCGGTCGGCATGCTCGGCAGTCTCCTCGAACACGTTGCGCTCGGCGCCCAGGCAGGTCTCCAGGGACATGACAATGGCCTCGCGCAGCGGGTCAATCGCGGGGTTGGTCACCTGGGCGAACTTCTGGCGGAAATAATCGGCAACATGGCGCACTTTGCTGGAGAGCACCGCCATCGGCGTGTCGTCACCCATGGAGCCCACCGCTTCCTGGCCGTTCTCGGCCAGCGGGCGCAGCACCTGATCACGCTCTTCATAGGTGACCATGAACATCTTCTGGTGCACCAGCAGCTCATCGGCGTCCATCAGGCGGAAGTCAGGCGTATCCTGGTTCAGGGTGGTCTCCACCCGCAGGGCGTTCTCCCGCAGCCAGCGCTTGTAGGGCTGGGCGGTTTTCAGGCGCTGATCGATGTCCCTGGTGTGCAGGACTTCACCGGATTCGGTGTCGATGGCCAGCATCTGGCCCGGCCCTACACGGCCCTTGGCCACGACATCGTCCGGCTGGTAACCGTAGGTACCGATCTCGGAGGCCAGGGTAATGAAATCGTCTTTGGTGATAACCCAGCGAGCCGGGCGCAGGCCGTTACGGTCGAGCATACAGACCGCGTAGCGGCCATCAGACATGACCAGGCCGGCAGGGCCATCCCAGGGCTCCATGTGCATGGAGTTGTACTCGTAGAACGCGCGCAGCTCCGAATCCATGCTGTCGACGTTCTGCCAGGCCGGCGGAATCATCATCCGTACGGCACGGAACAGATCCACGCCGCCGGCCAGCAGCACTTCCAGCATGTTGTCCATGCTGGAGGAGTCGGAACCGGTCAGGTTCACCAGCGGCTGCAGGGTCTGCAGGTCCGGCAGGTGCGGGGAACTGAACTTCGCTGCCCGGGCAATGGCCCAGTTCCGGTTGCCGTCGATGGTGTTGATCTCACCGTTGTGCGCCAGATAGCGGAACGGCTGGGCCAGCGGCCACTTGGGCATGGTGTTGGTGGAGAACCGCTGGTGGAACACGCAGATGGCGGTTTCCAGGTCCGGGTCGCCCAGGTCCTTGTAGAAATTGGCCAGGTCCGCCGGCATCATCAGGCCTTTGTAGGCCAGGGTCCGATGCGACAGGCTGCAGATGTAAAACTCCGGATCGTCTGCCATGTCGCTTTCCGCGTGGCGACGGCCCACGAAGAGACTGATCGCGAAGTCACGCTCTTCCTTGCCGGCAGGGACCACGAACACCTGTTCGATGCGCGGCAGGCAGTCCAGCGCCATGGGGCCCAGGCAGCTGTCATCCACCGGCACTTCGCGCCAGCCCATGATTTCCAGCCCCTGCTCGGTAAGACGCTTCTCCAGGGCAGCCCGACCTGCGGCCGCTTTGCTCTCATCCGGGTTCAGGAACACCTGGCCAACGGCAAAAAGATCGCCGGGCTCTTTGCCAAACGCCGCCTTGGCGGCTTTCTTCAAGAAACCATCCGGGCTCTGGATCAGCAGGCCACAACCATCGCCGGTCTTGCCGTCTGCAGCGATACCACCGCGGCAAGCCCATTGTAAATGGAACAAAGGCGCACTGCATAGAATCGTATCCAAGGTTGCCC
>NZ_JBHIXV010000057.1:0-11137 GCF_041984545.1 Marinobacter sp. | reverse complement strand
ACCTGTACCGGAACAGCGCCCGTCAAGGCGCTACGCGCCATGCCTGGCGCACCAAAAAAAGAGCCCGGCATGGCCGGGCTTCGTCTTGCTTGAGAGCAGTGATGCGTTATTGCCAGATCACCGGCTGGCGCTTGGCGTACCAGCTATCCACCTTCTCCTGGTAGGCGTCCTCCACCACGTTGCGCTTGAGCTTCAGCGTTGGGGTCAGGAAGCTGTTCTCGATGGACCACTCATCGCTGACCACGGTAATGAACGCCAGCTGCTCGTGCGGATCCACGGTCTTGTTCACATCCGCAATCAGCTTTTTGAAGCTTTCCTCGATTTCCTTGCGAAAGGCCTCATCGGCCATCTTCGGCCGCACTTCCTCACCCAGCATCACGAGTGCATGGGGCTGGGTCTGGTTGGCGCCAGACACGCACACCATTTCAATGGCGTCGTGGGACATGAGCCGGTTTTCAATCGGCGCCGGGGCAATGTACTTGCCCTTGCTGGTCTTGAAGATTTCCTTGATGCGGCCGGTCAGCTTCAGGCGACCCATCTCGTCGATCTCACCCTTGTCGCCGGTTTTCAGGAAACCGTCTTCGGTGAAGGCCTCGCGGGTTTTCTCTTCATCCTTGTAGTAACCCATCATGGTGGCCGGGCTCTTGATCTGCACTTCGCCCTCTTCGCTGATGCGGGTTTCCACTCCGGGCAGCGACTCACCCACGTAACCGGTGCGCGAACGGCCCGGCTTGTTCATGTGCGAATAGGCAAAGTTTTCAGACATGCCGTAGCCTTCAAGCAGCTCGAGGCCAAGATTGCGGTACCAGTCCAGAACGTCGCTGGCCAGCGGCGCGGAACCACTGCCCGCCAGTTTCACCTTGTCCAGGCCCAGGCCCTTGAGGATCTTCTTCTTGATCAGCTTGTTCACCACCGGGATCTTCAGCAGTCGCTCCAGCTTCTGCTTGGGCAGCTTCTGCAGCACGCCGTGCTGGAACTTCACCCACAGACGCGGTACCGAGAGGAACAGAGTCGGCTGCGCCCGCTGCAGGTCCTGCACGAAGGTGTCCAGCGACTCGGCAAAGTACAACTGGAATCCCGCGTACAGCGAGGCCAGCTCAACAAAAGTGCGCTCGAATACGTGAGCCAACGGCAGATAGGACAGCATGCGCTCGTCGGATCCGACCTTCAGGACTTCCATCCCACCTTCGGCGGCAAACGCCATGTTGCCGAAACTGAGCATCACGCCCTTGGGCTTGCCGGTGCTGCCCGAGGTGTACACGATGGTGGCCAGCTCGTCGGCGCTCCGGTGAGTGTTCTCCTCAAGGGGAGGATACTTGGCAATGATGTCGTCCCAGGTTTCGAAATCGTTGGGCGGGCTCAGCGGGTAGGAAATGCAGCGCACCGACTCTGGCACACCCGGCTTCATCATGTCCCAGTCGTCCAGCTTGCCGACAAACACCACCTCGCACTCGGCGTGGTTGAGGATGTAATTCACGGTGTCAGCATTCAGGGTGGGATAAAGGGGAACGGAGATGTGGCCGGCCATCCAGATAGCCCAGTCAGTCATGATCCAGTGGGCGCAGTTTTTGGAAATCAGGCCAATTCTGCTTTTTTCCGGCAGATTGAGGGATTTCAGGTAGGAAGCCATACGTCTGGCTTCATCAACTGCGCGACCCCAGGTGTATTCCACCACCTTGCCATCGCCGATGGGCTGGGTCATGTACAGCGCGTTCGCTTTTTCGTTCTCCCAGTGATAGAGCATATCCAGCGGGAGTTTGTTTGTTGTGTCCATGGACCTTCCTTGCATTTCGTTATTCGAGTTATGGGTGACTTATTATTAGACTTTCGTAGGGTATTTCAACACATGATAGGCCGTCAAAACGTGACCGACGCAAAATAATTTCTGATTGCACCTATTTTAGTCACGACAGATTACCCAACCCGCACCGAAAGCTCCAAAAAGCCTGCGGCAACCGGCCAGACACTACCCCGTAGGCCACGTGCCTGTGATAAACTTGCGCACCTTCTGAACTTCAACATCACAGTCAACCGATCCGGAGATGGGCATATGGCCAAACGTACCCTGCGCACCCTGTTGGGTGCCACCCTGCTGGCAATGGCAACCCTCGTGCAGGCAGACGAACCCCGCACTGTCGCGATCACCCAGATTGTAGAGCATCCGGCACTGGACGCCGTTTATCAGGGCATCAAGGACGAGCTGGCTGAACGTGGTTTCAAAGAAGGTGAAAACCTCCAGGTGATGCACGAAAGTGCCCAGGGCAACTCGGCCATCGCCGCCCAGATCGCCCGCAAGTTCGTGGGTGAAAACCCCGACGTCATCGTTGCTATCGCAACACCCTCGGCCCAGACCGTAGCGGCGGCAGCCCGCAACACACCGGTGATCTTCTCGGCCGTAACCGACCCGCTGGGTGCCAAACTGGTAAACAGTCTAAAAGCTCCCGGCGCCAACATCAGCGGCGTGAGCGACATGCTGCCACTGGACAAGCACCTGGACATGCTGCAGCGCATCGTACCCGACGCCAAGCGCATCGGTACCGTGTACAACCCCGGTGAGGCCAACGCGGTATCGCTGGTAAACCTGCTTGAGGAGCGCCTGGCCGCCCGCGGCCTGGAACTGGTGAAGGGCGCGGCTACCAAGACCTCCGAAGTACTGGGTGCCGCCCGCTCCCTGGTGGGCAAGGCAGACGCCATTTACCTGACCACCGACAACACGGTGATCAGTGCGGCAGAAGCGGTGATCTCCGTGGGTGAGCGCGCCGGCATTCCCATGTTTGCCGCCGACACTGCCACCGTTGAGCGTGGTGCCGTGGCCGCCCTGGGCTTTGACTACTACGATCATGGTCGCCAGACCGGCGTGATGGTTGCCCGCGTGCTGAACGGTGAGAAGCCGGGCGATATGGCCGTGGAAACCATGGAGAAACTGGACCTGTTTGTGAACCCGGCCGCCGCCGAGCGCATGGGCATCACCCTGTCTGACGAGCTGATCGCCGAGGCAGAAAAAGTCATCGACAGCGCCCAGTAATCCCCTAACCCAACGGGCAGCCCTAACAAGGGGCTGCCCGTTTCTATTTAATGGTGATACCCGACCATGCTGAGCAACATCGCCCTCTATGGCGCTATTGAAACCGGCCTGATCTATGGCCTGGTAGCCTTCGGCATCTATCTTTCCTTCCGGGTGCTGGACTTTCCCGACCTTACCGTGGATGGCAGCTTTCCCCTGGGGGCCGCCGTCGCTGCCGTACTGATCATCGACGGCTGGAACCCCTGGCTGGCCACCGGCTGCGCCGTGCTGGCCGGCATGGCAGCAGGCGCCGTGACAGCCCTGCTGAATGTAAAGCTCAACATTCTCAACCTCCTGGCCTCTATCCTCACCATGATCGCGCTTTACTCGGTGAACCTGCGCATCATGGGGCGGCCGAACGTGGCGCTGCTCACCGAAGAAACCGTGCTTACCCCCTGGTACGACCTGGGGCTGGAGTTCCACCAGGTACCGGTGCTGCTGTTCGTGATCGTGGTGTTCCTATCCCTTATCCTGCTCTGGCGATTCATGAAATCCGAAACCGGCCTCGCCATGCGCGCTACCGGTGCCAATGCCCGCATGGCGCGGGCCCAGGGCATAGCTACGGGCGCCATGATTGTGCTCGGCGTTGCCCTCTCCAACGGCCTGGTGGGCCTGGCGGGCGCCCTGTTTGCCCAGAGCCAGGGTGCGGCAGACGTCACCATGGGTGTGGGCGTAATCGTCATCGGCCTGGCTTCGCTGATCGGCGGTGAAGCGGTGGTCACACCCTCCACCGTGTTTCGTGCGCTGATCGCCTGCGTAGTGGGCGCCATCATCTACCGGCTGGCCATCGCCTTTGCCCTGAACGCCGATTTCCTTGGCCTCCAGGCCCAGGACCTGAACCTGATTACGGCGGTTCTGGTAACCCTCGCCATCGTTCTGCCCGGCGTGCGCACGTCCATCGCCGGCAAACTGTCACGAAAAAAGGCCTGAGGAGACAACATGATCAGTGCAACCGATCTGCGGCTCACCTTTGGCAAAGGCACACCGCTGGAAAACCCCGCCCTCCGGGGCATGAGCCTCACCGTGAACCAGGGCGAGTTCGTTACCGTGATTGGCAGCAACGGGGCGGGCAAATCCACATTCCTCAATGCCCTCGCCGGGGAAGTGTTGGTGGACAGCGGCCAGATCATCGTGGACAACCTCGATGTCACCAAACTGCCGACCCACAAACGGGCCGGCCGTGTAGCCCGGGTATTCCAGGACCCGCTCGCCGGCACCTGCGAAGGCCTCACCATCGAGGAAAACCTGGCCCTGGCCATCAAACGCGGTCAGCGCCGTGGCCTTACCTCCGCGGTAAAGCGCCAGTACATGGAGCAATTCCGGGACAGCCTGTCATCGCTGAACCTTGGCCTGGAAAAGCGCCTGGGCGACAAGATGGGCCTGCTTTCCGGTGGCCAGCGCCAGGCTGTGAGCCTGCTGATGGCGAGCCTCACGCCCTCCAGCATCCTGCTGCTGGACGAGCACACGGCCGCCCTGGACCCCAAAACCGCCGCCTTCGTGCTGGAACTGACCACCAAGATCATCGAGGAGCAGAAGCTGACAGCGCTGATGGTGACCCACAGCATGAAACAGGCGCTGGACGTTGGCAGCCGCACGGTGATGCTGCATCAGGGCCAGGTAGTGTTCGACATCGCCGGCAAAGACCGGGAGGGTCTGGAGGTTAAAGACCTGCTGGGCCTGTTCGAGAAGCAGCGCGGCCTGGAAGTGGACGACGACAGCCTGCTGCTGGGGTGACCAAAGACTCAAAGGTATGTAGCAAAAAAAGCGGGGCAAGGCCCCGCTTTTTTATGCTTTTCTGAACAACGGTCAGTGACCGTAAATCAACATCGATGTATCGGTGATAGCCAGATTATCCAAGGCCACCGAACCAATTGACGTTCCACCCACGAGAACACCACCGATACGGATATCGGCATTGAAGTCCCGAAGGTCCACTGCAAGACTGTCGACACCAGCACTGTTCGGCGCCTTGTAGATGTCCAATTCGACTCTTGCAAAAAGATCCAACGGCTGGGGAGCCGAAAGGTCATATTCTGCACCAGTGAGTTGGAAATCTTGAATCCCAATCGCCAAGAAGGGCACATCGAAATCCAAGTCGTCGATGGCGATATCGGTCTTGAAATTCAGCTTGTCGGTGGCGGTATCGATACGAATGGTGCCGGAGCCGATCAGCATGTCCATGTTGAAGTTATCCAGCACCGTGGTGCTGCCACCGGTACCTGTCAGGTTCCAGGCGCCGGTGGTCATCCGGAAGTCCACCGCGTTAAACGTGATGGGCAGCAGATTGATAATGGCATCGCCGTCCTGGGCGATATCGATATTGATCCGGATGTTGTCCAGCCGATCGGTCGCCTGCCCGTTCAGGTTCAGGTTCATCTCCGAGAACATGTCGGTGCGGTTGGCACCGCCGATGAAGATATCATTGACCTCAAGAGAGCCTTCATCGGTGTAGATGAAGCGATCGATGTTCAGTCGGGTTTCCAGCTCGATGGTCACACCGGCCTGGCCGGTGATGTTGCCCATGGCCGAGTCGTCCAGCATCTGGATCTCGGCCATGGCCGCAGGTGGCGCACCCGCGACAAAGAGCGCTAGCAAGGTTGGTTTCAGGCCTTTCATTATTATTTCCTTGTTTTGGTATTGGTCACATCCTGTGGGCCACTGCAATGTTCGACACCACCCTCATACTTTAACGACACGTATTAACGGGGTACGTGCAGAAGTCACATTCTGCCCGGCTCTGCGGAGCTATTGCCGGTGAATTTTTAACCACAACATATAGTATTAATGAGTTTTTAGCCGCAACGCGCGGTTTTCCGGGAATTTTCGTCGATGCAAGCGCTCAACGATTGATTTTCTTTGCGGCATGCTCCCGTTCAATAGTTGCGTTCTTATTCACACAACACTATATCCTGTTATACTCCTCAAAAAATAAGCCCACATATAGGGCCACAGACTTCCAGGCGATCACATCGATACACGTGGTCGCAAGCGGCGCCAGCCGCGCCAACACAACGATCTACAGACGTAACCGGGCATCGGGGAGCAAAACCGCCTTCACAGGCAACCACCATATCTAGTGGTTTACACGGCTCCGCGGAACAAATCGCCCATGGCATTGATCAAAAGGGGTACAGCATTGCTCTGCAGTGCTGTCAAAAAGAAGACATACTGGACATACCGAGGGTGGCAATGAACGCTAAGGCACAGGCAGTGGTAACGACAATTCCGATGCAGGAAGCCTCAATCGACATCTGGCACAGCAAATACCAGCTGAAGACCAAGAATGGCGATCCCGTAGACAAGGACATCAACGCAACCTACGAGCGCGTTGCCAAGGCCCTTGCCGAGGTGGAGAACAAATCCGTACGCACCCAGCACATGAAGAACTTCATCTGGGCCCTGCAGAACGGCGCCATCCCGGCCGGCCGGATTACCTCCAACGCCGGTGCCGAAGCGCACAAGCCGGCCACCTCCACCATCAACTGCACCGTCTCCGGTACCGTTCAGGATTCCATGAACGACATCCTGGAGAAGAACCACGAAGCCGGCCTTACCCTCAAGGCAGGCTGTGGCATCGGTTATGAATTCTCCACCCTGCGCCCGAAAGGCGCCTACGTGGCCGGTGCCGGCGCCACCACTTCCGGCCCGCTGTCGTTCATGGATATCTTCGACCGCATGTGCTTCACCGTGTCTTCCGCCGGTGGCCGCCGCGGTGCCCAGATGGCGACTTTCGACGTACACCACCCGGATGTGATCGACTTCATCCAGGCCAAGCGCGAAGACGGCCGCCTGCGTCAGTTCAACCTCTCCCTGCTGATCACCGAAGACTTCATCGAAGCCGTACGCAACGGCGACGACTGGCACCTTTCTTTCCCGGTGACTGAAAAGGAAGTGGAAGACGAAGGCCTGGACCTGAGCGACGCCAGCCAGTTCGTGTACCGCGATTTCCCGGTGCAGAAAGGCTATGTGGTAAACGATGAAGGCAAGGTGGCCTGCCGCATCTACCGCACCCTGAAAGCCCAGTTCATCTGGGACACCATCATGACCAGCACCTACGACTACGCCGAGCCGGGATTCATCCTGATCGACAAGGTCAACCAGATGAACAACAACTGGTTCTGCGAGGACATCCGCGCCACCAACCCCTGCGGCGAGCAGCCCCTGCCCCCGTATGGCAGCTGCCTGCTGGGCTCGGTGAACCTGACCAAGTTCGTGGACTACCCGTTCACCGACAAGGCCAGCTTCAACTACGAGAAATACCGCAAGGTAGTGGGCATCTTCACCCGCATGCTGGACAACGTGGTCGAGATCAACGGCCTGCCGCTGGCCGAGCAGCGCCACGAGATTACCTACAAGCGCCGCCACGGCATGGGCATTCTGGGCCTGGGTTCCACCCTCGCCATGCTGCGCATGCCCTACGGTTCTGAAGAATCCGTACAGTTCACCGAAGAAGTGGTGCGCGAGATGGCCGTGGAAGGCTGGCGCCAGTCCCTGGCCCTGGCCGAGGAAAAAGGCGTGGCGCCGATCATGGACGACGAGTTCGAGATCGACGCCAAGATGCTGAACAAGTGCCCGCAGCTGAGCAAAGACGGCTACAAGCTGGGCGACAAGGTGAAAGGCCGCATCCTGCACGCCAAGTACAGCCGCTACATGCAGCAGATTGCCAGCGTGGAGCCGAAGCTGGTGGAAGAGCTGGCCGAGAAAGGTGGCCGCTTTACCCACCACACCTCCATCGCGCCCACCGGCACCATCAGCCTGTCGCTGGCCAACAACGCCAGTAACGGCATCGAGCCGAGCTTCTCGCACCACTACGCGCGCAATATCATCCGCGAAGGCCGGAAGACCAAAGAGAAAGTGGACGTGTTCTCCTTCGAGCTGCTGGCCTACCGCCACCTGGTGAACCCGGGCGCCATGCCGTTCTCCGAGGACGAAGACAAGCAGCTGCCCGCTTACTTCACCACCTCCGATGACGTAACACCGGCGCAGCACGTGGACATCCAGGCCGCCGCCCAGAAGTGGGTAGATTCCTCGATTTCCAAGACCGCGAACGTTCCCACAGACTTCGCCTACCAGGACTTCAAGGACATCTACCTCTACGCCTACGACAAGGGCCTGAAGGGTTGCACCACCTTCCGCTTCAACCCGGAAGCCTTCCAGGGCGTGCTGGTAAAAGAGAAGGACCTGGAAAACACGCTTTACGAGTTCACTCTGGACGACGGCAGCAAGGTGACCCTCAAGGGCAACGAGCAGGTGGAGTACGACGGCGAGATCCACAACGCCGCCAACCTGTTTGACGCACTCAAAGAAGGCACCTACGGCAAGTACTGATCCGGGAACCGACACAGGACAACGAACATGACAGTTAAAATCAGCAACAAAATCGTCGGCTACCGCGTAAAGAAAGCCGACCCCGAAGCCGCCGCCGAACACCAGGCACCGGTACAGGCAGACACCAAGCCCGTTCAGATGAACGAATACATCGAACGGCCGGACTTCCTGCTGGGCACCACCTACAAGATCAAGCCGCCGGTGGCCGAGCACGCGATGTACATCACCATCAACGACATCCTGCTCAACGAAGGCACCGACCACGAAAGCCGGCAGCCCTATGAAGTGTTCATCAACTCCAAGTCGATGGAGCACTTCCAGTGGGTTATTGCCCTCACCCGCGTTATCTCCGCGGTATTCCGCAAGGGTGGCGACGTGACCTTCCTGGTGGAAGAGCTGCGCAGCGTGTACGACCCCAACGGCGGCTACTTCAAGAAAGGCGGCGTGTTCATGCCCTCCCTCGTGGCTGAAATCGGCGCCGTGATCGAGAAGCACCTGAAGGCCATCGGCCTGCTGGAAAGCGAGGAAATGAGCGAAACCACCAAGCGCATCCTCGCCGAAAAGCGCGCCGAGTTCGAAGCCACCCACACCACGGCCACGAACGACGAAAAAGCCAGCGACTACCCCGCCAACGCCACCATGTGTGGCAAGTGCAGCACCAAGGCGGTGATCGTGATGGACGGGTGTGCGACCTGCCTGTCCTGCGGTGACAGCAAGTGCGGTTGAGGTGATTGACTGCAATGAGTGACGAGAAGGCCTGAAGTGAACGCTTCGGGCCTTTTTGTTTTTCGGGGGCGGAAAAAGGTGGAGATAGACGACAATTGTCCGAAAATCTTATCGCCGCCCGCTCCATCGGCTTACAAGCCCATGAGAAATATGGAATATTTCAGGAATTGCCGATGTGGATAGGCTAACAATCTTGGCCCAGGCTGTGGTGGAAGTTGACGCCTATTTCCGTAGGGGCTGCTTTCTTAATTGGGTATCGTTCGGATGTAGAAAGGAAATCTGGTCGTTGGGATCAACGAGACTTTCGAATAGACGCCTTTGAATAAACGTCATTTGACGTTGAATTAGCTGTTAGCTGGTAGTGCCTTGGTCTTTTTTGGTGGCTGATTGCCATTGGGCCTTGGCCGAAATCTGGCAGCAAAACCCGAATCAGTGGTGTTTTGCCAAGGCCGTCAAAACTCGTCGTCTTGCTGGTAGCTCAGCGGATGATGGTGTTGGTATAAAGGTAGGTGTCTGCGTTGGGGGGCCGTCCGCCGAAAGCCGGTTCCTTGCTTACCTGCTACTCTGAAGTTCAGGTTCATTCGTCGCGTCGGTGGCGGTGTTTTCAATCAAAGTGCATCGGCTTATGGCGGTGCCAGGGCAGCGGAGCATGCCGTCATGTTGTTAGCCAGGGATTGGTCTTTCTCGTTACCCCCGGCTAACCAGTCGCTTAAGTACGTTCCGGCCTTCGGCCTCCACCGGACGCCCTTGTCAGGGTGCCGCTTCGCTTCGCGTTAGGCCTCACGGAAAATTTGGAATCTTTTACATGGAACATTTCGGAAAAATAGTCGCCGGCTTAATATTATTCATAGTTACATCCGTTGTGGCATACCTATTTAAGATGCGGCAACTTTATGTAGCAACGCCAAAACTCTATAAAAGCACCGCTATATCCAAAGACGGATCACTTTGCGAAATAATAATATATAACCGCGGAAACCAAGCAGAAGAAGATATCACCGCAAGCTTAGACCCTGACCTGAACGCCGAGCTACTTGCTTCTAACTCCTCGGATCTCACGCTCGAAAAATCACATATAAAAATAAATAGGCTGCATAAAGGACAAGAAGCGTCAGCAATCTTGCTTATCGAGAATGGAATTCTTGACCCATCAAAAGTCATATCTATCTCCTCAAAAGGAACCCAGGGGAAAACTTACCAAAAGATAGAAGAAGTGCCACCAAACTTTGCACTAACCTTCCTTCTCTTAGCTGTCATTTTCGGTGCCATACCAGGTGTAATTTATGGTTTTAAAGCATATGAAAGCCTTAGCAATGCATATGCCGAACACCAGCTTAAATCCATTCACGAGCTTGGGTGGAGCAATCTTGGGAACTATTATGATTCAGAGCTAAAGGAAAGCTATAGCAACCAAGAATTTCCGGTACGGCTTGTAGAGAACAATCAAAAACCGAACAAGAACGATACATTAACTTTTGAGCTATACAACAAAACAGCAGTTCCAATGGAAGTAGTGGCGGATAAAAAATTCAGAGCCAAAGGCGATCTAAGCTATTTCACAACCGTCACAGTACCGCCAATGTCAAAGGACACGCTAACCATAAAGCAACCTACAGATTCCCAAAAAAATCCGGAACCAAAGTATGAGTTTAGCCTTCAGCATGGTGATGAATTCATTTACGGCATGACCTATATCTATAATCCATACGAGCGCTAACCGAACAGCTTCAAAGTCCGGCTAACTAGCTGTTCAAATCGTTCGCTCCGCTCACTGGTACGGGCTAAAGCCCGCCCTTTAACCAAACCCTGACCTGAATCCGTGAGTTCAACCGGCTGAAACTGTATCCAAAGCCTGCAATAACAAAGCCTTGGGCGATATAATAGCACCTGACATCCATTCACCCAGTCAGTGCATTTAGCTCATGCGTACTTTCACTCTCCAGCAATCCCGAACCGAAGTCTATACACCCCACGGCGGACTGGCCCTGGTGGGCCACTGCCTGAACCGGCACACGTCGC
>NZ_JBHIXV010000056.1:0-11984 GCF_041984545.1 Marinobacter sp. | reverse complement strand
CGGATCTCGACCTGGGCCATTACGAGCGCTTCATTCGAACACCGATGAGCAAGCGCAACAACTTCACCACCGGTCGCGTCTACGAAGAAGTCATCCGCAAGGAGCGCCGGGGCGACTATCTGGGTGGCACCGTTCAGGTCATTCCCCACATCACCGACGAAATCAAGCGGCGTGTGGTTGAAGGTGCGGCCGGAGCCGACGTTGCCCTGATCGAGATCGGCGGCACCGTGGGCGACATTGAGTCGCTGCCGTTCCTGGAAGCCTGCCGCCAGTTGAAGGTGGAAGTTGGCCCCCAGCGCGCCCTGTTCATGCACTTGACGCTGGTTCCGTACATTGCCACGGCCGGTGAGATCAAGACCAAGCCGACCCAGCATTCGGTGAAGGAGATGCGCTCCATCGGCCTGCAGCCGGATATTCTCCTGTGCCGCTCCGAGCACGAGGTGGATGCCAGCTCCCGACGCAAGATCGCCCTGTTCACCAACGTTGAGGAAAGGGCGGTTATTCCGCTGCAGGATGCCAAATCCATCTACGCCATTCCCCGGATGCTGCACGAGCATGGCCTGGACCAGCTGGTTATCGAGCGGTTCAGTCTGGACGCGCGCCCGGCGGACCTCAGCGAGTGGGATGACGTGGTCGAGTCGCTTATGAACCCGGAGCAGGAAGTGACCATTGCCATGGTTGGCAAGTACATGGAACTTCTGGACGCTTACAAGTCCCTGATTGAATCCCTGCTGCACGCCGGAATCAAGACCCGTACCAAGGTTAACATCAACTACATCGATTCCGAGGACATCGAGCGCGATGGCACCGGGGCACTGGAAAGTGCTGACGCCATCCTGGTGCCGGGTGGCTTTGGTGAGCGCGGTGTAGAAGGCAAGATTCGCACCGTTCAGTATGCCCGTGAGAACAAGGTTCCGTACCTCGGTATCTGCCTCGGCATGCAGGTGGCGGTGATCGAATACGCCCGGAATGTCGCCGGCCTGAAGGATGCCCACAGCACCGAGTTCCGCGCCCACACCCCGGAGCCCGTGGTAGGTCTGATTACCGAATGGCTGGATGCCACCGGTGAGCGGGAAGAGCGCACCGAAGAATCGGATCTGGGCGGAACCATGCGCCTCGGCGCCCAGGATTGTGTGCTGACCGAAGGCTCCACCATCGCCAACTGCTACGGCCGGAAAACCATCCGCGAGCGTCACCGCCACCGCTATGAGGTGAACAACCACTTCCTGCCGCGTCTGGAAGAAGCAGGCCTCCAGGTTTCTGGTCGCTCCACCGACGCTCGCCTGGTGGAAGTGGTCGAGGCGCCGAACCATCCCTGGTTTGTGGCCTGCCAGTTCCACCCGGAATTCACTTCCACGCCGCGGGACGGTCATCCGCTGTTCAAAGGCTTTGTTGAGGCGGCGCTGGCCCACAAGAAAGGATCCTGAGCATGGCCCAGAGCACGGTAAACGTCGCCGGTATCGAGGTCGCCAACCACAAGCCGTTTGTGCTGTTCGGCGGCATGAATGTGCTGGAATCGCCCGAGCTGGCCATGGAAGTGGCCCAGGCCTACGTGGAAGCCACCGGCAAGCTGGGCATTCCCTATGTCTTCAAGGCCTCGTTTGACAAGGCCAACCGGTCCTCGGTGCATTCCTTCCGGGGACCAGGTCTTGAAAAGGGCCTGCAGATCCTCTCTGACATCAAGAGCAAGTTTGGAGTGCCAATCATTTCCGACGTCCACGAGCCCGCTCAGGCAGCGCCGGCGGCGGAAGTCTGCGACATCATCCAGCTTCCGGCATTTTTGAGCCGCCAGACCGATTTGGTAGTGGCCATGGCGAAAACCGGTGCAGTGATCAACATCAAGAAGGCGCAGTTTCTCGCGCCTCAGGAAATGAAGCACATCATCACCAAGTGCGAGGAAGCCGGTAACGACAAGGTGATCCTCTGCGAGCGGGGCAGCAGCTTCGGGTACAACAACCTGGTGGTGGATATGCTCGGGTTTGGCATCATGAAGGCCATGAACGTGCCGGTGATGTTCGACGTGACCCACTCCCTGCAAATGCCGGGCGGACGGGCGGATTCCGCCGGTGGCCGCCGAGCGCAGGTGACCGATCTGGCGCTGGCCGGCATGTCCCAGGGCCTGGCCGGTCTGTTCCTGGAGGCGCACCCGGACCCAGACAAAGCCAAATGCGACGGTCCCTGTGCGCTGCGACTCAGCCAGCTTGAGCCCTTCCTGCAGCGGGTGAAAGCTGTGGATGACCTGGTAAAAAGTTTTAAATCTATCGACACCGCCTGATTGGCGGTGTTGGCGTTTTACGCGGACTATGGGAGTGAGCCTTCCTGCTCGCTCTGACTCCCGAATTTGAACACAAACTTGGAGACAGAGAAGAATGACCAAGATTGCCAACATCAAAGGCCGTGAGGTTCTTGATTCCCGCGGTAACCCGACTGTCGAAGCCGACGTTATTCTTGAAGACGGCACCATCGGTTCCGCGTGTGCGCCCTCCGGCGCTTCCACCGGCTCCCGCGAAGCCCTTGAGCTGCGTGATGGTGATGCTTCCCGTTACCTTGGCAAGGGTGTTCTGAAGGCGGTTGAAGCAGTAAACACCAAAATCCGTGATGCTCTGGTCGGCAAAGATGCCGCCGACCAGCGTGCCCTGGACCAGATCATGCTGGATCTGGACGGCACTGAGAACAAGGCTAACCTGGGCGCCAACGCCATCCTGGCCGTCTCCCTTGCCGCCGCCAAGGCCGCGGCCATTTCCCTGGGCAAGTCGCTGTACGAGCACATCGCGGACATCAATGGTACCTCCGGCAAGTTCTCCATGCCGGTTCCGATGATGAACATCCTGAACGGCGGTGAGCACGCCGACAACAACGTCGATATCCAGGAGTTCATGGTTCAGCCGGTATCCGCAAAGAGCTTCTCGGAAGCCCTGCGGGTCGGCGCGGAGATTTTCCACAGCCTGAAGAAAGTGCTGAAGGCCCAGGGCCTGAACACCGCGGTGGGTGACGAGGGCGGTTTTGCCCCGAACCTGCCGTCCAACGAGGCCGCACTGGCCGTGATCCAGGAAGCGGTGGAAAAAGCCGGTTACAAGCTGGGCACCGACGTCACCCTGGCCCTGGACTGCGCTTCTTCCGAGTTCTACAAGGACGGCCAGTACCAGCTGTCTGGCGAGGGCAAGAGCTTTGATTCCGAGGGCTTTGCCGACTACCTGGCGGGCCTGTGCGAGCGCTATCCGATCGTATCTATCGAAGATGGCATGGACGAGAGCGACTGGGACGGCTGGAAGGTGCTGACCGATAAGCTCGGCAGCAAGGTGCAGCTGGTGGGCGACGACCTGTTCGTCACCAACACCAGGATCTTGAAGCAGGGTATCGAGAAGGGCGTGGGCAACTCCATCCTGATCAAGTTCAACCAGATCGGCAGCCTGAGCGAGACTCTGGACGCCATCAAGATGGCCCAGGATGCAGGCTTCACCGCGGTGATTTCACACCGTTCCGGTGAAACCGAGGATACCACCATCGCTGATCTGGCAGTGGCCACCTGTGCGGGCCAGATCAAGACCGGTTCCCTGTGCCGTTCGGATCGCGTTGCCAAGTACAACCAGTTGCTGCGCATCGAGGAAGCGCTGGATGGCAAGGCGCCGTATCGCGGCCTGAGTGAGATCAAGGGCCAGGGCTGATCCGTTACGATTGACCGGTTCGGGCAGGGTTCTGGGCCGGTCACCAGGTAAAACTGTTAAGGCCATCGTGTTCCGAGCGAAAGTTTCGGCACGATGGCCTTTTTGTACAGGCAGTTAGAAGAATTTGTTGCTAATCTACTCTAAGGTCTATACTCAACGTCCGGCGTTGGTATTTTGATTGGCTAATTTTTGAACGGAATCGGTAATGAAGTTGCTCTGGACCATCATGGTGGTTGTCATTCTCCTGCTGCAGGTGCGCCTGTGGGTTGGGGAAGGCAGCTTTGCGCAAGTCTGGGCACTTGAACAGGCCATTGCCGAGCAGAAGGCCGAGAATGCCGAACTGGCCACCCGGAACGAGCGCCTCTACGCCGAGGTTCGCAACCTGCGCAACGAGCAGGGGGCCGTTGAAGAGCGCGCCCGGATGAACCTTGGGCTGATCAGGGAGGACGAAACCTTCTTCCTTGTGGTCGAAAACTGATTGCCTATGACCGCACCCCGCCTCTGGCTCATCGTCCCCGCTGCCGGTATCGGACAGCGCATGGGAGCGGAGCAGCCCAAACAGTATCTCCGTATTGACGAACGTTTTATCCTCGACATCACCCTGTCTCGGGTGATGGATGCAGCACCCTTCGCTGGCTGCATGGTGCCGCTACACCCCGCTGACCGTTGGTGGCCCGATACCGATGCCCGGCATGACAGCCGTATTCAGACTTGCACGGGGGGATCCGAACGTGCCTGCTCGGTACTGGCTGCGCTTCGGGCCCTGGCGGAACAGGCGGATGATCGGGACTGGGTGCTGGTCCATGACGCCGCCCGTCCCTGTGTGCACACCGCCGACCTGGCAAACCTGATCGACAGCGTTTACGAACATCCGGTTGGAGGGCTGCTGGCGTCACCGGTGGCCGATACCCTGAAGCGAGCCACGGCCGGGGAGTTACCGGAAGTAGAGTCCACCCTGGACCGCCGGGGATTGTGGCGAGCACTTACCCCGCAGATGTTCCGGTATCGCCTGCTTGTCGACGCGCTCGAAGCCGCGTTGGATGCTGGCGTGGAGGTCACCGATGAATCCTCTGCGATCGAGTTTTCCGGTAACATGCCGGTTCTGGTTGAAGGGCGGCCCGACAACATTAAAATAACCGTACCTGCAGATCTGGCACTGGCCAAGTTTATCCTTGGTCAGTTCTGAGTTGTCCGAATCTCCCCGGAGTATCCTATGCGTATTGGTCAGGGCTTTGACGTCCACGCCTTCTGTGAAGGTGATACTGTCACCCTGGGGGGCGTCAAGATCCCCCATTCTCATGGTCTTAAAGCACACTCGGACGGTGACGTACTCCTGCATGCGCTGGCGGATGCCCTGCTGGGCGCGGCTGCAATAGGCGACATCGGCCACCTGTTTCCGGATACCAGTGACGAGTGGGCCGGGGCCGACAGCCGTGATTTGCTGCGCCGGGTGATGGTCCGCATCCGTGAAGAAGGGCTGAGCGTGGTCAACGTCGACTCCACGATCATTGCCCAGGCGCCAAAGATGGCGCCGCACATTGATGCCATCCGTCTCAATATTGCCGAAGATCTCGGTATTTCCGCCAGCCGGGTCAGCGTCAAGGCCACTACAACGGAAAAACTCGGGTTTACCGGCCGCGGTGAGGGGATTGCCTGTCAGGCCATTTGCCTGCTGGAACTGGTGGAGTCGTGAGCCAATGGCGTCTCGACTGGCCGACGTCCGGTGGTGCTCGTGTGGCACGGGCTCTGCTCAAATGCTCCCCTGAGGATTTTCGCGTTGACGAGGAACTGCAGCTGCCCGTTCCGGATGCGAATCCCATCGGCGGTGATTCAGTAGCCGGTGCTGGAGAGCATCTCTGTGTGAAACTTCAGAAAACCGGCGACAATACAGAGTATGTCGCCCGGGAACTGGCCAGGATGGCCGGTAGCCGACACTTTGATGTGGGCTTTTGTGGCCTCAAGGACCGACACGCCGTTACCTGCCAGTGGTTCAGCCTGTATCGTCCGGGCGGGGAGTTGCAGGACGCCGAGCTGATTCACGCTATCGGTCAGCGCTGGCCGGTGCTTTCGGCTTGCCGGCAGTCCAGAAAACTGCGCCGGGGCGAGCACAGCGGCAATCACTTTGCGATCACTCTGCGCGGCGTACAGGGCTCCCGGATCGAGATTGAGCAGGCTCTGGCCCGCCTTGCCGAGTTCGGCGCTCCCAATTATTTCGGTCCCCAACGCTTCGGGCAGGGGGGCGCCAACCTGGATCGGGCGGTTTCCATGGACCCGTCCGCGATGAATCGCCAGCCAGGTTCCGGCCGAAAACGTCGCGGGCGAGGCAAGCGTGGTGGCAGCGAAGACTCGAAAAACGTATTGTACTTTTCGGCGGCACGTTCCTGGTTGTTCAATGAAGTGCTTGCGGCCCGAGTAATGGACGGCAGCTGGCGCCACGAAGGCGCGACCGGTCCACTGTGGGGAGATGGTGGTACCACGGCCACCGGCGAGACTGGTTCGCTGGAGAGGGAGGTGGTTGCCCGCGCGCCAGAGATGGCAGCCGTGTTTTCGTCAACCCGCATGAAACCCGAACGGCGGCCACTGGCGTTGAAGCCGCAGAAACTGACCTGGCGATGGCTGGCAGACGATTGCCTGGAGCTGGCGTTCTTCCTTACGCCGGGCCAGTACGCGACCACCATGCTGGGTGATCTTTTCGAGCTTGAGGACATGAGCCTCGGCCGACATAACGAATAACAAGGCTAGCGGAGAACACTGTGCGTATTCTGTTGTCCAACGATGACGGCGTTCATTCACCGGGGCTAATTGCCCTTCACGAAGGACTCAAGGGAGTGGGTGACCTGGAAGTGGTTGCCCCTGACCGCGATCATAGCGGCGCCAGCAACGCGCTGACCCTGAACCGCCCCCTGACCGTGGAAGAGCATCCCAATGGGTTCCGTTCCGTTGACGGTACGCCCACGGATTGTGTTCACCTGGCCGTGAACGGACTCTTTCGCGAACCCTTCGACCGGGTGGTGTCGGGCATTAATACCCACGCCAATCTAGGCGACGACATCATCTACTCCGGAACCGTGGCTGCCGCCACTGAAGGCCGGCACCTGGGGTTGCCAGCCATAGCCGTATCCCTGGTCAACAACGGCCACTTTCATTATGAAACCGCGGCTCGTGTGGTGCGGATGCTGCTGGAAAACGGCCGGCCCCTGGTGCTGGGTCCGCGATCCATTCTGAACGTGAATGTGCCTGATGTCCCCTGGAACGAGCTGGCGGGTATCCGGGTAACCCGCCTGGGCCACAGGGAACGGGCCGAGGGAGCGGTCCCGATGACCTGCCCACGGGGAAAGGAGCGCTTCTGGATCGGTGCCGCAGGAGAGGGCGGGGATGCCGGGCCGGGTACCGATTTTCATGCGGTGCGTGAGGGGTATGTCTCGGTGACGCCGGTGCACATTGATATGACCCGCCACGAGGCGCTGAGCTCCCTGCGGGATTGGGTTGACGCCCTGGAGGGTGGTCCGGGGGCGGGCGAATGACAACTCAGCTTGAAGGCATTGGAATGACCTCCAGGCGCACCCGGATGCGGCTGGTACAGCGCCTGCGGGATGCGGGTATCCAGTCGGACAGGGTTCTTGAGGTTATGGGCGAAGTGCCCCGTCATATCTTTCTGGACGAAGCCCTGTCGCACCGGGCCTACGAGGACACATCACTACCCATCGGCTATGGACAGACGCTGTCGCAGCCCTACATTGTCGCCCGCATGACAGAGCTGATGCTTGCTCATGGGCCGGCCCGAGTGCTCGAGCTGGGTACGGGGTCCGGCTACCAAACGGCTGTGCTGTCACGCCTGTTCCCGGAGATCTACAGCGTTGAGCGTATCAAGGCGTTGCAGGACCGGGCCCGGGAACGGCTGCGCCAGCTCCAGGCGCGCAATGTCTTTCTCAAACATGCAGATGGCGGCATGGGCTGGCCCGAGCGGGGGCCTTTCGCCGGTATCATCGTAACCGCAGCGCCGGTGGAAATACCGAGAGAACTCTTGGCGCAACTCGAAGACGGCGGCGTTCTGATTGCCCCGGTGGGGGAGGAAGACCAGGTGCTGGTGGAGGTGATCCGTCGGGGCGACCGGTTCGAGCACCGGGAGCTAGAGCCTGTCCGGTTTGTTCCTCTGCTTGGCGGGGTTGTCCGATAACCATGGATAATCCGCAGAACCGTAGCGCCGATCAGGAGATCGAGCGATCCCAGTCCCCCGGCGGTGTGTTCCTGAGGGGACTGGCCATGGGGGCAGCGGATATCGTACCCGGGGTGTCCGGTGGCACCATTGCGTTCATCACGGGCATCTATTTCCGTCTTCTGGAAGCCATCAATTCGGTGCCGCCGGCGCTTTATGATCTGCTCAGGAAACGTCAGCTGGGCGTATTCTGGCGCGCCTGCGACGGAACCTTTCTGTTGTCCCTGTTAGCCGGCATCCTGACCAGTATCGCAACACTCGCCTCGGCCATCAGCTATCTGTTAGCGCAGTTTCCGATCCTGATCTGGAGCTTTTTCTTCGGTCTGATTGTCGCCTCCGTGTGGCACGTAGGGCGACAGGTGCGCCATTACCGGATTGGCCTGGCTCTGCCCCTGGTCATTGGCATCGGGTTCGCCTGGTGGGTAACCACCTTGTCGGCCGGTGAGGCATCGCCGTCGTCCCTGGTGTTCTTTGGGGCAGGGGCGTTGGCTATTTGCGCAATGATCCTTCCGGGCATATCCGGCAGCTTCATTCTACTTGTGATCGGAATGTACGCTCCGGTATTGGCCGCCATCAAGTCCCTGGACCTGGGCGTGCTATTGCTCTTCATGTTGGGCTGTCTGGTGGGCCTGCTTTCCATCGCTCGCCTGATCACCTGGGCGTTCCATCATTTTCACGACCTGGTGCTGGCTTTGCTGACCGGCTTCATGATCGGTGCCCTGAACAAGGTCTGGCCCTGGAAGGAGACCCTGAGCTGGCGGACAAACAGCGCCGGCGAGGAAGTCCCGGTGAACGAGGTGAGCATCCTGCCATGGACCTTTGCCGAGCAGATGGGGCAGGATCCGAAGCTGGCCCTGGCCGTTATGGCGGCCCTGGCGGGTTTCTTTCTTGTGATTGTGGTGGAGTGGGTTGGCGGGCGCGGATCCGGAGCGGCTCAGAGGGCCTGAGGCCCGATCGGACCACCGGAAGTGTTACCAGATGGGCCGGCCGGTTGTTTCTTGAGGTAACAGCAGTGACCGGAAGGTAACTTGGCTTGCATCAGAAAATGTGCAATATATTAGCAAGTTAGTCCTTAAACTTTATAAGAAACCTAGAAATAGCTTTGAACGGACAGGCTATTTATACCGAATGTTCATAACTGGGTCGTTTTTATTCCTGTGATGTTTTTGCGTGGGCTCTCCCTGGCCGGCCTGCCGGCTTCCCCGCGGTTCCCATTCGGTGCCCTCGGGCGCGCTTGGCCCGGAAAAACGTCTCGTCTGCTGTCTCTTCTTCTGCTCCTGCTGATGTTGGGCGGTTGCAACACTCCGGCACTGTATCAGGACGATATTTACAACCCGCCGGTCTACTGGGGCCGACACGTCGTGCAACCGGGCGAGACGCTATACAGCATCGCCTGGCGCTACGGTCGTGATTATCGCGAGCTGGGCAGCGCCAATGGTATCGGGCCCCCCTGGAATCTGAAGGCCGGGCAGGTGCTGCGCCTGGACCTTCGCGGAACCGTCACATCCAGCCGGCAGACTGCTTCTGAGGGGAGTTCGCCACCAAGGTCAGCCAGCAGGGTTTCACCGCCCCGGCAAACGGCTTCGACGGCACCCAAGCCCGCGGTGACCCGGGCGCCGGCGAGCAACAAACCTCTGGCGTCGCAGACGCAGACGGTGGCCCGTATCGAGTGGCGCTGGCCGCACGTTGGCACCGTAATTGCTGGATATTCAACATCCGGAAAAGTCAACAAAGGTATTGATATTGCCGGAAAACCCGGGGATGCTGTAAAGGCAGCAGCGGCAGGAAATATCGTCTATGCCGGTAACGGGTTGCTAGGTTACGGTAATCTCATTATCGTGAATCATAACGAGCACTATCTGAGTGCTTACGCTCACAACCGGAAGATTCTGGTGCAGGAAGGGGAGGATGTAACCGCCGGGCAGGTGATCGCAGAGCTCGGTAGCAGTGGCGCTGAACGACCCATGTTGCATTTTGAGATCCGCAAAAATGGCAACCCGGTTGATCCGGTCCACTACCTGCCGCCACGCTAGCAGGGAAGGCAGTGAGCTCAGTAGGCGGCCAGATCACGACGGCACTGACAAAAAACCGCATTCGACACAAAAACAAGAACGGTACTGGCCGATAAAGGTCAGCCAACAAAATGTCCTGAAGAAAAGCACGAAACCAGAATGTCCGCAATAACAAGAAGTATCGGGCAAACATCCAGGATTATTGAGGCGGGGCAACACCTATGTCAGCAGAGCAAGAAGACATCATTATTGATCGCGTGTCAGACATTGAGGATGCAGACGATCAACTGTTAGCCGAAGAAAAAGTCGACAAGGAGGCAAACGACGAGGTTGCCGAGGTCGAAGAGGACTTTCCTACCCAGGGGCGTTACTTCACCAGCCAGAAGCAGCTGGACGCCACCCAGCTTTATCTCAACGAAATCGGATTTTCCCCACTTCTGACACCGGAAGAAGAGGTCTACTTTGCCCGGCTGGCGCGCAAGGGCGAGGAATCCGGGCGCAAACGCATGATCGAGAGCAACCTGCGCCTGGTGGTCAAGATTGCCCGACGCTACGTGAACCGTGGCCTCACGCTGCTGGACCTGATCGAAGAGGGCAACCTGGGTTTGATCCGGGCGGTTGAAAAGTTTGATCCGGAGCGCGGCTTCCGGTTCTCCACCTACGCCACCTGGTGGATTCGCCAGACCATTGAACGGGCGATCATGAACCAGACCCGCACCATTCGCCTGCCGATTCATGTGGTAAAGGAGCTCAACCTCTACCTGCGGGCCGCCCGGGAACTCACACAGAAACTGGACCACGAGCCCTCAGCGGAGGAAATCGCCCGCATGGTCGACAAGCCCGTGGCCGATGTGAAGCGCATGCTGGGCCTGAACGAGCGCGTAGCCTCCATGGATACGCCAATCGGCAGTGGCGGCGAAAAGTCGCTGCTGGACACGGTGGCCGACGAAGGCGCCTCAGATCCGGCGGACCTTCTCCAGGACAACAACATGTGTTCGTGCCTCGAGAAGTGGATCGACCAGCTCAGCGACAAACAGCAGGAAGTTCTGTCCCGCCGCTTTGGGCTGCGGGGCTACCCGGTGAGCACCTTGGAGGAAGTCGGACAGGAGATTGGCCTTACCCGAGAGCGGGTTCGGCAGATCCAGGTTGAGGCCCTGCGCCGCCTGCGGGAGATTCTCGAGAAGGAGGGACTGTCGGGGAATCTGCTGTTCAAGTAAATTAAGCGTTATCTTTCGATCAAAAGCCGGCCGGAGAAGCTCCCGCCGGCTTTTGTGTTTCAGGATCGCCGCAAATGAGAACCAGGTTGCGCTTCTCGGGCCGGCCTCATTGATAGAATGCGAGCACCGGGCGGGGATAAGGGTGTCGAAACCCGGTGCACGAATGAAACGCGTCAATAATAACGATCGAAAAGGAAAGGACTATGAAGAAGGCTCTTACAACCGGTTTTGCCTCCGTCGTCATGGCAGCCGTGCTGTCTGCACCGGCGTCGGCACTTGAGGTAGAAGGTGTTGACGTTCCGGATACTTACTCCGCCATGGATACCGAGCTCAAGCTCAACGGCGCAGGCACCCGCTCCAAGTGGTTCATGGATCTGTACGTGGGCGGTCTGTACGTTCCCGAGACCATCAACGATGGTGAAGCGGTCATCAATGCCGACGAACCCCAGGCGATTACCCTGCATATCATTTCCGGGATGATCACCAGCGAGCGTATGACCGAAGCGACGCTCGAAGGGTTTGAGGCCTCCACCGATGGTGATATGGCTGCAATCCAGGACCAGGTGGATCAGTTCATGGCGGTGTTCAAGGATGAAATCACCGAAGGTGACGTCTTTGATCTGGTGTATCTGCCGGGCGAGGGCGTGAAAGTGCTCAAGAACGGGCAACACAAGGACACCATTGGCGGCCTGGCGTTCAAGAAAGCGCTGTTTGGCATCTGGCTGTCGGACAAACCCGCCCAGAAGGACCTGAAAGAGAAAATGCTCGGTCAACGCTGAGGCGCGACCATTCAGGAGCATGAAAGAAAAGCCGGCCCTGGGAGGCTGTGTGAAAACTCGATTTACATAGCTTCTGAGCGGGCCCACAAAATGCC
>NZ_JBHIXV010000055.1:0-13170 GCF_041984545.1 Marinobacter sp. | reverse complement strand
GATCTTTTCACCGGCCCGGTGGACCTGACGCATGCTGCGTCGCTGCCGGCCGCGCCAGAGCCGGTAGTGGTGGCAGAACTGGCTGTACCGGCGAGCCTTGTCGCCGTGGCGCTCTACGTACTCAGCCCAGAGCAGTTGCAGGGTCACGCCCTTGGTCTTCAGTTCCTGATGGACCTGGAAGTAGTCGGGCTCGGCAAAGCGTTCGGGCGTCGTCTTAGCCGGGAACAGCTGGGCCTCTAACCGTGCTTCATCCGTGCCTTCCGGCAACGGCCAGGTGATGCCCTGCGCGGTGGCCAGGCTGACGTACTTGCCGACCACGCCCTTGGAGAGCCCGCAGGCACGGGCAATACGCTCATGGCTCAGGCCCGCTTCGTACTTGAGGCGCAAGACCTCGATGATCTGTCGCATGGAAATCCTCGCTGCCGGCATCCGCCCTTCCTCGTGATGAAAAAGGAAGGGGTATGCCGGATAAAGTTGAAGAATTCCAGCGTGTTGGAAGGGATTCCGGAGGAACGTGACCGATGATTCCGGCATCGTGACCGGCGATTCCGGAAAACTACCCGAAATCGGTCACGATAAAACGGAATGAGCGGTCACGATCATCCGGAACAGGCGGTCACGTTCAAACGGAATGGGTGGTCACGATGGGCCGGAATATGCACCAGGCCAAGGAAACCGGGCGTGACCGCATTGTCTTCTCGGACGAGCCGGAAACCCCGGAGCCGGCCATTCAAACCGCCTGATCAGCGGGGCGGAACAGGAACAGACGCCAGCCCAGCAGAAGGCCCGCCGAGGCCAGCCCGCCGGTCAACCCCACCCAGAAGCCCGCCGCGCCCATGGCCGGAAGCAGCCAGCTGGTGAACGTCAGCAGGTAACCCAGCGGCAGACCCACGCCCCAGAACGAAAACAGCATGATGAACATCGGAATGCGGGTGTCCTTGTAACCTCGCAGGGCACTGATGCAGGTCACCTGGATAACGTCGGCAATCTGGAAAAAAGCCGCAAACATCAGCAGGCGCACAGTCACCGCCTGCACGGCCTGATCATCGGTGTAGAGCGCGGCGATCTCCCGGGAAAATACCAGCAGCATCAGGGCGAACACCAGGGCGGTGCCAGCGGCCAGGATCAGCGAACTGCGGGCAATCACCCTGGCCGTATCTGGCGCCCGGGCACCCATCAGAAAGCTCACCCGCAGGGTGAGCGCCATACCAATGCTGAGCGGCAGCATGAACAGCAACGACACCACATTCAGGGCGATCTGATGGCCGGCCACCACCACCGGCCCCAGGGGCGCCAGGAACAGGGCAATCACCGAGAACATGCTGGCTTCCACGAAAATAGTGAATCCGATGGGAATGCCGATAGTCAGGATATACCGCAGGCCGGCCAGGTCGGGCTTTACCCAGTCTGAGATGAGATGGAACTGACGGTAAACCCGGCTTCGGTTCAGGTAGACCAGCAGGCCAAGCGCCGCAACGCCGTTGGAAATGGCAGTGGCCCAGCCGCAGCCCACACCGCCCATGGCGGGCAGCCCCAGCTTGCCGTAGATGAAGATGTAGTTCATGGGCAGGTTCACCAGGGTGCTGAGCACCGAGAACGCCATGATCACCCGGGTGTGGCCCAGGCCGTCAGTCAGCCCCCGCAGCGCGGTAATGAGCATCAGGGCGGGAATGCCCCAGGCGAAGGCGTCCAGATAGCCCTGGGTGATTCCGGCGGTGTGCGGATCCAGATCCAGAAGTGCCAGGACAGGATGCACGTTGGTCAGCAGCACGATCATGATCACTGAGCCGGCGGCTGCCAGGTAGAGACCCTGCCAGGTGGCTGGCATGATCTTCTCGATGGTTCTGGCGCCGTTGTAGCCGGAGATGATTGGTTGCAGGGCGCCGAGCATGCCCATGAAGAACAGGAACAGTGGCATCCACAGGCTGGTACCAATGCCCACGGCCGCCAGATCCTCGGCGCTGGCGTGGCCGGCCATGACGGTGTCAATCACGCCATTGGCCATCTGGGCGAGCTGGGCAACCAGAATGGGGCCACCGAGAATGGCCAGTGTGCGCCATTCGGCCAGGGTGCGGGCCAGCAGGGACTGCCGGGCCTCTGGCAATGGCTGGTGGACTTCATCCATAGGGTGTTATTCCGTTGTGTTCCTGCACTGAAAATTTGACTGAAAACCGGTAAAGTACGCGCCTCGATCACAACCGATGGCAGTGGCAATGGGACTTCTGGTTTTTGTTACCGTTCTGTGGGCATTTTCGTTCAGCCTGATCGGCGAATTTCTGGCCGGCCAGGTAGACAGCGATTTCGCGGTGCTCAGCCGGGTGCTGCTGGGCGCTTTGGTGTTTCTGCCCTTTACCCGTTGGCGCGGCGTGCCCTCCGGTCTCAAGCTCGGGGTGCTGGTCACCGGCATGCTGCAGTTCGGTATTACCTATCTGTGTCTGTACCGGTCCTTCAGCTACCTCACGGTACCCGAGGTGCTGCTGTTCACCATTTTTACGCCCCTGTACGTAACGCTCATCGACGACGGCCTGTATCGCCGGTTCTCGCCGGTGGCCCTGCTGGCCGCCGCCATCGCCACGGTTGGCGCCGGTATCATACGCTACGATGGCCTGAGTGAGGACTTCATTACCGGTTTTCTGCTACTGCAGGTGGCCAACTTCACGTTCGCCGCCGGGCAGGTGGGCTACAAGCATGTGATGCAGCATTACCCCATAGAGGTGCCGGCTTACCGTACGTTCGGATATTTCTTCTTTGGCGCGCTGATCATTGCGTTGCCGTCGTTCCTGATCTTCGGCAACCCCGACCGGCTGCCCACCACGTCGGTGCAATGGGGCATTCTGGCCTGGCTCGGTCTGGCTGCGTCCGGCCTGGGCCTGTTCCTGTGGAACCGGGGCGCCTGTGTGGTGGACGCCGGCACCCTGGCGATCATGAACAACGCCCTGGTGCCGGCCGGGTTGATCGTCAATCTGCTGATCTGGAACCGGGATGCCGATCTCCTGCGACTGGCGCTGGGCGGCGCTGTGATCGCCTTCTCGTTGTGGGTCAACGCCCGCTTTCATCCCCGGGCCCGGTTACCCGCACTGGCATCGTAGAACCACTGCTGGCAGAATCCCGCCCCAATTGCCACGGCAGGTCCGTGGCGCACACGTTTTATGTCCATTCCTCAGCCAAAAGCACAGGAACACAACATGACTCAGTCCAACTCGGTTTCGGGTAACGGAAACGGGGCCGCTCGTGGTCTCTGGTCTTCCCGGTTGGCGTTTATTCTGGCGGCCACCGGTTCCGCCGTCGGCCTCGGTAACATCTGGAAATTTCCCTATGTGACCGGTGAAAACGGCGGTGGTGCCTTTGTTCTGGTTTACCTGCTGTGTATCGCGGTGATCGGTATTCCCATCATGATGGCAGAGGTATTCATTGGTCGGAACGGCCGCCACAACCCCATTACCAGCATGCGCCTGGTGGCCGAGCGCAACCTGAGTGCGCCCGCCTGGCGAGTATCCGCGATTATCGGCATGATTGCGGCCTTCGTGATTCTGTCGTTCTATTCGGTGATTGGTGGCTGGGCTGCCTCTTACGTCGGGCACGCCGCCATGGGCGATTTTACTGGCGGTACCGCCGACTCCATTGGCGAGCTGTTCGGTGGTCTGCTGGCCAGTCCGGGCCAGCTGTTGCTGTGGCACACCGTGTTCATGGCGTTGGTGATTCTGGTCGTTTCCCGTGGTCTGAAAGGCGGTCTTGAGCGGGCAGTCACCATCCTGATGCCGGCCCTGTTCATTCTCCTGCTGGTGGCCGTGGGTTATGCCATGACCACCGGACACTTCGGAGAAGCGGTCAGCTTCCTGTTCACGCCCAATTTCGGGGCGCTGTCCATCAACGGTGTCCTGATTGCCCTGGGCCATGCCTTCTTCACCCTGAGCCTCGGTATGGCCATCATGATGGCCTACGGGTCCTACCTTGGGCGCGATATTTCTATTGGTCGAACTGCTGTCAGCGTGGCCATCATGGATACCGTGGTTGCCCTGCTGGCGGGTCTTGCCATCTTCCCGGTGGTGTTCGCCAATGGCCTCGAAGCCGGGGCCGGGCCCGGGCTGATCTTCCAGACTCTGCCCCTGGCGTTTGGGAACATGCCGATGGGGTCGCTGGTCGGCACCCTGTTCTTTATTCTGCTGCTGTTCGCCGCCTGGACGTCGGGCATCTCCCTTCTGGAGCCGGTGGTGGAGTGGGTTGAGGAAAAAACCAGCATGGCCCGAACCGGCAGTGCCGTGGTCGTCGGGGTGCTGTGCTGGGCCCTGGGGATTGCGTCAATCCTGTCCCTGAACCTTTGGTCGGAGGTCACGCCGCTTTCCATGTTCGAGCGCTTTGAGGGCAAGACCATCTTCGATCTGCTCGACTTCTTCACGGCCAACGTCCTGCTGCCGCTGTCCGGACTGCTGACCGCGGTCTTTGTTGGCTGGTTCGTGGCGAAAGAGTCCCTCAAGACTGATCTGGTACTGGAAGGTGGCGCGTTTAGCCTCTGGTACAATCTGATCCGGTTTGTCACCCCGTTGGCAGTTGCGGTGGTGTTTGTCTATAACCTATCCGTGTAAATAACCTCACAGAAAGAGGAAAGTGTCGATAGAAACCACGGGGGCTGGCGGCGTTAGTCGGCCCTCCGGGATTGATTGAAGGCCGGATTTTAGAGGGCCTTCCTTTGCTCAAGCCAATGGCTGAAGGCATCCCCGGGCAGGGCGGGAGAGAAGAGAAACCCCTGGGCCAGGTCACAGCCTGTCGCCCTGAGAATGTCACATTGGCCGGTCGTTTCAACGCCTTCAGCGGTCACTTCAAGCCCCAGGGCATGGCCAACCTCCACCATGCAGGTCATGAGTTTTTGTGCTTTTTCATCAAGCTCGAGCTCTTTGACAAATACCCGATCGATTTTCAGTCCTGTCACGGGCAGGTGTCGGAGGTACTCAAACGACGCAAATCCGGTACCGAAATCATCGATACTGACGCCTACGCCCAACGCCCGAATCCGATTAATGGATTCCCGGGCAGCGTCGAGATCCTGCATCAGCACACTTTCGGTAATTTCGATCTCGAGGCGTTCGGGTGGGAGTCCGGACTCCCTGAGAAGTGTTTCCAGCCTGCTGAGCAGTTGATTGTCCAGTAGATTCCGCCCCGAGAAATTGATACTCACCGTACCGGGGCTGCTCCAGGCAAACCGGGAAGCTTCATCCATCACAAAGCGCGTTACCGGTGAAATCAGCGTGGTGCTCTCAACTTTCGCCATGTACTTCCCGGGTGGTATGAACCCCCCCTTGCCATCCCGCCATCGAATCAGGCCCTCCGCTCCGCACACAGAGTTGTCGGACAGCCTGATCTTGGGCTGGTAGTGGAGTTCAAATTCCTGCCTGTCCAGGCCATCCCTGACCCTCGCTATCAACTGGATGGTTTCCAGGGGTTTTCGCTCCAGTTGCGGTGAGTAGGGCTCATGGCTGACGTTTTTTTCAAGTGCGGCAAACATCGCCAGCCGGGCCCGCCTGATCAGACCCTCCTCACAGGCTTCCGGTCCGGCGAGACAGCTGCCGTAGACCGTTTGCGCCCTCATGGGCATATCCTGAACAATTACATTGTCCTCGCCGATATCCACCAGGTTTCTGACAATCCGCTCGGTCTGTAAACTATGGGCCCCGGAGAGCAAGAGCATGAGTTCGGAGTTACTGAACCGGTAGAGCTGTGCGGAAGGGGGCGTTTCAGCCCGGATTCGCCGGCCGACGGCGGAGATCAGCTCATCCGAGGCATCAATGCCCAGTGCCTCGAGGACATCCGGGATGTCAATGATCCGAATCAGGATCAGGGCAACGCCCTGTTTTGCCCCCTGGTGTCGGAGTCGCCCGGACAGGTCCTTGCGTAATGCCAGGGAATTGGGCAGCCCCGAGGGATGATCGATAAACATCAGCCGTTCCCGGTTCCGGTTCAGCTTGAATATCGAGTGGAACAAACCACCTGCAAAAGCGCCCAGGCCAATGTAAAGTCCCAGCCGCAGTAGCCAGTTTGCGGTTTCCTGGTCGATACCCCGCTCGACATCCAGCGGCATCAGTGCCATCAGTATGCCCGCCACCGTGGCAGTCACCAGGCCGCCAACGATGCGATACCAGGCGGCAGCCAGCAGCACGGGTACCAGCATCAGATAGGGATAGGCGTAGGCAGTTCCGCCGGTTCGGTAAACGAGGTAGTTCCCGAAAATCAGAAGGATCGCCAGTGTTGCCACCCGGAACGCGTGCCGGTATTCGTGGAGAAGACGCGAGGCGGTCTGCTGGCGTTGTTCCGTGTTGGTTGCAAAGACGTCGGTAATGGCCATGGCGTTTCCTTCGTTGACTTCGTCGGTTTCGGGACTTGTGAGGGCCACTGGGCCTGAAACCGTAACATGGAAGGCGCTTGATCAAATATTGTTCGACTGACTTGAAACCGCAAGCGGCCCAGGCCAGAACTCCGCCGGGCCAGTTGGCCTGTCAGTCCACAATCAGACTTTGAACCGGGCAATCTGCGTGCTGAGACCCTCGGCCAGGCGGGCCAGTTCCTCGCTGGCTGCCGATACCTGCTCCGTTGAAGCCGCTGACTGATCGCCGACGTCACGAATCTGGGTGACGTTCTGATTGATGTCCTCGGCAACCGAACTTTGCTGTTCCGCGGCGGTGGCAATCTGGCTGTTGTATTGGCGGATTTCCTCAACCGCCTCGGCCATTTCCCGGATCGTGGTGCCCGCGAGCTCCGCCCGCTCCAGCGTCTGTTCAGAGAGCCGGTTACCGGTTTCCATGCTGGCAACCGAGGTCTCGGCACTGCTCACCAGGTTGCTGATCAGGGTTTCAATCTCTGTCGCGGAACTCTGGGTGCGCTGGGCCAGGGACCGCACCTCGTCGGCCACCACGGCAAAGCCGCGACCCTGCTCGCCGGCCCGGGCGGCCTCGATGGCGGCATTCAGCGCCAGCAAGTTGGTCTGTTCCGCCACCGACTTGATCACGTCGAGCACGGTGCCAATGTTGTGGGTTTCAGCCTGGAGGCTGTTGAGTTGTTTGGTAACCTCGGCGCTCTGCTTGTTCAGATCCCCGACAAACTCGAGGGTTTCCCTGACCGCCTTTTCACCATGGCCGGATTTCTCACTGGCGTGATTGGCGGCCTGGAAGGCGGCCTCCGCGCTCTTCGCCACCTCATTGACAGTGGCCACCATCTCGTTCATGGCGGTGGCGACCTGATCGGTCTGGCTCTGCTGTTCGGCAACACCCTTGCTGGTCTGGTTGGTGACTGTAGAGAGCTCCTCGGAGGAGGAAGCGATGCTGCTGGCACCGGTATCGATCTCCCGGATCAGCTCACGGAGGTTGGTCACCATGGTGCCGAAGGCCGCAAGTAACTGGCCGAATTCGTCGCCACGGTCGCTGTGCGCGTTTACCGTCAGGTCGCCCGAGGCCACCTTGTTGGCAATCTCCACAGATTCGTTGACCGGGCGGACGATGGCGCGGGTCAGCAGCCAGGCCACGGCGATGGCCACCAGCACAGCGATAACGGTGATAACCGTCAAAGTGGTGACCGCGCTGTTGAACTGTTCCTCCATGCGTTGGACCTGCACCTCTTGCAGATCCCTTGCGGCGTCGACCGAGGAACGGGCAACTGATTGAAGCTCGGTCTCTATCCGGTTCACGATCTCTGGCTGAGCGCTGATGTTATTCTCCAGTTCGTCCAGCAGTGCCTTGTATTTGTCAGCGTCGGCAATGATCTTGTCGACTCGCTGATCGTTGGCAGGCGACGCCAGAACTCCCCTGAGGGGAGCAACGGTGGCAGCGGCACTGTCGGCCAGGGCCTTTGCCTGCTCAATATATTTTGCATCGCCCCTGAGTTGGAAGTTTTTCTCGTCTGTACGAGCGTCGAGGAGTGAGGACTCCGCCGAGCTGGCTGCCGCCACAATCAGCGATCGCTGGTTGTACTGGCTGAGGGTCTGGATACTGATAACCGCAATGATCACGGCCAGCAACACAAGAAAGGCAAAGCCCCCGGTCAGCTTCTTGGCCACCGAGAGGTTATTCATAGTGCTGGTCAACGACATATCTGGAGTCCTGTATTGGAAGAAGTAATTCGCCGGCTTGTAACAATAAATCCATTAATTAATTGTTTTACGACATGGATCCATGGAACTTTAGTATTTAATGAAGGCTATAAATATGGGTAAAGCAAATATTGAATTGAAATAATTGGTTTATGCCACTCATGCATTTAATTACCGGTTAATTGCAATCGGTCTGGTTTTCTTCTTCGCTGTCTACCGGTAATTCGCGGGTGTCAACATGGATTGCACCGTGGGGGCGGGATGTACGCTTGGCCAGCAGTTCAGCAAATTCGAGCAGTAGCAACTGATCTTCTTCAAGGAGTGAAATAAAAATGGCATTCAGAGCGACCTGCCTCGGGTTCAGGTGTCGGTTCTCTGCAACAGAGAAAACATCGGTAATCGAGAAGCCCAGCGCCTGTGCAATCCGGTAGAGAAGATCAAGGCTTGGCCTGGCGGCACCCCGCTCGATGCGCGACAGGTTACCCACATGGGACTGCGTCTGTTCCGCCAGGTCGGCGAGAGTCAGCCCCTGTTTTTTCCTTAACTGTTTTAATGCCTGGCCTAGACTCATGACATCTCTCTACCGTTAAGGTAATGATATTACAGGCAAAATACGATTTATACAAAGTTGCAAGTAGCACATAAAGTTGGATCTTATAAGCTTTACAAGCATAAAATAATCATTATTTCCCGTTGTCAGTTTAGTTGTATTGTATCCAGCTATGGGCTCCATGGAGAGGATTCTGCTTGTGAATGAAATGGCCTGTCGGTACCCGGCTATGCAGTCTGATTTATTGCTTCGCCCGTTTGTGTCTGTCGCCGGTATTGCACCGCCCCATTTCGAAGTACTGTCTGTGTCCACGCGGTCTGCGCTCGGCAGGGTGGTCGAGGTCCTGGGTTTCTTCGATGAGCATCTGCCCGGGCCTTTCAAGGGTATTACCGGTGTCACGCTCGGCCTCGCCCACAAAACATCATACGATGAGTCGTTGCCTTGGGACCTGCTCTGTGCCCTCCGTTCGCGTGACATTGCGCCGGCGCGCGTTGGGCTGGAGGTCAGTGAAAGCGTTGTACGGAACGATACTGTCTGGCAATCGGTGGTGCCCGGGCTGGCGGATCACGGCTTCAGGGTAGGGGTGAAGTACTATTTCGCCGACAGCGCTGGCTTTGATGTTCTGGCCAGTCCTTATATTTCGTCCATAAAGACGGATCCGCGGGTGATTAAGGGCCTGGCGAGGTCGAAACCGGCTCGCCAGTACTTGCGAGGCCTGAAGACGCTGGCCCACGCTCTCGACAAATCCCTGATTGTTGAAGGTGTTGACACTATCGGCCAGGCCCTGTGGCTTGAAGCCATGGGCTGCCATACGTTCCAGGGCGATGTCTATGGCCCCGCAATGGCGCCTCGGGAAGCCCTGCGGTTTGTACTGGAGGGCCGGCAGCGGGTTGCCCCAACGATCATTCGGCCGGCTGTGGCGTAGCAGTTGTCTGGAGCATTTCCAGCAGAAGCGGTTCGCCTATGGGTCTGGCAAAGTAGAAGCCCTGCCCGAGAGGGCAGCCGAGGGCTTGCAGCATACGCCACTGCTCCTCTGTTTCAATGCCTTCGGCCAGCGCCTGAATCCCCAGGCTTTCAGCCATTTGCCGAATGGTGTTGACCATCTTCACGGCGCTTTCGTCATCGGGCGTGCCCGACAGGAAGCTCCGGTCGATTTTCAGGGTGGTTATGGGCAATGACCGCAATCGCGCCAGAGACGAGTAGCCGGTGCCGAAATCATCGATGGCCACTTCGATCTCCGCCTGGCGGAACTCGCGAACCACTGCTTCCATCCGACGGACATCACTCATCAGCGAGCCTTCTGTCAGTTCAACCTTGAGAGCCGTTGGCGGCAGCTGTCTTTGTTCAAGTAAATCGACGATCCCCTGAACCAGTCCCGGCTGCCATAACTGACCAATGGCCAGATTGACCGACATCTGAAGATGATCGTGCCCCGCCGAGTGCCATCGCTGTAGCGCTGCCAGCGATTCCGCCATGACCCAGTTTCCAATGGGGTTGATCAGACCGGTTTCCTCGGCGATGGGGATGAACTCGCCGGGGGAGATGAAACTTCCGTCGTCCTGGGGCCATCGGATCAGGGCTTCAACGCCGATGGGTGCCGTTGTTGTCAGGTCGACAAGCGGCTGGTAAACCAGTTGAAACTCGCCTGCCTCCAGAGCGCTGTGAAGCCGGTTCTCCAGGTCCAGGCGACGCTGCTGTTTTTTGGACAGTTCGCAGGAGAAGAACTGAAAACTGTTACCGCCAATTTTCTTGGCCTGGTACATGGCGCTATCGGCCCTGGCCAGCAGTGCAGAGGCGTCACTGGCGTGGTGCGGACACAGGCTGATGCCGATACTGGCACCAAGGTGATATTCGCGCCCCCGAACCAGAAAGGGTTGTTCAATGGTTGCAAGTACCCGTTCCGCAACCGACGATATCACGCCCATCAGCTCGGGTGACTCCACGGTGGACAAGCTGTTCTGCACTTCATAGGGGGCAAGGATAATGAATTCGTCGCCACCCTGCCGGGCCACCAGATCCGAATCCCGGACAGCCGCCTCCAGGCGCCGGGCAACCTGGACCAGCACTTCATCGCCGGCATCGTGGCCGAGGGCGTCATTGATCAGTTTGAAGCCGTCAAGATCCAGATACAGTATTCCCCCTGCGGGCGGAAACGGGCCTGCGAGTCGCAGGTGTCGATCCAGGGCCTCTAGCAGCGCCGCCCTGTTGGCAAGGCCGGTGAGGCTATCCCGGTAGGCCATGTCATGGGCCCTTTTTTCGCTCCTTCGCCGGCGGGACTGGTCCCGCAGCGCTCGAATACCGTGGACGATGTTATCCACCATGCGTTGCAAAAGCCGCACCTCGGCATCGTCAAAGACATCCGGCGCTCTGGAGTAGATGGCCAGGTACGCTTCCGGTTCCCGGCCCCGGATGACCAGCGGAAAGGCGATAACGGCCTGTATTTGCGGCCCTTGTCCGGACGGCAGCAGGGAAAGCGTTTGTTGTCGCCACACGCCGGAGCGCAGTGACTGCACTATGGGGTCCTGGTCAGAGGAACCCCGAGCGCGGAGGCTGCTCTCGATGTCGCGGACCTCGCCACTGGCGTCGCCAGCAATGGCCAGTGGTTTCGTCGTTCCTTTGCGATAGGCCCTGGCATCCCCGATACAGGCCAGGGCGAACCCGCCATCCCGCACCAGGCTATCGCAAATGTGAGACAGCATCTCCCGCTCGCTGCGGGCACGGATCACCCGTTCATTGCAGGCACTGAAGGCCTGTAGCGCCCGTGTCGCGCTTCTGAGTGCCGTTTTTGTGCTTTCTGTTCTCAGTTGCTGGAGTTCCGAGAGCCGGGCCAGCCGCAGGAGGTTCTGGATTCTTGAGGACAGTTCAATGCGTCGAATGGGTGCCCGGATAACGTCCTCGGCAAGATCTCCAAGGTAGCTGTTGGCCTTTTTCAGCTCGGATTCGGATGCGACCAGTAATACCGGTTTCAGGGCAGGACTTGTTCGTGAACGGATCTCCCGTAGATCGGCTTGAAAACGAAGCAGCGATTTCAGATCAATAATGCAGAGGTCAAAGTCGATGTTTCCGGGATTGGCAGGATCTGGTGTCACGCAGGAATGTTCAATGGCGCCCACGAGCACCCTGCTGTCGCTGGCTTTGGACAGCATTACGGCAATGACGGGCTCGTGCTTCAGTGACTCGGAGGCGGCATCGGTGAGGGTGGGACTAGTCACGGCTGGCCTCGCCAGCCGATATGGATTCCGGTTCGCCGCGGAGAATACCCTTGAGCCCCTTCAACTGGCCGCCCACCACGATGCCTTCGCTGGTGATTTCGAACTCCCGAAGGCTTTTCTCGAAATCCCCCGTGCGTTTTTTCAGGACGCCAATGGTCTTCCGGATCTCACCGGCCCGCTCCATATATCGTAGCAGAATCACTGCATCGGCCAGGTAACTGACGCCTAATTCGGTGCTTCGTACCTCTCCTCCGGTAATCGCCTCGATCTCATTGAGCAGGATAACCGTTACCCCCATGTTTACCAGGTAACGGCACAAGGCGTGCAGCCTGCGGGTGACGCTGTAGCCACTGATGGATAGCTTGTAGCCGGCCAGGCTGTCGATCATGATAATGCGGGTGCCGCGCTGTTCGACCTCCTCGCGAACCTTTGCTGCAAACTCGTCGGCCGAATAATGCAGGGGTTCAATGGCTTCGATGGCGAAGTGCTCTGAACCGATGTGCTTCGAGAGGGGTATGTTAATTCCTTCGATTCGGGAGATCAGAGTGCTTGTGGGCTCCTCGAAAGTGTAGGCCACCGATCGTTCCCCCTTCTCGCTCGCAGCCGTCATGAACTGGATGCCCAGGGATGTCTTGCCCACCCCCGTGGGGCCCGAAATGATCGTGACGGTGCCTCGGCTTAGCCCGCCTTTGAGCTGGCGGTCTAGCTCCGGGATGCCTGACGGCATATTCACCTGGTTAAAGTGGATGCCGTGGTCGCCCGGTTCCAGGCGCGGGAAGCACTGCATTCCGCCAGGCCCGAGGCGGATGCTGTGTTGACCCGCCGCAAAACCGGATCCCCGGAATTTGGTGACTTCGAGTGAGCGCCTGCTGTTTTTATGTTCCAGCTCGATAACGCCATCTGCCAGGAAGCCCAGCTCTTCACTGTCTTTTCCGGAGTTAGCATCTTCCGCTGCACAAAGCACAGTGGCGCCCTGGCTGGTTAAGGATCGGAGCAGGGTGATGACCTGCTTGCGATACTGAAATGCATCCGGAGAGAAGTAGTGAAGATAAGTAAGCGAGTCGATAAAGATCCTCTCGGGGCGAATTGCCTCAAAGGCATCATGAATCCGCTTCGGCAAGCCTGGGTCCTCAACGTCCTCCGGGCTCATGATGCTGTAGGGTTCGGTCTCGTCGATGCTGTTGCTGGCGGGTGAGAAATCGATGATGCTGACTTTGTCCAGATTGAATCCCTGCAGGCTGGCATCGGCCTGCAGTTGCTGCTCGTCTTCACCCATACTCCTGAATCAGTGACTTTGCAGGCCAGTATACTCCGCAAAGCGCCATCGGCGCTAA
>NZ_JBHIXV010000054.1:0-13557 GCF_041984545.1 Marinobacter sp. | reverse complement strand
TGGTGAAGTTCATCCGGCAGTACTGGCCGGATACCCGCATCGTGTTCCGGGGTGACAGCGGCGTTTACCGTCCCCGATTGCTGAGCTGGTGCGACCGGAACAACGTGGACTATCTGGTCGGCATCAGCAAGAACAGCCGGCTGCTCAAGGAGGTAGACGTACCCTCGATGCTGGTTCGCAAGGCTCACAACGAACTGGGTGAAAAAGTCTCCGCCACCTACCGGTTCCAGTACCAGGCCCGAACCTGGAAACACCCCCGCTGGGTGATCGCGCGTCTGGAGGAAGGCGAACTGGGTGCCAACCCCAGGTTCATTATCAGTTCCCGTTACGACGACGGCGTTAAACTCTACTACGAGCAATACTGTGCCCGGGGTGACATGGAAAACCGGATCAAGGATCAGCAGTTGTGTCTGTTCGCAGATCGCACCTCCAGCACGCGGTGGTGGACCAATCAGTGGCGGTTGCTCCTGTCGGGCTTTGCCTACACGCTGTTCGAGCGATTACGGGCCCACTTGAAGAAGACGCCCTTCGAGAGAATGAGCGCCAGTAACCTGCGGCTGAAGCTGATCAAGGTGGGCGCGGTCATCATTCGCAACACTCGGCGCATACGGGTGTTGATGAGCGATGCCTATCCTTACAAAGACGAACTCTCTGACCTGGTGCGTCAACTGGTTCCGGGATAGAAGCCCGGGCTCCCCCGGCCCGACTCAATGGGGGAAAGGGGGCCGTGTGTCCGGACAACAGGAATTGATCGATTATTGATCAGTCACGGCCGCCAATGAGCGGTAATGGCGGTAACCCGCACAGTCTGCGAGACTTGCTGGGGACCTATGAGAAATCCGGGTTAAACCACTGATCGCTGCATTGTTCCAGTAAAGATCAACAAAGTTTGGATGTGACCAGTTCATGGCGCTGAAAAAAACAAAATAAAACAGCGAAAATATGGCCGCACCTTTTATTGCACTGCCGAGAAGATCGACTCGACAAACAACGGTGCTGACGGCTCCGGTCAAGAGCGCCATGGAGGCGGTATATATTGGGTTGAGACTGGTGGTCAGTTCCAGCAAGACAAAGACCAAAACCGGCGAAGTCAATGCCCATGCATGAAACCGATGCTCTCTACCCAGTTTGCGATCTCCCGGCATTGACTTTGTTTTGGCGGTAGAACCGAGTTCATAAAGTGTACTGGCCAGGCCTCCCACAGCGAAAGAGAACAGAATACTCTCCACATCAAAGCCGTAGGCTTCCCCTAACCCGAACAACGTTGGAGGGCTCCAGTACTCCGGGTAAAAAAGTGGCTCCGTTAACCCCAGGGGCGCCGTACCCAGGCTCATTGTCAGCATTTTCTTCTTGTTGCGGGTAAACAAGAAAACCACACCCCACAGCACGACTAACAATGTACTCCAGGTCATATAGGTATAAAGCATCGGCATAACACTATCCTGACTCAGAGTTTGTTCACGAGATTGCGGGGCTCACCCTCAATAAAGCCAACAATGTTTTCACCGGTAGTGGTGAGAATTCTTTCTACAGCCTCTTTCGTATTGAACGCACTGTGCGGTGTGACAATGACGTTTCTCATGTGCTGCAGAACGTGGTTGGCAAACAGCGTTTCCAGATCATGTTTCTTGTCGAAAAAAGAGCGGATCAGTTCCGCCTCTTCCCTGATGGAGGGCTCATCCGGTAACACATCCAGGCCGGCAGCTGACACTTTCCCATCCGCCAGTGCGTGCAGCAGAGCCCGGGTGTCAACAATAGAGCCGCGAGCGGTATTGATCAGGACAACCCCGTCTTTCATCCGGGCGAATTCCCTGTCCGACAGAAGATGCGTGGCCGATTGACTGCCTGGTACGTGCAGCGTCACAATATCGGACTGCTCGAGAAGGCAATTCATATCAACGTAAGACACGTCATGTCGGTCGGCAAATACAGCATCCGGTTTGGGGTCACAGGCCAGAACGTTCAGACGGAATCCTCGTGCTATCTCCACGACCCGCTTCCCGATGGCGCCGGTGCCGATCACTCCAAGGGTTTTGCCTTGCAGGTCGAATCCCTGTAGCCCCCTCTGAGAAAAATCCCCCTTGCGAGTGCGATTGATCGCCTCTGGAATCTTGTGGCTAATGGCAAGGAGCAGCGCAAAGACATGCTCCGCTACCGTTTGATCACCATAGACGGGAACGTTACTGACCGGAATAGAATTTCTGGTGCAATAATCCAGGTCGATATGGTCATAGCCCGTCGACCGGGTAGCGACAAACTCTAAATGCTCAAAGCACTCAAGAACCGAACCATCCAGGGCCGAATGGACGAACGGTGAGATGATATCGGCGTCGCTGTATAGACGAACGTTGTCGATTCCAAGCTCCTCATCCGTGAAAACCACCTCATGGTTGCAGCAGATCCGCTGCAGGATATCGCACTCCCACTTCTCCACCTCAAAGAAAACAATCTTCATTATCTTTCCCTGGCCATACTCACTTTTACTCTGACCTCTCCCACTGTAAGCCAAAGAACAGGGCTATCAGTGCGAGATCCGTCGTTCTATATATCCGTTTCGGGATATCCGTTTCGGGCCTAAACTTTCTCCCGACGCAAACGCAGGGAGTTCATCACCACGGACAGCGAGGAGGCACTCATCGCGAAAGCAGCAAAGATAGGCCCTATCAGGATGCCAAGGAATGGATAGAGCACACCCGCAGCCACCGGTACGCCCGCGCCGTTGTAGACCAGGGCAAAAAACAGGTTCTGTTTGATATTACGCATCGTCGCCTGGGACAGTCGTCTGGCACGGACAATACCGTCGAGATTCCCCTTGACCAGCGTAAAACCAGCGCTCTCAATGGCGACATCCGCGCCGGTCCCCATAGCAATCCCAACATCGGCCTGGGCCAGGGCTGGTGCGTCATTGACTCCGTCCCCAGCCATGGCTACCTTGCGTCCCTGACTCTGAAGTTCGCGAATGATATTTGCCTTATCCTCCGGCAGTACATCGGCACGAATCTCATCAATACCGAGTTTACCCGCCACCGCCTTTGCCGTGCGCTCATTGTCACCCGTTGCCATGATGATGCGGAAACCGGCGGCGTGGAGCGCTCTCAGCGCAGCAGGTGTTGTTTCCTTAACGGGGTCGGCAACACTGACAAGACCCGCTACGGCGCCATCAAGTACCACGAACATGACCGTTTCACCCTCATCGCGCCTGGTATTGGCAACTTCCGTCAGATGGACACCGTCCAGCCCCAGCTCCTGCAGTAGCTTGGCATTACCCAGTGCGACCGGTTTGCCATCAACAACCCCTCTAACCCCTTTGCCTGTGACCGCCTCAAAGTCGTCGGCCTTGCCAAGTGTCACGTTGCGCGCCTTGGCACCAGAGACAATGGCTTCGGCAAGTGGATGCTCCGATCCTTTTTCCAGTGTGGCTGCCAGCCTGAGAACCTCGGTCTCGTCATGCCCCGCTTCCGGCAGCACCGACACAAGTCTCGGCTTACCTTCCGTCAACGTACCGGTTTTATCGACAATCAAGGTGTCTACCTTTGCAAAACGCTCCAGGGCTTCGGCGTTCTTGATCAGCACACCCAACTGGGCACCGCGCCCTGTTGCTGTCATGATCGACATGGGCGTAGCCAGCCCCAGGGCGCAAGGACAAGCGATAATGAGCACCGCAACCGCGGATACGAGTGCATACGACAGAGCTGGCGCCGGCCCCCAGATGGCCCACGCCACAAATGACAAGGCTGCCACGGCAATCACGGCAGGTACGAACTTGCCGGCCACCATATCGGCAAACTTCTGGATAGGCGCACGACTTCGCTGGGCATTGGCGACCATTTCAACGATCTGGCTGAGCATAGTATCCGCCCCGACCCGGGTCGCCTCCATCACCAGGCTTCCGGTACCGTTGATGGTGGCTCCGGTTACCTTGTCACCTTCGACCTTCTCTACCGGAACCGGCTCCCCGGAAATCATTGATTCATCAATGGAAGAGCGGCCTTCAACAACAACTCCGTCCACCGGCACCTTGTCACCGGGGCGTACCCGCAGATGATCACCGACCTTCACATCCTCCAGAGCGACCTCTTCCTCGGTGCCGTCGGGCCGGATCACACGCGCCGTTTTCGCGGCCATATCCAGCAACGCACGAATGGCTTTGCCGGTGCCCTCACGAGCCCTCAGCTCCATTACCTGGCCCAGCAGGACCAGCGTGACAATAACGGCTGCCGCCTCAAAATAAACGCCAACGTTGCCTTCGGAGTCCCGGAAGCCTGCCGGAAAGATCCCCGGCAGGAGCACCGCCACGATGCTGAAGATGTAGGCCGCCCCGACCCCCATGCCAATAAGACTGAACATGTTCAGGTTCATTGTGCGAAACGAATTGTAACCCCGGACAAAGAAGGGCCAGCCGGACCAAAGAATTACCGGAGTGGCCAGCACCAGCTCAATCCAGAGCGACAAACGCTCACCAAAGAATTCGCGAACGGCCATGATACCGACGTAGGGGGTCATGGTCAGAACCAGCAGGGGAACCGTAAAGACCAGGGCTCCCCAGAAACGGCGGGAGAAGTCCACCAACTCGGGGTTAGGCCCCTCATCGTCAACGGCGGCAGACTCCGCTTCCAGCCCCATACCGCAGATAGGACAGGCGCCGGGCTTGCTCTGGCGCACTTGAGGGTGCATGGGACAGGTGTAGACCACACCCGAATATCCAGGCGGCACACGATCATATTTTCGCTCATCGCCTGACGGTTTTTCATGCTCTCCGGAACAATGGTGGGAGTGGTCCGAATAAGAATTCACGCCTTCTTGTTCCACAGGCACAAGATGCATCCCGCATTTCGGGCAATTCCCAGGCTGATCAGATATCACCTCCGGGTGCATCGGGCAGGTGAACTGCCCCTTCGACTCCGTCCCTACCCGATCTTTGATACCAGAACTGTTTTCTTTCGCAGACATCTTCCGATCATCCTTTCGATGGTTTCATACCACGCGATCCCCTTGAGGTTCGACCTGGTCCCGGCAATGGAGCAACCATACCGTCGGAGTCTATTCCACTACAGCCGAATGAACTGAACCTGAAAAGCACTTAAACGCCTTGTATTTTTTTGATCAACATCAGATTTTCGCCAAAGCCATTGCACTTCGCTGTAAGTCAACCCGGCTTTCAGTTGGAATTCAGTCTTTGTCTATAATCTGGTCATCTAAATAGTTTTTGAATTCGTTCGCTCTTCTTCAGAAACCGGGAGATTCAAAAGATGTTCAGTCAGAGAATTATTCGCGTGGCGGTCAATGGTTATGGGGTTATCGGCAAGCGAGTGGCCCAGGCCGTTGCGGCACAGAAAGACATGGCCGTGGCAGGCGTAGCTGATGTCGCGCAGGACTGGCGGGTGAGAGCGGCTCTGAGTAGAGGATATGCTCTGTACGGCGCAACTGAAGAGCATGCTGCTGCCATGGGCGCAGCCGGGCTCGATGTTTCCGGCACGCTGGACGACTTACTTGGAGCTGCGGATGTCGTGGTGGACTGCACACCAAAACACATAGCCAGCAAGAATATCGAAACCTACCGGCGACTCGGCCTCAAGTACATTGTCCACGGCGGCGAGACACATGAAAGCACAGGCCATTCATTCGTGGCCGAGGCCAACTACGCCAGTGCTGTTGGTCGTGACTGCACGCGCGTCGTATCGTGCAACACGACATCGATCATTCGTACCCTGTCAGCGCTCAAACGCCACGGGCTGCTGGACCGGGCACGGGGAACCCTTCTGCGCCGTGCCACCGATCCCTGGGAGAGTCATCTGGGCGGGATCATGAATACCCTCCTGCCAGAGCCAGAGATCCCCAGTCACCAGGGCCCGGATGCCCAATGTGTCGACCCGGATCTGGATGTGATAACCATGGCGGTCAAGGTTCCGGAGACGCTGGCCCACCTCCACTACTGGTCCGTGCAACTGGCACGTAATGCGAGCAAGGACGAAGTGCTCGAAGCCTTCCGCACCTCTTCCCGCATTGCTCTTATCCGAAGCAGCGATGGCCTCGACGCGATCAACAGCGTCAAGGAGTTGATGGCCGATCTTGGCCGGCCCCACGACAGCTTGTATGAAGTCGCACTGTGGGAAGGCATGCTCAAGGTGCAGGGTAACGAGCTGTTCTATGCCTATATGGTCGACAACCAGGCGATTGTTGTTCCGGAAACCATCGATGCCATACGCGCACTTACCGGGGCTGAACGCGATGCGGAAACCTCGATCAGGAACACCAACGACAGCCTGGGTATCGGCTCCCTGGGCCTGTAGAGATGAACACCGGCCCCGGCGGCGACGCCTGTGAACCGGAGGGCGGAGCCGTGAAGAATGTGTTCAGGCTATTCGGCGAGGGAGACGAACTCTATGCGGATATGGCCCGCTCGATCCGTACCGCCACCCGGCGTATCTTTCTCGCTTCGTATATCCTCGCAGCGGACGAGGTGGGGGCGCATCTGCTCGATGAACTGATGAAGCAGTCCCGCCAGGGCCTCGACGTGCGCATTCACGTCGATGCGCTGGGCTCAAGCGGCGTCCTTACGCGGCAGCACCGCCGCCAGCTCAGGGCCGCCGGCGTCCGTCTGCAGCGCTTTCACCGCTGGAGCTGGCGGCACCCGCTGCGCTATAACCGTCGCGATCATCGTAAACTGCTGGTGGTTGACGGTGAAACGGCGTATGTCGGCGGGTTCAACATTCATCGTGAGGGCTCAGGGCGCTTTTACGGCCCCCAGCGGTGGCGCGATATGCATGTGCGCATTAATGGTCCCCTGGCCAAAGAGGCTGACGCCCTGTTCGACGCCTTTTGGTGCGGCGACACACAATGGAGCCCAGGCAGCCATACCGTCGGGGACAACCGGATCATCCCCAATACAACTCGCGCCTGTCGCGTTCAGTTACGGTGTGCCATCAAGGAGCAACTGGCCGGAGCGTCGGACAAAATCTGGCTGGCGACGCCTTATTTCGTGCCGGATCGTGGATTGCGCAAACAACTTGTGCTCGCGGCCCGCCGGGGGATCGACGTGCGGATTCTGACCACCGAAAAGACCGACTCGATTCCCGCGCAGTGGGCTGCCCGCGCCTTTTACCGAGAACTACTGGAACACGGCGTTCGGGTATTCGAGTACACGCCCCGGCTATTGCATTCGAAAGTTCTGCTCGTCGACGATGACTGGGGGAGCGTAGGAACAGCAAACTTTGACTACAGAAGTTTGTTTATTAACTATGAACTGACACTGATCTCCGAAAACGAAGCCCTGAATGACCAGTTAAGAAACGAGTTTATAACGGACTTACGCGATGCCCGTGAAATCACCGACATCGCCTGGAAACACCGCGGATTCATAAAAGGCGTGTATGACACGCTTGGGCTGTTGCTGCGCAGGTGGCTTTAAGCGGGCCGAGCCAAGGGCCCGGCCAAGCGGTGCGGCATGAATTAAAGACACAGCGGGTCCTTTGATACTCGTTAAGTCAGACCGCCTCGATAACCTCAGAAAGCCTGTCTTTAACCTCGGCGGCAATTTTCCTGAGCTGCTCATTATCGATCGCCGCCATGGATGAGACGGGATCAACAGCACTGACTTCGACACCCTCCGGAGTCTCGCGCAGGATGACATTGCACGGCAGCATAGCACCGACCCGAGGTTCTACGCCAATTGCCTCCCATGCCATGGCTGGATTGCAGGCACCAAGAATTCGGTAGGCGGGCATATCCTTGTCCAGTTTCTTTTTCATGGTCATCTTGACGTCTATTTCCGTCAAAACCCCGAACCCCTGATCGGCCAGGGCCTCGCGGGTTCGCTCGTCCACGGTCTCGAACTCTGCATTCTGAATAATGCGATTCATTGTGTACGACATATACATCTCCTTTTCTCCAGGTAAACCGAGCAGGGCACAACTGAGCCAGCACTCGGATGTCAAAGCCTCGCCTTTTTCAGAACCCATAGCGCACTCCCAGATACAGGTTATTGTTGTCCTGAAACTGACCGAAGAAGGTTTCCTCCTGTGCGCCGAAAAACAGGTTCCCGCCAACCTCGACAGAGAGATGGTCATCAACCTGATAGCCCACCCGGGGACGCAGGTAAGCGTCCCGGTCCGAGGGCGAGTAGAACAGGAACAACGACCACTCCAGATTCTGGCTGTGTGTCAGCCAGGTCAGCCGCTGGGTGAGGACGTGGCGATTTTCGTCCCGCACCGGGGTACCGGACGGCAAGGTCCGTCGGTAGGCCTCAAACTCGCCCATGCGCTCCAGGTAGTACTGCAGGCCCAGGGTCAGGTCACGGGCAATCTCCTGCTCATAACCGAGCAGCAGGCGCAGCTCGCTGTTGCGCACCGTGGGATCGTCGCCATCGCGGTCGGCGCGGGAGTCATAGTAGCCCAGTTCGACGTTGCCGATGCCCGCTCCCACCGGTCCGCGCAGGCTCGCGCCGAACACCGACAGCGGAGGAAACGTGGCCCTGCCGCTGGCCGGCTCAGCCCCGGCCGGACTCTTCCAGAAGCCGTCGTAGCCGTAGAGCGCGACCTCGTAGGCGCCAAGGTTACGGTACAGCCGGGCGGCCCACTCGTCGTCGTCGAACGCCTCTGCCGGGCGCTCCGCCAGTACAACCGCATCGCGCCCGGTCAGCCGCCCTCGCCCCGTGTTGAAGAAAGAGAGACGGCGACCATCGATGAAACGATCAGCGTCAAACCGGGGGGTATAGACCAGGTCAAGATTGGCCCAGCCGGAAAAAGCCGAAACCTTCAATGCGTCCGAGGGCGCCTTGAGGTACTCCACATCGCGGCCGATAAAAAACGACACCCAGTCCTTGGGAAACAGATCGTTGATAAAGACCAGGTCGCCGGTACCCCAGGTTAGTATCTGCCGGCCCAGCTTAACATCGGTATCCGCGCTTGGCGAAAATACCAGGCTGGCCTCACGCAGGTCGAAGGCGCCCTCGCCCGATTCCAGGTCCACTGCCCGGTCGTCGGCCAGGTCGTCATAGAGAACATCACCGGTAAGACGCACGGTTGCTCCCTGTAAATACTTCTCCGCCTCGAGCTGCAACCGGGTTTCGGCGATGGATAGATCGCGCTGGTGAGGAACATCGTTCAGCCGGGATCCTCCCCGGACCTCCCAGAAGCCGCGCAACCGAAATGGCAGGGCCGCCGAAGCCGGTTCTTCATTGGTTTGTTCTGGCTCGGTTTTCCCCCCGAGACCCGCTGGCAAGGACGGTTCCGCTGTATCGCTGGCTGGCGCACCCAGGCCCTCCGGCAGGTCGGGCGCGGCCGCCCATAGCGCTCCCGGCGCCATACCGAGAACGCTGCCCGCCAACCATATAACTCCGACAACGCTTCTGGCGTTCATTCACGCCCTCCCACCCTCAGTGTACGAATGGTCACCGCAAATACTCCCTCGGTGCCCGGCGCAGGTAGCGCTCTGAAAACACGTCTTCCGGCAGACCCAGGTCATAATCAATGCCACTGTAGGTCAATTCCGTCTTGCCACCGTTGCGCAGGTTCTCCATCCTCGCCTTCGTGACCGTGGGGTAACCCTGCACGTTCTCCACCGCCAGAGCGGTATAACGCCGGTAGAGGTTGCCGCTGTCGTCGACATACTCGGTGCGAACCGGCAGGTAGGACTGCTTGTGGATATAAACATCGTAGTAGGCGAACTCAACCTCCCCGGGCCGTTTGGGTGTGTTGCGCACGACGTAATAGTTGTCCGTGGTCTCGATCAGCTCATGGCTGTCGTCGTCAATACTGCGTCCCGAGATATCCTCGTAGAAGAAATCCGAACCGGCGAAGCTGGTGCGCTTGTCGGAGGAGGCAACCCGCTTCACCAGGTCCAGCGCCGGCAGGTAGAGCCAGCGGTCGTCGTCCCGGCCCTGGTGTTTCCACACCACCAACGTCATCTGGCTCACATCCGCCGGGCGCCGGAAATAGACATAGTACTTCTGCTCGCCACGGTAGGCGCTCCCTTCAACGGCATCTGTCTCCGGGCCGTCCCGACGCAGAATGGTGAGCTCGCGACTGCGGGTACGCCCCTGGCTGTCGGTGATGGTCATGGCGACCCTGGCGCGACCATCAGCCCCCTGGAAGTAGGAGACCATATTGGCGCGGTTGACAATGTGCTCCACCGAGGGCGCACCGCCGGCATCCTGAGCCAGGGCAAGGGGCGTTATGCCCAGTGCCATCACTATCAGAGCCAGCTTTCGGAACAGGGTAACAAGCCAGTACCTACTCATTGCACGTCTTCCTTTTCACTTTGCGGATTCAGGACGGCCTTGCCAGAACCGGGAAACAGCCACCGCTGCAGCAGGGTTACCAGTGCCGGCAGGATCAGCAGTGTGCTCAGCCCGGCGGTCAACAGAATGGCCGCGATGAATACCCCCACTGTCTGGTAGGGCACCAGAGGTGCGGCCAGCAGCGGCAGGAAACCAACGCCAAGCACGATGGCGTTGCGGGTTATTGCCCGAGCCGGTTCGCCGAACATGGGTGCCACGGAGCGACGCCAGGAGCCTGTCTCGGCCTGGGTGACACGGGAACGGGCCAGGAAGTGGATGGCGTAGTCCACGGCTAGCCCCAGGCTCAGGGCGCTCAGCACGGCGACCGGCATATCGTAATTCTTGCCGACGATACCGATGAGGCCGTAAATGGCCCCGATGGTCACGGTCAGGGGTATCATGCACAGCAGCCCCCACAGCAACGAGCGGAACAGCATGGCCATCAGCAGGAGCACGACCACGAAACTGCCGAACAGGGCCATGGCCATGCCGCTGACCATTTTTTCCTGCCAGACCACATTGATATAATTCAGACCGAACCAGCGTGCCTGGAGCGATGCAGGCGGAGGGTTGCTCGCAATGAAGTCGTTGAGCGCCTGAACCACTCGGCTCATGTCCCGGTTATCGCCGCTGGTGAGCTGAACCCAGATGCTGGTACGACGGTAGTCTGGTGTGACGAAATGCCAGAGATCCTGGGGGCGATGGCCATTCTGGTAGGTGAGCAGGGTCTGCGCAACCGCCGCCGGACTGTCCGGGATGCGAAAGGCCCCGGCATCGCCACCCAGAAGTTCGCGGTGGACGGTCTTGACCACATCGGCGAGCGAGTTGGACTTGCCCACCACACCGGTCTCGCCCAGCCGCTGCTGCAGCCTGGCGATATAGCGCAGGACCTCGGGGCGCTTGAAGGTCTCGTCGGGCCGGGCCGCGTCATCGGCCTCCGGAACCAGCGCCAGATAGGCCATATAGGTGCCGCCGAAATGTTCGTTGAGCACCCGGTCCGCCACCCGGATGGGGTGCTCGGGCTCGAACCACTTGACCGGGTTATCGTTGATACGGATCTGGCTGATGCCATAACCCGCAGCCACCACCACGACCATGGTAACCACTAGCACCGCCCTGGCGTGGCCGACCACACCCTCGCCGAGGCGACGCAGCCAGCGCCCCATGACCGTATCCCGGTCCGGATCCCCGGCGGCGTGGCCGAAGCCAGTGAGCCGCCGTTCCGGCATCAGCATGATGTACGCCGGAATGAAGGTCACCGTGCACAACCAGGCCAGGAACACACCGATCGCGATAAAAATGCCGAACACCTGAACCGGGGGGATCGGGGTGAGTGCCAGTGACGCAAACCCCGCCATCGTGGTCAGGGTGGTGAACAGCATCGGCTTGAACAGTATCCCCATGACCTCCAGGATGGCCCGGCGGCGGTCCCGATGCAGGGGATAGCGATCGAAAAATTCCGAGAGAATATGCACCGCGTCCAGCACCGCAATGGGCATGATGAATACGGGGATCATCGAGCTCATGATGTGGACCGTGTTGCCGCTGATCACCAGCAGCGCCATGGTGCCCGCGGCCGCTACCACGGCCACGATCATCGCCGAGGTAATGAGCCGGACGTGGCGGAAGAACCACCACATCGCCAGGAAGATAACCAGCATTGCCAGTGGCGCAGAGATCGCCATCTGATAGAACATCTGCACACCGAAGGTGTCCTCCGCCACGGGCAGCCCGGTGATGTAGACCTGGTCGCCGGTATCCTTCCAGCCAGCGACTTTGTCAAGCAGGGCTTCGCGCACCCGGTAGCTCATGTCCTTGCTGGTCAGCGGCAGGTAAAGGGCGACAGCCTTGCCATCGGCGCTGACCAGGGTATTGTCGAACAGTGGGATGCGTTGCGCCCGCTGAAGAATAGCGAGCGCCTGTTTGCGGGTATCCGGCGGCTCCGGCATGAGCCAGCTGAAGCGAACCGCGCCGACCCCCTCTTGCTCGATGTTATCGACCCGCGAGAGCGCAAGCATATCCTCCTCGACCACACCCTCCTGCCGGCCGGGATTGTCCGGATCGGGCCACCTGAGCGTGCTGGCAAACTCCGTCAGCTCATAGATGCGTCGCAACGAACCGACATTGAATACCCCGTCAGGGTCGTTTTCGTTGACCACACCCACCACGACCATGTCATAGAGCGAGAATTGCTCCTTCATATCGTCGTGAAACACGCGCACGGGTTCGTCGGCAGAGAGCATGTTCTCGGGGTCGGTATCGATGGTCAGCGGATTAAGCAGACCAAACCGCTCGGGCCAGACGCTTGGCAGCGCCGCCAGCGCCACCAGCGCCAGCGTGACGGCCACCATGGCCCAAACGGTCAGTCGAGGACGGTCAGTTGCGAACCGTAGCCAGGAACCCTCGGTCTTTTCAGCCATTTACAGTGCCTCCGTGGGTCAGTCAAAGGCTCTGCCGGGCTTCTTGCCCACTGCCTTGAGAATCTTCGCCAGTGGGCAGAATCCGCTGAAGGCCGCCTGCAGCATATTGGCGCCCACGAACGCGGTAAACCACAGCCAGTAAGGTGAATGGAGCTGGGAAAGAGCCAGACTTACAAGAATGAAAGATCCCGCGAATGCGAGTACAAGACGGTCAATGGACATATCTCTCTCCTGTTATACTAACGCGCTATAGGTCCAACAGATTGCGCGTCTCGTCAAAAGTGCATGGCATTTAGGTTATCTACTTGGCGAACAAAGGGACGTTGGATCGGGCCAAACGGCAAGCAAAACTCAACGTGTTGACCAAGTCACCTCCAGCAAATTTATCACATTCACGAATTCAGAGCTATGAATATATGAACAGCAATCAGATGTCGGATGCGGCTGACCGTGCTACCAACTTGTTAAAAGCACTCTCTGGAAAGAGCAGATTAATGATTCTCTGCCAACTGGTGGAAGGCGAGCGTGCGGTGAGCGAACTCGCCGATGCACTGGAGATGCGCCAGGCGGCGGTCTCCCAGCAACTCGCCCTGCTGCGCAAGGACGGCCTGGTATCTGCGCGCCGCGAGGCGCGGACCATGCACTACTCCCTGGCGGGAGATGAGGCTCGCCGGATTATAGAAGTACTTTATGACCTGTTTTGCGAAAACGACCTTTGAAAAAAAGGGTAAGCGGATTAAATGGTTGATCTTACCTTTGCATGAGGAGTGAGACAGACCGGCATCTCATCGGATTATCTGGTTGATGCTTCACCTACTGCTGGTGCATGTTTCCTTCGCTAATTCCAGCAAGAACCCCACA
>NZ_JBHIXV010000053.1:0-14786 GCF_041984545.1 Marinobacter sp. | reverse complement strand
AATGTCGGCGGCCAAGGATGGCCGACGCCAAGCGCACATGGATGTGCTCGTAGCGGTTTTTGGAAGGCTCCTCCCGCCGAGGCTCGCCCCCGAATTCAACAAGCTAGGTGCCCAAGCCGAAAGCCATCAAAGAAGCCGAGCCCAAAGATCATGCTCATCGGCATGCTCAACCACGGCCTGGACAATTTCGCCGGGCACCAAGTCGGTCTCGTCGTTAAGGTAAACCATGCCGTCGATCTCCGGGGCATCCGCCTTGGAGCGGCCAATGGCGCCCTCCTCGTCCACCTCGTCGATGAGCACCTCGATGGTCTTGCCAACCTTGGCCTGCAGCCGGGCCGCTGAGATCTCGGCCTGCTTCTCCATAAACCGGGCAAGGCGTTCCTCTTTGACCTCCTCCGGAACCGCACCTTCCAGTTCGTTGGCCTTGGCGCCCTCAACGGCGCTGTATTTGAACGCGCCAACGCGGTCCAGCTGAGCTTCGTCCAGCCAGTCCAGCAGGTACTGGAAGTCTTCCTCCGTTTCGCCCGGGAAGCCGACGATGAAGGTGGAGCGGATGGTCAGCTCGGGGCAGATTTCCCGCCACTTGCGAATGCGCTCGAGGGTCTTGCTGTCGTGGGCCGGGCGTTTCATGGCCTTGAGCACCCGCGGGCTCGCGTGCTGGAACGGGATGTCCAGGTACGGCAGGATCTTGCCCTCGGCCATAAGTGGAATAACGTCGTCCACGTGGGGATACGGATACACGTAGTGCAGGCGCACCCAAACGCCCAGTTCACCCAGGGCCTCGCACAGGGACTGCATTTTGGTCTTCAGGGGGCGCCCCTGCCAGAAACCGGTGCGGTACTTGGTGTCCACGCCGTAGGCGGAGGTGTCCTGGGAGATCACCAACAGTTCTTTGACGCCGGCATCCACCAGGCGCTTGGCTTCGTCCATAACGTCGCCGATCGGGCGGCTGACCAGATCGCCCCGCATGGAGGGAATGATGCAAAAGGTACAACGATGGTTGCAGCCTTCGGAGATTTTCAGGTACGCGAAGTGCCGGGGTGTCAGTTTGATACCCTGGGGCGGAACCAGATCGGTGAAAGGATCGTGTTGCTTCTTCGGAGGCACGAACTGGTGCACGGCGCCGACCACTTCCTCGTAGGCATGAGGACCTGAAACGGCAAGCACGCCCGGGTGGGTGTCGCGAATCTTGTCAGCTTCAACGCCCATGCAACCGGTGACGATCACCTTGCCGTTCTCGTTGATGGCTTCGCCAATGGCGTCCAGGGATTCCTGCTTGGCCGCGTCGATAAAGCCACAGGTGTTCACCACCACGATGTCGGCGTCGTCGTACGTGGGCACGACATCGTAACCGTCCAGCCGCAGTTGGGTGAGAATCCGCTCGGAGTCCACAAGCGCCTTGGGGCATCCAAGGCTGATGAAACCGACTTTGCCGTTACCTGATGCGGTAGGCTGGCTTTGGGTGTTGTCTGTCATAGAAAGCGCGTATCCCCGGGCTTTTCAGGCCCTACAGAGTGTCAAAGCCGGGATTTTACACGACGCAGGATGCGGCTGCAGCAGGTCTCAGCCCGGCCAGATGCGCGAATTGTACCGACAGGGATCAAAATTTGTGACACTCTGTTCAGAAAGATTTAATAAAACTGCCACAATTAACGGCAGACTTCTTGCTGATCACAAAATAAACAACTACACTTTCATGCGTTTATAGTGCGTACAAGTGTTTTTCTGGAAGAGAACTATGGGAAAGGCAGCCTCATTCGAAACCAGACACGCTCAAAGAGTGAAAATGAGACCGGTCGCCGTGAAACTGAACCTGCGCAATCAACAGAGGGTGGACGTTGCCACCGATATCACCATCGAGAAACCGGATGGCTGCTGCCTGACCTGCTCGGTTTCCAACCTCTCGCGCACGGGCGTGATGGTGTCCTGTAGTCAGGAAATCGTGAAGCAGTTGATTCCCGAACAGAGGGCACCGGCGCCGGGCCACTGGATTGCCGTGAAAACCCGTTTTTCGGTGCCGGTGGTGGCCAAGCAGCCTGTGTCCATCATCGCCGATGGCAACATCGTACACATGCGCCGGATCGCCCGGGACGAATTCCAGGTGGGTATCCAGTTCGCTGAATTCGAAGGCAACGGTTTCGATTACGTAGATCGCTACGTCTCCAAGCTGCTGGCCGACTCCCGCAATCCAGTCTGATCGAGCGCCTCCAACTCCCATCTGCGCGGCCATGCGCCAGTTGCGCGCTATATTGTTATAACGCCAATGTCTAGTTGGCCACCTTCTTATGCCCTTGCCGCCTCTGGTATAGTTGCGCTATTCACACGCATAGCCATAACGGCCCGCACGGCGGCAATGGATAACCATGACCACATACAACCTCACACATCTTAAACAGCTGGAAGCCGAAAGCATCCACATCATTCGGGAAGTGGCAGCCGAGTTCGACAATCCGGTGATGCTCTACTCCATCGGCAAGGATTCCGCAGTAATGCTGCACCTGGCCCTTAAGGCGTTCTACCCGGGCAAACCGCCCTTTCCGCTGATGCACATCGACACCACCTGGAAGTTCCGCGACATGATCAAGTTCCGGGACAATGTGGCAGAGAAGTTTGGCCTGGACCTGATCGTGCACACCAATCAGGAAGGCGTGGCCCAGGGCATCGGCCCGTTTACTCACGGCAGCGCCAAGCACACCGATGTGATGAAGACCCAGGCGCTGAAGCAGGCCCTGAACAAGTACAAGTTCGACGCGGCCTTTGGCGGTGCCCGCCGTGACGAAGAGAAGTCCCGGGCCAAGGAGCGTGTGTACTCGTTCCGCGACGAACACCACCGCTGGGACCCGAAGAACCAGCGGCCCGAGCTGTGGAACATCTACAACGGCAAAATCAACAAGGGTGAGAGCATACGTGTGTTCCCGCTCTCCAACTGGACCGAGCTGGATATCTGGCAGTACATCTACCTCGAGAACATCGACATTGTTCCCCTGTACTTCGCGGCCGAACGTCCCGTGGTGGAGCGCGATGGCACGCTGATCATGGTGGACGACGATCGCATGCCCCTGAAGGAAGGCGAGAAGCCAATGATGAAATCCGTCCGCTTCCGCACCCTGGGCTGTTACCCGCTGACCGGCGCCATCGAATCCGAGGCGGCCACACTCCCGGACATCATCCAGGAAATGTTGCTGGCCAAGAGCTCCGAGCGTCAGGGCCGGGTCATCGACCACGATTCAGCCGGCTCCATGGAACAGAAAAAGCGGGAAGGGTATTTCTAAGATGTCACACCAGTCTGATCTGATTGCAGAAGATATTCAGGCCTACCTGAAGCAGCACGAAAACAAGGAACTCCTGCGCCTGCTCACCTGCGGCAGCGTGGACGACGGCAAGAGCACGCTCATTGGCCGCCTGCTGCACGACACCAAGATGATCTACGAAGATCACATGGCCAGCCTGAAAACCGACAGTGCCAAGATGGGTACCACCGGCGAGAAACTGGACCTCGCCCTTTTGGTGGACGGCCTGCAGGCTGAGCGGGAACAGGGCATCACCATCGACGTGGCCTACCGCTACTTCTCCACCGACAAACGCAAGTTCATCATCGCCGATACCCCGGGCCACGAGCAGTACACCCGCAACATGGCTACCGGCGCCTCCACCGCGCAGGTCGCGATCCTGATGATCGACGCCCGCCACGGTGTGCTGACCCAGACCCGCCGGCACTCGTACATCGCCTCCCTGCTGGGCATTCGCCACATCGTGGTGGCGGTGAACAAGATGGACCTGGTGGATTTCAGTGAAGAGCGCTTCAACGAAATCAAGGACGACTACCTGGCGTTCGCCGCCAAATTGGGCCTGAAAGATATCCGCTTTGTGCCGATCTCCGCCCTGGAAGGCGATAATGTGGTGAACAAGAGCGAGAACACGCCCTGGTTCACCGGCCAGCCTCTGATGGAAATCCTGGAAACCGTGGAAGTGGGCCGCGACAAGAACCTGGAGCACTTCCGCTTCCCGGTGCAGTACGTCACCCGCCCGAACCTGAACTTCCGGGGTTTCTGCGGCACCATCGCCTCCGGCGTGATCCGCCCGGGCGAAAAGGTCATGGCCCTGCCCTCCCGGCGCACCAGCACCGTGAAGGAAATCGTCACCTACGATGGCAAGCTCGAGGAAGCCTACATTGACCAGGCCATCACCCTGACCCTGACCGACGAGATCGACGTCAGCCGTGGCGACATGCTGGTCAAAGTTGAAGACGAGCCGGAAGTGGCCAACCGCTTCAACGCCAACATCGTGTGGATGACCGACGCCCCGCTCGAGACCGGTCGCCTCTACGACATCAAGCTGGGCCCGACGTTCACCTCCGGCACGGTCAAGAAGATTCACCACCAGACCGATGTAAACACTCTGGAGCAGCAGGCCAACCCGAGCCAGCTTCAGCTCAACGAAATCGGCCTGTGCGAGTTGACCCTGAACCAGCCGATCGCGTTTGACGCCTACCAGCGCAACCACGCCACCGGTAGCTTCATCGTGATCGACCGACTGAGCAACGTGACCATCGGCGCAGGCATGGTCGCCGGCCTGGCCGACGGCAGCGAATCCCTGGATCCGGTCACCGCCGAGGAGCGCGAGCGTCGCCTGGCCCAGAAGCCGGCCATCATTGCCTGTAACGGCAAGCAGGCTCAAGCTCTGGCAATCGCGCTTGAGCGCGCACTCTTTGATCAAGGCAAAACGTCGGTGGTGCTGAGCGAGGAAAATGCTGGCAATGCAGATGACCGTCGCCGCGCTGCTCAGTTAGTATCGGCTCATGGGCTTATTGCCATTGCGGTAACCCTGGGTTCTGAGCTGGCGTCGGCATCTGCCGCCGCTGATAACAGCCTCGACATTCCCGAAGTCGTCAGCAAACTGGTTCAGGATCTGGTGCGTAACCGGCGTATTTAAGGACCCACTAAATGCAGTATGACTCCGAACCGTCCGGATCGGAGTCATACTGCTGTTTTCAACATCACTCTCAGAACTTGGCGCCGAGCGTCACCCAGAGCTTGTCAGTATCCACTTTTCCTGCCGCCGCATCTCCTGCCATGTAGCGAGCGTATTTAATGCCAGCAGAGTAGTGCTGCGCAAAGGGACGCTGATAGGCAAGATCAACTTCACTCCCCAGATCATCGGCATTTACCGATGAGTCGCTAGCACTGTATTCGTGGTAGCGCGCAGTTAAATTGCCCCCAGCGAGCGGAGCTTTCACAGTAAACGACAGATCCTCCAACCCGCCGGACGGAGTGGCCAAAAATTGATCGGCCCAGCCATTTTGAGCGTGCAACGTCGCCAACGGGGTGGAAAACCCATACTGGCCATTGTCTGACCCCAAAACCTCATATCCTGCAAGAATCGTAAGATTGACAGCGCTTATTCCAACCTCAAACAGATAGTAGTCCGCATCAAACTCATTATTGCCCGATTCCGACGTTTGAGTCGCGTACTCCGCCGTGTAATTGATCGCTAGTGATTCGAGGTCGGACTGCCCAACGTATCGAACCCCAAAGGTATCGAGCGCGTTATCAGCCCCTTTGTCGACCTCGAGCAGGTAAGCGTAGCCGGTTATGCTGCCAAGAGGCGATTGGTAGCGCGCATTAACCAAGTGATCCTTCGAAGGCAGATCCCGGCTTTCTGCAAAAATGCGGTTGCGTTGGCTTAGGTAGGCGTAGTCAACTGTAACACTAGCTAATGGGGTATAGGTCAGGCGTGCAGCATCAAAGGTTTGTCGGTCCTGGCGCCAGCCCACATGACCAACAAAGCGATGATTGTCGTAGGTGATGACTTGTCGACCCAGCCGCCCTGTTACCTGGCCAACCTTGTACTGCAGGTAGGCCTGATCCAGCTCTGTTGTTTCAGGATCAGCAATAACGGAGTAATTGGTATTTTTACCCAGCGTATCGTTGTAATCGTCGAAGCCAAGAACGTTTCGCGAATCCTCGAATTCCACGAGTCCCGAGACGCCAAAATAATCTAACGTTCGATACCCAAGACGCGTTCGCATCGTTACGCCTTCAGCATCCTTGAGCGCGTTGTCTTGTTGAACTTGCTCATAACGCAGGCGGAGATCGCCGTACACCGTACCACCACTGAAGGCTTCGTGAAGTTCTACGTTCTGCGCCTGCACCGAACTACCGGCCAAGCCCGCGATAACAGCCATGCCTACTTTTTTCATTGTCGCACACCTCATTAATGATCCCCTTATACGATTAACCGACAGGTCCTAAGACAAAAAAACGCTTATAGCTCCGAAGAAACCTTCGGAACGCTAAGCGCCTTTGCTTGAAGTAATGTTCCTGGGTACAGGCCAAACCACTAACTACGCACTGACCCACCCAACCAATCAGAAGGCACACAATACGCCAACTCGAAAAAACCACTTAATAACAGATACTTGAACAACAACCAAACTTAGTTCGGCGAACCTTTTAGGCCTGCGATCGCTCTTAAATCGGGCGGTGGCACAAGTTACGTGCACAGATTTGGCAAAAAATAGACGACCTTTCGGCATTGGCTCTCGCACCAATCAGCTATACCATCCCAGTGAATTCGTGGTGTATACGCTTTCTATTCACGACAATCGCAAAAGGACATATTCAGCAATGGCAATCAAAGGGTTGAGGACGGCTTTTTTCGGTCACTTTCAGCCGGGAAAGACCGCGCGACTTGTTGCCGGGGAGCCATTATCGGAGCCTGGAGGAGAATACGAGAGTCTCCACAAGCAGATGAAGCGCCTGTTCAACAGCAAACCGGGCAAGAAATACGGCCGGTTCTCCGAAGATCTGGGCGAATGCCCGTTCAGCGCCTGGCTCAAGGACTATCTGGAAGACAAGCAGAGCTTTGGCGCCTTGACAGATCGACTGTTCGGCCAGTGGCAGGAGCTGCTGACCGGCAGCCAGGAAGAATTCGACGGCCACCTGATGATCGTGCACGACGCCCTGGCAGATTCCGAGGTGGTCTACCTGTTTATTCTGGAGACCGACAGCGCCCTGCGGTTCGATGGCAAACAGTCGCTGGACGCCACGGATGTATTGAGCCTGTCCCGCCTGAACCTGGCGGTACGCATCGAGTTGGACGACTGGCGCAGCAACAACCCGGCGGAGAACTACCTCACCCTGGTGCACGGCCGCGGCACCGGCGAGCCGGGCGACTTGTTTATTCGCCTTTGCGGGTTCACCAACCAGGTGGACGTGGAGAAAGAAACCCTGACCTTCCTGGACGCTGTTGAAGCCTTTGCCAAGTCTTCCGAGCCGGAGAAAGCCGGCGAGGTGCGCATCAAGGCCTACGAATTCTGCAAGGAGCAGCACGCCCTGGGCGAGCCGGTGGAAATCGAGGCGCTGTCTGGCTATTTGGATGAAAACGAGCCGCAGCGGTTCAAGGAATTCGCCTCCAAAACAGCGGAACTGCCGGAAAGCGGCGTGCTGCACCCAGACCACCGGAAGGTGAAGAAACTGGTGCGCATTGCCGGCTCCGGCGGCGGTATGAGCGTGTCCTTCTCCTCGGACCTGGTGAACCAGGCGGTGTACTACGACCGGGACAAGGACGCGCTGACCATCACCCGGCTTCCGAAGGCCCTGCGGGAGCAGCTTCAGCGGTATCTGGAAGCTCGCGAGGAGTGAGATTCTGGCGCTTTTTGGCCCGCAGCTTACGCACCTCCTGCATCCAGCCCACCCCGTCGATCAGTTCCCCGGTTTCCGGATCAATCGACGGGTACGGCAGATTGCGGTCGTCGCAGTAGCGCTTGACGGTGGGCTGACACCAGTGGAACAGCAGACGGTTGTATTCGTCCTCCGGCAACCGCCGCTGATCAAACAGACCCGCCAGCTTCCGCTGCCTCTGCGCCTCCGACAGGATGATCGCGCAGGCGGATGACACGTTCAGCGACTCCACCATGCCCATCATCGGAATCACAATGTGCTCATCGGCCTGGGCGGCGGCATCGGCACTGACCCCATCCACCTCGTTGCCCATAATCACCGTGCAGGGCACCGTGTAGTCCGCCTCCCGGAAATCAATGGCCCGGTCGGAAAGCTGGGCGGCATAAAGCTTGTGCCCCTGCGCCCTCAGCGACGCCATCGCGTCATCCATGCTCCGATGGGTGTGCGTGGTCACCCAGTTAAAACTGCCGCCAGCCGTCTTTCGAAATGCGCGGAATCCCTCCCGGGGCCACACCACGTGCATGTTGGCCAGACCAAAGGCATCGCAGGAGCGGATGATGGCGGACAGGTTCCGCGGTTTGTGGACCTGGTCGGTGAGGACACTCAGGTCCGGTTGCCGGGTGTCGAGGGTCTGTTTGATTCGGGCGAGACGTTCGGGAGTCATTGGTTTTTCATAGTAAGAGTTTGCCTGAGGCGCGGAATAGTAACACAACCAGGCTAGCAACAACCCGAGACAGAGGTGGTTGAAGAATGAGCACCCCGTTATAATACGCAGTTCCTTTTTGCTGGCGCCTACGCTAGAAGCACCCGATACCCGGCGCACCATCCACCCGTTACGCACCAGACCACGTGAGACCCATGGCCAAGAAGCTGTACATCAAAACCCACGGCTGTCAGATGAACGAGTATGACTCTGCCCGCATGGCAGACCTGCTCAAGACCGGCGAGCGCGTTGAAATGACCGACTCGCCCGATGACGCCGACATCCTGCTGCTGAACACCTGCTCCATCCGGGAAAAAGCCCAGGAGAAGGTATTCCACCAGCTTGGCCGCTGGAAAGGACTCAAGAGCAAGAAACCCGACCTGATCATCGGCGTTGGCGGCTGCGTGGCCTCCCAGGAAGGCCAGGCCATCATCGACCGTGCACCCTACGTGGACATGGTGTTCGGCCCACAAACGCTGCACCGCCTGCCGGACATGATTACCGAAGTCCGCGCCAAGGGTAATGGCGTGGGCGTGGTGGACGTCAGCTTCCCGGAGATCGAGAAGTTCGACAACCTGCCTGAGCCCGGCGCCGACGGCCCCTCCGCGTTTGTATCCATCATGGAAGGCTGCAGTAAATACTGCACCTTCTGCGTGGTGCCCTACACCCGCGGCGAGGAAGTCAGCCGCCCGGCGGATGACGTGATTGCCGAAGTGGCCCACCTGGCCAGCCAGGGCGTGCGCGAAGTGAACCTGCTGGGACAGAACGTGAACGCCTACCGGGGTGAGACCCACGACGGCGACACCATGGACCTGGCCGAGCTGATCGAACTGATCGCCACCATCGACGGCATTGATCGCATCCGCTATACCACCAGCCACCCGGTGGAGTTCTCCGATGCCCTGATCGAGGTCTACGAGCGCGTGCCGGAACTGGTCAGCCACCTGCATCTGCCGGTGCAGAGTGGCTCCGACCGGATCCTGGCGGCCATGAAGCGTGGCCACACCGCCCTGGAGTACAAATCCAAGCTCCGCCGCCTGCGCAAGATCCGCCCGGACATCAGTTTTTCCTCGGACTTCATCATTGGCTTCCCGGGCGAAACCGAGAAGGATTTCGAGGACACCATGAAGCTGATCAACGACATCGGCTTCGACATGTCCTTCAGCTTCGTTTACAGCGCCCGCCCGGGCACGCCTGCGTCGGACCTGCCGGACGACACGCCGATGGAGGTGAAGAAGCAGCGCCTGAGCATCCTGCAGGACCGGCTGAACCAGAATGTGATGGACATCAGCCGCAAGATGGTGGGCTCCACCCAGCGTATTCTGGTGACGGGCTTGTCGAAGAAGGACCCTGGCGAGTATGCGGGGCGTACGGAGAATAACCGGATTGTGAACTTCCGGCATGAGAATCCGGAGGTGGTTGGGCACTTTATAGATGTCGAGATTGTTGAGGCTTATCCCAACTCTCTTCGCGGGGTGCCTGTGAATTCGGATTTGTTTTAGGCCTGGTTTCGTATTCGTCTGGGGTTTGGTGTAGGGCGAGTGGTGCGTATGGCTTCCCAAAAAACGCTACGAGCACATCCATGTGCGCTTGGCGTCGGCCATCCATGGCCGCCGACATTTTTGGGAAGCCATACGCACCACTCTCCGCTTATTACTCCCTTGCATGGCCGAAGAAGCTTTCACCGGTAAATACGCCCTACTTGTTTTTTAACGTTCGGGCCTGCAAATAGTCTGGCGGGTGTTTGGCAGGTGGCGCTTCCCAAAAACGTGGAGTGCCAGGGATGGCACGACCGAGCCCTACAGGGACGTACTCGCGGGCGCTTTTTGGGAAGCGCCACCTGCCAAACACCCCAATCCAATCCAGAAACTCGTACTCCCGGAACCAAAAACCACGGGAGTAAACGAAAACGGAGCACTTTTGAACGCCAACGATCACAGACAATTTGACCTGCATCCCGTGGACCAGCGTCGGCTGGCGACGTTGTGTGGACAGTTTGATGACAACCTGAAGATGATCGAGAAACGCCTTCAGGTGAAGGTCGGCCGCAGGGGCCATCATTTTCGGGTGGAAGGGGAAACCGAGCATGTGGCCGCTGCTGTCGAGGTAATTCGTCATCTGTACCGGGAAACCGAGGCGACGGACGACATTCCGCTGGATACGGTGCATCTGTTCATCCGGGAGACCGGCTTTGAGCGCCTGCCCGAGGATGTGCCGTACAACGGCGCGGTCACCGTGATCAAGACGCCGAAGCTCACTGCCAAGCCGCGCGGGGCGAATCAGCAGAAGTATGTGCACAACATACGCACCCACGACATCAACTTCGGCATCGGCCCGGCCGGTACCGGCAAAACCTGGCTCGCGGTGGCCTGTGCCGTGGAGGCGTTGAAAGACGAGCAGGTGAAGCGGATTCTACTGGTGCGGCCGGCGGTGGAGGCCGGGGAGAAACTGGGGTTCCTGCCCGGGGATCTGGCCCAGAAGGTGGACCCGTACCTGCGGCCCCTTTACGACGCGCTTTACGAGATGCTCGGTTTTGACCAGGTCACCCGTCTGATCGAGAAGAGTGTGATCGAGATTGCGCCCCTGGCGTTCATGCGTGGGCGAACCCTGAACAATTCGTTCATCATCCTGGATGAGAGCCAGAACACCACCCGGGAACAGATGAAGATGTTCCTGACCCGGATCGGTTTTGGCTCCACCGCGGTGATCACCGGTGATACCACCCAGGTGGACCTGCCGCGGGGGCAGAATTCCGGGTTGATTCACGCGGCCACCGTGCTCAGCAAGGTGCCGGGCATCGGGTTTACCCGGTTTGAGGCCAAAGACGTAGTGCGTCATCCGCTGGTTCAGCGAATTGTGGAAGCCTATGATTCGTTTGACGATACGAGTGCAACGGGCCAATGAGCAATTTGACCGTTGATTTCCAGCCTGTGTTCGAGGGCCGTGGCGTGCCCCGGGAAGAGCTGGTTCGTGACTGGGCACAGTTAGCCTGGCAAGGAGAGGATCCGTCCGAGGTGACGATCCGTATTGTCGGGTCTGAAGAGAGCCAGGCGCTGAACCATCAATACCGGGGCAAGGACTACCCGACCAACGTGTTGTCCTTCCCATTTGAGGCGCCACCCGGTATAACGGTGCCATTGGCCGGCGATCTGGTGATTTGCGCACCGGTCGTGGAAAGCGAGGCCCGGGAGCAGCAAAAAACCCTGGAGGCCCACTGGGCCCACATGGTGATCCACGGCATGCTGCATCTCCAGGGCTACGATCACATTGAAGATGAAGATGCCGAGGTCATGGAAGCCCTCGAAATCCGGCTGCTTGCGCAGCTTGGATATGGCAACCCCTACGAAGCAGAGGAAACGGAACAAGACTCATGAGCGACGATCAGTCGAGTCGCAGTCAGGGCAGCAAGTCCTGGCTGGATCGTATATCACAGGCCTTTTCCAGCGGGCCTGAGTCCGTCGAGGACGTGCTGGAAATCCTGCGGGACGCTGAGTCCCAGAATATCATCGACACCGATGCCATGAGCATTATCGAAGGTGCGATGCAGGTGATCGACATGCGCGTGGATGAAATCATGATTCCCCGCTCACAGATGGTCACCGTCAAAGCGTCCCAGGAGCCCAAGGAATTCCTGAGTGAGATCATGGAATCCGCCCACAGCCGTTTCCCGGTGATTGGCGACAGCCAGGATGATGTGATCGGCATCCTGCTTGCCAAGGATCTGCTTCCCCTTGCCCTGAACAACGACCTGAACTGGAACCGCATCCGCGAGATCCTGCGGCCACCCAACTTTGTGCCCGAGAGCAAGCGCCTGAACCAGTTGCTCAAGGAGTTCAAGGAGAACCGCAACCACATGGCCATCGTGGTGGACGAGTATGGCGGTACCGCTGGCCTGATTACCATCGAGGACGTGCTCGAGCAGATCGTCGGCGAGATCGAGGACGAGCACGATTTCGACGAGGAAACCAACATCAAGGCCCGGGGTGATGGCAGTTACGCCGTCAAGGCGGTCACTCCGATTGATGACTTCAACGAGTTTTTCGAGACCGAGCTGGACGAAGAGGAATTCGACACCATCGGCGGCCTGGTACTCAAGGAGTTCGGACACTTGCCCAGACGGGGCGAGTCGGTGGAGTTTGGTGGTTTGAATTTTGCCATTGCCAACGCCGACAACCGTGTTATCCGTCTGTTGCAGGTAACCCGCAGTGAGCAGTGAAACCACGCGTCAATCCCTGAGCACACCCCTGTCATCGAACGGCTGGCTGGGTGCCGCCACGCTTCTGCTGGCCGGCGCCCTGCAGACGTTGACGTTCTCGCCCTTTCACCTGTGGTGGCTGGGGCCTGTCTCCATGGTGCTCATCCTGCTGGTAACGGTGCCCCAGGCCCCGGAAAAGCTTTTCCGGGCCGGCTGGTTTACCGGACTGGGTCTGTTTGCCAGCGGCGCCAGCTGGGTCTACGTCAGCATTAGTGAACACGGCAACACCGCGATCCCGATCGCGGTGTTGCTGACGGTGATTTTCGTGGCCGGCCTGGCCCTGTTCCACGGCCTGGCCTTCTGGTTCTGGGGCAAACTGGCAAAGCAGAACCCGGTTCGCCGCCTTATCCTGTTCCCGGCCATCTGGATTCTGGGAGACTGGCTCCGGAGCTGGCTGCTGACCGGATTTCCCTGGCTCTACCTGGGCACGGCCCACACCGACGGTCCGCTGGCTGGCCTCGCCCCGTTGACCGGCGTGCATGGGATCACCTTCTGGATTGCGGTCTCCGGCGCAGCGCTTTACGGTGTCTGGTGGCTGATTCGGGACCGGCGGCCCGTGGCTGCGGGCATCACGGTTGTCGTGGCGCTGATTCCCTGGCTGGCAGCCCCCGCCATGAACCGCATCCAGTGGACCGAGCTGGCCTCGGAGCCCACAAGCTTCGCTGCCATGCAGGGCAACATTCCCCAGCAGATCAAGTGGGACCCGGAGTTTCTGAAAGACCAGATCGTCACCTACCTCGGCATGACTGAGGACCACTGGAACACCGACCTGATACTCTGGCCAGAAACGGCCATTCCGATTCCCCAGGACCAGGCGGGCAAGATCATTGATCACATCGATGAACAGCTTGGCGAGAACAGTACCCTGATCACCGGCATTCCCTGGTACGGCTTCAGCGACCGCATCGAGGATTTCACCTTCCACAACAGCATCATGGCCATCGGCAATGGCGAAGGCATGTACCACAAGCAGAAGCTGGTGCCCTTCGGGGAGTATGTGCCGCTGCAGAGTGTGCTGCGAGGGCTGATTGGGTTCTTCGACCTGCCCATGAGCGATTTCACCCGCGGCCCGGAATGGCAAGACCCGCTGCTCGCCAATGGCGTCAAGGTGATGCCGTTTATCTGCTACGAGGTGGCCTATCCGGATTTCGTGGCCTTCAACGCCCGAGGCTCGGGCCTCCTGCTGACCATCAGCAACGACGGCTGGTTCGGCGATTCCATCGGCCCGCTGCAGCACCTGCAGATCGCCCGGATGCGCGCCCTGGAAACCGGCCGTTACATGGTCCGGGGTACCAACAATGGCGTGACCGCGATCATCAACCATCGGGGCGAGCTGACGCAGACCATCCCGCAGTTCGAGCGCGCCACGCTCACCGGTGAGGTGTTCACCGCCAGCGGAAGCACGCCCTATATGCAAACCGGCTCCTGGCCGGTACTGACTCTCGCCGTGATCCTGATCGTGTTCGTGCGCGAGCGCGTTATTCCTCCTGTTTCGGCCAGCGGCTCGTAACCCGCTCGTAGTAGTGTGAGCCGCAGGCCTCGCAGGGCTCCAGGTGGCTGGTGGCGGTGAGGCACCGCATGTGCCCGCAATTCAGGCACTGGAACATGCCCGCCGTGGCCACTTCGCCCGAGATATACTGGCCCACTTCCTTGTTTTCCAGCTTCTGTTTCAGCTCCAGGGTGTCCACCAGGGTCTTGTCGGCAATCGAGAACAGGCTGTCTGCCAACTGATGCTCAAGAAGGGCTATGTCTAGCTGCAGCCACTCCCGAAGCCCCTCGCCGGTTTCATCGACGAAGTGCAGCAAATGCTCCAGATCCCGCTTGAGGTATTCGCCCAGCAGGTCGGCTTCTTCCCGGGTCATCTCCTCCAGTTCGTACTCGAACTCCACAGCCTTTTGGACCTCGTCCTCCAGGGTCTGCAATGAGGTATTCTCGAATTCCCGCAGCCGCGTTTGCACACGCTCCAGCATGCGGTCATACACTTCCAGGGCCTTACCTGAGAGATGGCTTCTTTCCGGTTCTGTCATGTTGACTCCTTATGGCCCGTTCGGGCTTACCCAACTGTTACTGGGCTGAGGTGCAGGCGCCGCCTGCCGGATGACGGTCGCCTCCTCGGCGGTCCAGCCGACGAGGACGGGTGTGTCTT
>NZ_JBHIXV010000052.1:0-16119 GCF_041984545.1 Marinobacter sp. | reverse complement strand
TGCCGGGTGGTGTGGGAGGGGTGGAGCCTCATGGCTCCCCCCTATCCCGATTGTCGGCCGTCCTTATCGTCCCCGTTCCGTACCCCACCGATCTTGCCCGCAAGCACAGAGGTGGTAATGTATCCAGTCTCTTATTCCAGACCGATACCGGAGACTCTCCCCCATGAGCGTTGCTCTCAATCATCGAATCACCGGCGAAGGCCCACCCCTTATCCTGCTGCACGGTCTGTTCGGGTCGTTGGACAACCTCGGCGGTATTGCACGCCGTCTTGAGGACCAGTGGCAGATCCATGCCCTCGACGAGCGCAACCATGGCGCCTCACCCCACACCGACACCATGGATTACCCGGCCATGGCAGACGATGTGATTGCCTATATGGATGCGCAGGGGCTCCAGAAGGCCAGTTTTCTTGGCCACTCCATGGGCGGCAAGGTGGCCATGCAAGTGGCACTGAAGGCGCCAGAGAGAGTGGAAAAACTGATTGTCGCGGACATTGCCCCGGTGGATTACCACGCTCGCCACGACGCCATCATCGAGGGGCTGACCGGGATTCACCTGGCGGAAGTCCGTTCCCGCCAGGACGCCGACCGCCTGCTCTCCGACTTCGTGGAGACACCCGGCGTGCGTCAGTTTCTCCTGAAAAACCTGGAGCGCATCCCGGCGGGTCAGCAGAAAGAGGGTGGGCCGGTTTTCCGCTGGCGCCTGAACCTCTCGGTGATTGATGCCTGCTACGGCAAGCTGACCCTGGCGCCGGAAGGAGAGGGCCCGTTCGAGGGGCCTGTCCTGTTTCTCAAAGGGGCCGATTCAGCCTACATCCAGGATAAACACCGCGCGCGTATTGAACAGCTGTTTCCCGCCGCCACACTCCGGATCATTCAGGATACCGGCCACTGGCTGCACGCAGAGAAAGCCGATACTTTTGCCGCGCTGTGCCGCCGCTTTCTGACATCCGGACAGTGACCGGTTTCGCCGACCGGTTTCCCTGTCGCACAGACTGTCTGTTAAGGTTGTTTTGTCGCGAATAACCAGAAAAACGGGCAAAAGAGGGCGGAAATAGCGTATGAAATGGCTGATGCTGGGAGTGCTGGTCATTTTCCTGCTGTTGGGTGGGTTTCTCCTGACGCCGTCACCGGTCGACAGCAAGGCCTGGAACCCCCCGCCGCCTCCCAGGCTTGACGGCCCCCTGGCGCCCAACACTCTCCTGCAACAGGCCGACCTGCTGGCGCTCGGCAAGGTCTATGGGCCGGAAGATACCACCGTCAGTGAAGACGGAGTGCTCTACACCGGCACCCAGGACGGCTACATCGTGCGAGTGTTTCCAGACGGCCGGGTGGAAAAGTGGATAGACACCGGTGGTCGACCGCTGGGCATGGTGTTCGATCGTGCCGGCAATCTGATTGTTGCCGATGCCTGGCTGGGCTTGCTGTCGGTGAGTCCCCGGGGAAAAGTCACCATCCTGAGCCGCGAGGTGGAGGGAACGCCCTTCCGGTTTACCGATGACGTGGACATCGCGGACGACGGCACCATCTATTTCACCGATGCCAGTTCCAGGTTCCGGCAACCGGACTACCGGCTTGATCTATTGGAAACGCGACCCCACGGGCGCCTGCTGCGCTACTCGCCGAAAACCGGCAAGACCGAAGTGGTGCTGCGAAATCTTTACTTCGCCAACGGTGTGGCGCTGTCACCTGATTCCGACGCCGTACTGGTTAACGAGACCTGGAAATATCGTATTCTGAGACACTGGATCAAAGGACCGAGGGCGGGGCAGACGGAAGTGTTTGCCGACAACCTGCCGGGCTTTCCAGACAACCTGGCCCTGGACGCGCGCGGCCGTTACTGGGTGGCTTTCCCCACTCTTCGCAACGCCACCATTGATACCCTGCACCCCCTGCCATGGCTGAAAGAGCTGGTGGCCAAGCTTCCGGACAGCCTCAAGCCCGAGCCCCAGGAGTACGGGCTGGCGCTGGCGTTTGACCGGGACGGGCAGGTGCTGACCAGCCTCCATGACCCCCGCGGCCAGCATCTTCAGGAAATTACCTCGGTTAACCCTCACGGTGACTACCTATACTTTGGTTCACTTCACAACGACCGGATTGGCCGGCTACCTTTTTCAGCCATCAGTGGCCTTGGAGACCAACCGTAATGCCTGAATCCGACATTGCCTGGGACCTGCCGGGTCCGTTCACCATGGACATTACCGTACGGGCGGAGGACACCGATCGCCTGGGCCATGCCAACAACGTGGTGTACGTGCGTTGGCTGGAGGAGGTCAGCTGGGCTCATATCGAGAGTCTGGGCATGACCTGGGCGCTCCACGAGGAAACCGGCAAGGCCATGGCCATTACCCGTACCGAGATTGATTATCTGTCGGCGGCCAACGCCGGCGACCAACTGGTGCTGGGTACCTGGCTGACCGGCTTTGACGGACGGTTCCGCTCCTCCCGGCAGTTCCAGCTGGTGCGACCGGCCGATGGCCGGGTGCTGGTGCGGGCCGTTTCCACCCACGCCTGTGTCGACCTGAAGAGCCAGAGACCGTCCCGCGCGCCGGCAGAGTTTGCCACCATTCTGGGCGGCGCCGTGGTGCCCGGTGGGCGTGGGCTTTAGGCTTTCGTGCCCGTTTGTGCTTTACTTCAACTAGCTTTCCGCTGACCAATCCCGTAAACCCGCTGTCCGGAGATCCCGATGCCAACGACTGCTGACCAGAATGCCGAAACCAGCATGCGCCACGTGATTTACGATCGCTTTGGCGAGCGTGATGTCCTGCAGGTGGTCCGGTCGGACCTGCCGACACCCGCCGAGGGGCAGGTGCTGGTGCGGGTGCACGGGGCCGGACTGAATCCCATCGACTGGAAAACCCGAAAGGGGTTGGGGTTCGCGGCCCGGCAGATCGAAAATTCGCTGCCCTGGACACCGGGCTATGACCTTGCCGGCGAAGTGGTGGCGGTTGGTGAGGAGGTCACAACCCTGGCCCCCGGCGATCGTGTCATGGGCATGGTTGGTTTTCCTGCCATGGGCGGAGGCTATTCGGAGTATGCGTTGGCAGAGGCCGACGAGCTAGCCATTGTGCCGGAGGAGCTGGACCTGGTAACCGCGGGCGGCTTGCCGCTGGCGGCCCTGACCGCCTGGCAGGCCCTGTTTGAGGTGGCCAAGCTGGAGGCCGGCCAGAAGATCCTGATCCACGCCGGCGCCGGCGGTGTTGGCCATTTTGCCGTACAGTTTGCCCGGGAGCGCGGCGCCCACGTGATTGCCACAGCCTCAGCCGGTAATCGCGATTTCCTGGCCGAGCTGGGCGTGCATGAGGTGATTGACTACCGCATTACCGATATTGTCGAGGAGTGCTACGGTCTGGATGTGGTGCTGGACCTGATCGGTGGCGATACCGGCAAGCGTTCCCTGCACACTCTGGGCGAGCAGGGCGTGCTGGTGACAATACCCACCGTTACCGCCGACGAGATCATCAGCGAAGCGGAAGCCATGGGGCTGCGCGCCCACGGTATGACCGTACGCCCCGACGTTTTCCATCTGGACGAGATCGCCGAGCTGATCGAGGACGGCGATGTCCGGGTCCACATCGAGAAAGCCTTTCCCCTCGAGGACGTGGCCCAGGCCCACGAGATGCTCGAGGGCGGGCACGTGCGTGGCAAGCTGGTGCTAGACTGCCGCTGAGGGATCTTTACTCGCTGAGGGCTCCTCCCCGACGTCTTTGTCCTTACGTTCCTTTCTGGCCTGGGGCGGCACCAGGCTGATCAGCACCCAGTCGTCCTCGGGTTTCAGCTCGTCCATGCTCCGAACCGGGGCCACCCGCTCCTTGCTGTCGAAGGTGAACAGGACCAGAGCCTGGTTCTGGTATTTTTTCCGGAAGTCCTCGTACCCGAACTCTTCGCTGAGCTGGGTGGTTTTCACGGTGTAGCCCTGACTCACCAGGCTGGCGAGCTTGGCGTAGCTCACGCCATCAAACAGTCCACGGGTCATCTGGATTTTTTCAGCGGTCTGGTGCCGGGCCTTCTGGTCCTGGTCACCCTCGGCCAGGCTGAACACGCACTTGTTCCCGAACCAGTCCAGGAAGTGGTAGGTGGCCAGGGAGTTCATGTGCTTGTAGGGAGAGATTACCAGCAGGTTGCCGATGCCGGTCAGGTCCAGATGTGTGGAGGCGTGCTCGGACACCGGGTTACCGAAATACACCTGCAGGTTATCCATGCGCGCCTGGCGCACGTTCTCCCAGTTGGTGTCTGCCAGGGTAACCGGTACCTCGTATTTCTTGAGGGCCTTGCCGATCATCCGCGCCACGGGGTTGGCGCCAAGGATCAGGAATCCGTACTCCGCGGGCTCGGCGACTTTCAGAAGTCGCGCCACCGGCCGGGCTGTCAGGCTCTGGAGAGTGACCGTGGCGATGATCAGCATGAACACCAGGGGCACCAGGGCGGCGGCGCTCTCATAGCCGAGCTTCTGCAGTTGGAACGCGAACAGCGCCGACACTGCCGCCGCCACGATCCCCCGGGGCGCTATCCAGCTGAGGAACAGTTTTTCCCGCCAGTTCAGGCTGGTGCCAATGGCGGACAGGAAGATGCTCAGGGGGCGAGCCACCAGCATCAGGAGCGCCAGCACCGCCACCAGACCCCAGCCGAGCTCGGCAATGGCCGAGAATTCCACCCGGGCCGCCAGAATGATGAACAGGGCGGAGATCAGCAGTACGCTCAGGGATTCCTTGAATTCCAGAATGCTCTCGATCGGTACCTGCTTCATGTTGGCCATCCAGATCCCCATGACCGTGACGGTCAACAGGCCCGATTCGTGGGCCAGTTCGTTGGAAATGGCGTAGACGCCCAGCATGAACGTGAGGGTGCCGGCGTTGTGCAGGTACTGGGGGATCCAGTGCTTGCGAAGCACGATGCCGTTCAGGTAACCGGCAATGGCACCGATGGCGAAACCCACGAGCAGGGTCTTGCCGAAGATATACAGGGAATGGCCAAACACATTGCCCTGGCCCCAGGATACGATGCCCTCGAACACCAGAACCGCCAGTAGCGCCCCTACCGGGTCAATGATGATGCCTTCCCAGCGCAATATGTTGGCCAGCTTGGCATCCGGGCGCACCGAGCGCAGCAGTGGTGCAATCACCGTCGGGCCGGTAACAATGGAAATGGCGCCAAACAGCAGGGCCACCGCCCAGGACACATCGAGAATCCAGCGGGCGGCCAGGGTGCCGATGATGCAGGTAACAATGGACCCCACCGGAATCAGGTTGCGGACCATCTTGCCGTGGCCGCGGATTTCCTCATAGCGCAGGGTCAGGCTGCCCTCGAACAGTATGATGGCAACCGCCAGGGAAATGACCGGGAACAGCAGGTCTCCGAACACGACCTCCGGTGCCAGGAAGCCCAGAACCGGGCCTGCCGCGATGCCCCCCGCCAACAGGAACAGGATGGCCGGCATCCGGACCCGCCAGGCAAGCCACTGGCAGAACAGGGATAGGACGCCAATGCTGGCAAGAAGCAGGACAGTACTGACAGGCATAATTAATTCAGGTCCCTTGATCGGTGAATGATGGAGCTACGAGCTGGCGCGTCGGGCAATCCGGTTCAGAATCCGGGACGCCGCGAAAAAACCGAAACTGGCGGTCACCGGGCTGGCGGCGCCAAAGCCGGAGGCGCAGTCGAGGCGAACCGGGCCGTCAGTGGCCGGTTTCTGCAGGCAGACTTCGCCGTCTCCGGCAGGATACGTCAGCTGCTCGAGGGAGTATACGGCCTCAATGCCAAAGCGGCGCTTGGGGTTGCGGGAAAAACCGTATTCCCGTCTGAGCAGGTTACGGACCTTGGCCAGCAATGGGTCCTGGGTGGTCTTGCTGAGATCCGCCACCTGGATCTGGGTCGGGTCCATCTGCCCGCCGGCACCACCGGCGCACACCAGAGGGATCTTGCGGCGCTGGCAGTGGGCAATGAGGGCCGCCTTGGCCTTGACGCTGTCGATGGCATCTACCACGCCGGTCATATCTTCGGTAATCAGATCGGTCACATTTTTGGTGGTCAGGAAACCGAAATGCACGCGGATATCGGCCTCGGGGTTGATCGCCCTGAGCCGGTCCGCCATGGCATCGGTCTTGGTGCGCCCGTACTGGCCCTCAAGGGCATGGAGCTGACGGTTGGTGTTGGACACGCAGACGTCGTCCATATCGATCAGGGTCAGGGTGCCAATGCCGCTGCGTGCCAGGGATTCGGCCGCCCATGAGCCAACACCACCCAGGCCGACAATGGCTATATGGGCATCCCGGAATGCAGCCAGGGCCCTGCGGCCATAGAGTCGTTCAATGCCGCCAAAGCGGAACGCGTAGTCGTTGGCTTTCATGGTGTCCCCGTGAGCGAGGCGAAATATCCGCCAGAACCAAAGGGCGCCATTGTAACCCAGCGATTGCACCGACAAAAAATGCCCATAAAAAAAGCCACGCGGGGCGTGGCTTTAAAATTGCCCAATCCGACGGAGAACTGGGCAGGACTAGTTCAGAGACACTAATCAACGTGTCCATTATCGATTGCAGTACTGCCTTGCCGAAGGTCAGAAGCTGCCAGATGCCGGTCATTTCCGGCCAGGGCAGTCATGCCCTGACCGATGACCGCTTTACGCCGCCCAGTGATCGTCCTCGAACGCCATCAGGCTGTCCTTGCCACTCTGGATGTCCTCCAGCAGCCAGTGCACCTCGGGCAGCAGCTTCTGGAAGTAGAAGCGGGCCGAGACCACCTTGCTCTCCAGCAGCGGCTTGTTGCCCTCGCCGGCGGCCAGTTGCTGGTTGGCCACGTTGGCCATCCGGGACCACAGGTAGCCGATAACCGTCAGGGCCATCAGGCGCAGATAGGGTGTGGCCGCAGCGCCGGCCTGTTCCGGATCTTTGGGCGCGTTGGAGGCGAGCCACATGGTGGCGCTTTCCAGGGCCTTGATGGCGCCTTTGAGCTCCTCACCGTGCGGCGCGTCGGGGTTGTCCTTGAGATAGCCGCCAAGCACGCCGAACAGGCCGCGTACCAGCTGTCCGCCTTTCAGGCCCAGCTTGCGGCCCACCAGATCCATCGCCTGGATGCCATTGGTACCCTCGTAGATCCGGGCAATCCGGCCGTCCCGAACCAGTTGCTCCAGTGGCCAGTCGGTGGTGAAGCCGGAACCGCCCAGAACCTGCAAACCGGTGTTGGCGTTGTTGAAGCCTTCGTCAGTGAGGAACGCCTTCACCACCGGCGTCAGCAGCTGGACCAGATCGTCGGCGGATTCGCGCACCGCTTCGTCCGGGTGGGCAGCTGACAGATCCAGCTGGTGGCCGGTAAACAGGGCCAGGGCACGCATGCCCTCATTCAGCACCTTCTGGCGCATCAGCATCCGGCGCACATCCGGGTGCACAATGATCGGGTCGGCGGGGCCGTCCGGGTTCTTGGGGCCACTCAGGGAGCGGCTCTGCAGGCGCTCACGGGCGAAGCCCAGACTTTCCTGATAGGCCATTTCGGCCAGGCCCAGGCCCTGCATGCCCACCATCAGGCGGGCCTCGTTCATCATGGTGAACATGGCGCGCATGCCGTCATTGGGCTCGCCCACCAGCCAGCCTTTGGCGCCCTCAAAGTTCATCACGCAGGTGGCAGAGCCCTTGATGCCCATCTTGTGCTCAAGGCCACCACAGAACGCCGGGTTGCGCTCTCCGGAGTCTGGCAGGAACTTGGGTACCACGAACAGGGAGATACCCTTGGTGGTGTCTGGCGCGCCCGGCAGCTTGGCCAGCACCAGGTGCACGATGTTGTCCACCAGGTCGTGTTCACCGCCGGTGATCCAGATCTTGGTGCCTTCGATGGCGTAGCTGCCATCGTCATTGGGTGTGGCCCGGGTGCGGATCATGCCGAGGTCGGTGCCGCACTGGGGCTCGGTCAGGCACATGGTGCCAGTCCACTCGCCCGAGATCAGCTTTTCCAGATAGGTCTGCTTGAGTTCGTCCGAACCGTGCGCGTAGAGGGCGCTGATGGCACCGTGGGTCAGGCCGGGGTACATGCCCAGTGACAGATTGGTGGAGCAGACCATCTCGTCCACTACAAACTTCAGGGTATGAGGCAGGCCCTGGCCGCCGAACTCCAGCGGTGCGTCCAGCGCGGTCCAGCCCCCCTCGACAAACTTCCGGTAGGCCTCCTTGAAGCCCTCGGGTGTTGTCACCGACCGGGATTCCGGATCGTAGTGGCAACCTTCACGATCGCCCACGGTGTTCGTAGGCTGAATCACCTCAGCCGCCAGTTTGCCTGCCTCGTCAATCACCGCCGAAATCAGATCCGGTGTCGCATCGGCGTATTTTTCCAGCTCGTGCAGCCGGTCTACACCCAGAACATCGAACAACAGAAAGCGAAGGTCATTCGCCGGAGCCTGGTATTGCATGGATTCTCTCCCAGTTGCGCTGTGTAATCTTGGGTTTGCCTCGTTTCTGAGGAAACCCTTCAAGGACCCGTAAACAGGAATTGGAACACTGGTTTCATACGGCCGTTTTAATTTGCTGGTTCACTGCCAGCAGGGTCCAGACGCAAGATTCTGCGTATGTACTGGTTCAGCGAGGAGGAATGTCATGAAGCGAGTTGTGATTGCCGGCGTTTCCGGCGCCATTGGTGGGGCGCTGGCCCAGCGGTTGCTGCAGCGGGACGCCGATACCCGGGTGATTGGCCTGTGCCGGAACCCGGACGCCGCGCCCGAGCCTTTGCGCACGGAAGAACGCTGTTCTCTGTTGTCCTGGGACGCCGAGGACCCGGCGTCGCCCCGGGCGGTTGCCGAGGCCCTGGAGACAGTCCTCGGGCGGGATGACGGCATTGACACCTTCATCTACGCCGCCGGTCTGCTGCACGGCCAGGGCATGTTTCCGGAAAAGCGGCTGGAGGATCTGGAGTCGGCCAGTCTGGCACGGGCGTTTGCTGTTAACGCCACCGGATTTGGTCTGCTTGCCCGGGCGTTGCTGCCCTGGCTGCGACACCGGGAGTTCAAGCGGATAGCGGCCATCTCGGCCAAGGTCGGGTCAATCACTGACAACGGGTTTGGCGGCTGGTATGCCTATCGCAGCTCGAAGGCGGCGCTGAATATGCTGGTGCGCAATCTGTCCATCGAGCTGCCGCGACGATGCAAACCGATTGCCTGCGTGGCCCTGCATCCCGGCACGACGGAATCGGCCCTCAGTGAGCCGTTCAGCCAGTCGCTGGCCAAGCTGAAGGTGCACACACCGGCGCAAACGGCGGATAACCTGGTCCGGGTGCTGGAGGGGCTGGGGGACGAAAGCAACGGCCGGTTCTTCAGTTGGGATGGCTCGGAACTGCCGTGGTAGGGGACACTAGACCGGTACCGCCCAGCTGAGCAGGTTGTAGTAGAGGCCAATTCCGACCAGCACGTTGAAGGGGAAGGTCACGCCCAGCGAGGCCAGCATGGCCAAGCCGATGTCGGCGTCAGGCACGGCGTGGCGGACGGCGACCGGAGCGGCGATGTAGGACGCACTGGCGGTCAGGGTGGCGAGAATCACGGTGGAGCCGGTGCCAAGCCCCAGCAGGGTGCCCACCGTAAGACCTGCGACCGACAGCACCGGCGGCATGGCCAGCCCGAACAGCACCACCCGCCAATGTCGCAACTTCAGATTACGCAGGGTTTCGGCCGCCACCAGCCCCATTTCCAGCAGGAACAGAGACAGGATCACGGAAAAGGCGCTGGTAAGCGGCGCAGTCACACCGGTGCCCTGGCCCGGGCCATACAGGGCGCCAATCACCACCCCGCCGACCAGCAGGATAACGCTCCGATTGGTCAGGGTTTCCTGCCAAAGCGGCGCTCCCTGGGCGTTGTCGGTGCGTTGGCCGAAACGGCGGTAGAACCAGAGCCCGACCATGATGGCGGGCAGCTCGAGCAGCACGAGATAAAGCGTGACCTGCCCACCGGCGCTGAGGCCGCGGGTTTCAACCCAGGCCAGCGCCACAGCAAAGGTGCCGGCGCTGACAGACCCGTAGTGGGCGGCGAAACTGGCGGTGTCTGCGATCGACAGGCCGACGCCATAACGCAGGATCGGGATCATCAGCAGAGGCAGGGTAAAGCCCAGACCGGCAACCGCCACCATTTCCAGCAGCAAGTCCGGCGACAGGTTGCCATAGAGTGCCATGCCGCCTTTCAGGCCGATGGTCAGCATCAGCAGCAGGCTGAGGATGTCGTAGGCTTCGCGGGGAATCGACAGGTCGGATTTGACGGTTCCCGCCACGAGGCCCAGCAGGAAAAACATCACGATAATGTCGGGCATGGGTCGGTCGGCGCGCTTTTTTGATGGTCAGGAATAAGCCGGTGTTGTCTTCAAGTGTAGGGGCGCAGGCACAGAGGTCAATTCAACCATCAAGGCATTGCTGGCACCGGGTGTTTCGGTTAGCCAAAAAAAAACCGGGGGCCAATGGCCCCCGGTTTCCCGACTTCCTGATCACTGAATTTACCGAATGAACGGGTTGAGCATCCTGGTAAAGGTACCGGTCAGCTTGACCGGCGCGCTCAGCACCGACAGCGTGATGCAATCCTCGCACCCGACCGCCACCGGTTTGTGCTCATCCTCGTCGTTCAGCACCACGAAATCCCACTGGTTGAACACACCTTTCTGGTCGGCGAACGCGCCCTGCAGCACAATCGTTGTCTCTTCGCCCCGGTGGGTATGCGCCGGCGCCTTGCCTCCGGCCGCCAGCTTCTGCAGCACCACCTGCTCTTTCTGGCCGGGGAAGCGGTCCGTAATATCAAGAACGCTCACGTCACCCAGCTGGCGCTTCCAGGGCAGGCTGTTCAGATCGTCACCCAGCAGTTTCTGGAGTGCGCCCACCCGGGGGGCACGGTATTCCGGTGGGGTGTCGTTGTCGACTGCGTCGCCAACCTCGATCTGGGCCATGATGCTGTCGAACATGTTGTCCGAGACACTCACCTTGGGCTGCTGTTCCATCATGACAGCGCCCAGACTGTCCAGGGTATCCACACGGCTACGGCAGTGCGGACACTTGTCCAGGTGGAGCCGGATGCACAGGGCATGGGGCTCGCTCAGGTTGCCTGCGCTGTATTCCATCAAGCTCAGGCTGTCGGGATGGTGCCGTGTCATACGTTCTGGTCCTGCAAGATCACTTTCAGTTTGTTCAATGCCAGGCGAACCCGACTCTTCACGGTTCCCAGGGGAATATCGAGTTCGTCTGCCACCATCTGATGGGACTTATTCTCCATGTAAACCTTCGCGATGACCGTGATCTGCTCCTCCGGGAGATGACTCAGGGAATCGCGAATCCTCCTTTCTGACATGAGACGGTGCAGCGACGTCACCGGCTCATTTTCGTTCTCGCCTGGAATCTGCCAGAGATCCTCGGTTTCAACGGGCATCTCGGCGCTGGTGCGTTGCATTTTCCGCAGCATGTCGATGCGCTGGTTACGGGCAATGGTGAAGATCCAGGTGGACGCGGCCGCTTTTCGCCAATCGTATAGACAGGAGCGACGCCAGATGGAAACAAACACTTCCTGGACCAGCTCCTCTGCGTGGCTGGCCAGGCCGTTCGCCATGGCGTAATACTTGATTTGTGGGCCAAAATGCTCGAACAGCGCGCGATAGGCTTCGCGATCCTGATTTTTGCCCACTTTCTGCAGCATCTGGCTCCAGGGGTCTTTCCGGCCCTCGGAACTGGCTGGCTTCTGATCCAGTGTGGTCACCGGACGCTCCTTGACAGTCGCATGATTTGAGCTTGTTCTGGTCATCATTCTATGCACTCGTCCCGGGTTTGTCAGTGTTATGGTTTACGGTTTGCCCGGATGGGCGGATCAGTCTCTCGGGAAAAAATTCTGGGCTGGCAGCAGAGCCGCACGCAACGCGGCCCCAGGGTAATTGCCGGAAGCCTCACGGCGGTCTAGTCTGAGCGTAATAACAAGACCGGAAGACCAACCAGACCGGAAGAACGCCTGACCCATGAATGCTCCCGGCTTTACCGGACACCTGCCCGTTATCCGGGCGCATTATGCGGACATTCTCTGCCAGCTGGCCGAGGATCGCGGGCTGCCGCGCCCGGGGCTGCTGGCGGCGGCTGGCATTCGTCCCTCCATGCTCGGTCACCCGGACAACTTCATTACCGTGGATCAGTTCAGCCAGCTCTGTCTTGAGGTGCTTCAACGTAGCGAAGATCCCGCGCTGGGGCTTGAATACGGCAAACGCCTGAAATTCACCACCCACGGCTCCCTGGCCCAGGCCGCCATCAGCTGCGACACACTGGAGCAGGCGCTGTCCGTGCTGATCAAGTATTTCCAGATCCGGTTCGTCTACATGCGCCTGTCGTTCTTCGTGGAAGACGCCGAGGCGGTGATTCAGCTGGACCTCAATCACTCGGTGGAGGCGCTGTACCGCTTCAATGTGGATGTGGTGATGGCGTCGCTGATGGATGTGAACCTGCTGCTGTTTGGCCGCCGCCTGTTTGAGGGTGGCCACTGCCGGCTCGACCTGCCCGAACCCGAAGATGTCGCACCCTACCGCCAGCTGTTCGGCGATCAGATACGGTTTGGAGGAGGTGCCAACCAGCTGCGGTTCCGGCGGGACTTCCTCACGTCGCCCATGTCGCTGTCCAATCCGGTAACGCGCCGCATAGCTGAAGCCCAATGCCGGGAAGAGATGCGTTTCATCGAAGGGGTCACATCGGTGGCGGAGCGGGTAACCCGCTTGCTTGAGGCCGGGCGCAGCCCGCAATTGCCCACCCTGGAGGAGGTCGCCGGGCGCCTGCAGGTATCGGCTCGAACCCTGCGCCGGCAGCTGGCGGCGGAGGGGGTGCGCTTTCAGCAGCTCCAGGAGGCATTGCGTCACCGTCGGGCGATGGAGCTGCTACGTCGCCCGGAGCTGTCCATCGACGAGATTGCCGATCTGCTCGGCTACAGTGATCCTTCCAATTTCGGACGGGCGTTCCGCAAGTGGGAGAGGGTTGCGCCCAGTGCCTGGCGCCGGACGCATGGCAAGGCCTGAGGCGGCCTACTCTTCCAGGTAGGTGTAACCATCCAGCCCCGCCGCCAGTTCCCCGAGCAGCGCCGACTGGGTGTCGGCCGGCAGTCCGGAATCTGAAAACTTGCGACGGTAGGCCTCCAGAAGGGTCTGGGGTTCAAAGTTCACGTACCGGAGTACCTTGGCCACCGTGTCGCCGGTAATCGGCTCGCTGATCTCGTAGCCGCCCTCAGTGTTCAGGCGGACATCAACCGAATGGGTGTCGCCAAACAGGTTGTGCATGTCGCCCAGGATTTCCTGGTAGGCGCCGGTCATGAAAAAGCCCATGAGCAGCGGTTCGCCGGTTTTCTCCTCGGGCAGCGGCAGCGTGGTTTCCGTGCCCTGGCCATCCACATACCGGTCGATCCGGCCATCGGAGTCGCAGGTGATGTCCTGAATCACCGCGCGGCGGTTGAGGGGGCGGTCCAGGCCGTTGACGGGCATGACCGGGAAGATCTGGTCGATGCCCCAGACATCGGGGAGCGACTGAAACAGCGAGAAGTTCACGAACAGCTTCTCGGCCAGCTTTTCATTGAGCTCGTCGATGATTTCCCGATGGGCGCGATTGCTGCCGTTCAGCTGCTCGCGCAGCAGCCGGCAGCAGCCGGTATACAGGATCTCCGCATCGGCCCGCTCCCGTAGGCTCAGAACCCCGTGGGCAAACTGGGCGTGGACATCGGCCATGGCGTGCAGGACGTCGTGGTAGATCTCCGCCAGGGAGCGTGGTGTGTGAGCGTCCTGCAGGCTTTCCAGGTCGCGCCAAAGATCGTGCAGGGGTGCCGGTGCGTTTGCATCAGGCTGCCGCGCGTGGCGGTTCTCCGGGGCTTCCCGGTCGATGACATTGGTCACCAGTACGGAATGATGGGCGGTCAGGGCGCGGCCGGATTCGCTGATCAGGTCCGGGTGCGGGATGCCCTGCCTGTCGCATTCGGCCTGCAGCACGTGGATTACGTTGTAGGCGTATTCATAGACGCTGTAATTCATGGAACAACTGCTGCGGGAACGGGTGCCCTCGTAATCGACACCCAGGCCGCCGCCAATGTCGACCGTGCCAATGGGCGCACCCATCTGGCGAAGCTCGCTGTAGAACCGCGCGCACTCGCGCAGGCCGGTCTGGATGTCGCGGATATTGGCAATCTGGGAGCCCAGGTGGAAGTGCAGCAGCTGCAGCGTGTCCAGGGCTCCGGCCTCCCTGAGGGTATCGACCACGTCCAGCACCTGGCTGGCCGAGAGACCGAACTTGGATTTCTCGCCGCCGGTGTTCTGCCAGTTGCCCTTGCCAATGGTGGCCAGGCGCGCGCGTACGCCAATCAGTGGTGAAACGCCCAGTGCACGGGATTCTTCCAGAATCAGCGGCAGCTCGGATTTCTTCTCCACCACAATGAACACCCGGTGGCCCAGGGCCTGGCCGATCAGGGCCAGGCGAACGTACTCCCGGTCCTTGTAACCGTTGCAGACAATCACCGAGCCCTTCTGCTGCGACATCGCCAGTACCGCCATCAGCTCCGGCTTGCTGCCGGCCTCAAGGCCGATCTGGCCGTTGGAGGCCGCGGGCTCAGTGGCCAGCAGCTCCTCGACGACCCGGCGCTGCTGGTTGACCTTGATGGGGTAAACCGCGGTATACCGGCCCTGGTAGGACTGCTCGCCGGCAACCCGGTTAAAGGCGTTGCAGAGTTTGTTGACCCGGTCGTGCAGGATGTCGACAAAGCGCACCAGTACCGGTAACTGGACGCCGGAGCCGGTGAGTGTACGGGTCAGCTCGGGGAGGTTGATGCCCGCGGCGGTCTGGCCCCGGTCGGGGCGGATCAGGACTTCCCCACGGGCGTTGACGTCGATGTAGCCGTCGCTCCAGTGGGCAATGTTGTAGACCTGGTGGGCCGGGGTAGCGCTGGCTTTGCTCATGCTTGCTATCCTGTCTGGAAACACTGGCCGGCGGGGCGTTGCAGCCGGCGGCCTCTGGCGGTCATTGTATGGATTCCGGCCCCGGGCTAAAAGAACCGGGCCCGGAAAATATCCGGCCGCACTGACGATTTGCGCTTTAGCTCAGCGCGGGCCGGCCCTACAATACGCCCTTTTGACACAGCCCACGGCCGACAGCGGGAGGCAAAACATGGCAGCACTGAACGATGGCTGGTTTACCGAGGTATTCCAGGACCAGGGCACGGCGTTTTCCCTGCAGGTAAAACGGAAACTGCACGAGGAGCAGACCCCGTTCCAGAAACTGGAGATCTACGAAACCGAGACGTTTGGCAACCTGATGGTGCTCGACGGCTGTGTGATGCTCACCACCCGGGACAATTTCCTCTATCACGAGATGATGACCCATCCGGCACTGTTCACCCATCGGAACCCGAAAAAGGTGGTGATTGTCGGCGGTGGCGACTGCGGCACCCTGAAAGAGGTGCTCAAGCACCCCGGCGTTGAGGAAGCCTGGCAGGTGGAAATCGACGAAAGGGTCACTCGCATGTCGGAGAAGTACTTCCCCGAGCTGTGCGAGGCCAACGGCGATCCCCGGGCCAACTTTTTCTTCGGTGACGGCATCCAGTGGATGCGGGATATCGCGCCGAACAGTGTCGACCTGATCATCATCGACAGCACCGATCCGGTGGGCCCGGCCGAAGGCCTGTTCGCCCTGGATTTCTATCGGGACGCGATGCTGGCGCTGCGTGAGGGCGGCATCATTGTTCAGCAGAGCGAATCGCCGCTGCTGCATACCGACAGCATCATCAAGGATATCCACAAGGACATGCGCAAGGCCGGGTTCGAACACGTACAGACCCTGCCGTTCCCGCAGCCGGTCTATCCCACCGGCTGGTGGAGCTGCACCATGGCCAGCAAGGAAAATCCGCTGCGCTATTTCCGCGAGGAGGACGCCAACAACCGACCTTTCGTGACCCGTTATTACAACGCCGGTGTGCACCGGGGTGCGCTGGCGATGCCGCAGTTCATGGTGGATGCCCTGGAAGACGAGGTTCGCCCGGAAGAGGGCTGACCAAACGCCCTGGGAATGACCAGCCGGAACTGGCCAGCCAGTTCCGTGAAGAAAAAAAAGGGGCGCCGGATGGAGGCTGTGTGAAAACTCGATTTACATAGCTTCTGAGCGGGCCCACAAAATGCC
>NZ_JBHIXV010000051.1:0-16276 GCF_041984545.1 Marinobacter sp. | reverse complement strand
CGGAACAGCGCCCGTCAAGGCGCTACGCGCCATGCCTGGCGCACCAATAAAAAAAACCCGGGCAATTGTGCCCGGGTTCTTCAACACGACGCTCAGAATGCGATCCGGGCGCCAATCACCGCGAACCAGTCTTCCGTGCTGCCACCAGCTGGTTTTCCAGGCCCTCGTAGGCCTGCTGTGACTAACTCTCCAGTGTCGATGTCGACCCGATCGACCGTCAGGCGTTACTCACCGGCCAGAACAAAGGCCGCGAGACCCGCCGTCTTACTTTTCAGCCCCGGCCTTGTTGAATCTCACTTCACCGTACATTCCCGCCTGATAGTGCCCCGGCACGTTGCAGGCAAATTCAAGGTTGGCCGTTTCAGAAAACTTCCAGACAACTTCCCTGCTCTCGCCAGGCTCCAGCAGAACGCTGTTGGGGTCATCGTGTTTCATGGTGTGGCCGCTCCCCATGTCCATACTCATCATGTCGTGGTTGAGCTTGCCGCCCTGAATCACGCCATGCTCGACCATCATCATCATTTCTTTCTGATGGGATTCGTGCATCTCCGGCGTACCAAGATTGAACTCATGTACCAGGTTGCCTTTGTTCTCCACCACGAAGCGCACGGTCTGGCCTGGTTGCACCTCGATGGCTTCGGGCTCATAGTAATTGTCGTGCATTTCTACAGAAATGGTGCGGGTCGCCTCGGAAGCCTGACCCGGCTCACCAATTACGGCACCTTGGCCGTGCCCATGTCCGTCGCTGTGGGAACCAGCGGCGAACGCTGTTGCAGAAAGTGTCATGGCCGCTGCAAAAAATGCTGATCGCTTCATCCTGTATCCTCCTGAGGGATAATGACTGATAGGTGGAGATGGAAAGCTCAAAAAGTTGAGCAATATCCAGAATCGCAGCATACGATCACCTACCAACCTGAACCCTTTCTGAAAATGACGAAAGTTTTAGGGTTCAGGCTAAATTAGAAACCACAGTCACGATGGCGCCCCAGCAGTGTCAACCAGCAAGGATGCCCATGCGCGCTTTCTGCTTGTGGAAGACGAGTGACAGCTGGCAGACGGGCCGGAACTGGATGAAAACCGCCAGAGCCGGAAACTGGCCTACAGTACCAAACACAGCCTGGCCATCGCCCGGGAGATCACAGAGCGATATGGTGGTACGCTGGAGTTCACCTCTGGCGCCATCGGAGGCCTCAAGGCCAGGGTCCATTTTCCCGGAAACTCTGGGGGTAACAGCCAGTGAAAATCGGCGAACTTGCAAAAGCGACGGCCATTCCGGTCGAAACCATCCGCTATTACGAAAAGATTGGTTTGCTGCCGGAACCAGACCGGGACACCAGCGGTTATCGCGCCTACCGCCAGCCCCATCTCGACCGGCTGCTGTTTATCAAACGCTGCCGCAACCTGGATATGGCACAGGAAGAGATCCGGGAACTGATTCGCCTGGCCAAACAGCCGGAGGCCGACTGCAGCGAAGTGGATGCCCTTCTGGCCCGCCATCTTGTGCACGTGCGCGAGCGGCTCAAGGAGCTGGCAAGCCTGGAACAGACCCTGGTGCGGCTCCAGGCAGCCTGCTCCGATGCCGGCACGGTCAGGGAATGCGGCATTCTTGACGGTCTCAGCACCGAGTTCGAAACGCCCCGCACCGACGATCATCACAACCACGTACCTGGCACCCACGGGCCCGGCCAGGGCTGAACCCGGGCCAACTCCGTTTCAAACGGGTTGACCCTGTAGTAACTACAGGGTTTTTAATAGAGCCATCCAATTTCCAGGAGGTGTCTATGGCGTGCAGCTGCTCCGCCCCCGAACCCAAATCCCCCGCCCCGGAGTTTCGCCGGGCGCTCTGGTTTGCCCTGTGGATTAATCTGGCCATGTTCCTGGTGGAAGGAATTGCCAGCCTGTCCTCGGGCTCAGTGTCGCTGATGGCCGACGCCATCGATTTTTTCGGCGACAGTGCCAACTACATCCTGTCCCTGGCCGTGCTCTCCATGGGCATGCTGTGGCGTGGCCGCGCAGCCATGGTGAAGGGCCTGACCATGGCAACATTCGGTGTGGTGGTCTGGGCCCGTGCCCTTTATGTGCTTGAATCCGGCACCACGCCCGAGCCGATGACCATGGGCGTGGTTGGCCTCGTGGCGCTGCTGGCGAACGTGGGCGTAGCCATCATGCTGTTCCGTTTCCGGAGCGGGGACTCAGACATGCGTTCGGTCTGGCTGTGCAGCCGCAACGATGCCATCGGCAATCTGGCCGTGATGGCCGCAGCACTTGGCGTATTTGGCACCGGCACCGCCTGGCCGGACCTGGCCGTTGCCGCTGTCATGGGCACCCTGGCCATTACCGCCGGCGTGAGCGTGGTGCGCCATGCCCGCACTGACATCGCCGAGGCACGCAACGCTGCCGTTGAAGCGACCGGGGGGACGGAGCCAGCGGCTCCCCGTACCCGCTAGAAAGCCACCGAGATCATGACCGGAATAAACGCCAGGGCGAACAGCGTGGTGAGCAGAACCGTACCCGCTGCCTGCCTTGGTGAGGTATCCAGCAGGGTGGCAATGACCACCGTATTGGCGGCGATGGGCGTGATGGCAATCAGGAACATGGCCTTGTGCACCGCGGGTTCGTAAATGCCCAGCAGATTGGCATCCACCCACCAGAACAGGATGGCCACCAGGGGCCAGACCACAAACTTGCCGAAAAAGGCCAGGGCGGTGAAGCGGACGTTGCCCGCCAGCCCGCGAAAGCTGGTGATGCTCATGCCGATGATCATCATGCCGAGCACACTGTAGGCGCCGCGGAGATTCTCGAACAGCGGCACGAAGATGTCCGGGATGCCGATCCCAGCAAGGTTGAGGGCGACAGCGGCCAGGAACGCGTACACCGACGGCAGTTTCAGCACCCGCCAGAGCGCATCCTTGATGCTGTAGCGGCCCCGGGCCGCGAGGTAAAACCCCACGGAATTCTCGAACAATGTGGTGCCCAGCATGCACACGATGTACAGGCCCAGGCCCTCTTCACCGAACAGCAACAGCGCGACCGGCACACCAAAGTAGCCGGTATTGCCGGAGCCGACACAGAGAGGAATGATGTTGGCGCTGCCATCATGCAGAACCCGCCTGGCCAGCTTCAGCTGGACATACCCCAGAAGCGAGGAGAGGCCGAATACCAGGAATGGCAGGACGATGACCTCTGGCGACAGCGGCGCCGCCATAACACCGGAAAACACCACCGAGGGTGTCACGATGTACAGCATGATGCCGGCGATGTGGCGGCCACTGGCCTGCAGATAGCGCCCGGCCACCCACCCGAGGGCCACCGTGATGTAGAGGGGAATCAGCTTGAAGAAAAGTGCGAGTGCGGCGGCCATATCGAAGGAGTGGAAAACCCTTAATGATTTAAGTCATTTCAAAAGATGCGTGATTAATACCATAATCATGCGGATACTCATAACAGGGGTTACGCCATGAACAGCATCCTCCGGCCAGACGTCTCCTCCGCGCCCTGCATGCTCGGAGAGAAGCGCGAGGACATCGTGACGCAGGATGCAGCCCCGCAATCGACGGCTCTGCTGAACGGGCTGAGCCGGATTTTCGGCATTCGCCTGTCCGGCCATGAAAATGAGCCCGACGCCCGATTCCTGGCGGACCTGACCCGCCTGTTCCATCAGCGTCGCGTGGAGCCCGAGGTTACCCTGGAGAAACACGACACCCCCTGGGCCAGCGTGTACCTGATCCAGTACGGCATCATGCGCCTGTACCGGGAATCACCGGGCGGCAAGGTATCAATCCACCATTTCTTTTCCGAAGGCGATATGGTCTGGCCCGTGTTTGGCCGTAGCCGCACCGTGCGCAATACCCTGTGCCTGACCAGCACAACACCGGTTACCGTCTGGGTGGCCGATTTTTCCGCCTTTCGCTCCGCGATCCAGTCCCACGGCGAGGGAGTGTGGCCGAGCTTTGCCCTGGTGCTCACTGAGGAGCTGGCTGAACTCACCAGCATGCGGGAATTCCGCAAGCACACCATGCCCGCCCGGGAGCGATACCGACTGCTGCTGGAGGAATACCCGGAGCTGGTAAAGCGGGTACCGGACAACCAGCTTGCCTCCTGGCTGGGCGTGGTTCCGGCCACCTTCTCGCGCCTGAAAAGCGCGGCGCAGAACCGCAAACCCGGCGCCTGAACCGCCATAAAAAAGGGCAGCAGGTACAAACCTGCTGCCCAAAACGCTCAACGCTTAATCAGAATCTGCCTGCCGCGGCTCTCAGCCGTGCAGCTTCACAGCCAGCTCCGCCACATGCCGGCCCTGGTAACGGGCGATCGCCAGTTCCTTCTCACTGGGCTGGCGTGAACCGTCCCCACCAGCGATGGTAGAGGCACCGTAAGGCGTACCGCCATTTACCTCCGAAATATCGAAGAATTCCGGAATGCCGTAGCCCAGGGGTACAAGCACCATGCCGTGATGGGCCAGGGTAGTCCAGAAGGAACTGATGGTGTGCTCCTGGCCACCGCCCGTACCGGTGGAGGTAAATACACTGGCCACCTTGCCGTGCAGCTTGCCTTCGGCCCACAGCCCTCCGGTCTGGTCCAGGAACGTCCGCATCTGCCCAGCCATATTGCCGAATCGAGTCGGGGTGCCAAAAATGACGGCATCGTAGTCGGCCAGTTCCTTCGGGTCTGCCACGGGCGCCTGCTGATCGGCCTTGCCACCGGCATTCAGGAACGCCTGGTCCGCCATGGTTTCGGGTACACGCTTGACGGTTACTTCGGCGCCGGCAACTGCCTTGGCACCTTCGGCAACGGTATTGGCCATGGTTTCGATGTGGCCATACATGGAGTAATAGAGCACGAGTACTTTTGCCATGGGGTAAACCTCCTTTGTCTGTGTGGTATTACGCATGCTAACCGGCACCGGACCGGTGTGAAATCGGAAGTTTTCAGACAGGTCATTCAGTTTTTCTGAACGGGATCACAGGATGTTCATGCTGAGCTGTTGCGTACACGTGTACGCTCAAGTATGTTAGCCGCATGTCCGATACGCAGACCACCCCAATGACCACATCACAGGCCCAGGCGCAGACCGTTCACCACCGGATTGAGGAGTGGTTGAACAGTGCCACCCACGGGCTCGGCGCTGTGCTGAGCGTCATCGGCACGGTGGCGCTGATCGTTGGCGCCAGTGAGGTTGGCGACGTCTGGAAGATCGTCAGCTTCAGTATTTTCGGGGCTTCCCTCGTGCTGCTGTATCTGGCCTCAGCCCTTTATCACGGGGCCCGGCGGCCGGAGCTCAAGCGCGCCTTCAAGACCCTGGACCACTGCGCCATCTTTCTGCTGATCGCCGGCACCTACACGCCATTCCTTTTGGTGAACATGCGGGGAACCGTGGGCTGGACACTGTTCGCCGTCATCTGGTCACTGGCGATTAGCGGCGTGGTACTGAAGGTGATTTTCAAGAACCGTTTCAAGCTGGCCCGGGTGGGCATCTACATCGCCATGGGCTGGCTGATCACCTTTGCTTCGTCGGATCTGGTCGCAAGCCTGAGTGAAACAGCCCTGAATCTCACCATTGCCGGCGGCATTGTGTACACCGCCGGCGTGATTTTCTATCTGGCCGACCGTATTCCCTACATGCACGCGGTCTGGCACCTGTTTGTGATCGGTGGCAGCGCCTGCCACTTCAGCGCCATCTACTTCGGGGTTTTGCCCTACGCCGCCTGACCAGGCGCTCGTACTCAGAACGCCCAGACCGTGGCCATCAACAACCCCCAGGCCAGCAGCGCAGCCGCCATAATGGTGTAAGTTGCGGACATGACCTCAATGTCGTTGTCCCGGCGCTCGCAGATGGATCGCAACCCCTGATACACCAGTGCGCAGGACAGGAACAGACCGGCGAAAACCGCCACCACGCTCACCGCCAGGTACGGTACCAACAGGGCCAGGGACGACAGCCAGAGCGGCAGCGGAGCGATGGCCGCCAGCAGGTAACTGTCCTGGTAACTGACCTTGAGCTGGTGGCTGTCCATGACCGCATGAATCAGCCAACCCATCACGAAAAAAGTGAGCAACTCAGCCAGAAACAGGATGGTGGTGATAAAGCGCCACTGTTTGTCTCCAAAACCGTCGATGAATGCATCACCGTAGTGGGTACCGGCGTAATACAGCAGCACCGGCGGCAGGAAGGACAGGGGCACAACCACCACCCATGCCAGAAAAGGGATGGAAAGGTCCAGACGCCGAAGCTCGGACCAGGCGCCGTTACCGGAGAACGGTAATCGGGCCAACTGGTTTATATTCATAACCCACCTCCCATAATTGAACGTCCATGATCCACTGACACAGCGAGATCGCTGTTATGTTCAGTGATAGCCCGCGCCCACGGGCCGGTCAAGAAGTCGGGATGACCTTGAACAAGCGCGCCTGCAACACCCGGAAATGATTGGCTACCTCCACTGCGCCGGCCGCCCGCCCGGCTACCCCCTTCGGATTATCCCAAACGCATCCCTCTGATTTAAAAACAATTTATGAGCCACCACCCTACCTTTCAGGGGCTGCAAAAACCGCGCCCACTGCACCGCGGTTCTGTCCTTGAGCAATATCAAGAATCCCTCCCGCTCCCGCTTTGCACAATGGCGCAAAGCCCCCACGGCCCTTTCCCGGGAACCGGGGCCAGGCAAACCAAGGAGCACACATCATGGCCAACAGTACCGCAAGCGCCGCAGCCATCGGCGAGAAGGCAAGGACAAACGCCGACATCGAACACTGGGATGTCGAGAACGAAGACTTCTGGCAACGGGAGGGTAAGCGCGTAGCCTCCCGCAACCTGTGGATCTCCATACCCAGCCTGCTGATGGGCTTTGCGATCTGGCTGATGTGGGGGATGATCACCACCCAGATGAAAAATCTGGGCTTTCCGTTCAGCATCGAGCAGCTGTTCACGCTCTCTGCCATCGCCGGTCTGTCCGGTGCCACCCTGCGGATCCCGGCATCCTTCATGATCAAGATTGCCGGCGGGCGCAACACCGTTTTCCTGACCACCGCCCTGCTGATGATACCCGCGGCCGGCACCGGTATTGCCCTGATGAACCCGGATACGCCGTTTATCGTGTTCCAGGCCCTCGCCCTGCTGTCCGGCATTGGCGGCGGCAACTTTGCCTGCTCCATGAGTAACATCAGTGCTTTCTATCCGAAGAGCAAACAGGGTTATGGCCTGGGCATGAACGCCGGGCTCGGCAACTTCGGCGTAACCACCATGCAGATCCTGATCCCGCTGGTGATGACGGTGGGTATCTTCGGCGCCCTGGCCGGGGATCCGATGCAACTTCAAAGCCCCAGCGGCACCCTGATCGGCCGCATTGAGGCCGGCACCGACACCTGGATCCAGAATGCCGGTTTCATCTGGCTGGTGTTCCTGATTCCCCTGGCCTTTGCCGGCTGGTTCGGCATGAACAACCTGAAAGTGGTGACTCCCAATCCGGGCAATCCGGCCTCTGCATTCGCCAAGATCCTGGGACTCTACGGGGTTGGCCTGCTGACTTCCCTGGCTGGCGTGTGGGCGCTCAGCGTAATGAACATGTGGCTGGCACTGCCGCTAACCATCATCCTCACCCTGGTGCTGCTGCGCCTGATTCCGGGTGATATCAAACCAAACATCCAGAAGCAGTTTGCCATTTTCAGCAACAAGCACACCTGGTCCATGACCGTGCTGTACATCCTCACCTTCGGCTCGTTCATCGGCTTCTCCGCCGCCCTGCCACTGTCCATCAGCGTCATCTTCGGCAACATGATGGAAGTGGGTGCGGATGGCGCGATGACTCGTGTGGTCAATCCGGATGCCCCGAGTGCCCTGACCTGGGCCTGGATGGGTCCGTTCGTGGGCGCACTGATTCGCCCGGTGGGCGGCTGGATCTCCGACAAGCTCGGTGGCTCTATCGTGACCCAGATTATCTCACTGGTGATGGTCGGTGCTTCCGTGGCCACCGGCTACGTGATGATGCTGGCCTACAATTCGACAGACCCGAACAGCTACTTTGCGCTGTTCCTGATCCTGTTCATCGTGATGTTTGCCGCCAGCGGCATTGGCAACGGCTCCACCTTCCGCAGCATCGGCGTGATCTTCGACCAGCAGCAGAAAGGCCCGGTGCTGGGCTGGACCTCCGCAGTGGCCGCCTACGGCGCCTTTATTGCCCCGAGGGTGATGGGGCAGGAAATCCAGGCCGGTACACCGGAAGTGGCCATGTACGGGTTTGCAGTGTTCTACGCGGTGTGTCTGCTGGTGAACTGGTGGTTCTACCTGCGCCGGAACGCGTACATCAAGAACCCATAAGCACTTCGGTTACAGTTCCTGCGGCCCCCGTACCACCGGGGGCCGCTTTATTTTTTGCCCTGTAAAGCTCACACGTCATTGACTGATTGTCGCTTTCTCCTTGCCAAGCCCAGCCCCACCAAGCCCGAGAGCATTAGAGTGATCGTGCCGGGTTCCGGCACTGAATGAACGGGCAACTGAGCATTGAAAGCCGTGAGGTATACTGTGCCATCAGCCCTTTCAAGAATATTCTGCGAATCATCACGCCACTGGTACTGATAGTCGAGTACCCCGTAGTTGTTATCTTGCACTCCCCAGTCACTGTCACTCCAGCTGATGCTTTGACTCAGAGCATCCCCCGAGAGGAATGCCATCATCGCGGAGCTGATCCGGAATTCCTGTAGCAAATAGGTGCTGGCATTGATTGAAGTACTTTCCAGAATCCGGTCACTGATTGATAACGACTGAGTTGATGACTCACTGTTGAGTTCCACTCTGTCCTGCGTGATATATCCGGCAGTGTCCTCAGGCAAGTCGAAATTAAACCCGTCCAGGGATATAGAGATCCATTCAAAGCCAGACACGTAAGAGCCCTGGCCTGGATTGGCCAAACTATCTTCGGGGGCCTCGCTTATGCTGATGGAGAGCTGGCCGGAGACTTCCCTGCCGGCATTGTTGCCTGAGCCTGCACTGCCCGTAACCGCTCCTGTTCGATCGTAGTCTCCGCCTGCAACAAAGCCGGTGAAGTTACCGGTAATGATCGTTGCCGATGCAGTAACAGGCAGCCACCCGATGCTTGTCGCAACCAACAGTCCAGAAAATAGTCGTTTCACTTGCAGAGCTCCTTGTGAATTATTGGATCGACAATCCTACCAATCAGTAACATTCTGTAACGGAACCCTGTCTAGTTTCACAACATATGCTCGGAATACATTCCCGGAGTCATAACAATAAAAAAGCCCGCGCGGATCGCTGCGTACAGGTACCGGATCGTGGACCGGTTTGAACATAAGCTCACAAGGGTGGTCCAGGTCCATGCTTAGTTGCCCCTTACAGTTGCCGTTCAGTTCATGGCAACGGTGAGGCGGATAGGCCAGCTGGCAGCGGGTTTCGCCAGCCTGGTTCAGGCGTTACAGCCGTTTTTCATGGGTTCCCCATTCTTCCGGGATTACTGCTTGCATACCGAGCTGCCATGGCTTTAACCTTCCAGTTAACACGACCCCTGCCTCTTGGCTCACACGGGAGCTTACGCGGGGGTTCTTATACACGCACGTCTGACAGAATCACTGTGGCCTTGTATACGAAGTGGCCTGAAGGTCATTGAAATTAGCTTAAGGTGGCACTATAGTTCAGCACAGCTCATCTACCAGCCCTTGGGCGTATGTGTGGAAGGAGTTACGGCCCCGTCCTCTTCGAGGGCGCGGCCAGCCTTATTTCCTGCCTGTGTTTCGTTTCCAGCGTTTTGTGTACTTGTCCCGTTGGTGTTGGCGTTCGATGTAGAAGGCCGTCCAGGGGAGTATGTAGGTTGCGCGCTCAGCTAAAACGACGAGATAGCCTTCCGCCTCAAACCACAGATGAATCCGGTTTTCGTTGCCTCGTTTCTCTGACCATACTTTCAAGGCCGGGTCATTCTCGTTTTCGATGACAGGACGCGGCCAGCGGATTCGTTCACACCGCCTGAAATCCGGTGTTCTTTCTGATTCCACGCTGCCTTCGCTGGTCATGTGCCAGAAGGTTGCCTCCTTCCGTCCGGCACGACCAGGCCGCGGAAATGGAGGTCGTCATCGTCGAAAAAGTAATCAACGATGTCCTGATAGAAGGCCAGCTTTGATGGGCTCACCTTGGTCCATTTGATTTCAAAATCCCGTTCGAGGCCGTGCTTCTGTTTGATTTCGCGAATTCGCTCGGCGATTTCCAGCCGTTTGTCTTTCGGGCACCAGACCGCGCCCAGTACCATCGCCTTCTGGCCGTCGTTCTCCAGATGGCAGGATTCGTCGCAGTAGACGTTGTATTCGGTCGTCATGCTGAAAGTCCTTGTTCAACAATAGCTTCGGCCAAGTGGCAGCGGGTTTCGCTGGCCTGGTTCAGGCGTTCTTTGAGCTGGTCGCATAAGGCCGTGAGTTCATCGACTTTTTTGACGATGCGGTGTTGTTCCTCTATCGGTGGTAATGAGGTTAGCAATGAGCCGATGTGTTTCTGGTTCACGGTTTTTTGTCCCGCTGTGCTGACAAACAAATCCTCGATACGCGACCGAATGAGCTCTGTCGAGCCGACCAGTGCGAGAAACCGCGGCTCGATGATTTGTGAGTCTATTCGCAGGCGGATAAAGTGGTCACAGAAAATACCATCGAAAGGTGCCTCGACTGGAATGAAGCGGCCAACTAAGTCTGCGCTTCCGTTGACACGAATAATTAGTATGTCGCCTTTCCTAACAGCGTATTTGCTTATCGAACTATTGCTGATAAGCAAGCGCCTGGGGTCTTCAAGTGTAATCTCGAGATTCGTGATGTCCGCTAACCTAAGAACAATTACCTCAGAGCCTGATTGATCGCCCCTGCTGGAAGCGCCATTTTGAAAATCTGGCAACAAATCTGAAATCCGAACCCACGACCAGTTTGCTGGCAAGTTGAAGGGGGTATCTGTCTTTTCCGATACGTTTCGCTTATCGCCACCTTTCAGCTTCCCTTGCTGAACTAGTTGTTCTCTCTTGCTTTCGATTTTCTGCAGTAGCTCCGACGAGTCCTCGGAACTAAAATCCTGCTCCACCAACCGCCCCATCACCGCCAGTTGCAGGATGGTCTGCTTGAGCTTGTCGATACTCTGTTCGGTGGTGAACAGGGTGTCGAAGTGGGCGGCAAGGCGGGCCCAGTTGTCGGCCAGTTCGGTGGCGTTTTCGGATTGGGTGAGGGTGCCGAGCAGAGTGTCCACTAGGGTTTCGTGGGCTTCGAGCTGGTCGCTGGTTTGCTGTTCCAGCTGGTCGCAGAGGGCCATGAGTTCATCGACTTTTTGGACGATGCGGTGTTGTTCCTCGATAGGGGGAACGGGTATTAATGCAAGGTCAAGCTTCTTTAGAGTTACCCGTGTTATTGCAACTCCGGTCATGCCAGCTCGCATTTCTTGATAGAAAAAGGGGGCTCGCAAGCAATACAGCAAAAATTTGTTAGATAGCAAATCCCGGTGGGGCTTCAAAAGCGCCACGCTAGATAACATTGAAAAAGCTTCATCTAGATTGTTGATTGTTGCAACGCCGGTTGTTGCACCATCTTTTATGTAAAGTAGGTCTCCAAGTTCAGGATTGCAGCGGCTGTAAATTTCTTCATGGATGCCTTTTGTCACATAAGTGATCCCGTCCAGCTGCACTCCTTCTGGTTTGATATTTTTTGCTGATACATACAGAAAGTCACCATCCTCCTTGTTCGGAGGTGAGTGGTGGGTTCCATCCGTAATTTTAAGGAAGACACGATGCATTCGTTCCCAGATCCAGGAACTGGGGATTTTGAATGGAGGCTCCTCTGGCGCAATCTGGGGATACTTTTTCGGTTTTTTCAGATTTCCCAGCTGGGTCAGCTGAGCCTTATCCTTGTCGATTTTTTCCAAGAGCATACTTGCCGGCTCATCATTGGCATATTGTTCAACTAGCTTTCCTCGAACTGCCAACTCTAGAATCAGCTCCCGAAGCTTCTTAATCCCAGTCAGCTCAACCTTGCCATTACTCCCCCGGCCACTACTGGACTTCTTCGTGACCGCGCCGGTCCACAAGTCCAGATGCTCGGTAATCAGCTCCCGCGCACTCACGCCGCACCTCCGTCGGTGTTATGAGAAAGCGCATCGGCCAGGATGTCCCGCAGCTGGTGGCGGATTTCCTGGATCTCGGCCTGTTGCTGTTCGTACTTGGCCAGCAGTTCGTCCGGGTCGTGGCTGACCTGTTCGCCTTCGTGAGGGTTCTTGATGTCCAGGTTGTAGTTGCGGGCCTTGATGTCGTCGATGGACACTTTCCAGGCCTGCTCGGTTACCTCGCGGCTGCCGAAGCCGTCGGCCTCGGAGCCCCACCAGTCGATTTCGGTCTGGAACTCGGAGAACTTCATGGGCTTGGTTTTGCTGTAGCTCTTGTAGCCTTCCGGGTAGGGGTGTTCGTAGTACCAGACGGTTTCCGTGGGCTTGCCCTTGGTAAAGAACAGCAGGTTGGTTTTGATGCCGGTGTAGGGGTTAAACACGCCGTTGGGCAGGCGCACGATGGTGTGCAGGTTGCACTCTTCCAGCAGTTTTTCCTTGAGGCGGGTTTTCATGCCCTCGCCGAACAGGAAGCCGTCTGGCAGAACCACGGCAGCGCGACCGCCGTCCCGCAGCAGGTGGATGAACAGGGTCATGAACAGGTCGGCGGTTTCCCGGGTGCGGAAGGCGCTGGGGAAGTTGGTTTCAATGCCGTCTTCTTCCATGCCGCCGAAGGGCGGGTTGGCCACGATAACGTCTACCCGTTCTTTCGGGCCCCAGCTAATGAGCGGGCGGGCCAGGGTGTTGTCGTGCTTTATCTGGTCCGGCACTTCGATGCCGTGCAGGATCAGGTTGGTGGTGGCCAGCAGGTGCGGCAGGGGCTTTTTCTCAACGCCGTGGATGCTCTTCTGCAGGGTTTGTTCGTCCTGCGGGGTGCTGACGTAGTGCTTGCGCTTGTGCTCGATGGTGCAGGTGAGGAAGCCGCCGGTGCCGCAGGCCGGGTCCATCACTTTCTCGTCCAGCTTCGGGTCTACCCGGTTGACCATGAATTCGGTCACTGCCCGCGGAGTGTAGAACTCACCGGCGTTGCCGGCGCTTTGCAGGTCTTTGAGGATTTGCTCGTACATATCGCCCAGCTCATGGCGCTCGGCGGATTTGTTGAAATTGATGCCGTCCTGCAGCTTGTTGATGACCTGGCGCATCAGCTGGCCGGACTTCATGTAGTTGTAGGCATCCTCGAACACGTTGCGAATGACCACGCCCCGGTAGTCGTCACCGGCCGGTTCCAGGTTCTGCAGGCCGGGGAACAGGGTGTTGTCGATGAAATCCTTGAGCTCGTCGCCGGTCATGCCTTCCGGGTCGGCGGCCCAATTGCGCCAGCGCAGTTTCTCCGGAATCGGTGATTTGTAGTCGTCGTAGAACAGCTCCCACTCCTGCTCCCGGTCGTCGAAGATTTTCAGGAACAGCATCCAGACCAGCTGGCCGATGCGCTGGGCATCGCCGTCTACGCCCACGTCTTTGCGCATGATGTCCTGGATGGATTTGATGGTGGTGGTTATGGACATTGGGGTTCCTGTGGCTCCGGGATTTGGGTTAATGCTTCGCTCCCCCTCTCCCCAACCCCTCTCCCGCCAGGGCAGAGGGGCTTAAAGGGCGGGAGTGCGTCAGGAGGTTTGCTGGTAGAGTTGGTTTTCCAGGTCTTTGAGGGCTTCGGTGTAGCCGGGTTTGCCGCCGAAGGCCTGCAGCAGTTCCATTGGGGCGCCGATGTTACTGAAAGGGGCGATGGTTAGCACCTTCATATCTTCGATGGGTTCGATGCCGTCGTCCGTGTACTTGTCCAGCAGGGCGTCCAGTACCTGTTTGCTGGCGCCCTCGTATTTGCTGAAGTAATTCTGTTTGCGTACCTGCTCGGCCCGCTCTTTACGGCTCAGGGGCGGCTGGTCGTAAACGATGTGGCAGATAACATCGAAGGGGTCGGGTTCAGCCCCCAGTTTCTTGCTGACATCCTTGATAAGGTCGTCCCACATCACGCCTTGCTCGGCCAGTTCTTCGATGATGGCCTGTTTGCGCTCGGCCTGGTTCCAGCCTTTGAGGAAGTCGGTCAGGGTGGCGTACTGCTCTTTTACTTTCTTGCGGGTGAAGTCTTTCAGGCTTTCGGTAATGAGCTTGCCGTCCGGGCCCAGGTATTGGACGCGCTCGGCGATGACGCTGACTTCCACATCGCCCACCACGTACTTTACTCGCTTGGACTTCTCTTCATCTTCAGTGGGCCACGTCGGTTTGCTGTCATCGCGGTGCCAGGTTTCGCCGGGCTCGACTTCGTAGCCCTCGGCTTCCTCGCTCAACGGCAATTCAGTGGCATCGGGTTCCAGCGTTTCCTGCTCGTCGTCTGGTACCACCGATTCGCCGGCCTTGGGCTCATAGACTTTGACCGGGTCGCCGTCGAACGCCGGGTCTGCGAACAGCTCGGTTGCCTTTTTGAAGTCCAGAATGGTGAACCAGTGCTTGTTGTAGTCGTCGTTGATGCGGGTGCCCCGGCCGATGATTTGCTTGAACTCGGTCATGGACTGGATGCGCTGGTCGAGCACGATAAGTTTGCAGGTTTGGGCGTCTACGCCGGTGGTCATTAACTTGCTGGTGGTGGCGATGACGGGATAACGCTCTTCCGGGTTGATGAAGTTATCCAGCTCGGCCTTGCCTTCCTGCTCGTCGCCGGTAATGCGCATCACGTACTTGCGGTTTTCTTTTACCCGCGCCGGGTTCAGGTTCACCAGGGCCTGGCGCATGCGCTCGGCGTGGTCGATGTCTTCGCAGAATACGATGGTTTTCTGGTACGGGTCGGTTTGTTCCAGGAACTCCGTGACCTTTCTGGCGACCACTTCGGTACGTTTCTCCAGCACCAGTTGGCGGTCGAAGTCTTTCTGGTTGTAGATGCGGTCTTCGATCAGTTCGCCGTGTTTGTCGGTCTGGCCTTTGCTTGGGCGCCAGCCTTGCAGGTCGCGGTCCAGGTCGATGCGCACCACTTTGTATGGGGCCAGGAAGCCGTCTTCGATGCCTTGCTTCAGGGAGTAGGTGTACACCGGCTCGCCGAAGTAGTCGATGTTGGATACTTCCCTGGTTTCCTTGGGTGTTGCCGTCAGGCCGATGTGCGTTGCCGCAGAGAAGTATTCCAGAATCTGGCGCCAGGCGGAGTCTACCGAGGCGCTGCCACGGTGACACTCGTCGATCACCACCAGATCGAAGAAGTCCGGGGAGAACTGCTTGTAGATGTTCTGCTCGTCCTCGCTGCCGGTGACGGCCTGATAGAGTGACAGGTAAATCTCGTAGGACGGGTCCACCGTTCGGTTGGTGACCTTGGTCATGGCCTGGCCGAAGGGCTTGAAGTCGTTGTTCTTGGTCTGGTCTACCAGAATGTTGCGATCGGCCAGGAACAGGATGCGTTTCTTCTGTTTGGACTTCCACAGCCGCCAGATTATCTGAAAGGCGGTGAATGTTTTGCCGGTGCCGGTGGCCATCACCAGCAGAATGCGGTTCTGCCCGCGGGCCACAGCTTCTACGGTGCGATTGATGGCGACGGTCTGGTAATAGCGGGGCGTCCGGCCACTGCCGTCATCATAGTAGGGCTGTTCGACGGTTTGCCGGGCGTTCTGGTGGATGCCTTTGTACTGGCAGTAAAGCTCCCAGAGGGTTTCCGGCGAAGGGAATTCGTCCAGGCTCAGGGTAGTTTCAGTTTTGCCGAACAGCCCGGTGCGGTCGTGGAACAGGAAGCCGTCGCCGTTGCTGCTGAACACGAAAGGGGCGTCCAGGGCATCGCTATAAGCCAATGCCTGCTGCATGCCATCACCCAGGCTGTGGTTGTTGTCTTTGGCTTCGATGATGGCAATGGGCATGTTCTTCTTGTAGCTAAGAACGTAATCCGCCCGGCGGCGTTTACCTCGGGTGTGCAGGCGGCCCCGCACGATGATGCGTCCGTCTGTGATCGGGTGTTCTTCAAGTACCTGAGTTTGAATATTCCAGCCCGCGTTCTGCAGGGCCGGGTTGATGTACTTGGTGCAGATGTCCCGCTCTGTGAGCTTTTTCTTGTCCATGGGCTCGCCGCCGTTACTTCCTGTGCACAACCGACTGGTTTTTCGTGGTTTTGTGGCTTCAGGGTAGCCCAAATCCAGGGGTTACAGAAGGTTTCAAGGCTGTTCACCCTGCCCGGTTCGCAGTGAATTCAGAATCGGGATAGGGGGGAGCCATGAGGCTCCACCCCTCCCACACCACCCGGCATGC
>NZ_JBHIXV010000050.1:0-16576 GCF_041984545.1 Marinobacter sp. | reverse complement strand
TCTTCCAAAGCCTGGGGCTGTTTGCCGGTGTGGACGACCCGGGTGATCAGCCAGTCGCGGTTGAGGTCGTCCTGGGTGTGGCTGCTCAGGGGCAGCCTGGCGCCAGCGGCAAAATCAGGGCGGTTGCTGCGGCCACTGGCCACGCTGGCGTCGTTGCGCAGGGCCTCCAGTTTGGCCTGGGTGAAGGCGCGGCCACGGGCGTCATTCTTGAAGCGGCCAGGGTAATCGTAGTGCTGGTAATCCTCCCGCTGGTGATCCATACCGGCGGCGTTGCTCTCGTGCATCAGCGCGTAGGCAGGGTTCCTGAAGGTGTAGTCTTTCATCACCACCGACGCGGCGCGGACCCGTTCGCGGTAGCTGAACTGGAATACCGCCGGTTGCCGGGTGCTACCACCGGCGGTGGCGTTGCAGGTGGCCTGCGGCAGGGTGACGGCGTCGCCGTGATGGTCCGAAATCACCAGGGGCTGGTTGTCGGCGTCGAGGTCAAAACGGTAGTGCCAGCCTTCTTCGGCGGCCAGGCGCTGGAGGAAGGCCAGATCGCTTTCCCGATGCTGAACGCAGTATTCCCGCTCCGGAGCCGAACGTTTGAGGTCGAACACGGTGTCGACGATGCCGCGCTCTTCCAGCAGGGTTTTGAGAATCGCGTCCGAGGTCTGGGTCTGGAAGATGCGGCTGTTGTGCATCAGCCCGAGGCGCCACAAAGGCGGCTCTACGACCACCTCGTAACAGGTGCGGCGGTGGCCGCTGTCACCGCGGGCGAATTCGGAGACGACGCCTGAAAAACGGCGCAGCAGCTGGCCATCCTGCCAGATGACGAGCTCGACCGGTTGTTCCAGGATCTGATCCAGAGAGGGGGACGGATTTGAAACCTGTTCCCCATCAGAGCCCGATGCCTGGCCTAAAGCAGGATCGGGACTGGCCAACGCCAGCTTGCCGCGGAACAGACAGGACAGAGCCTCGCTGAATTCAAAACCAACGACAGCCAACAGGTCGGCGGGCAGATCGCCGATACGGACGGTAAACTGCAGCCCCACGGACGGGGGACGAGGGGAAGCGGGAGCCTCGGGCATATCTTCAATCCTTGAAGAGACGTCTTGTGAGTGTGGGCTCTTCCTGAGCCTGGCCGGATTATAACGCCCATAGGCAGGATTAAAACCCTCCGGGGAGGAACCTGCGAACCGTGCCAAACAAAAAGGGGCGCTTACGCACCCCGGACAGATCTCAGCCCCTTGCCGACCAGACGCTTACTTACACCAGCTGGTGTTCTTCACCCTGATAGTAGGCTTCAACCCTTGGGTTCATGACCCGCTTCCAAAGTGGCGGAATACAGGCCAGCACCACCATGGTTGCGTAGCCGGCCGGTAACTGGGGTGCAACCTCATGGTGACGGAGCACCTGATAGCGGCGTTTGGCGTAAGCATGGTGGTCACTGTGGCGCTGCAGGTGGAACAGGAAAACGTTGGTCAGGAAGTAATTGGAGTTCCAGCTGTGTTCCGGCATGGTGCGCTCATAGCGGCCATTCTCCAGCTTGCGGCGATGCAGACCGTAATGCTCCAGGTAATTGACGATTTCCAGCAGGGTGAAGGCGATGAAGCTCTGGCCGAGGAAGTAGGCCGCGCCCAACCAGCCAAAGGCCACGGTAAAGGCAATCAGCGCCAGGGCGCTGATGCTGTACCACCAGATCAGTTCATTATGCCAGCTGACCACGCGCTGGTTCTTGCCTTCCAGGCGCTTCGCTTCCAGCTTCCATGCATTGATAAAGTTACGGGCATAGGCCTGGGGCAGAAACTCATACAGCGACTGGTTGTAGCGGGACGAGGATGCGTCTTCCGGTGTGGACACATGAACGTGGTGACCGCGCAGATGCTCCACCTTGAACCCGGCGTAACACACCAGCGACAGCAGGAAACCTCCGGCCCAGGTTTCAAGCCGGTCATCCTTGTGGATCAGCTCATGGGCGACGTTGATGCCCAGGCCACCGACAATACCGATCGACAGAATCCAGCCCACGGTTCCCAAAGCGCTGAAGGTACCTCCGGCGATGAGGCTCATTCCCCACACCAGTAATACCGCATACAAGCCAACCCAGCTCAGGGTCAGAACGCGGTAAAACGATTCCTTGTTCATCGACGGCACATCGTCCCCTTCATCCGGATTGAGGTCGTCCTTGCCAAGCAGGAAATCCAGAAGGGGAATAATCACAAACACCACCACCGGAGCCCCCCAGGCAAACAGGTTGGTCATACCCAGGGAGTGCCCCGCAAGCACCAGAAGCGGCGGTATCGCCAGCGGTAACATCGAAATCAGGTAGCTGTATTTCTTGAGTTTCAGCAGCAGCTTTCGTCGTGCGGCCTCAGGGGAATGGGCTTTGCTGTGCGTTGTCATAATTATTGTCTCCTGCTGGCGGGGCTCGTGATTAATTACATCATAGATGCATTATTGTCCTACAATCTAGCAGAGGTCAACCTTTTCATCCCGACAACCCTGACCGCCTAGTACACGGACCGTCACCTCCGCTAAAGCGGACCGAAGCGGCTGTGATACACTGCCAGACACTGAGAGCGGACAACATAACCATGGAATTCAAGGCCCCTAACACCCTGGCCGAGCAGATCGCCAACTACCTGGCACAACAGATCATGACCGGCCACATCCAGCCCCGCGAGCGCATTCATGAGGCCCGGGTTGCCACCACTCTTGCGGTTAGCCGGGCGTCGGTGAAAGAGGCGCTGTACATCCTGGAACGCTGGCATCTGGTGGACATCACGCCCCGTAAAGGCGCCTCTGCCAGCCAGCTCGATGCCCAGCACGCGACCGAACTCTATGACGTCTACATGCACCTGCTGCTGATGCTGGCCGACCGGTTGATCGATCATTGGGAAGGACCCGACCGGATCACCCTGTTACGGAAAATCAGCAAGGTGACCCAGTGCCTGAACGGCAACACCAGCGTACTGGCCGTGGTTGAGGCCAGCTTTGAGGTTATGGACAGCTGTTGCGAGGTGGTGGGCAACCCTTACCTCACCGAGGCCCTGACCAACTTCAAGCCTGCGGTCAGCCGCGCCTATTACCTGAGCTCGGAACGCTACCAGCAGGATCTCGAGCGTACGGAGGCCTTCTTCCGGAACCTGACCAAGGCCGTACTGGAGCGGGATAAAGCCGCCATGGCCGAACAAATCACCCGTTTTGCCGACCACCAGAAGCGCCTGATTGTAGAGGCCTTATCGCCCGATAGCTGTCCGCAAAGCCCCTCCCCGGCGTCTGCCTGAGCAGGCGTTCGGGTCTGTGATTTGGCTCACAGACCCTGATCAAAAATCACCCTACCGTAACAACCTGTAACAAAACCCGATGCGGGCTGCATAGATTGCGCTGTTCCCCTGTCGTCTGGACAACTAAAAACAACAAGGACCGGGGACATCATGTCACTCAAGGTTGGTCAGGGAAGATCCTGTTTTCACGCTGCGCTGGTACTGTCGGTCATCTCGGCACCGGTTGGGGCCATCGAATCCATTGATGACCGGGAAATGGCCAACATCACCGGCCAGACCGGAATCACCATCGAGCTCGCAGCTTCGGTGGACATCGCTCAGATCCGTTATGTCGACGATGCCCCCCTGGACATCAACGGCTTCCATCTGTCCGGCCACAACGGCACCCTGCTCGACAACGTGAAGCTCACCCTCGATGTTGCCGGGGATGGCGAAGTGCTGGATTACGGGTTCTCCGAACTGGCCCGGCGGGGGGCAGAGGGAACGCTCAACCCGGCCAACCCGGACATTGCACAGGCGATGAGCACCTATTCTGTCAGCGGCCAGTACGGAAAGCAGTTCAACGACGGTGACCTGGTGATGCACCTGAGTCCGGTGGACAGTGGCGATCCTGCCAGCGTCGACGATTACCTCAATGCCATCGACTTCGAGATCGGCATCGACAGCATCATCACGGGCGGAAACCCGGACAGCACCACCCTGTTCTCAGATATTTTCCTGACGGGCTATCTCGGACCGACCGACATTGTGATCCGCAACGATGGCACCAGCTACGTCCGACCCAACGGTGATCTGGTGCAGGCCTCCGAGCTGCAGATCGACAGCCACTTCAGGATTGATGACGGCTCCCTGAATTGGGAGGTTGCCGACGTGATTCTGATCTTCAACCTGGCTGCGGTGGGCATTGAGGGCTTGCAGGTCCATAACCGCCGGGGCAATGACACCAAGGGGCATTTCGGCATGGCCAATCTGGCCGCGAGCATTTCCGCCGGCACCAGCGCCACCTCCGGAGCGGAGGGCATGTCGATTCACGACGTCGAATTCCGCGCCGATATTGATATGCCAACCTTCCGGATCGGCACCCAAAGCATCGGGTCGGTGTATTTCTCCGATTTCGTGATCTCGGATACCTCCATGATGGTCTACGGCCACTGATCCATCGGCACGCTCCCATTCACAGCCGGCGCCCATTCGGTTTAGACTGGACAACCGCATTCAGCGAGTGAGAGGTCAGACTTGTGAGTGGTATTCCGATTGGTATCAGTACCTGTCTGCTCGGACAGGAAGTCCGCCATGATGGCGGCCATAAACACTCAAGATTTTGCACCCAGATACTGGCCAAACACTTCGATTTCAGGCCAGTTTGCCCGGAGATGGCCGCAGGTCTGGGAGTTCCCCGCCCCGCCATCCACATCCGCGACATTGACGGCGAACTGCGCCTGATTGAGTCCAAGGGCAGCGCGGATCACACCGAAGCAATGGATCACGTGATTCGGGCCGTCGTGCCTACCCTTGGCGACCTGCGTGGCTATATCCTGATGGCCAAATCCCCCAGTTGTGGCATGGAACGCATCAAGGTTCACAACGCCGAGGGCCAGATGGTTCACCGGGAAGGACGGGGGCTGTTTGCGGCCGCCCTCATGCAGGCGTACCCACTGCTACCGGTGGAAGAAGAAGGCCGACTGCACGATGATGCTCTGCGGGAGAACTTCATTGAGCGGGTGTTCGCCTATGATGACTGGCAGCAGAATGTCGCCGCCAACCTGACAGCCAAAGCCCTGATCGAATTCCATACCCGCCACAAGTTCCAGCTGCTGGCCCACAACGAACCCCTGTACCGGCAACTGGGCCCCATGCTCTCCAATCTCAAGGAGCAACCACTGGAAACGGTCGCGCAACGCTACATTGAAGGGTTCATGACGGCCATGACCTGCAAGGTCAGCCGGGGCGCCCACGTCAATGCCATGCAACATCTGATGGGCTATTTGCGGGAAGCCATTGGCGATGCCGACCGGCAGGTGTTGGTCGAACAGATCGAAGCCTACCACCGCGGCGAGCTGCCACTCATTGTGCCCATGACCCTGCTGCGCATGGCACAGCGTCGCGAGCCGGTGGACTATGTCGAGCTACAGCACTATCTCAGTCCCTACCCGGATGAGCTAGGTCTTCGTAACCGGGTCTGACCGCGGTCAGAAGCCGTACAACAGGGTCAGCGCCGTCTCGGTGTCCGTGCGTTCGCTAGCCGCAGGGGGATCCGACAGGTGCTTGACCCGATAGGAGACCTTCATCGACAGGGAATCCACCACCGTCGCCTGGAGCGAGGTTTCCGACTCGCTGATGGTATTACCGTCTTCGAGGCCGATCTCGCTGCTCAGCTTCTGGCGGAACAGTGCCGTCTCCGACAGTTCGTAATCAAACTGACCCGCCAGCCGGGCAATGGACTCATTTTCCTTGCGATGACCATTCTCATCAGGTTCATCAAAGCGGTTATAGCGGTAACCGGCACCGGCAGAAAGGTCCAGGAATGAGCGCTCCCCGCCCTGCCAGACCCGATGGCCATAACCTGTGGTGATGGACGACTCAAAGTCATAACCGGAGAAGCGATCGTCTTCATAGGCCCCGCGCAGAAACCAATACTGGCGATCGTTGAACTTGAAATCGGATTCCAGGAAAGCGCGGTACTTTTCAGCCGAAGTGGCACCGTCAGCTTCGGAATACAGTGATGAGAACTCGCCACTGTTGCGCCAGCGGACGATTTCCTGCTGGAACGCCAGCCGGCTGTTGACGTTGGTTTCTTCCGTGTTACCGGTGGTGATCAGCAGCCCCAGTTCGACTTCACCCTGCCATTCCGGCGTTTCCGCCCAGGCCAGGGGAGCCCCCAACAATACTGTGGTTACCGCAACAATGGTTTTTTGCATGGTCAGTCCCTTACTCGCGTGGGCGGGACTGACCACTCAGTAACTGGCGATCAGGCCCCGCGTTGTTCTCCGGCAGAGCTTTGCTCGGCCTGGCGGGCACGCTCGGCTTTTTTGCGCGCCTTGCGTTCGGCGATGATACGGGCAGCCTCACCCCCCACGTGAGCTTCCCCACGCTGAGCCGCCAATCGCATCTGTCGTTCCCGCTCGGCAAACCGGGCTTTCTGCTCATCGGTGAGGTTATCAGCACATTGGTGACAACTCACACCCTGTTCGTACTCTGGGCGCAGCTTATCGTCCTCAGTGATCGGACGACGGCAGGCATGGCACTGGTCGAAACCGCCCCGCTCAAGCTGATGATTCACCGTCACCCGGTCATCAAAGACGAAGCACTCTCCATGCCAGAGGGATTGTTCTTGCGGGACTTCTTCCAGGTATTTGAGAATCCCGCCCTTGAGGTGGTATACCTCGTCAAAGCCCTGCTCCTTCAGGTACGCCGTGGATTTCTCGCAACGGATGCCGCCCGTGCAGAACATCGCCACCTTCTTGTGCCTGGCCGGATCCAGGTTCTGCTTCACGTACTCGGGGAACTCCCGAAAGGTATCGGTGGCCGGGTTCAGGGCATTTTTGAAGGTCCCGATTTCCACCTCGTACTGGTTACGGGTATCGACCAGCAACACCTCGGGGTCGGAGATCAGCTCGTTCCAGTCCTTTGGATCCACGTAAGTGCCCACCACCCGCTTCGGGTCGATACCTTCCACGCCCATGGTGACGATTTCTTTCTTAAGCTTCACTTTGGTGCGTTTGAAGGGCTGGATGTCGACAAACGACTCTTTATAATCCACGCCATCAAAGCGTGAGTCGCTGCCAATCCAGGCCTTGACCGCGTCAATACCCTCACGGCTACCGGCGATGGTGCCGTTAATTCCCTCACGGGCCAGCAACAGGGTGCCCCGCACCTCTTGCTCGAGCATCAGGTCCAGCAGAGGCTGGCGAAGGTCTTCAAAATCTTCAACGGCTGCGAACTTGTAGAGTGCGCAAACCACGACGTTATCAGTCATTACTTTACTCCTGCGGGCCGGATCGCAAATCCGGAGCATGGTTTCTGGACATTTGGGCCGCGTCGAGCGGCGGTGAAATTCTAACCGATGCGAAGCCCCATGAAAAACGCCCCGTCAATGCGGGGCGTAGGTAGTTACCGGGCAAGCCCCAGGTTATTCAGCGGCGGCGGCCAACTCCCGCTCAACCACGGCGGACAATTGCCCCCAGCCAGGACGAGAGAGAGGGATATTATCCACCAGCACCGTCGGGGTACTGGTCACACGCATACGCTTGGCCACGTCCACGCTGGCTTCGATCACTTCCTGATGCAGGTCGGTGGCCATGCAACGGCTGAAGCGGCGCTCCTCAAGGCCGAGTTCACCGGCATAACGGGTGAAGATCTCGACAGCGACACCGGAGTTGCTCCACTCCCCCTGGTTGGCAAACAGCCGGTCGTGCATGGCCCAATAGCCCTCCTGATCCCCGGCGCAACGGGCAGCCATGGCCGCAGGCAGAGCATTGCGATGCTGGTTCAGCGGCAGATCATAGAACACAAACCGAACCTTACCCGACTCGACGTATTCCTGCTTCAGCCGGCTGCTGGCTTCCGCAAAGCGACCGCAGGCGGGGCACTGGAAGTCAGCAAACTCACGGACCACCACGGGCGCGTCATCAGCGCCGATGCTGGTGCCGTACTGGTCCAGCTCCGCCGGGAAAGGCTGGGCGTTCGCCGCGGCAACGGGCAGAGATACCGCCTCGGGCTCCGGCGGCTGGGTCACCCAGAATACGCCAGCCACAATGGCGGCCACCACAGCGAGCATGACCACTACAACCGGCAGTCTGCTGCTCTTTGATTTGCCCGCAGCCGGTGTTCCCGACCCCTTGCGGCGTTTTGCCTCACCCATACCGACTCCTTAACAAATGATGAAATGTACTGATCAAAGATGACGCTAAGATACCGTAGTTAATCGAAAAGTTCCCCTGGGCTGACGGAATCAGACAGTATCCGGGTCAGGACTCATCCTTCTCCGGTCAACTGCCGCAGCTGACGGTTGAGGCGATCCACCTCACGCCGAAGCTGCTGAACATCATCCAGCAGGTCGAGGGACATGGCCAGGCCCGGCACATTGATATCCAGATCCTGCTGCAAACGCTGGGCTTTTCGCAACCGGGCCAGCGCCGGGAGATCAAAGCTCCACTCCCGCACGTCACCTTCCTCTACCGGGGAGATCACGCCATAACTTACCAGCTTGATCACAAATTCCGCATGAACAGCCCCCCGTTCGCAGAACTCCCGCAGGGTAAAGGTGGTGTGAGCGTCCAGCAGCTCCACCTCGAATATTGGTTCGTTCTTTGCCATCGCTCGGCTCCCGTCACACACCCAGTTTGCTGCGTGGATTGAAGGCAGGCTCTGCCTCCGCCAGTTGCTGGTAAAGCGCTGCCGCTTTCTCGCTGTGCTGTTCCGGCATCACGATCTGCAGCAATACTATCTCGTCGCCAGGATGCTGGCCGGGAAAGCCCTTGCCTTTGAGCCTGAGTTTACGACCACTGGACGATCCCTTCGGGACCTTGACGTTTACCTTGCCGTCTACCGTGGGCACTGTAACCGTCGCCCCCAACGCCGCTTCCCAGGGGGTGATGGGCACAGTGACCATCACGTCCCGACCTTCCACGGTGAAGTGGGGATGGGGTGCCAGCCCCACCTCAATGAACAGATCCCCCGGCTCACCGCCCCCGACACCCGGCGAGCCCTGACCTTTCAGCCGGATGTGCTGACCTTCGCGCACGCCTGCAGGAATCTTCACCTTGAGGGTTTTCTTGCGGGCCAGTACGTGGCCATGATCATCCATTTCATGGACCGTAAACTGCACCTGCTTGTCGCAGCCATGGAACGCTTCTTCCAGGAACAGCGCCAGACGGGCATGAACATCGTCGCCGCGCGTGCGCATCTGGTGGCGGAAGCCAAACCCACCGCCACGTCCACTGGCGCGGCCTGCACCACCACCGCCAAAGATGGATTCAAAAAAATCACTGAACTCCCGGCTGTCGGCCCGGGTATAGCCGCCATCGCCGAAATGGGCTGCACTCTCCCAACCGGGCGGCGGCTCAAACTGCCCACCACTGGCGCCGTATTTGCGCAACTGGTCATACTCGGCCCGCTTCTGCGGGTCTTTGAGCACTTCGTAGGCCTCGCCGACGTCCTTGAACTTCTCATTGGCGTTGTCTTCTTTGCTGACGTCCGGGTGGTATTTCCGTGCCAGCTTTCGGTAGGCCTTCTTGATGTCCTCAGGCGTAGCGGACTCACTGACACCGAGGGCGGCGTAATAGTCCTTGAAGTCCATAGCGTCTCTCGCTGCAACCAATCGTCAGGGCGGGCGAACAAACTCACCCCCCAGCTAGAACTATTTGTTGAGTTGAGAGAATTTACAAGGTGGGTCTGGTCAGTATTTGACCGGAGTCAGGTGGATGACCGAGTCGAAAGGGGACACAAAAAAGGGGACAGGTTTGAAGCCTGTCCCCTTAATCGAAGATGGGGACAGACTTCAAGTCTGTCCCCAGAGAAGCCTGAAGGATCAGTTAACCTTCGGATCCAGCTCGCCGGAGGCGTAGCGCTCGAACATCGCATCCAGGCTGATCGGCTTGATCTTGCTGGCGTTGCCGGCACAGCCAAAGGCCTCGTAGCGATCGATGCAGATTTCGCTCATCGCCTTAACGGAAGCCGCCAGGTATTTGCGCGGGTCAAACTCAGAGGTGTTCTGCGCGAGGAAACGGCGGATAGCACCCGTGCTGGCCAGACGCAGGTCGGTGTCGATGTTGACCTTACGTACGCCGTGCTTGATGCCTTCAACGATTTCTTCAACCGGTACACCGTAGGTTTCCGGAATCTCACCACCAAACTCGTTGATCACCGCCAGCCAGTCCTGGGGAACGGAGCTGGAACCGTGCATGACCAGGTGAGTATCCGGGATACGCTGGTGGATGGCCTTGATCTGGTCAATCGCCAGGATATCGCCCGTCGGCGGACGGGTGAACTTGTAAGCACCGTGGCTGGTACCGATGGCAATGGCCAGGGCATCCACCCCAGTCTTCTTGACGAAGTCGGCGGCTTCTTCCGGATCGGTCAGCATCTGGCTGTGGTCCAGCTTGCCTTCGGCACCGATGCCATCTTCTTCACCGGCCATGCCGGTTTCCAGGGAACCCAGGCAACCCAGTTCACCTTCTACGGACACACCACAGGCGTGGGCCATTTCAACGGTACGACGGGTCACGTCAACGTTGTACTCGTAAGACGTCGGGGTCTTGCCGTCTTCACCGAGGGAGCCATCCATCATCACCGAGCTGAAGCCCAGCTGGATGGAGCGCTGGCACACAGACGGGCTGGTACCGTGATCCTGGTGCATCACCACCGGGATATGAGGAAATTCTTCAATCGCCGCCAGGATCAGGTGACGCAGGAACGGGGCACCGGCGTACTTACGGGCGCCGGCAGACGCCTGCACGATCACCGGAGAATCGGTCTTGTCGGCCGCTTCCATGATGGCGCGCATCTGCTCCAGGTTGTTGACGTTGAACGCGGGGACACCGTATCCGTACTCAGCTGCGTGATCCAGCATCTGGCGCATCGAGATCAGGGCCATGGGGAACTCTCCTTAATAAAATTGAATTCGGTTCAAAGCAGTGACGGAGCCGGTATCTGCCCGGCTCCGAATGGGCCTCAGGCCCCGCGCTCTTCCAATACAGCTACCGCCGGCAGCACCTTGCCTTCGACGAACTCCAGGAAGGCTCCACCACCGGTGGAAATGTAGGAAATCTTCTCATTCACACCGTACTTGTCAACGGCTGCCACGGTATCACCACCGCCCGCCAGGGAGAAAGCATCGCTCTGGGCGATGGCATCGGCCAGCGCCTTGGTGCCGTTACCGAACTGGTCAAATTCGAATACGCCCACCGGACCGTTCCAGAGAATGGTTTTGGCAGACGTCAGCAGTTCGGCGAATTGAGCCGCGGTTTGCGGGCCCACATCCAGAATCATGTCGCCTTCGCTCACCTCATCGATGGACTTGGTGGTCGCGGCGGCGGTTTCCGCAAATTCGCTGGCAACGACAACGTCGCTTGGCAGCGGGATATTGACCTTGGCGGCGATGTCCCGCGCGGTGTCGAGCAGGTCGTGTTCACACAGGGACTTGCCTACCGGGTGGCCGGCAGCGGCCAGAAAGGTGTTGGCGATACCACCACCCACGATCAGCTGATCGCAGATGTCGGACAGGGCGTTGAGCACGTCCAGCTTGGTGGAGACCTTGGAGCCACCGACAATGGCAACCACCGGCTTGGCCGGCTTGTCCAGGGCCTTGCCGAGGGCATCCAGTTCTGCCGCCAGCAGTGGGCCGGCACAGGCTTCAGGCGCAAAGCGGGCAACACCGTGGGTGGAGGCCTGGGCGCGATGTGCGGTACCGAAGGCGTCCATCACGTAAATGTCGCACAGGGCTGCATATTGCTTCGACAGGGCTTCGTCGTCTTTCTTTTCACCCTTGTTGAAACGGACATTCTCGAACAGCACCACTTCGCCGTCGGCGACTTCAACACCGTCCAGATAATCCTTGACCAGACGCACGTCCTGACCCAGCAGGCCAGACAGGTGCTCGGCGACAGGCTTCATGGACGACGCTTCGTCATAGACGCCTTCTTCCGGACGGCCGAGGTGGGACATCAGCATGACCCTGGCACCGGCGTCCATGGCTGCCTTGATGGTTGGCAGCGAAGCGCGAATGCGGGCGTCACTGGTTACTTTGCCGTCTTTGACGGGTACGTTCAGGTCTTCCCGGATCAGTACGCGCTTACCGGCGAGATCCAGATCGGTCATTTTCTTAATGGCCATAAGGTCGTCTCTTCAACTATGTTCAGTGTTTACGTTTCGTTCAGTTCCAGCCAGCTCCGGCTGACATCCAGCATCCGGTTGGCAAAGCCCCACTCGTTATCAAACCAGCACAGCACCTTCACCATGCGGCCACCGGTCACCCGGGTCTGGCCACCATCCACCACGCCGGAATGAGCGTCGTGGTTGAAATCAGAACTGGCAAGCAGTTCGTCGGTGTAACCCAGGATGCCCCTGAGCGGCCCCTGAGCGACCCGTTGCAGCAGGGCGTTCACCTCAGCCACCGAGGTTTCCCGGCGCACATTCAACGTCATATCGATGGCGGATACATTGGTTGTCGGTACTCGCATCGCCACGGCGCTGAAGCGATCTTTCATCTGCGGCAGCAACCGCTCGATGCCTTTGGCCAGCCCGGTGTCCACCGGCACGATGTTCTGCAGGGCACTGCGGGTGCGGCGCAGGTCGTGATGGTGATAGGCATCAATCACCGGCTGGTCGTTCATCGCCGCATGGATCGTGGTCGTCGCGCCCTGCTCCACCCCGAATGCCTCATCCAGCACCTGAATGACCGGGACGATGCAGTTGGTGGTGCAGGAGGCGTTGGACACCACCCGGTCTGAGGCCGTCAGTGAGCGTTCATTAACCCCGAACACTACGGTTCGGTCGACATCCGCTTCCGCTGGCTGTGAAAACAGCAGGCGCCGGGCGCCGGCATTGAGGTGCTGCTCGGCCGTGGCCCGGTCGGAAAAGGCGCCGGAACATTCCAGCACCAGATCAATACCCAGCCCGGCCCAGGGCAAAGCCCCGGCGCTCTTGCAGCTCACCACGGCGATCCGGTCACCATTGACCAGCAACTGATCACCGTCGACCTCGACCTCACCGCGGAAACGGCCATGGGTTGAGTCGTATCGGGTCAGATGGGCAATGGTGTCAATGTCCGACAGCTCATTGATCGCGACCACCTGCAGGTGATCGCGAAAACCGTTCTCGTACAGTGCGCGCAAGACGCACTGCCCAATACGGCCATAGCCGTTGATGGCAACTCGATACGGCGCTGCGGCAATCATCAGGCTTCCAGCAACTCCTGGGCAACCGCCATGATGTTCTCAACGGTGAAGCCGAACTCTTTGAACAGCTCACCCGCCGGGGCCGACTCACCGAACGTGGTCATGCCAACAACACGGCCATCGAGGCCCACGTACTTGTACCAGTAGTCTTCAATCGCCGCTTCAATCGCGACACGGTTGGTGACTTCCAGCGGCAGCACCTGCTGCTTGTACTCGGCGCTCTGGGCATCGAACACGTCGGTGGAGGGCATGGAAACCACACGCACCTTGCTGCCCTGTTCGCGCAGCGCGGCTGCCGCATCCTGGGCCAGACCTACTTCAGAGCCGGTGGCGATCAGGATCAGGTCAGGCGTGCCTTCGCTGTCAGACAGCACATAACCGCCCTTGGCAACATTCGCGAGCTGCTCGGCATCACGCGCCTGGTGAGGCAGGTTCTGACGGGAGAAAATCATGGCAGTCGGGCCATCCTTACGCTCCAGCGCCGCTTTCCAGGCCACGGCGGATTCCACCGCATCGGCCGGACGCCAGGTGCTCATGTTCGGAGTGGTCCGCAGGCTCGCCAGCTGCTCAATGGGCTGGTGGGTCGGGCCGTCTTCGCCCAGACCGATCGAGTCGTGGGTATAAACATGAATGGCACGCTGCTTCATCAGCGCCGCCATGCGCACCGCATTCCGGGCATATTCCATGAAGATCAGGAAGGTCGCGCCGTAAGGCACGAAACCACCGTGCAGGGCGATGCCGTTCATGATCGCCGACATGCCAAATTCGCGAACCCCGTAGAAAATGTAGTTCCCGGAGGCATCGTCACGGGTCAGCCCCTTGCAGTCACTCCACAGCGTCAGGTTGGATCCGGCGAGGTCAGCAGAGCCACCCATCAGTTCCGGCAGCAGCGGGCCGTAGGCGTTCAGGCAGTTCTGGGAAGCCTTGCGGCTGGCGATGGTCTCGCCCTTGTCCTGGATTTCCTGAATGTAGGCCTGCGCCTTCTCGCTGAAATCAGCCGGCAGGTCGCCGTTCATCCGGCGCTTGAACTCGGCCGCCAGCTGCGGCTCGGCCTGCTCGTAGGCGGCAAAGGCCTCCGACCAGCTTTGCTCTGCCGCCGCACCCTTGTCGCGGGCGTTCCAGCCGGCGTAGATGTCGTCGGGGACGTCAAACGGACCGTGGTTCCAGCCCAGGTTCTCACGGGCCAGGGCGATTTCGTCATCACCCAGCGGCGCGCCGTGACAGCTTTCAGTACCCTGCTTGTTGGGGGAACCGAAGCCAATGATGGTCTTGCAGCAGATCAGTGTTGGCTGATCTGTGTTGGCGCGGGCCTGCTCAATGGCCTCGCGGACGGCGTCGGAGTCATGGCCGTCCACAGCGGGAATAACCTGCCAGCCGTAGGCTTTGAAACGCTCAGGTGTGTTGTCGGTAAACCAGCCTTCGACCTCACCGTCAATGGAGATACCGTTATCGTCATAGAAGAAGACCAGCTTGCCCAGCCCCAGGGTGCCCGCCAGGGAGCACACTTCGTGGGAGATCCCTTCCATCAGGCAGCCGTCACCCAGGAAAGCGTAGGTGTAATGATCCACGATGTTGTGGCCGGGACGGTTGAACTGGGCTGCCAGCGCTTTCTCTGCAATCGCGAAGCCAACCGCATTGGCAATGCCCTGCCCCAGCGGTCCGGTGGTGGTTTCAACGCCTGGGGTATAGCCGTACTCAGGATGGCCCGGGGTTTTGGAGTGCAGCTGACGGAAGTTCTGCAGGTCGTCGATGGACAGGTCGTAGCCGCTCAGGTGCAACAGCGAATACACCAGCATGGAGCCGTGGCCGTTGGACATCACAAAGCGGTCGCGGTTGGCCCACGCCGGATTGGCCGGGTTGTGGCTCAGGTACTCGTTCCACAGCACCTCAGCGATATCTGCCATACCCATTGGCGCTCCCGGGTGGCCGGATTTGGCTTTCTGAACCGCATCCATGCTCAGCGCGCGTATGGCGTTGGCGAGATCTTTGCGAGACGGCATTGACTGTTCTCCACTGGCGTTTGACGTAAGAAAAAAGGTTGGATCAAAAAATAGGCGCGTATTTTCGCCGATTAGTAGGTGTCGGAGCAAATCGGATAGCCAAATGTCTGTACTGTGGATTTCCGAGAGCGAATCCGGCCACACAGGATCTATATCAAAATATTTTGATATGACTATTGATTGACCACTTTTTACCCTCTAAACTCCTCTCCCATGACAAGCATGACTACCCCGAAACAGACCGAGACCGCCAATGCGGATGTACTCGCCCCCATTTATAAGGCCAGCGGCGACCCGTTGCGCCTGGAGATTCTGCGGGTACTGAGGCGCGATACGTTTGGGGTACTGGAGCTGAGCCAGCTGTTCGACATGCGCCAGTCCGGCATGAGTCACCACCTGAAGGTGATGAACAAGGCCGGCCTGCTGGAGCCGCAACGGGAAGGCAACGCCATTTTCTACCGCCGCCCCCTGCACCTGGACAGCGATAAGCTGGCTGATCAAACCGTGCGGCAGATTTTTGAAATGGTGGACCAGATCCCGCTGCCGCAGCACCTGCAGGAGAAGATTGAAGCGATCCGTAACCAGCGGGCCGATCAGTCCCAGGCGTTTTTCTCGCGTCATGCCGAGCAATTCCGCGAACAACAGGAACTGATCGCCGCGTTTGAGCTCTATGCCGAGCCCACGGCCGAGGTGATCCGTCAACGGGCGATCAAACAGAACTGGCACACGGGCCTTGAGATCGGTCCTGGTGAAGGGGCCTTTCTGAAGGTGATGGCGGGTATCTGCGATCACGTGGTGGCGCTGGATAACTCCCGCGACATGCTGGCCAAGGCCACCCGGACCTGCATCGAGGAACGGCTGAACAACATCGACCTGATTGAAGGGGTCACCGATACCTTGCTGGCCAGGGGCGACGCCTTTGACCTGGTGGTTGCCAACATGGTGCTCCACCACGTGCCCAGCCCGGCGGATATTTTCCTGGATGCGGCTGCCCTGATGAACGGCGGCGGCTGCCTGATCATCAGCGACCTTTGCAGCCATGATCAGGACTGGGTGAAGGAAAACTGCGGCGACCTCTGGCTCGGTTTCGAGCCCGAAGAACTGACCAGCTGGGCGGAAGACGCCGGTCTCAGCTGTGGCGAGTCCCTGTTTATAGGGCTTCGCAACGGTTTTCAGATCCAGGTACGGGAATTCTGGAAGTCTTCAGGTACCAGTTAACAAATGAACCGATCAAAGGTTCACAAGGTGAACTTTTTAAACCATATCAATTTTTTTTGATATACAATTGCCAACCCATAACTCATTGGATTCCGGTGGCAACGACAACCGGCCGACGCACAACCGCTCATACAGGAGCCAAAACTATGTCTAACTACAGCATCTTTACTTCTGAATCGGTCTCTGAAGGCCA
>NZ_JBHIXV010000049.1:0-20066 GCF_041984545.1 Marinobacter sp. | reverse complement strand
ATGCCGGGTGGTGTGGGAGGGGTGGAGCCTCATGGCTCCCCCCTATCCCGATTTTCAGAGTTTGGCGCTCTGGAGGGCCTGAATGCGGTCTTCCAGCGGAGGGTGAGTCATGAACAGGGCGCTCAGGCCGCCGCGGGCACCCCGATTGATGCCAAACGCCTGGAGTGTGTCTGGCATCTGGTCCGGTACCTCGCTTTCCTGCTTCAGACGGGCCAGAGCGCTGATCATGGCGGTGCGTCCGGCCAGCTGCGCACCGGCGATATCGGCCCGATACTCCCGCCGCCGCGAGAACCAGAACACAATGGTGCTGGCGAGGATGCCCAGCACAATTTCTGCGACAATACTTACCGCAAAGAAGCCCAGGCCGTGGCCACTCTCATTCTTGAACACCACCCGGTCGACGAAGGAGCCGATCACCCGGGAGGCGAAAATCACAAAGGTATTCACCACACCCTGAATCAGGGCCAGGGTCACCATATCGCCGTTGGCGACGTGGCCAATCTCATGGCCCAGCACTGCCCGGATCTCGTCCTTGTTGAACCGCTGCAGCAGCCCCTCACTGACCGCCACCAGGGCGTCGTTCTTGTTCCAGCCGGTGGCAAAGGCATTGGACTGTGAAGCGGGGAAGATGGCCACCTCGGGCATCTTGATGCCGGCATTCCGGGACAGGTCTGCAACGGTGTCCATCAGCCAGCGTTCGGCTGGCGTTCTGGGCGCGTCGATCACCCGGGCGCGTGTGCTCCATTTGGCCATGGGCTTGGAAATGAACAGCGACACCAGGGCGCCGGCGAAGCCGAACACGGCGGCGAACGCCAGCAACGAGCCATACTGGATTCCATTCTGGGCCAGGTAGCTGTCCACACCCAGCAGTCGTAGCGTGAAGCTGGCGACAATAATCACGGCAAGGTTGGTTGCCAGAAACAGCAAAATACGCATGTTTGTTTCCCGATCAGTTCGTCACAGAGGAAAAACCCGTCTATCAGACCGATATATGTGGTCGCGGTTCACTCAATCAACAGGCTTACGCGGATTTAATGAACGGGCCTGTCCGCGAAAAAGGTGGCCTGCATGGCCTGGCTGATGCGCCCGGAGTGGCCACTTCTGAGGGCGGTGCGGATCAGGTGTATGTGTGTGGAGAGATCCTCCTGAACGGAGGGGGGCAGCGTGTCGGAGGAGCCTGACTGGAGCTGCCCGAGAGCCTGGAACAGCGTCTGCGGTGCCGGTGCACTTAACCGGATAAAGGCCTCCCGGGTCAGCACCGCCTGGTCGAGGGCTTCCTGCCGGATAGTGTCGACATAGCGGATCAGGCCTTCTTCGGCCAGCCACAGGAGCGCCCCGAAACAGGCCATGTGACGCTTGCTGTGGAGCCCGAACTCATCGGGCTCGTCGGGGCCGGCAATGTCCTCAACAAACACGTTGATGCGCCGGGGAAACGCGCCGTAGAGCTGAACCAGGGCGATGGCAGCGTCTTTGTAGAATTCCTCCACGTGGATATCCGCCATGAGCGCCTCCGTTACTGCTGGTATTGCGCCAGGAAGTTGCCGAGCCGCCCCATGGCATCCTCGAGGGTGTCTTCCCGGGGCAGGAACACCACCCGCAGGTGCTGTTTGTCGTCAATGTTGAAAGCCGAGCCCTGCACCAGGAGTATTTTTTCCTGCAGCAGCAGATCAAGCACCAGCTTCTCATCGTTCACAATAGGGAAGTGCTTGGGATCGAGCTTCGGGAACAGGTAGAGCGCCCCCTGTGGTTTCACGCAGCTTACCCCGGGAATATCGTTCAGCATTCGCCACGCCGTTTCCCGTTGTTCGAACAGGCGCCCGCCAGGGGCCACCAGGTCATTGATCGACTGGTAGCCGCCAAGGGCCGTCTGGATGGCAAGCTGGGCCGGTACGTTGGCGCACAGGCGCATGTTGGAGAGCATGTCGATGCCCTCAATCAGGTCCCTGGCGCGGTGCTTGGCGCCGCTGATGATCATCCACCCTGACCGGTAGCCGGCGGCCCGGTAGTTCTTGGACAGGCCGTTGTAGGTGAAAAACAGCACGTCGTCTGCAAGCGATGCCGTGGAGACATGCTCGGTGCCGTCGTAGAGGATCTTGTCGTAGATCTCGTCAGACAGAATGATCAGGTTGTGTTGCCGGGCCAGTTCAATCACCTGCTCCAGAAGTTCGGTCGAGTAGACGGCTCCTGTCGGATTGTTGGGGTTGATCAGCACGATGGCCCGGGTCCGGCGGGTGATTTTCTTGCGGATGTCGTCGATATCCGGGAACCAGTTCTGCTGTTCGTCACACCGGTAGTGAACCGGCTTGCCGCTGGACAGGGTGACGGCAGCGGTCCACAGAGGGTAGTCCGGAGCGGGAATCAGCACCTCATCGCCGGTGTTGAGCATGGCCTGCATGGTCATGACGATCAATTCGCTCACGCCGTTGCCGAGGAAAATATCGTCAATGTCGACCTTGTCGATGCCGCGCTGCTGGCAATAGTGCATCACTGCCTTGCGGGCGGAGAAGAGCCCTTTGGATTCCACGTATCCCTGGGCCAGGTGCATGTTGTAAATGACGTCCTGCTGAATTTCCTCCGGGACATCCAGTTCGAAAGCCGCCGGATTGCCTATGTTCAGCTTCAGGACCCGATGACCTTCCTCTTCCAGCCGACGGGCCTCGCGCAGAACCACGCCACGTATCTCATAGCACACGTTATCCAGCTTGGCGGATTTGTAGTAGTTCTGCATGAATCGGGGTTTCCTTAGTCCGGGATTGCAAAGTGGCAATGGCCATTCCGACAGGCCTTGTAAGAGGCCTCCCTATTCTAGCGGAGCGAATCGCAGCGGCAACAGGGGAATAGTGATGAATTGTGGCGTGTTGAGGCAGATTTAGCGATGAAAGCTTACCCGATTTTGAGAAATGGTGCCCAGAGGGCTCACCATGACATGGTTTTTGAGACCGAATCGGCGACAATGGGGCGCAATTCACTCAACCCTGTTGAGGAGCAGCAGATGGCCGGTACGACGGTTTACGATTTCACGGCAAAGGACATCAAGGGCAACGAGCGCAGCCTGTCGGATTACAAGGGCAAGGTGCTGTTGATCGTCAACACAGCCAGCAAATGTGGATTTACACCCCAGTTCGAGGGACTCCAGGCCCTGCATACCGAGCTGGGTGAGCGCGGATTCGAGGTGCTCGGGTTTCCGTGCAACCAGTTCCTGAGCCAGGATCCCGGTAACGACGATGCTATCAGCCAGTTCTGCAGCCTGAACTATGGCGTGGATTTCCCGATGTTTTCCAAGATTGAAGTGAACGGCGACGGCGCCCATCCGCTGTTTCAGTTCCTCAAGCGCGAAGCCAAGGGCCTGATGGGCTCCGAGAAGGTTAAATGGAATTTCACCAAGTTTCTTGTTGGACCGGACGGCCGGGTAGTGAGGCGTTATCCGCCCACCACCAAGCCCGAAGACATCCGCAAGGATATCGAGAAGTTGTTGCCGGCCTGAACCCGCCCGCGTAGAGGGAACTCAGGGGGCGTCTGGATGGCTGCTTTGCGGCTCCGGGCGCCAGCGGTTGATGGCTTCCCGCAGTTCTTCGCGGCGGTAAGGCTTGGTGATGTAATCGTTCATGCCTGATGCCAAGCAGTCTTCACGGTCGCCCTGCATCACGTTGGCTGTCACCGCGATAATCGGGAGTTCTTTCCACTCGGGATTCTCCCGGATTCGACGCGTGGCCTCGTAGCCATCCATAACGGGCATCTGGCAATCCATCAGAACCAGGTCGTAGCGCTTCGCGGCCAGTGCCTCGATGGCTTTCAGGCCATTCTCGGCATGGTCCGTTTCATGCCCGAGTTTTTTCAGCAGGCTGCTGGCGACCATCTGGTTAACCTGATTGTCCTCAACCAGGAGAATCGAGAGAGCCCCTCCACCGTCAGGTGCCTCGAGCGCCTGCGTGTCCGTTGAACTTTCGACGTCCGCTTCCGCCAGTCCGGCAGCGCGATTCAGGCATCGATACAGATCCTCCCGTCGCAGCGGTAGCGACAGTAATTGATACTGGTGGCTGGCGGGAGACAGCGTGCCACTGTCGTCCGCCAGAATGACACCGGGACCGGGCCAGTTTTCCGCGAAGGCCAATGCCTCGGTGTCTTTCGCGGTCGCCATGGCAAGCAGCAGTCCGTCCTGATGGCGGCTGGCTCCCCGGATGGGGATGCCCCAGTGCCGCAGAAGGGCCTCAATGCCCGGACGATGCGGGTTGTCAGGCGGAATGGCCATGGCGATGCCCATGGCCTTAAGAGACGGATCGATCGGCAGCGGGGCCGGTCCGGTTTCGGGATCCTGCACCGGCAGGGGCAGGGTAACGGTGAAGTGAGTTCCGGCGCCCTCTTTGGAGTCCACCAGGATCTGGCCATGCATGCGCTCGACGAGCTGCCGGCAGAGCGTCAGGCCAAGTCCGGTGCCACCGTACAGACGGGTGGTATCGGCGTCTGCCTGGGAGAAGGGTGAGAAAATCCGGTGCAGTCCCTCTCTCGACATGCCAATGCCGGTATCGATTACGTCGATCCGCAGGCTGCCGCCAGAGTGGCCCACCCGGATCTTCACGCTGCCATCATCCGTGAACTTTATGGCGTTGCTCACCAGATTGTTGAGGACCTGCCGCAGGCGGGTAGGGTCGCCGAGGAAGTGCTCCGGCAGGTTCGGGTCAACGTCCGACACCAGCTGTATCTTCTTCCGTCTCGCCTGCTGGGCGTGCAGGGTTGCGCACTCCTCAGCCAGGTGGCGAACGCTGAAGGGGATGTTTTCCAGGCTCAGTTTGCCGGCCTCGACCTTGGAAATGTCGAGGATGTCGTTGAGCAGGCCCAGCAGACTCTCGCCGGCATTGAGGGCAATCTCCAGGCGATTACGCTGGGCAGGGTCCAGCTCGCCTTCCAGCGATAGCCCCAGCATGCCCAGAACACCGTTCAGTGGAGTGCGGATCTCATGGCTCATGCTGGCCAGGAAGTTGGCCCGGGCCCGGGCCCGCCGAACGGCGTCTTCCTTGGCTTTGACCAGAGCCCGGTTACCCCGTTGCAGTGCCTCGTTCTTCTCGGATATTTCCCGGGTCCGGTCTTCCACCTCCTGCTCCAGCTGGGTGGAATAGTTTTTCATGGCGCTTTCGGCGGTGCGCAATTGAGCCAGACTGGAATCAATGGTTTCCAGATGCTGGTTGATGATGCTCACCATGGTGCCGATTTCATCGTGCCGATGGTTGGCCGGGATTGGCAGCCGGACCTTCTCTGGCGAGCTGGCGCGAACCTGGCTGAGCGCGCTGATGACGTTGAGCATGGGCCGCGTCAGCACGAAATAGAAGATCATCAGCAATGCCGCTGACAGAATCAGACTCTTGAGCAAGCCACTGATCAGGGTGTAACCGGCCCTCTGCAGAAACTGGGCCCCGTAGTGATAGGTGTCTATGGTCACGATCAGGTGTCCGAGGGGCAGGTCTTCGAGCTGCGGTACCTGCAGCTCCTGCCGAAAAACGCGGTCTGAACCGAACAGCAGGTCGCTGACCCAGCGATAGGACGAGGCAGGGCTGCTCTTGCTGGACGCAGCCATGGTGCCACCGTCGTTATCGATGATGCGGGCGTCAATGGTGGCAGGGTGGCGGAGAAGCCCGTCCAGCAGCTCCTCAGCGAGGCGAACGTCGATGTTGTAGGCGATCTGGGAGGCCGGGCTGTAGCTGATGTCGATCAGCGCGTGGATTTCTTTCTCCATGGCCTCCTCGGCACTGAAGTAGTCCAGGGTAATCTGGACGATGTTCAGCACCAGGCCCAGCGCCATGGCAACCAGTACCGTGTCGCGAGTCAGTCGATAGGAAAGTCGCTGTTGGAAGCCCTTCTTCACGGGTGTGCACTGTCCCTGTTGTCGGGCCCGCTGTCATGACCCGGTGTGTGGCTTCAGTCGTCGTAATCGGCCTTTTTCTTCCACTCGTCGTCGTGGAGGAAGGTGTCCCATTCGCGATCCAGTTTTGATTGCGAGTCAGCGTGCTGGCCTTCCTGGCCCTCGGCACTGAGCGCTTCCAGCTCCTTGATGCGAGTCCGGAAGCTCTTGACCGCTCTCATGGCCAGGGGGTTGTCCCGGGATTTGCCCATTTCCGTGCTGGCAAGATGGTAGGCATGAATGGCCTTTCGAATCTGGTTCTGGCGGACGTAATCCCTGGCCTGGAAAACGTGCAGGTCTGCATGGGTCTTGTGGACCAGGAACAGCACATACTTCAGGTTTTTCTTGGCAGTAGCCGCATCCAGGCGTCCGCTCTTGTGCATGGCTTCGATCATCTTGAACAGATTCTGAAGCAGTTCTTTGACGTAGTTGGATTTTTCGGGCGAATCGATCTTCACCGGGGTGGTGGCGTCCCGTTTCTCCAGCACCTGCTGTTTCATCTCGGCCGCCGATTCCTGCCATTGCCGCACGGGCAGGTTGGATTTGAGGCTGGCGAGCTCTGCACAGGCCTCTTCCATCCGTTTTATCAGCAACAGCTTGAGGTCGGGCGTCAGGTACTGGCCCGGGATTTCGGACAGAAGGCGGTGGGCGCGATGGTAGGCATCCTCCTGCGCCGTGATCTTGCGAGCCCGCTCAATCCGGGCTCTCTCACGCATCTGGCTGAGCACGATTATGACAATCGAGACGGTAACGATGGCCGCCAGTACAAGGACAATCGTAGTAGTATCCATTTTGTCAGTTACGACTCCGGCTTCAGGATCAAGGGATGGCAGCCACGCAAACCGCCCGAAAACTCACGATAGTATTCAGCAACTGACGAAAAGACTAGCAGAAATACGACATTAGATCCTTTTCCGAATGTGAACGGAGATCCGGGTGAATTTATATCGTGAATCATGGGTGTCATGTATATTGTTACGGTGAATAGAAGCCCGGAAATCCTGTTTTACCTGCGTTTCGGAGTGACCTGTGGATATATCCCGCGTTGACCTTAACCTCCTTGTGTATCTGGATGTGCTGCTGCGGGAGCGGAATGTGACCAAGGCGGCCAACCATCTGGGGATCACCCAGCCAGCCATGAGTAACGGCTTGCGGCGCTTGAGGGATCTGTTCAGCGATCCACTGCTGGTGCGCACCAGTGAGGGTATGAGTGCCACCGAGCGCGCGCGGGAGCTGCAACCGCTGGTCCGGGGCATTCTTTCGGACATCGAGCAGGCGGTGCAGGAAAAAACGCCATTCTCGGCGTTGGAGAGCCAGCGGGTTTTCCGGATCATGGCCAGTGATTACGCCGAATCCTGCCTGATGCCGCGAGTGCTGCGCCGTATTCGCCAGGAAGCCCCCCAGGTGACCCTCGACGTGCTCACCCCCAGCGATGTCAGTTTCCTGGACGTAGAGCAGGGGCGACTCGACATGGCGATCAACCGGTTTGACAAGATTCCCCAGTCCTTTCATCAGAAAACGCTCTGGACCGAATACTTTGCCTGTCTGATGAACGCCCGTAACCCGTTGTTGCGTGAGCCATTCACCCTTGACACCTATCTGGACGCCAGCCACATCTGGGTGAGCAAGACCGGGTTCGGGGTGGGGGTCGGGGTTAACCCGAAGGACGTACAGCGCCTGGGTTGGGTGGACGAAGCGCTGTCGCGCATGGGCCGCAAACGGCAGATCTCGGTCTTCACCCGCCATTACCAGGTGGCCATGCTGCTGGCCGAACAGCACGACCTGATCGCCACGCTGCCGTCCCGGGCCGCCTGGTTGCAGAAGGACAATCCCAACCTGGTGGTGAAGGTGCCGCCGTTCGAGATTCCGCCGTTCGAGCTGAAGATGGCCTGGAGCCCCCTTCTGCAACACAACGCCGACCATCAATGGCTGCGCAAACTGATAGCCGAAGTCGCCAGTGAGGTGGATGCCGAATTTGCGCCTTTCGGCACGCGGTTCGAGGCGCCGGAAGCGCCCCAGGCCCATCATTCAGAGCGGTAGTTCACGCAGCTCCAACGAGGGTCGCGCCGCATCCCACATGCGCTGGAAATCCTCGGACAGCAGCTTCACACGACCACCGTCGGCAAACTTTGCAAAGCCTTCTGGCTTGTCGAAGTTGTGGCGATATACCACACCCTCCCGGTCCACCAGGGCGAATGGCTGATCGGCCACGGGGTAGTCGGTGTTGACCAGGCGCAGCTCCATCCGGCTGGGCAGCCGCCGCATTAACTCCACCAATTGATGTCGGCGCTTCACCAGCGGCTTGTCGTCGTGGATCAGCAGACGCACTTCGCTGAGCCGGTGCCGCCGGGCGAGGGTGGAGATCAGGTCGCGGAACCGGTGACGGTCGTAGAGGTCGTGGGACAGCAGGCGATCATACAGCCAGATCCGCTGGCCCGCCTGGCCCACCACCGAGTCCATGAGGGCAACCAGTCGATCTTCACTCTCGAACAGCCAGGAATCGGTGTCTACGCCGAGGACCATGGGGTGGTTCGCGGAGACCAGCGCCTGCGCCGTCAATCCCGGTGCCAGGCAACGCATGTCGTAGTGGGGGATGCCAGCGTCGTCGTAGACGTCGGAACAGACGTGGAAGCCGGAGCGCTGATAGAAGGGAATGGCGTGCTCCTGGGCCGAGAGCCGGAGCTCCGAGAAGCGGCCCGCGGATTCCTGGATCAGGTGGCGAAGCAGGGCCTCGCCGATGCCACTTCCCCGATGCTCCGGCAGGATGGCCATTCGGCCAATATGGCCGGTTTCCTCCAGCGTCGAGAACAGCCGCGCGACGCCGGCCGGAGTGTTGTCCGGGAGTACGGCCAGGTAGTGATCGGCAATCTCATCGGTCTGATCCCATTCAAGCTCGGGCGGAACCTTCTGTTCCCGGATGAATACGCGCTCACGAATGTCCCGTACGGAGGCGGGCGCCAGTTGCCAGCTGTATTTTCGGAAACGGATGTCCATGGGGCAGCCTGACAGGAATCGACTCTATTCGAAGTACACCGAGCCCTGATTGTAGAGTGTGGTCAAAAGCCCGAGCAACGCTGCATCGTCAGCAAATCCGGCCAGTGCCTCCATGTCGATGCGCGCGCCAGCGCAGAGCAGGGGCGCCAGAGGCCGGGCATCGCCCCGTAGCAGGAACTGCTCGCCGTCCACAAACAGGGCCGTCTCGGTCTCAAACTCATAGTAGGCAAAGCGGGAGCCCTCGTTCCAGCGCATCTGCTCGCCCGCCCGGATGGCCTCGGCAAGATCGCCGGCGTCCGCGGGCTCCTCGGCAGGAACGACGATATCCATGCTTTTGGGGGCTGTTGAGTACTGACCAAACCACAGGGCCAGCTGGCGCCGGTCGCCGAGTTTCTCGCGTATAACCGCTTCCAGGCGGGAAACCACCTCCGGTCCGATGGTTCCGGGGTTCTCCTGCACCTGAAGATCGGGGTCGTTCAGGTGGTCCGCCGTATCCGAGTGGCTACACAGGAAGTCGGTAAAGCCCGTCAGAACGTCGTCCACGGTGGGGGCACGAAAACCGATCGACAGGGTGATGCAGTCGTCTTCGGCAATGCCGTGGTGGCCGATGCCCGGCGGCAGATACAGCATGTCGCCAGGTGCCAGGGTCACGGTTTCCTCGCCGTCCCAACTGCTCAGGATGCGCAATGGTGTGCCTTCCACCCGAGGTGAGGTGTGGTCACAGTGGCCGCCGAAGGTCCAGCGCCGATGGCCCTCGGCCTGCAGCAGGAAGACGTCATACTGATCGTAATGGGGGCCAACGCTGCCGCCCTTTGGCGCGTAGCTGGCCATGATGTCGTCCAGGCGCCAGTTGGGAACGAACCGGAAGTGTTCCAGCAGATCGGCAATTTCCGGAACCCAGTGGTCCAGGCCCTGGACCAGCAGGGTCCAGTCCTGCTCGGGCAACTCGCTGAAGCGATCCGGCGCGAAGGGGCCGTTGTGCAGTTGCCAGGGCTTGCCCTGGTCATTCTCGATCACGATCCGGGATTCCACGGCTTCCTCGCAGGCCAGGCCGGCGAGCTCATCGGCGCTCACGGGGCACTGGAACCCGGGAAAGGCCTGGCGGATCACCAGCGGCTTTTTCTGCCAGTAGTCCCGCAGAAATTCGGTGGCTGTGAGTCCGCCAAGCAGTTCCATGGATCGTCTCCGGTTATCAGATGTTCTGTGCCTGATCGACGGCATTACCGATGTAGCGTCCGGGCGTTAGGGCCATCAGTTCGGCCTTGGCCTGGTCCGGTATGTCGAGGCTCTCCACAAAAGTCTTGATCACTTCCGGGGTCATTGCCTTGCCCCGGGTCAATGCCTTGAGCTTTTCGTAGGGTTTCTCGATGTTGTAGCGGCGCATGACCGTCTGAATGGGCTCGGCAAGCACTTCCCAGGCGTGGTCCAGATCCTCATCGAGGCGCGTCGGGTTGATCTCGAGCTTGCCCAGGCCCTTGAGCGTGGCCTCATAGGCGATCAGGCTGTGGGCGAAGCCCACGCCGAGGTTGCGCAATACGGTTGAGTCGGTCAGGTCCCGCTGCCAGCGGGAAATCGGCAGTTTGGCCGACAGATGGCTGAACAGCGCGTTGGCGATGCCCAGGTTCCCTTCGGAGTTCTCGAAGTCAATCGGGTTGACCTTGTGGGGCATGGTGGACGAGCCCACTTCGCCTTCAACGGTTTTCTGCTTGAAGTAACCCAGGGAGATATAGCCCCAGATGTCGCGGTCCAGGTCGATCAGGATGGTATTGAACCGGGCGATGGCGTCGTAGAGTTCGGCGATGTAGTCGTGGGGCTCGATCTGGGTGGTATAAGGGTTCCAGTTGAGACCGAGACTCTCGATGAATTCCTGGGCATTCAGGGCCCAGTCGATGTCCGGGTAGGCCGACAGGTGGGCGTTGTAATTGCCCACGGCCCCGTTGATCTTGCCCAGCAGCTCAACGCCGCGGATCTGGATCGCCTGGCGGCGCAGCCGGTAGACAACGTTGGCCAGTTCCTTGCCAACGGTCGTCGGTGATGCCGTCTGGCCATGGGTACGGGAAAGCATCGGTTGCTGGGCGTGATCGTGGGACAGCTGCTCGAGCTTGTCGATAATCCGGTCCATGGCTGGCAGCAATCCGTGGTCCAGGCCTTCACGGAGCATGAGTGCGTGCGACAGATTGTTGATGTCCTCGGAAGTGCAGGCAAAGTGCACGAACTCGGTGACTGCGTGCAGTTCCGGAACTTCGGCAATTTTTTCCTTGATGAAGTATTCAACTGCCTTCACGTCGTGATTGGTGGTCCGTTCGATCTCCTTGATGCGCTCGGCGTCCTCAAGGCTGAAGTCGCTCACCAGCCGGTCGAGAAAGGCACTGGCCTCGGTTGAAAAGGCAGGCACCTCGGGAATGTCGGGGTGCGCCGCCAGTTTCTGCAGCCAGCGGATCTCGACGGTAACACGGTTCCTGATCAGGCCATATTCACTGAAAATTTCACGGAAGACGCTGACTTTGCTGCCATAGCGTCCGTCGACCGGGGAAATGGCGGTCAGGGCGGTGAGTTCCATCGAAAACCTCTCAAAGTGATCAAACAGTCGGTCAAAAGAAAATCAGGAGCGCTATGATACACCAGCGCTGGCGTCGATTCAGCGTTGCTGGAGTCTGTGATACAGGTCAGTGATAAAGGGTGTTGTTCGCTTCCTCGGCCAGTTCCCGGGCCAGAGTAATCACTTTTTTTCTGGAGAAGATCAGCTGCCAGCGACGCCCGCCGGTCTGGCGCCAGAGCACGGCTGAACGGATGCCCGCCAGGAGCAGTGCCCGCACCTTGGCAGCGTTCTCCTCCCGCTGAAGGATGGAGGGATTGCCACTGACCTGAATACGCATCCGGAAGGTGCTGATGGTGTCCGAATAGACCGAACCCAGGTTGCTGATCAGGTTCGGGTGGGTGTACCCGAAGTGGCTCGCCGTATGCCGGGCCTGGTCGATCCGGCTCCCGATAACATCCAGCATGTCCGAACGCCGGTTCAGCTTGGACTCCAGGTGGATGAGGTTGAGTGCGTACCGGAGCACCTCGATATCCTGTTGTCGACTTTGCTGGCTGAGTACCGAGGAGAGGGTCACCAGGCCTTCGCGAATGTCACGTAGCTCGCCGCCGAAGACGTCCAGCGTGTTGGCCGGGTTGGTGGCGAATAACGAACGCAGGGACGTTTCAAGGCTCGCTTCGTTGCACTGACCGTTATGGGCAATCTGCTGAACCAGGTTTGCGGCCTGGAATACCCCGGCCAGGGCCAGCGTCTGGTCTTTCAGGGAACGACTCATGCGGGGGTACCCCGGTGGGCGTCGGCCAGGCGGGCAGGCTGGGGTGAGGCGTCGCGCCAGGTTTCCTCGGTCACGCCCCCACCCAGGCACACGTCACCCTCGTAGAACACCACCGACTGTCCAGGGGTGACCGCTCGCTGGGCGTCGTCAAAAACCACTTTGACACCATCGTGCAGCACGGTCACGAGACAGTCCTGGTCAGGCTGGCGGTAACGGGTCTTGGCCTTGCACCGGAATTCGGTTGCGGGTGGCTCTCCCGCGACCCAGTCAATGGGCCCGGACACGAGGCCGCGGGAAAACAGTAATGGGTGCTGTTTGCCCTGCACGGCGATCAGGACATTCCGCTCCAGATCCTTCTCGGCCACATACCAGGGGTCGTCCCCGAATTCACTCAGGCCCCCGATTCCAAGGCCCTGGCGCTGACCAATGGTGTGGTACATAAGGCCCTGGTGCCGGCCGATTTTACGACCATCCGGGGTTTCAATGTCGCCGGGCTGGGCGGGTAGGTACTGTTTGAGAAAATCCCGAAACTTGCGTTCACCGATAAAGCAGATGCCTGTGGAATCCTTTTTGTCGTGGGTGACGAAGCCCTGCTGCTCGGCAATCCGGCGCACTTCCGGTTTTTCGAGTTCACCCACGGGAAACAGCGTACGGGCAATGCGGTCGCCGGACACTGCGTGGAGGAAGTAGCTCTGGTCCTTGTTGGGATCCAGGCCCTTGAGCAACTGCGCTTTGCCCTGCGCGCCGGGTACGGGCCGCTGGCGGGCATAATGGCCGGTGGCGATGAAGTCCGCACCCAGGGTCACGGCATAATCCAGGAACGCACGGAATTTCACTTCCTTGTTGCACAGAATGTCGGGATTCGGTGTGCGGCCCGCCTGATATTCTGACAGGAAATGCTCAAACACCCGATCCCAGTACTCGGCCGCGAAGCTCGCCGTGTGCAGTTTGATGCCAATGGCGTCGGCGACGGCCTGGGCATCAGCCAGGTCGGTCATGGCGGTGCAGTACTCGGTACCGTCGTCTTCGTCCCAGTTCTTCATGAACAGGCCTTCGACCTGATAGCCCTGATCTTTCAGCAGCCAGGCAGCAACGGACGAATCCACCCCGCCAGACATACCGACGATGACACGGGTGTGGGCGGGATCTGTGGCAAAAGTTGTATCGGATGCCTGGCTCATGAGTGTTTCGCTGTTTTCTGCGCGGTCAGGAGGTCGTTACTTTCTGAAAGGGGCGGATTCTAGCACTTTTCCGGTGTCTGCGTCTGCCGGTCGACCACCACCTCCAGCGGGTATCGGCGGCCGCTTCGGTAATCCTCTATGCAACGGAGCACCAGAGGGCTGCGCAACTTGCGACCGAGCGCCCGGATCTCGTCGAGACTCAGCCAGTGGGCGGCAATGATGCCATCGTCCAACCGGTCGGTGACGCGCTCCCGGGCACGCGCCGCGTAGCAGAACCGGTAGTAGGTCACCCCGTTCGCGGGCGCCTTGTAGGTGTAGATCCCCAGAAAATTCACCGGTTCCACACGCCACCCGGTTTCCTCGAGGGTTTCCCTGCGCACGGCATCGAGAATAGCTTCGTCTTCCTCGATGTGGCCTGCGGGCTGGTTATAGACAACCCGGCCGTTACTTCGTTCCTCCACCATCAGGAATCGCCCGGATTCGTCTTCAATCACCACGGCAACAGTGGCATGGGGTGTCCAGGTCATGATCGCTTTCTCCCGGTTCGTGCCCCAGGGCGGGGTCTTTTTCTGGCAGGTGAGGGCAGGTTGACCGTGACCGTTCGGAAGTCCCCGGGGGCCAGCCCTTCCAGGGTCCAGTCACCAATGCGGTAGCGGATCAGTCTCAGGGTGGGAAACCCGACCGCTGCCGTCATACGGCGTACTTGCCGGTTCCGGCCTTCGGTGATGGTCAGTTCAATCCAGCTTTCCGGCACCGATTCCCGGAAACGTACGGGTGGCACCCGGGGCCAGACCGCGGGCTCAGGAATTCTCTTTACCCTGGCCGGTCGGGTGAGCCCATCCTTGAGGGTCACGCCCTGCGCGAGCCCCGTTAACGCCTGGTCGGTAATTTCGCCCTCAACCTGTACCCAGTAGGTTTTTTCCATCTTCAGTGCCGGGGAGGCGATGCGGTGTTGCAGCGCCCCCTCGGAGGTCAGCAGGAGCAACCCCTCAGAGTCGTAGTCCAGTCGACCGGCAGGATAGATCCCGGGGACGTCCAGATAGTCACCCAGGGTGGCACGGGCTCTGTCACCGTCCTTTTTCTGGTCGGTGAACTGGCTGAGCACTTGAAAGGGTTTATTGAATAGAACCAGTTCGGCCATATTGGGTGGTGCTTCAGAGAGGTTGCCGTATCGTCATCTGGCGAAGGGTACTGCAATGTGATGCGTGCGCAAAGAGAGAGCGAATTCTTGCACAGTAAAACCTGGGCCCACCGGTGGGCCCGGTGGGGCGGGAAATTGATGGTTCAGCCGGGTTCAGGCGTTGACGGCGCGGGGCGGATAGCCGTCCCGGTCTGAGGCCTGATCTGCCGACTTGGCGGCGTCTTCACCCGACGGCGCTTTCTTCACGGGTTGCTCGTCCGGGACGATGTTGACCGCATGAATGCCCTTGTCGCTGGGCTTTTTGTCGAAGGTAACGGCCTGGCCGGCCTTCAGGGTCTTGTAGCCGTCCATCTGAACCGATGAAAAATGTGCAAACAGATCATCACTGCAGCCATCTTCGATGATGAATCCGTACCCTTTGGCATTGTTGAACCACTTGACCTTGCCTCTTGGCATGATGAACTCCCCTGTTCTTTTGCTGTCTTTCTTCTTGTTGGTGTTTGCCTATCGGCCGTCGCACCGGCGGTCCGAATCCTGTTCGCTGGATCTGTTACAGAAGCCTTGCATGGATTTACATTATTTTACAATGCAACTTTACTTTCGGCCAATCACTGCACCGAGTCAATAGTTTCTGTACCCGGAATGTGTGGTTGAACGCGGTCCGGAAGCGGTATCATGCTCGTATTGATAAATAGTGCACGCCGGGTGAGGGGCTCCGCTTGAAAACCCGGTAACTGACAACCACATTTAGGCAAGGACACCGAGTAACCGGTAAAGAATGATGCGAACTATCGAAAATTCTCTACTAATATTCAATCAGGGGGAGGACGAACAACCGGGGCGACAGGATGACCTCAGTGTTGCTCCCGAGAAGCCTGCTCTAAAGCGCCCTGCGCGCTACCGGGTGGTGCTTCTGAACGACGACTACACGCCCATGGATTTTGTGGTGGACGTGTTGATGAAATTCTTCGGAATGAACGAAGAAAAGGCGACGCAGGTGATGCTGCTCGTCCATACACAGGGAAAGGCTGTATGCGGGGTTTATACCCGGGACATCGCGGAAACAAAGGCGGCACAGGTGAACCAGTATTCCTCGGAATGCGAACATCCGCTCCTTTGCGAGATTGAACGTGCGGACTGACAGACGTTGGGGTGGCCCATGCTGAGCAAAGATCTAGAAATTACGCTGAACACGGCCTTCAAGAATGCCCGGGACAAGCGTCATGAGTTCATGACTGTGGAGCATTTGTTGCTGGCCCTGCTGGATAACGAATCGGCGGTGGGCGTCCTGAAAGCCTGTGGTGCAGATCTCAAGAGACTTCAGGAAGAGCTGGTCGAGTTCGTCGATTCCACAACACCACTGATTCCGAGCAATGACAGCGAGCGGGAGACCCAGCCGACCCTGGGGTTCCAGAGAGTGCTGCAGCGCGCGGTATTCCATGTGCAGTCCTCCGGCAAGAAAGAGGTCACCGGCGCCAATGTGCTGGTCGCCATCTTCAGCGAGCAGGAGAGCCAGGCTGTCTATGTGCTGAAAAAGCAGAGTATTGCCCGGATCGACGTGGTCAACTTTGTGTCCCACGGCATTTCCAGGGTACAGGGCGCCGAAGATCCTGAAAGCCATGATCAGGCTTCCCACGAGGAAGCCGGAGAAGAGGGTGGCCAGTCCAGGCCGCTGGAAAGCTATGCCACCAACCTCAATGAGCAGGCCCGGCAGGGACGCATAGACCCCCTGATTGGCCGGGAGCATGAAGTTGAGCGGGTGGTGCAGATCCTGGTACGTCGTCGCAAGAACAACCCGCTGCTGGTGGGTGAGGCCGGTGTTGGTAAAACCGCCATCGCCGAGGGCCTTGCCAAGCGGATTGTCGATGGCCAGGTACCCGAGATTATTTCCGACGCGGTGGTCTATTCGCTGGACCTGGGCGCACTGCTGGCCGGTACCAAGTACCGCGGTGATTTCGAGAAACGGCTCAAGGGCCTGCTGGCTGAGCTCAAGAAAGAGAACCACGCAATCCTGTTCATTGATGAAATCCACACCATCATTGGTGCAGGATCGGCCTCGGGCGGCGTGATGGACGCATCCAACCTGCTCAAGCCGATGCTCAGTTCCGGCGAGATCCGGTGCATTGGCTCCACCACCTTCCAGGAATTCCGGGGTATCTTCGAGAAAGACAGCGCCCTGGCGCGTCGTTTCCAGAAAATCGATGTGAATGAGCCGAGCGTCGAGGACACCTATCAGATCCTCAAGGGCCTCAAGCCCAGCTTCGAGAAACACCACGATCTCAAGTACACCGACAAGGCCCTGAGGGTGGCGGCGGAGCTGGCGGATCGGTACATCACCGACCGTCACCTGCCGGACAAGGCCATCGACGTTATTGATGAAGCTGGCGCACGCCAGCGCCTGCAGCCGGAGAACAAGCGCCGCAAGACCATTGACGTGACGGACATCGAGGATGTGGTCGCCAACATCGCGCGCATTCCGCCGAAGAATGTGTCCACCAGCGACAAGGACCTGCTGCGAAACCTGGAGCGGGATCTCAAGATGGTGGTGTTCGGACAGGACCCGGCCATCGAGTCCCTGTCCACGGCCATCAAGCTGGCCCGGGCCGGCCTGAAAGCGCCGGAGAAACCCGAAGGCGCGTTCCTGTTCGCGGGCCCCACGGGTGTGGGCAAGACCGAAGTCACCAAGCAACTGGCCAAGGTGCTGGGCATCGAGCTGGTACGCTTCGACATGTCCGAGTACATGGAGCGGCACACCGTGTCACGGCTGATAGGTGCGCCTCCAGGCTACGTTGGCTACGACCAGGGCGGCCTGCTGACCGAGGCGGTGAACAAGCACCCGCATTGCGTGTTGCTGCTCGATGAGATCGAGAAAGCCCATCCGGAAGTCTTCAACCTGTTGCTGCAGGTGATGGACCACGGCACGTTGACCGATAACAACGGTCGCAAGGCGGATTTCCGCCATGTGATCCTGGTGATGACCACCAACGCTGGCGCCGAGAGTATGGCGCGCCGTTCCATCGGCTTCAGCGAACAGGACCACAGTACCGACGGTATGGAAATCATCAGCAAGACCTTCACGCCGGAGTTCCGCAACCGTCTGGACGGCATCATCCAGTTCGGCGATCTGCAGAAGGACACCATCACTCACGTGGTGGACAAGTTCCTCACCGAGCTGCAGGCGCAGCTGGACGAGAAGCATGTCGTTCTGCACGTGGACGATGCCGCCAAGGCGTGGCTGGCAGAGAAGGGCTACGATGTCACCATGGGGGCTCGGCCGATGTCGCGCCTCATCCAGGACAAGATCAAGCGGCCCCTGGCCGAGCAGATCCTGTTCGGGCGACTGTCCGAGAAGGGTGGGGATGTCTACATCCACCTGAGCGAAGACGAGTTGGTGTTCGAGTACGAGGACGAGCCGGCCGAGGCGGTCTGAAGCCTTCGGTTGACGCCTCGAAAAGAAAAACCGCTGTCCGGTTAGCCGGCAGCGGTTTTTTTCTGGCCAACAAAAAAGCCCCGGAGGGGCCTTTTCAGATGTCGTGGCGGCTTAGCGGGCCCGGTACACAATGCGGCCCTTGCTCAGGTCGTAGGGAGTCAGCTCAACCTTGACCTTGTCGCCGGTCAGGATGCGGATATAGTTCTTGCGCATCTTGCCGGAGATGTGAGCAGTAACAACGTGGCCGTTGCTTAGCTCAACCCGGAACATGGTGTTTGGAAGCGTATCTATAATAACGCCTTCCATTTCAATGACATCTGATTTCGCCATTCAGTAGAAACCTCGCTTGGAAATGCTTCTCGTGATTTTAAATTGCGCAATTCTGCCTGATTTGTCCGCGTTTGGCAAAGTCAGGCGGGGCTCCGTGTGACATGAGCCACTAGACGAGCTGGCGCCAGTGGCCGTCGTGCAGGGCTTCGATTGGCCGGAAGCGGGTTTTGTAGTTCATCTTCCGGCACTGCTTGATCCAATAGCCGAGGTAGAGGTGCGGCAGGCCTCGGCGCTTGGCCTCCTCGATCTGCCAGAGAATCGCGTAGGTGCCCAGGCTTCGGTCGTCCATATCCGGATCAAACACGGTGTAGATGGCCGAGAGTCCGTCGTCCAGCAGGTCCACCGCCGCCAGGCCTACCAGTCGGTTGTCCAGGTGAATTTCAAGGAAACAGGAATCGGTGGCGCCCTCCACCAGAAACGAGGTGAATTGCTCCCTTGAGGGTGGGTACATGTCGCCGTCCTGATGGCGCTCCTCAATGTAGCGGGCATAAAGCTGGTAGTAGCGTTCTGCAAACACCGCTGGAACGAGCTTGCACTGCAGATCGGCGTTTTTCTTCAACACCCGTCGCTGGCTGCGATCGGGTTTGAAGTCGTCCACTTTCAGGCGCACCGGAATACAGGCATTGCACTGCTCGCAGTGGGGCCGGTAATAGTGGGATCCGCTACGACGGAAGCCGAGTGCGGTCAGTTGGCTGTATAGCTTCTTGTCGATATGAGCCCGGGGATCCACGAACATGGTGGTGGCTTCTCGGTCTGGCAGGTAGCTGCAATCGTGGGGCGGTGTTGCGAAGAACACCAGGGTTCTGAGATTGCTCATTTACTCCTCCGGCCCGGGCCATTGCCAGTGGAAGGTCCAGTCGGTCTGATCAGGCTTCTGATCAACACTCATCCTGAGTATAGATAAAAACTCCTCCCTGGGAATAGTCCGGGCACCCATGGTCAGAAGATGCCGGCTCTCGACCTGGCAGTCCATGATTCGGTACCCCCAGCACTTCAACTGGTGGGCCAGGTGCACCATCAGCACCTTGGAAGCATTCGTTTCCAGGGAAAACATGGATTCCCCGAAGAAGCACCGTCCGAGCGCGAGGCCGTACATGCCGCCGGCGAGCTCTCCGCGTCTGTTCCAGACTTCGATGGAGTGGGCTACTCCCATTCTGTGCAGCTTGGAATAGCTGGCAATCATGTCTTCGGTAATCCAGGTGCCTTCGGCCCGGGTGGAGGCGCAGAGGCGTATGATTCGACCGAACGCCTGGTCAGCCGTTACCCGGAATCGGCGCTGGTTGAGAGTTCGACGCAGGCTGCGGGAGACGTGAATTTCATCCGGGAACAGCACGCATCGGGGGTTAGGGGACCACCAGAGAATGGGTTGGTCGTCGCTGTACCAGGGAAAGATGCCATTGCGGTAGGCCAGGATCAGGCGGTCGGTGGAGAGGTCGCCGCCGAGGGCGAGCAGGCCGTCCGGGTCGTCCAGGGCTTCGTTGGCCGGGGGGAACCAGAGTTGCTCGGGGTCTAGCCAGGGTAGTGAGGTCATCCTTCTCCGGTTTTTACTGCCGAGTTCGCGTTGATCTTGATGCTATCGGGCCGGGGAGTCGCGACCGGGAGGACCCACCTTCTAAAACACGCCGTGAATACGTCCTTGTAGGCTTGGCTCCGCCATCCATGGCTTCGCACAGTTTTAGAAGGCGGGTCCTCCCGGTCTCGATCAGCTTCCGAGGTGCCTTCCCAAAAGATTAGCCCGAAAAATTCATAAAAAAAGGCGAACCTTGCTTAACCCATTGATATAATG
>NZ_JBHIXV010000048.1:0-20423 GCF_041984545.1 Marinobacter sp. | reverse complement strand
TCAATCTGACAGGAGCGCTGCCTGATGGTCATACACCAGATTTGACAATAACTCGGCATGATGGCGATGGGTGCGCTGATGATGGTCAAGATGACTGAAGCCGGTGTTGCGCCGATACTGCTTGGTATGGGGCCGTGGGGCTGGGTATTGGCCGGTGCCACACTTGCCATAGGAGCGGGAATACTCGCAACAATTTTGGATGATCCACCTTTGGTGGATTGGTTAAAGAGGGGTCCGTTCGGCCCGGAGCAGGACAATGCCTATCCTCACCTAGTCAATAGTCCGAACGAAACTTTTTATCGACTGATAGATTTGCTGACCAAACCACGTATTTCATTTGAGACCGTCAACGACGTACACGCTAGATTGGCTCGCGATGGTTACGAAGTCGATCCTTTTAATGAGAAGGACTTTGAGCGCATCAATACTGTGGTCCGAATCGAGAACAATCTTTCAGCAATACTTGACGATGCATCATTGAGGGTTTCCATGCGGCTGGTGAGTGTTACCCGGACACCAACCCACCGAGGGATCATTGCCGCGCGAGAAATTCTGGCGGAGTCACCAGAAGTGCTGTTAGAGCAGCCTCTCATCAATGGCAAGCTTCTTTATATGGCCCTACCGCGCAGGGAAATCTTCAAGACATTCTTGGGGCAGGTGGGTGAGAAAACTCACGATTTACTGATCAGGGCCCAATGGCAGGCCTCGGTCAGAGTTGGCGGGATTAGTGAGACTTTCGTGTTCCCTGCGCCAGAACTTTATGATGGCACGGCCTTTAATCGGGATACCCACGGCGAGCCGGATTTTACTGAAACCGGCCAAGTGTTCTGGGCGAATGAGCGAAGTCACAGACCGGATGAAACGACATGAACGTCACTTTAAAAGACGCGGGCTACGCCTCCACGGCCTACCGAAGCAACCGCAAAACACATGAACCAGCAGAAGATCATCAGCAGGGTGCTGTTTTCCGTAAAAGCTGGACCATGGGAGAACCGTTATCTAAAGGTAAGCTATCCGGCATTTATCCCCCCCATTTTCTAGAAACTTGGGGACCCATGGAGGTGAGGGAGGACGAAGAGAATCTTCGTCGATTCAGGGCTGAGGCAGAAGCTGGAGGCGAGTCGTTCAAGCCAGTAGGCTGGATTGATGCGGAGAGTATCCGTTACGCCACCCTGCCCAAGGTAAGTTGGGCGTTACTTTGGATGCAGCACGGCGGACGGATTCTGTTCACCTGGTTATTGCCGCTTTTCGTGTTCGCTTGGACTGTTTTGTGGTTTATTCGGCCTGATAGAGATTCTTTTCCCCAATTCTTTGCGGATGGTGTTCTCCCCACGCTTGCTTTCTTCTTCCTCCCGATGCTCCTCTGCTGGGGCATCGGACGCTTCCTGGAAAAAAAATACCCCAAACTGGTCTACCAGGAACCCAAGGGACCGCTTTGGGAGCTCAACCGTCGCACTGGCATGGTGACCCTGTTCAAGGATCCGGAGAAAGACGGACAGTCTGGCGAAATCCGGGGTCAGGCTCCGTTCCACGAGTGGGACGGCTACCTGCTCAGCCTGCCGGATCACCAGGGGAACATCTGGTACCGATTGGTACTTGTCCATAAAACCCGAGAGTGGGCGTTGCCCATGAACCAGTTGTTGGCCGCAACGACTAACCGTGCAGATGTGCTCGCCTACTGGGATCTGGTCCGGCAGTACATGGATGTGTCCAAGCCGTTGCCAGACATTCCTCTGTTTGAGGCATGGCGCCACCTGGATCCTACGACCCGAGCCTATGATGAGAAAAACGGTCGAGACCCACATTACTGGCGCAACATGAGCGAGGAAGATTACGAGGCTTACAAGCGCCGGAACTGGACCGATCTAAACAATCATTCGTTCTGAGTACGATGCAGTGGGTAAACGCCAGAGCCCCGCAGACTATTGGACGACGCTGAACCTGGCTACCGTTTTCCGGAGACGTCACGGCGTAAATGACATTGAAAAGGAGTTCTGCGTGAAATCAATTCTGCTGCTGGTGTCGATCTGCCTGCTTCCTCTCCCGGCATCCGCCGGCGTCTACAAATGGGTGGATGCCAATGGCCAGACCCATTTTGGCGATCGACCGCCCGCGCAGGCGGCGTCCAGTGAAGTAACGGTTGATACCAGACCGGCTGAGGTGGATGCAACGGCCCGCCAACGCCACCAGAAAATGACCGAATTCGTGGAGCAGCAACAGGCGGAACGGCAGGCCCGGCAGGCGGCCGATGCCAAGGCCAAAAAAGCGGCCCGGGAACAGGCGGAGCAGTGCAGGGAATTGCGCGCACGGCTGAAGTTTCTGGCCAGTGTATCGACCTTCTACCACTTGAACGATCAGGGCGAGCGAGTGTTTGTCAGCGAAGCCGAGAACCGGCGCATTCGCGAAGACTTTCGCAGCAAGGTGAAGGACCAGTGCGGGAGCGACTGAAGCCCTGATCGCCCCGCTGGCTGGAAAGGAATGTCCGGCCCAACCAACCTGAGCAAAGGAACTGCCATGTATAACCCCATCCCGGGCGCCGCGCCTGCGGTGCTGTTTCTCCTCCTTTTTTCGTCTCTTCTCCGGGCAGCGCCTCCCGAGTTGGTATTGGCCAAGGTGTATGAAAAAGGCGTACCGCTGGAGCGCTACTGGGTCAGTGAAAAGCTCGACGGAGTACGGGCCTTCTGGACCGGGGATCGATTCCTTTCCCGGGGTGGACATGAGTACCGGGCGCCGGCCTGGTTTACCCGGGGTTTTCCGGAGCAGCCGCTGGACGGCGAGTTGTGGATGGGCCGGGGAACCTTCGCCGAGCTGTCCGGCGTGGTACGCAAGGCGGTGCCGGTGGATGAGGAGTGGCGGCGAGTTCGGTTCATGGTGTTTGATCTGCCCGTCCCGGGCGTTCCTTTTAATGAACGTCTGGAGCGCTTGAAGGCGGTGGTTGCCGGTGTGGATTCCCCGTTTCTGTCGGTTGTCGGGCAGAACCGGGCAACCAGCCACGACAACCTGATGGCGCGGCTTGACGCTGTCACCCGGGGCGGCGGGGAGGGTTTGATGTTGCGTCTTGGCAGCAGCCATTACGAAGCGGGAAGATCCGACGACCTGTTGAAGGTAAAGCAGTTCCTGGATGCCGAGGCTGTGGTGGTCCGTCACCTTCCGGGTTCAGGCAAATTCCAGGGGCTGATGGGGTCTTTGCTGGTGGAGCTGGAAAACGGCCGGCGTTTCCGGATAGGGACCGGGTTCAGCGAGGCGGACAGGGCGTCCCCGCCGCCAGTTGGCGCACTGATCACGTTCAAGTATTTCGGCCATACCGCCACCGGGCTGCCGCGCTTTGCAAGCTTTCTGCGTGTGCGCGACGACGAGCCAACTGGCGCGGCGGGGTTGGGTGGTTACTGACGCCGGTCGGGGATTTACGTGCAGCCATAGTGTGACGGTCACGGAAACGTCGTCAGGTCGTAATCCTCTGTGTGAACACTGCCTGTGCAGTATCATTCATTGGACAAGGAGCTGGTTATGAAGTTACGCATGTTTCTGGGGTTGTCGTTGTGCACGATTGCCCTGTCAGTGGCGCAGGCCGCGCCAGGCAAGTCTCACCATGAATCCTGGGTTCCCCCGGGGCTGGACGAATGGCACCAGCTGGATGCCAAAGCCCCGATTCAACTGGGCCCGCGACCCTTCTGGCTGGTCGAGGACATGGATGAGGGACCGCTGAAAGAACGCCTGCAGGCCTGCAACACCCGGCATCTCAAACGCACGGATTTCTCCATCGGCCACCGGGGCGCGCCGCTTCAGTTCCCGGAGCACACGCTCGAATCCTATGTGGCCGCGGCGCGAATGGGCGCCGGTATTGTCGAGTGCGATGTGGCCTTCACCAAGGATCGTGAGCTGGTCTGCCGACATGCCCAGAACGATCTGCACACCACCACCAACATCGTCGCCGTACCCGAGCTGAACGCCAAATGCACGCAGCCGTTCGTCCCGGCAGACCCGGCCAGCGGCACGCCCGCACAAGCCGAGTGTCGTACCAGCGACATCACGCTTGCCGAGTTCAAGAGCCTGAAAGGAAAGATGGATGCGTTCAATCCGATGGCGACAACGCCCGAAGAGTACCTGAAAGGCACCGCCGACTGGCGCACAGACCTTTACGCCAGTCGTGGCACCCTGATGACCCACAAAGAGAGCATCGAGCTGTTCAAGGCCCTCGGTGTGAAGTTTACGCCGGAACTCAAATCTCCGGTGGTGGATATGCCGTTCGAAGGCAACTACAGCCAGCAGGATTACGCTCGCCAGATGATCCAGGACTACATCGATGCCGGGGTGAAGCCGAAAGATGTCTGGCCCCAGTCCTTCAATCTTGCGGATGTCCTGTTCTGGGTAAACGAGACCCCCAGGTTTGGTAAACAGGCCGTGTTCCTGGACCAGTCAGCGCCCACACCGGAGAACACCTCGCTGGCGTACATGGAAAGCCTGAAAGCCCAGGGCGTGAACATTCTGGCCCCGGCTCTCTGGAAAATGCTGACGCTCGACAGCTATGGCGAGATCGTGCCCTCCGAATACGCGGATAACGCCCGCATGGCCGGTCTTGATCTTATCGCCTGGACGGCGGAGCGCAGCGGCCCCCTGTCGAATGGCGGTGGCTGGTACTATCAGTCCATCACCGACGCCATCAACAACGACGGCGATATGCTCACGGTGATTGACGTGCTGGCCCGGGAGGTTGGTGTGATTGGCATCTTCTCGGATTGGCCGGCGACCACCACTTTCTATGCCAACTGTATGGCCAGCACCGTCAAGCGCTGAGCCCTGGGGGCGCTCCGTTGGGGCGCCCCATCGTCATTTCTTCATGAACGACGAATGACGAATTCTTAGTCCGGACGTAACCCAATCCGGTCGGATTCCCCTGTACGGTGAGATCAGGTATCTGGAAGTAAGCTTTCAGATACCGGGTAAGGACAGGACATCTCAACCTCAGGAGGAACGTCATGCATTCCGCAACCCGCTATTCCCTTGCCGCTTTCCTGACCGCCTCTGCTCTCACAATGCCGGTCGCCATGGCTCAGAATGGCCCGGACCGGGACCAAACAGGCCCCTATGTCAGTGGTAGCTACGGTGGTTACAAAGCTCACGGAGGAGACTTTGAAGACGAAAACGATATGCTGGGCGCGGCACTCGGATATCAGTTCAATCCGCTGTTTGCCCTTGAGGCGGAGTACATCGATTTTGGCAACTTCGGTCAGGATGACGTAGAAGGCAAGCTCAAGGGTGTCAGTGTCGGCGCGGTTGGTCGTCTGCCGCTCACCGAGAGCTTCGGTGTCTATGGTAAGGCTGGCGCCTTCGCCTCGGCGCTGGATGTTGATGCCTTTAACGAGAGTGAAACCTACGATGAGGTCACTCCGTTTGTCGGGGCCGGCGTGGATTTCCGGGTGACACCGCGGTTGTCGGCCTTTGCCGAGTACAACCGCTACAACGTGGACGTGGATGAAGAGGACTTCAACGGACAGGTCACCAACAGTGGGCCGGAGTTCGATACCGGTCGCGTTGGCCTGAAGTATCAGTTCTGATGTCTCTATTGCCTGTGTTAGCAGCGAGGCGCGGTGTGCAACCGCGCCTCGCTGCATCGCTATCTCAGGTTCTATTGCACGTTCTCGAGCTCGCCGAACCGGTCGGCGAAAAGGGCGGACGAGAGATAACGCTCCGCGCTGTCCGGCAGAACCACCACGATATTCTTGCCCTGGTGCTCCGGCTGTTTGCTTACCCTCACTGCAGCCACGACAGCGGCGCCACAGGAAATGCCACAGAGAATCCCTTCCTCCTGCATCAGCCGGTGGGCCATGTCCATGGCCTCCTCATTGGATACTGCCTCCACCTGGTCCACGAGATCCAGATCCAGGTTCTTGGGCACGAAGCCCGCACCAATGCCCTGAATCTTGTGGGGTGAGGGTTTGGGGTCCTCGCCGTTCATCACCTGGCGAATCACCGGCGAATCGCTCGGCTCCACGGCTACCGTGTGGATCTGTTTGCCCTTGGTGTGCTTGATGTAGCGGGAGACGCCGGTCAGCGTGCCTCCGGTGCCAACGCCGGACACGAATATGTCGATGTCACCGTCGGTGTCGTTCCAGATCTCCGGTCCGGTGGTGTCCTCGTGAATCCGGGGGTTGGCCGGGTTCTGGAACTGCTGGGGCAGGAAATGGTTGTCAGGATCCGAGGCGAAGATCTCCTCGGCCTTGGCGATGGCGCCCGGCATGCCCTTGGCGGGCTCGGTGAGTACCAGTTCGGCCCCCAGTGCCTTCAATACCTTGCGACGCTCCAGGCTCATGGACGCCGGCATGGTCAGAATCAGTTTGTAACCCCGGGCCGCCGCCACGAAGGCCAGGGCAATGCCGGTGTTGCCGCTGGTGGGTTCAACGATGGTCATTCCCGGTTTCAGGGTGCCGCGTTTTTCGGCATCCCAGATCATCGCGGCACCGATCCGGCATTTTACCGAATAGGCCGGATTGCGGCCTTCGATCTTGGCCCAGATGGTGGCGCCGTCGTTCACGCGGTTGAGTTTGACGAGCGGGGTGTTACCGATGGAGAGGGAGTTGTCCTCGTAGATACGTGCCATGGCGGTCTCCTGATGGTTGTCCTTGTTCCACAAGCATAGTAGCACCGGTGGCGTTCAGGTAACGATCAGGCGTCAGATTGCCCGCACCTCGGTCCGGTTGCGGCCGTTCTGCTTGGCCTGATACAGGGCGTTGTCGGCCTGGCGGAGGTATTCCGCGGCGGTTGCCTCCGGCCCCGGCTTGCCGGTAGCCAGGCCAATGCTGATGGTTATGCGGATGTCCTCACCCTGGAATCGAACGCTGGCGGCGGCCACGGCCTCCCGCAGGCTCTCCAGTCGGTTACGGAATTCGTCGCGGTCTTCAAAGCTGGCAAATACCACGAACTCTTCGCCACCAAAACGGGCCAGACGGTCGGTCTCGCGCCGGAAGTGCGAGCGCATGATTTCAGCCAGGGTCTTGAGGCAGAGGTCGCCGGCCTCGTGGCCATGGGTATCGTTGATTCGCTTGAAATGATCGGCGTCCACCATGGCCACCGCAAACCCGGAGTGGTGGCGCTGGCACCACTGGAAGCTCTTGCGGAATTCCTGATCAAAATAGCTTCGGTTACCCAGCTGGGTGAGGTCGTCGGTGACGCTCAGGCGGGCGAGGGTTTCGTTGGCAACGGCCAGCTCCCGGTTGAGCCGGCCGAGCTTGCGGTTCCAGTAAATCAGCAGCACGGCGATCAGGGCACCTACGAGGGCCAGTTGCCAGAGCAGGGAATAATCCACGGACTGTTTCAGCTGGATGTTTCGCCAGTGACTCTCCAGGCTTCGTCGCTCATCGACGGTGAGGCTTGCTACCAGTTTCTGCATGATGCCCAGCAACAGTGGTTCATCCGCGCGGGTAGCCACCGAGAGTGACCAGTCCGCCGGGATGCGGCCAATCACTTTCAGTTCGGGAAAGCCCTGGTCCTGAATGTAATGACTGGCCGTTGGCAAAGTCGTGATGTACCCGTCCAGCTCGTGGCGTTGCAGTCGGCGAAGCCCATCCTGTTCGTTCGGTACTTCAATCAGGTTGAGCGACGGGTATCGTTCTTTCAGTAACTCGGCAAAGGCATAGTCCTCCACCACGCCCACTTTCTGGCCACGCAGGTCGCCGACCCGTTCAATAAACGGGGCTTCGATCCGACCGAGCACCACATTGGGCACCACCAGGTAGGGTTCTGTGAAATTCATGAACTCGGACCGCTCCGGTGTCTTCATGGCCATGGCCAGGAGGTCGCAGCGCCGCTCCCGGGCGGCGACCATGGACTGCTGCCAGGTGTCGGTGGGCAGCACGTCGAACCGGATCGGGGTCCGTTCCGCAAATAGGCGGAATACCTCTGCGGAAAGGCCGACATGCTGGCCCTCACTGTCGAAACCTTCCAGCGGCAGCCAATCGGGATCGATGCACATGGACAAGCGGTGGCCGCGGGCTTCGAGCCACTGTTTCTCGCCTGCACTGAGGGACACTTCGCCCGTGGCCGACCTTTGCCGGCTGTTACTGGCGCCAAGCCATCGGTTTTCGATGGTGCGCATTTCGTCGGCGCTGATACTGGCCAGGGCCTGGTCCAGAATGTCGGCCAGTGGCGACAGCCCCGGGCGCACCCCAAAGCGCAGATCCTCACCGGGAAGGCCTTCCAGCAGCAGCTCACCGGCGATGCGCACACCCGTGAGGCCCAGCTCCCGGATCCAGAAATTGCCGTTGGGCAGTGCCGCCAGAACCACGTCCACCTCGCCCCGGGCGAGGGCTTCGAACATGGCATCCTGCGTGGTGAAAACCCGGGCATTGTCGCCCAGCCTCTCGCGAACAGGTTGCTCGTAATAGATACCCGAGCCGAGCGCCACCCGCCGACCCTGTAAATCGGCCAGTGAGTTGAACTCCAGGTCGGGATCAAGGGTAAAGGCAACGTTCGGTATGGTGTGGTAGGGCTCGGTATAACGGGTAAAGGCGGTGCGCTGAGGGCGGAACGACATGTTGGCGAGCAGGTCGATCTCACCGTCACGAAACAGCGGCAGCAGCTCAACCCATTGACCGCTCACCGGGATCACCTGCAGGCCGGTCAGGTCGGACAAACGGTGCAGCACGTCGACCGTCAGGCCCTCGATGCGGGTGCCGCTTTCGAAACTGTAGGGGGCATAATCACGCATGAGCCCGACCCGCACCGGCCCGGTTTCGGCAATGAATCGGCGCTGTTCCGGGCTGAGCACCAGGTCCTCGGAAGCGGACAGCCGGGTGCCACCGAATTCCTGCCAGCGTTCCAGCAGTTCCAGAATGCGTTTCTCGGGAATCTTCTCGAGACTCGTCTTGATCTGCTCGAACAGCCCTTCATTGGATTTCAGGACACCGAGTCGGAAATCCTCCCTGGACAGCTCGCCCAGTGGCGCTTCACCCGCAATGGCGAGAAAACGAAACCCGGCCTCGTTGGCGTAATACTGCAGGGTCAGCCTTGGCCCGATAATCACATCCACCCAGCCGAATGCCAGGGCGCGGATCAGGCTGTACAGGGAGTCGTAGCTGGTGTGCTCGATGCCATTTTCACGCAACCGCTCGGCATAGTAGACGTCGCGGACCACGCCCACGCGCAAACCCTGCAAATCCTCGATGGTTTGCACCTTGCCTATGGGGTGTTGGGTGTCGTGCATCAGGTAGGTCTGGCGAATGTGGTAGGGCTCGGTGAACAGGATCTGCTGTGCGCGGTCCTGACGAAAGGAGATGCCATCGATTGCCTGCAGCTCGCCCCGCATGAAGGCCCCGTAGACCTCTGGCCAGCTACCGGCGCGAAAGGTGAACTCAAGGCCCGAGTGCTTCGCCACGTCCCTCAGAACATCAACGGAAAAACCGGCGGCCGTGCGACCCTCAACGAAGGAGTAGGGTTTGTTATCGGCCACGATGCCGATGGTGATGGGAGTGGTGGTTTCCTGGCCGTGGGCAGAGGCGGAAACGAGCAGCCCCGTGATGGCCAGCAGAACGGAGACGGCGACGCTCACGAACGGGTTCGAACAGGGATGGGCAGGGCGGTTCATGGGGGTGCCGACGGTCCTTTACAGCTACACATTCAGTGTAGTCTCAACCGTCGACCTTGCCCACTGCCGGATTGTCAGGCGCTGACGGTTCGGCCCGTATAATCGGAGAAATCAGGTTTTCTGGGCTGGTGCTGGTCGTCGGTCATGTAGGCGGACGTCAGGATGAATTCCGCGGTGGCGCGGTTACAGGCCACCGGAATGTTCCAGAGGGCTGCGATGCGCAGCAGCGCCTTGATATCCGGGTCGTGGGGCTGGGGTTCCAGGGGGTCCCAGAAAAACACCAGAAGGTCGATTTCGCCCTCGGCAATCTTGGCGCCAATCTGCTGGTCGCCACCGAGGGGGCCGCTGAGCAGGCAATGCACATCGTCCCGTTCCAGGCTCTCACGAAGCAGGCGACCGGTGGTACCCGTGGCATAAAGCTTCAAGGCGGAGAATCGGGTGCGGTTTTCGGCGACCCAGTCCACCAGTTCCTTCTTTTTGTTGTCGTGCGCCACCAGAGCGACGGATTTTACGGCCATTTGAGGTAAAGTCTCCTGTGCAAACCGGTTGATTGCTAACGGCCAGTGTTTCACAGGCTGGCCCTGGACGGAATAGGAAAGAGGTGTATGTCCGCGACTGACTCCATTGACTGGAAAACCACGCCGGCGGCGGTCTGGCGACGTCATCGCTCGGGCCTTCGGCCAATCAGGCGGCTCGATCCCGTGCAGTGGAGCGATCTGACGGGTATTGATCGGCAGCAGCAGGCCCTGGGCCGGAACACCGAACGGTTCCTGAGCGGAACCCCTTCCAACAATGCGCTGCTCTGGGGCGCCCGTGGCACTGGCAAGTCGTCGTTGATCAAGGCCCTGCTCAATCGCTATCAGGAACGTGGGTTGCGCATGATTGAGGTAGACAAGGATGACCTGGTCAACCTGCCGGAAATCGTGGACGAGATCTGCGACCTGCCGTTCCGGTTCGTGATCTTCTGCGATGATCTGTCCTTTGACGTGGGCGAGACCGGCTACAAAGCCCTTAAAAGCGTACTGGAGGGCTCTCTGGAGCTGCCCCCGGAGAATGTCCGGGTGTACGCCACCTCCAACCGCCGGCACCTGATGCCGGAGTTCATGGCCGATAACCTCAAGAGCGAGATGCGCGATGGCGAGCTGCATCCGGCGGAGGCCATCGAGGAACAGGTGTCCCTGGCGGACCGGTTTGGTCTGCAGCTGTCGTTCTACGCGTTTTCCCAGGATGTCTACCTGCAGGCGGTGGATGCCCTGTTCCCGAACGTGACAGACCGCGACGCCCTGCATCGGGAGGCCATTCGCTTCGCCACCGCCAAGGGCGTTCGCAATGGTCGCACCGCCCAGCAGTTCTACCGCCAGGTGGCCGAAAAACCGGGGCACTAACCGTTACTGATGTTTGGCCATTCGGATAAAACGATGGTGAACCACACGCACGCCCAGATAGACCAGGGCCATCACCACCGGAATGGCGATGCCCAGGATGAGGGTCTTGTTGAAATCGACGCCGGCGTCGTGGGCAGACTCCAGCCCCAGTTTCAGTAACCCGACCAGGTAGTAGGTAATGGCCACCACCGAGAAGCCTTCCACGGTGTGCTGCATCATCAGCTGGATCTTGGAGCGGCGGTCCATGGAGCTCAGTACCTGCTGATTCTGGCTCTGGATGGCCAGCTCAACCCGGGTACGCATCATGTCGGAAGCCCGATCCACCCTCCGGGACAGATCCTCCAGGCGCTCACTGACGGCCTCGCAGGTTTTGACTGCCGGCGTCAGGCGCCGGGTCATGAACTCGGTGAGCGTCAGGTGGCCGGAAAGCTCGTCTTCCCTCAACTCCTCCAGCCGCGTCAGTACCAGTCGGTGGTAGGCGCGGGTGGCCGAAAACCGGAAGGTGGATTGGGCCCGGAAGGCTTCAATCCGGGCGGCAATATGGGTCAGCCGGGCCAGCAGGGTTTCCTCGTCCACCGCCTCGTTCTCGGCCAGCGACCGGGTAATCACCGCCAGCTGCTCGTCCATGTCGTTCAGGGCGGGCGTTATCTCCCTGGCAACCGGCAGGGCCAGCAGCGACATCAGGCGGTAGGTCTCGATTTCCATCAGCCGCTGGGTCAGTCGCCCCAACTGGCTGTCGGACATGTGGTGGTTCATTACCATGAACCGCCCGAAGCCGTCGCTGTGCAGGCGAAACGTGCCCCAGACCCGTGCGGCGCCTTCCTGGGGGCTGCTGCCCACCAGCCGCATGCCCTCGAAGTGCTTGCGCACATAGTCCAGGTCGTCCCGGGTGCCATCGGCGGCAGGCCTGACATCCAGATGGAAGGCGGCAATCACGGTGCCGGTCAGCGCTTCGAGCCAGCCTTCCGGCAGGGGTGAGATGCCGGTTTCCAGGAACGGAGCCTGATCGCTCGCTGCCAGATTGATGAAGGTGTAGGACGCAAACTCCATATGCATTTCGCGCCGGACCCGGAGAGTGCCTGAGGAGAGAGTGCCGAAGGTGTGCTCGAAACAGCTCACCTCCTGTTCTGGCACCGGGTGCCCCAACAGGCGGTGGAGCTCCTGGAGGTGATGGAATTGCGCCTGTCGCTGTTCGGGCGTGGTCAGCACCGCGATCTGGGTGACCCGAGCCGGGGTGGGCAGAACCTGGAACGGCCGGGAGTGCAGCTCGTTATAAAGCTCGTTTCGAAGCGGATGGATATCGAGGGAAGCCAGGCGTGAGCTCACGGGGCGGTCCTGTCATCAAGTGTGGATAGCTGGGATGGTAACCCGGAAGCAAACCCCGTCAATGCCACTTTGGGCGCGGTTCTGCGCCTCCACCCGGCCTCCATGGTAGTCCGCAATCAGGCTGACAATGAGCAGGCCCTGGCCCAGGTGCCCCTGTTGCTGACCCTCCCGGAGCGACACAAACGGGCTGAAGATATCGGTGTCCCGGGCCTCGGGGAGCCGGGACCCCTCATTGAATACCGACAGCTGCAACGATCCGGCCTCCCGCCCGACAGCCACTTCAATCAGACCGTCTTCGGGCGTGAAATCGCGGGCGTTATCCACCAGCTTGTCCAGAAGCTGAACCATTAGCTCCGGTGAGCCCAGCATCGGGCAGGGCTGGTCCGGACCAACAAACTGGATGCGATGGTGGCTGTCCAGCGCCTGGTAGGCGGCGGTGGCTTCGGCAACCACCCCGGCAAGGTCAAAGGGTTCCTTGTCGGCGTGGTCGAGGCTTTGTTCGAGGCGGGCCGCCTCGCTCATGCCGTTGAGGATCTGGCTCAGGCGATCAGTGGCCAAGGCTGCCCGGTCGAGGTACTGGCGTCGCTCCTGGTCGGACTGGCAATGGTGCAGGTTTTCCAGCGAAGAGCGAACCACCGCGACCGGGGTCTTGAGCTCATGGGAGAGTCGCCTGGAAAAGCTCTCGAGGTAGCGATTGTAGCCCTGCAGGCGGTCCACCATCAGGCTGAACTGGCGTTGCAGCTGCCCCAGCTCGTCGTTGGCCCGTGACGGTGGCACGGTGCCGGTAATGCGTCCGTCCTCGTCGATGCTGGCACCAACCGCCCGTTCCAGCCGGGTGATGCGCCAGGACAGCCAGCTTGCGTAACCCAGCAGAACCAGCGTCAGGGCGACGATGATCAGGGTACTGCGCGCAATCACCGAACCCAGTGTGGAGCCCGACAGCGTCAGCAACTCATCAATGGACTGCTCGAGAATCAGCGTTCGATTGCCGAAAACGGGGCGGGTGGTCAGCAGCCAGACACTGCCGTCGTCATGCCTCACCAGGCCCTGATCGGGCAGACTCTCCGGCGCCAGCCGGTCGATGCCGGTGGCAAGGGCCGCCGGTTCCGGCTGGTAGAAGCGTATCAGCGCCCGTAGCGCGTTCAGACTGATCTGCTCAATCACCTGAAGTGGCGTAAGCGTGTCGAATGCCACCCCGGTTTCCCCGGGATCCCCGCGCTGCGTGGCGATGACCCAGCCCGCCGGCTCGATCAGACGCACCTGCTGGCCACTGCCGAGCCGGGGCGCAAGCCGCCGTTCAATGATTGGCTGCCGCCGCACCAGCACCGGCAGGGGATCGGTGACGGTGGCCACCGCTTCGTCGGGGCTATCGCCCCATTCGGCACGGAAGCCCAGCCGGCTGCGCTCCGGCGGTGCGGGCAATTTGAGTTCCACCTGCCAGCCCGAACCGGCACCCTGCCAGACGCCGGATACCCGATAGTCCGGCGCACCGGAGGTGGCAGACAGGCCGTAGAACTGGCCCGGCGCCGGTGTTTGCAGCCGCCATGCCTGGCCTGATTCCGCACCCAGGTTGCCGGAGGGCGGCCGGAGCCAGAGCGTCAGGCGATCGTAGGGCTGGTCGGGCAACCCCGGGTTGAAGAAAACCGGTTCGCGCTGGTTAACCCGTATCAGCAGGTACAGGTGCCGTTCGTCCGTTGCGGCCTGCCACTGCAGGGTTGGTTGGTCAGCATCGGGCGTTGCCTGGCCCTGCCATTCGGAGCGGCCGCCGTCCTCCTCGTAACCCGGCCAGTCGTCACCGTAGCCGTCAAGATTCAGGGTTCCGGTCAGCGATTTCACATAGATGGCCGGCTGGCCCGGCGCGACCGGGTCCAGACCCACGAGGGCGTCGCCTGCCACGTCGGCCAGGCGCACCGCCTGCTCCTGAAGCTGCTGACGGGCCTGCTGGCGCAGGGCGTCGTCCAGCTCCAGGACAAACTGCAGGCCGGCCCAGGGGATCAGCAACATCAACAGGCTGGCAACGAACAGCTGGCGCTTCAGGTTCAAGGATCAGACCTCACGGGCATTCCAGCGGTAGCCCATGCCATAGGCAGTCTGGATGCCGTCAAAGCTGTCGTCCAGCTGCTGGAACTTGCGGCGGATGCGCTTGATGTGAGAGGTCACGGTGTTGTCATCGAGCACCGTGCTGGCGGCGTCCATCAACTGCTCCCGGCTGCGGACGTGGCCGGGGTGCTGAACCAGGGAGTGCAGCATCCAGAACTCGGTAACGGTGAGGTCAATGGGGGCATCGTCCCAGGCCACTGTCATCCGGTCGACGTTCAGGCTGAGGCGACCCCGCTGCAGGATTTCATCGGGCTTCTGCAGGGCTTCGGCCCAGGCATCGGCTCGGCGCAGCAGGGCGGTTACCCGGGCCAGCAGGTGGTCCAGGCTCATGTCCTTGGTGACATAGTCGTCCGCGCCGAGGCGCAGACCGTGGACCGAATCAATATCGCTGTCTCTGGCGGTCAGAAAGATGATGGGCAGGGTGGGGGACAGGCGCCTGAGATCCTGGCACAGGGTAAAGCCGCCCTCGGGTTCGTCGCCCAGGCCGACATCAATAATTGCCAGATCTGGCAGACCTTGGCGCAGGGACTGCCAGGCTGCAGCGCGATCACCATGGGCCGTTACGCGATAGCCCCGGCGCTCAAAGGCCGCCCGGTAGTTGTCGCGTATGGCCGGCTCGTCCTCGATCAGTACCAGGTGTTTTTTCATGATGCGGCGGTTTCCTTGGCCGATGGGTTCCTATTTAACCACGCCACTCCGGGAGCACAAGGCCGAAGGGGCTGGTTGCCACAATTCATCATTTTTGGGTGGCCGGTTTGCCGTTTTCTGACACGGCTGTTCCTTCCGGGATTGCTGGAATGGGTGTCATTGCCCAGTCATGCACTCACAAGGAACCTGCCATGATGCTTTCACGTTTCATTCCCTCCCCGACGCCGGTGCTGAGCCAACCCTGCCTGCGTTCTGCCCGGAGCGAGGCGCGCCAATCCCGCCGGGTCAGGCGCATGGCAGAGGCTGTCAGCCTGTGGCTGGCGGTGTTGCTGATGCTGTTTGTTCATCCTCTTTACGCCGAGGCAAGTGAGCCAGAGAGCGCCGGCCAGTTGCATCTTGTCGATGGCCAGGGGCAGTGGCGGGAGCCGGCGCTGGTCCTGGACAGCGACTTCCGGGTGCGGGTCAGTGGCCTGATTGCCGACACCCGGCTGCAGCGACGGTTCAGGAACACCAGCGACCGGTGGCGCGAGGGGATCTTCGTGTTCCCCCTGCCGGAAAAGGCGTCGGTGTACGGACTGACCATGACCGTTGGTGAGCGGACGGTGGAGGGCAGAGTGCTGCCCAGGGCTGAGGCCGAAAAGACGTACGAACAGGCAAGGCAGGCCGGGCAGCATGCGGCGGCCGTGGAGCAGCAGCGGCCCAATCTGTTCACCGCCCGGGTTGCGAACATTCCGCCGGGTGAAGCTGTAACGGTAGAGCTTCGTTACCAGCAACCGGTGCACTACCGGGCCGGTGTATTCGAGCTGACGCTGCCCACCACCCTGACGCCCCGGTACATGCCCGGCCAGCCGGTGAGTCAGACACCGTCCACATGGCAGGGCGGCTGGGCCCTGCCAACCACCGAGGTCCCGGATGCGGGGGCCATCAGTCCGTTTACGGTTATGCCGGAGGACGTGGGCGATGACAGCCACCGGGCGTCCATTGAGGTGATCCTGGAGCCCGGACTGCCCCTGGCCGGAGTCGACAGTCCGAGCCATGCCCTGGCCACCGGCCAGGACGGCGCTCGGTATACGGTGTCGCCAGCCGGTGGGGAGATGCTGATGGACCGGGACTTTGTGCTGCGCTGGCGGCCGGTGGCCGGTAACGCGCCCTCGGCGACGGTGTTCCACCAGTCCTGGCAGGGTGAGGATTACCTCATGGCCATGGTGTTGCCGGGGCAGGCTGGTCAATCGTCACTGCCCAGGGATCTGGTGTTTGTGATCGACACCTCCGGCTCCATGGCCGGCGAATCCATCCGGCAGGCACGGGCCGCTCTGCAGGCGGGACTGGGCACCCTCACACGCCAGGATCGGTTCAATATCATCCAGTTCAACAGCCAGACACATTCCCTGTTCATGGCACCGATGCCAGCCTCGGGCAATAACCTGGCCCGGGCCCGTGGCTACGTGGACCAGCTTGCTGCCGACGGTGGGACGGAGATGGCACCGGCGCTGGCACTGGCGCTGCAGAATTCCGGGGACGGGTCGGAGTCGGGCCCCCGTGTGCGCCAGGTGGTGTTCATCACCGACGGCGCCGTTGGTAATGAGGCGGCCCTGTTCCGCCAGATTCGGAAGCAGTTGGGCAATCGCCGGCTCTTTACCGTGGGTATCGGCTCGGCGCCCAATCGTCATTTCATGCGTGAGGCGGCCCGGTGGGGCCGGGGCACCTACACCGCCATCCATGGGCCATCGGATCTCGGCGGCCCGCTCCAGGCCCTGTTCAACGCCATGGAAGCGCCGGTACTGACCGATATCCGGGTGCAGTGGCCGGATAGCGCAGGGTTGGCTGAGAATTATCCGGCCCGGGTGGGCGACCTGTTCCAGGGCGAGCCCATGATCAGCGTTGTCCGGGGCGTGCCCCCGCAGGGTCTGCTCAGGGTTGCAGGCCGGTCGCCGGACGGCACAGTCTGGGAGCAGTCCCTGGATCTGCAGCAGGCGGCCCCGGGCTCGGGATTACACCGGCATTGGGCCAGGGCAAAGCTCGACAGCCTGTTGGATGCGGGAACCGTGTCCGGTGTCGAAGTCGATAAAGACGCGATAACCCGATTGGCAGTCAGGCACGGGCTGGTATCGCCTTACACGAGCTTTGTTGCGGTGGACACATCGCAAAGCCGGAACGCCGAATCGGAGCTGGTCTCGGACCAGATCCCGACGCTGCTGCCCGCCGGCAGTTCCCAGGGTATGCTCCGTTACCCGCAAACCGCCACCATGGCGCCCTTGCTGCTGGCCCTCGGCCTGGTGGGGCTGATGTTTTCGCTGGCGCTGCTGATGCTGAACCGGAGGGTATGCCCATGAGCCGCCTGTTGCTTTTGCTGTTCACCAGCTCTGCTACGCTGTTGGTATTCGGGCTCTGGATTCCCCTGAAGGCGGTGGTGGCTCAGGAGCTGTTGGCGCTGGCCTGGGCCGAGAGTCAGGCGCGCCAGTCGCAGACCCGCCCCTGGCCGTGGGCAGACACCTGGCCAGTGGCGAGGCTGGCCATGCCGGCGCTTGATGAGTCGGTGATTGTGCTGGCAGACACCAGTGGTGAAAGCCTGGCGTTTGGTCCGGGGCTGCTTGCCGGCGACGGCGATCGGGGGCCGGTGGTTATCGCCGGTCACCGCGACACGCATTTTCGTGGGCTGGCAGGCCTGGAGCCGGGCCAGGAACTGCGACTCCAGGGTGAACAGGGCCGCTGGCGTCGCTATCGGGTGGACGGAGCACGGGTGGTGGACAGCCGCTCGGCGCTGATTGACACCGAACAGTTGCCGGAGGGCGCGTTGCTGCTGATTACCTGCTACCCCTTCGACGGCATCGATGCAGGCGGCCCCTTGCGGTATGTGGTCAGGGCCTCGGCGCTCGACCACACACGGGAACAAATTGACACTGTTGCCGGCATCTAGGTTTGGCGTACACTTGTGCGCCTTTGTTCGATTGCAGAGTGTTGTGGATGGGTGTTCTGAGAAAATTTCTGGCCTGGTTGAGTGTGCCGGTCATTTGCCTGATTGCGCTGGTTCTGTATCTGGCCCGGCCGTTCAACCCCGATAACAACCGTTTGCTCGGTGCCGCCGTTGCCCGCGTCGGCCGGGCACTGCTGGGTATGGAACGTCCTCTGGAGGGGCGGGAAAACATGCCCCAGGACCGTCCCACGGTGGTAATCGCCAATCACCAGCATAACGACGACCTGTTCGTGATGGGCGACCTGCTGCCGCCGCGGACGGTCACCGTCGGCAAATCCGCCCTGGTCTGGGTGCCGTTTTTCGGACAGGTATTCTGGCTCGGTGGCAATGTGATCCTCAATCGGAAGCGCTCCAAGAAAGCGGTGGCGTTGATGCAGGCTACCAGCCAGGCCATTGCCCGGGATCGCAAGAGCCTGTGGGTATTCCCAGAGGGTACCCGGAGTCGGGGCCGGGGCCTGCAAACCTTCAAGAAAGGCGCTTTTCATGCCGCCGTGGCCGCCGGCGCGCCCATCACCATGGTCTGCGCCCAGGAATACCGGGATCAGGCGGTTGGCTGGAGCGGGCGCCGGGAGTCGGTCGTGATTCGCATCCTGCCTCCCGTGGAAACCGAGGGCCTCTCCACCGAAGACATCCCACAGCTCATGGCGCGATGCCACGAGCAGATGGCGCAGGCCATCGCCTCGCTCTGAGTACCTGTGGCGAAGTGCTTGATGCACCAGTGGAAACAGTGCAGTCTTTGCGGGACTGATCCTTTCGTCCAACGACCCTCAGGGAGAGGCAAGCAATGAATCTGATACTGTTTCTTATTATCGGTGGTGTCGCCGGCTGGCTGGCCGGCCTGATCATGAAAGGCCGTGGCTTTGGAGTACTCGCCAACATCGGCATTGGCATTGTGGGCTCGGTGATTGGCGGCTTTGTCTTTCGCCTGCTGGGCCTGGCGGCCCAGGGAGCCGTGGGTGAACTGGTCACCGCCACCGTCGGTGCGATTCTGCTGCTCGCCATTGTCAGCAAGATCAAGAAGGGCTGAGCATGATCGTACCTGTTACCGGAGTGTTCGCTGCCGTCACCGGCATTCTGCTGCTGGTGTTGTCGATCCAGGTCGTCAAATTCCGGCTGAAGTATCGCAAGGGCATGGGCGTGACCGACGACCGGGATTTCGAGGCGGCGGTCCGGGCCCATGCCAATCTGGTGGAATACGCCCCCCTGGGCCTGATCATGCTCGCCATCGCCGAGCTCAATGGCGTGGCCAGCGGCCTGATCTACTGGACCGGCATGGCCCTGGTGGTCGGTCGCATCCTCCACGCCTGGGGCATGATCAACGGTCGGGGCGGGCCCCACAAGGCGCGGATGATCGGCATCCTGCTGACCTGGCTGGCCATTCTGGCCGCGGCCATTTTCCTGCTCTGGAACGTCTGGAGCCTGTACGGCTGAATGTTGCGGCGGCCCGGTGGCCGTGCGATAAGCGACAGCGAAAAGGGGCCCTTGGGCCCCTTTTTTTGGGTTCATCGCGCTTTACCGGGAAACGCTGCTTTTATCTTCAAGAAGAAGTAGCCGTTATCCCGGTAGCCATACGCCATCCTCTTGATCACCTTGATCTTGTTGTTCATGCCTTCCAAGACGCTGGTGTTCATGCGGTAGATCGCACTGGCAATGATCCCTTCTATATAGCCTTTGAGGCGTCGAGCAAATTGCTGGACCGGCGCCAATCCGCTGCTCATGGCGAGTTCCAGCCATTCCTCCCAGCGCCGTCTGGCCTCGGCTTCAGACGGGGCATACCAGAGTTCTTTGAGTTGGTCTTTCAGCAGGTAAACGGTCATCAGGGGCTGGTTGGCTTGAAGCAGCTCTTCCAGCTTCACGGCCTGCTCAGCCTTGAGGTTGTCTCGGTTCCTCAATAGTAACCAGCGACTGCGTTTAACCACTTTGCGCGCTGGCTTGTCATGACGCAGCTGGTTCGACTGATCAACCCTGACGCGGTCGATCACTTCGCGGCCGAACTTGGCCACGACATGGAACAGGTCGTAAACAACCCGAGTCTGAGCACAGTGGTGCTGGACCTCCAGGTCCATGGCCGTGTTCATGTCCATCGCGACCGCTTCGATCTGAGCGCAAGCCTCTGGCCCCAGCCATTCAAAGAAGGGCCGTATGGCCTGTCGGCTATTACCCTCTCCAACCCAGAGAACCTGCTGAGTGTCGGCGTTGATCACAACGGTGGCATAACGGTGGCCCTTAAACAGGGCAAACTCGTCCATGATCAGGCGCCGTATCTGGCTGCGGTCTGGCTCGACAACCTCACGGCCAAGCCGACGGTGATCAATCGCTTTGACCGTATGCCAGTGCAGCCCTAACAGGCGAGCCACATGCTGAACCGGCATCAGCCGAACCAGAGATTCGACCCAACTGACCATGCCCG
>NZ_JBHIXV010000047.1:330-21516 GCF_041984545.1 Marinobacter sp. | reverse complement strand
CGGGAGGACTTGCACCTCCAGGAGTGCGCCCGTGCCGGGCGCACCAAAAAAGGCACCCGAAGGTGCCTTTTTCGATACTTGAGAGAAAGTTACAGAACTTTCTTCAACTCTTCCTCAAGTTGCGGCACCGCTTCGAACAGGTCCGCTACCAGGCCGTAGTCCGCTACCTGGAAGATCGGCGCTTCTTCGTCCTTGTTGATCGCAACGATCACCTTGGAGTCAGACATGCCGGCCAGATGCTGGATGGCACCGGAAATGCCCACGGCGATGTACAGCTGCGGAGCCACGATCTTGCCGGTCTGGCCGACCTGCATGTCGTTCGGCACGAAGCCGGCATCAACTGCAGCACGGGAGGCGCCAACGGCTGCACCCATCAGATCGGCCACCTGCTCCAGCATCTTGAAGTTGTCGCCGTTCTGCATGCCACGACCACCGGAGATAACGATACCGGCGGAGGCCAGGTCCGGACGATCCGACTCGGCCTTCTCTTCGCTCACGAAGGAAGACAGGCCAGCGTCCTTGACGAGGTCCAGCTGCTCAACGGCGGCAGAACCGCCTTCTGCGGCTACCGGATCGAATGCAGTCGGACGAACGGTGATCACCTTGACGCTGTCGCTGGATTTTACAGTAGCGATGGCGTTACCGGCGTAGATCGGACGAACGAAGGTGTCGTCAGACTCAACACGGATAATATCGGATACCTGGGCAACGTCCAGCAGTGCGGCGACGCGCGGCATAAAGTCCTTGCCAGTGGTACCGGCAGCGGCCAGCACGTGGCTGTAGCCCTTGCCCACTTCGGCAACCAGCTCGCCGAGGTTCTCGGCCAGGAAATGGCCATAGGCAGCGTTATCGGCAACCAGAACCTTGTTCACGCCTTCGGCCTTCGCCGCAGATTCCGCAACGGCACCACAGTTTTCGCCGGCAACCAGTACGTCGATGTCACCGCCGATGGCCTTGGCAGCCGCTACAACATTCAGGGTAGCCTGCTTCAGGCTGCTGTTGTCATGTTCAGCAATTACAAGGATGCTCATTTAGATCACCTTCGCTTCGTTCTTCAGTTTATCGACCAGCTCGGCTACATCAGCCACTTTCACACCTGCCTGACGGGAAGCGGGCGCTTCAACCTTCAGGGTGGAAAGGCGCGGAGCAATGTCGACACCCAGATCGGCCGGGCTCATGCCGTCCAGCGGCTTTTTCTTGGCCTTCATGATGTTCGGCAGGGAGGCGTAGCGCGGCTCGTTCAGACGCAGGTCGGTGGTAACAACCGCTGGCAGGTTCAGGGAAACGGTCATCAGACCACCGTCTACCTCGCGGGTTACGTTGACCTTGTCGCCCTCAACAACCACTTCGGAAGCGAAGGTGCCCTGACCCATGCCGGTCAGCGCGGCCAGCATCTGGCCAGTCTGGTTGTTGTCGGAATCGATGGACTGCTTGCCGAGAATCACGAGCTTCGGCTCTTCCTTCTCAACAACCGCCTTCAGCAGCTTGGCCGCTTCGAGAGACTGAACCTCCTCGTCGGTTTCAACGTGGATACCACGGTCTGCACCCAGCGCCAGAGCGGTACGGATCTGCTCCTGGGCGGCCTTGGGACCAATGGACACCACCACGATTTCGGTAGCAACACCCTTTTCCTTCAGGCGAACCGCCTCTTCCACGGCGATTTCGCAGAACGGGTTCATTGCCATCTTGACGTTGGCGAGATCAACACCGGTGTTGTCCGGCTTGACGCGCACCTTCACGTTGTAGTCGATAACTCGTTTTACAGCGACCAGAACCTTCATAGATTCCTCGTTCTTCTACGATGGGTTTATGACTTGCAGTCCTCGCGCAGAGCCTGCCTGAGTTCAATGCGCCACAATGGTGGGGGCAACGCTCGGCAGAATCAATGACCTGAAACGACGCGCCAGGACTGAGTTTCAGCCAATTCACCGGCCTTGACCGGGAACCGTAATGAGACGATACTAGATTTCGACTCAAAATACACCATGTTTCAGTGTGCTCTTAGAGTGCCAAAGGTTAGAGCGAATTTCAAACAAACGTTTGTTTGATTTCTCAAATGCGGTATCCTTTCAGATAGTCAGGCAGGCCAAATCGGCCTGTGGCAGTCGTCTACAGGCCTTTTAGCCGGTATTATGGCGACCCGTAAAACTCGCCTGCGGGCATACAATATTCATCAAAGATGTTTGAGGAGACCAACGTGGAACGCGAATCGATGGAATTTGATGTTCTTATCGTCGGCGGCGGCCCGGCGGGCCTGTCGGCAGCGTGCCGTGTCATGCAGTTGGCACAGGAAGCTGGCGAGGAACTCACCGTATGCGTGGTAGAAAAAGGTTCTGAAATCGGCGCGCACATCCTGGCCGGTACCGTGTTCGAGCCCACTGCCCTCAACGAACTCTTCCCGGACTGGAAAGAGAAAGGCGCTCCGCTGAACACGCCGGTTACCCGCGACGATATTTTCCTGCTCAAGAACCAGGAAAGCGCCACCAAGATTCCCAACGCCTTTGTGCCCAGGAACATGCACAACCACGGCAACTATATTATCAGCCTGGGCAACCTCTGCCGCTGGCTGGCCGAGCAGGCCGAGCAGCTGGGCGTTGAAGTGTACCCGGGCTTTGCGGCCGCCGAGACCATTGTTGAAGACGGCCAGGTTAAAGGCATCATCACCGGCGACATGGGCGTGGCCCGCGACGGTTCCGAGAAAGACGGCTACATGCCGGGCATGGAACTGCGCGCCAAGTACACCCTGTTTACCGAAGGTTGCCGTGGCCACCTGGGCAAGCGTCTGATCAACGACTTCAAGCTGGACGAAGGCAAGGATCCCCAGCACTACGGCATCGGCATCAAGGAACTGTGGGATATCGATCCGGCCAAACACGAGCCCGGACTGGTCGTCCACACCACCGGCTGGCCGCTTAACGAGACCGGCTCCACCGGCGGTTCGTTCCTGTATCACCTGGAAAACGGCCAGGTTTACGTGGGCCTGATCACCGATCTGTCTTACAGCAACCCGCACCTGAGCCCGTTTGAAGAGTTCCAGCGCCTGAAGCTGCATCCGGAGATCAAGAAGCACCTGGAAGGCGGCAAGCGCGTTTCTTACGGTGCCCGTGCCATCGCCAAGGGCGGCTACAATGCCCTGCCCAAGATGAGCTTCCCGGGTGGTCTGTTGCTGGGCTGTGATGCAGGCACCCTGAACAGCTCAAAGATCAAGGGCTCCCATACCGCCATGAAATCCGGCCTGCTGGGTGCAGAAGCGGTGTTCGAGGCTCTGAAGGAAGGCAAGAGCGGTGAAGAAATTACCAGCTTCCAGAAGCGCTTTGAAGACAGCTGGCTGTACAAGGAACTCTATGCCGAGCGTAACTTCGGCCCGGCCATGCACAAATTCGGCAACGTGGTGGGCGGCGCCCTCGCCTTCTTCGAGCAGAACATCCTGCGTGGCAGCCTGCCAATCACCTTCCACGACACCACACCGGACTACGCCACTCTGAAGCCGGCGTCCGAGTGCAAGAAGGTGAACTATCCGAAGCCGGACAACACCCTGACTTTCGACCGCCTGTCCTCGGTGTTTATCTCCAACACCAACCACGAGGAAGACCAGCCGGTTCACTTGAAGCTGACCGATCCGGAACTTCCGATCCGTGACAACCTGCCCAAGTACGACGAGCCCGCCCAGCGCTACTGCCCGGCTGGTGTATATGAGGTGGTTGAAAAGGATGACGGCAGTGGCAAGCGGTTCCAGATTAATGCCCAGAACTGCGTGCACTGCAAGACCTGTGACATCAAGGACCCTGCCCAGAACATTACCTGGGTAACTCCGGAAGGGGGCGGTGGCCCGAACTATCCGAACATGTAAGTTCGGCTTCCGGTATTAATAACGGCCCCTCGCGGGCCGTTTTTTGTTGGTGTCGGATCAAGGCTTATCTCCAGACATAAAAAAACGGCTCCCGAGGGAGCCGTTTCTGTACGCTTCGGAAAAGCTTAGTGAGCGTGACCGTGCTCTTGCTCTTCGTCGGTCGCGTCGCGGGTCTCGACCACTTCCACGTCGAAGTGCAGGGTCTGACCGGCCAGCGGGTGGTTGGCATCAATGGTGACGGTGTCGTCGCCCACTTCAACCACGCGAACAACCTGGGGGCCGCCCGGAGTCTGTGCTTGGAACTGCATGCCCGGCTCGATGGTATCGACACCTTCAAATGCAGAACGAGGAACAGGCTGAATCAGCTCTTCGTTAACTTCGCCGTACCCTTCAGCAGGTTCTACAGACACCTTGACCTGGTCGCCTGCGTTCTTTTCGTTCAACGCACTTTCCAGTCCGCCGATGATGTTCTGTGCACCTTCCAGGTAAGACAGAGGCTCGCGACCTTCTACACGGGAGGAATCAAGCTGCTCTCCCTGATCGTTAGTGAGCGTGTAATGGATGGTGACAACACGAGGTTGGGCCATGTGATCTCCTTGCGTGTCTCGCAATGACTGTTTAATTGATTTAGGCAATCGAAAGTGATCGTGAACAGCCAGACTGCACAGAGGGACTAACGACCACCGGGCCTCGTTAGAGAGCCAGGCTCATAACAAGTATGAAAACACAGTTTAACAATGGTCAGAGTGCGTTTTCTACCGTAATTCTGGGGACGCCGCGGGGCTTTTCAACCACCCTGCCCGATTTTGTAGAAAATTCCATGGCTCCAGACGCCAAAGACCGATTGACCGTGTTCCACCCGCTCGATGGCGTGTTCGGCCAGATCGTAAAAAGCGGCGGTTACCAGCCTGGCCTCGACGCCGTGGCGCACCGTCACCACCGGCCGGGGCTCGTCCGAGTTGTCGTAGGTACCAACTTCCAGAGGGTGGTCCGGCCCAATCTCCAGGGTTTCCCCGACACTGGTGGTCAGGGACAGCACCTGCTGTTCAGCTTCCCCGGACGCTTCCAGCGAATGGGCCAGCAACGGGGTATCTTCCACCTGGATGCGCCATTTCTCGACCGGGGTCACCAGGTAGTAATGGCCATCCGCTTCCCGTCGCAGAATGGTTGAGAACAGACGGACGATGGCCTCACGGGCCATGGGCTCGCCTTTGAAGATCCACTGCCCGTCTCGGCTGACGTGCAGATCCATATCGCCCGAAAGCTCGGGATTCCACTGTTCAAGGGGCGGATGGCCGGGATTCTTCACGGTTTTCTCCACCTGTTTTGCCAGTTTATCCGGATTTGTCGTCATTACGGTGGCTCCAATCACGGCAGAAACTGTGCTTTGAGGTCGGCGCAGCCCGGGCCGACCACCGGCATTTCAAGGGCAACCGCCTGTGCGGTCATGAACGGGATGCCGCGCCGGTGGGCATCTACCAGCAGGGTGGCGAGACCGCCCACCAAAGGCATATGGGAGACCACCATCAGCGGGGATTCGTGCTGCTCGATCAGTGCGTCCAGGCAGGCCCCTGGGTCGTCGTCCGGCGTAATGAACAGTTTCTCTTCCACGGGGCAGTTGAGAATCTCGGACACAATAGCCGCCGTCTGCCGGGCCCGGACGTAGGGGCTGCTCCAGATCAGCTTCGGTCGCCAGGGCGATTCGGCAATCTGGGCCGCCACCTCAGCCACCGCAAGCCGCCCGTGTTCGGTCAACTCCCGCTCCTGGTCCAGGGTATGCCAGCCGGCTTCGCCATGACGCATGATGAGCAGTTGCAAGGGCAGTCTTCCTCTGCTGGCCGCCTACTGTGTGATGGTCCTAGGCAGAATGAATTCAACGTCGGAGTTCTGGACAGACATCATCAGGCTGTTGATGACCGCCTTGATCGACGCGTGATCGTAGAGAATTTCGTACAGGCCACGAACCAGAGGCATGTAGATCCCGATCGCTTCGGCCTTTTCCTTGACCAGCTTGAGCGTGTAAATGCCTTCGGCCACCTGCCCCAGCTCCGCCACAGCGTCATCAAGCTTCTGACCCTGGCCAACCGCGTAACCCACCCGGAAGTTGCGGCTCTTGGACGACGTGCAGGTAACGATCAGATCGCCCACACCGGCCAGGCCCATGAAGGTCATCGGATTGGCGCCGAGGCTCACCGCAAAGCGGCTCATTTCCGCCAGCCCCCGGGTAATCAGCATGGCCTTGGCGTTCTCACCCATCTCAAGAGCGGATGCAAGGCCGGCGACGATGGCATAAATGTTCTTGAGCGCACCAGCGAGCTCCACGCCGTATACGTCCACGTTCGCGTATACCCGGAAATACTCGCAGCCCAGCAACTCCTGGACGGTTCTGCGCACGTCCGGATCCTTGGCGGCGATAACTGTCGCGGTCAGGTCCCTGTCGACGATCTCGCTGGCGAGGTTGGGCCCGCTGAGTACGCCGATCCGGCAGCGGGGGATCTCCTCCTGCAGGATCTCGCTCATCAGCTTGAAACCGTGCTCCTCGATACCCTTGGTGAGGCTGACCACGATCTGATCATCGCGGAATTTGTTGCAGTTCTCGCGGATAACGGCCCGAAATGCCTTGCTTGGAATGGCGATAAAAACGAGCTCGGCCTTGCTGACTGCGTCACCGAGATCGGTGGTGGCGAGAATGTCGCCTTTCAGCTCCACATTGGGCATGTACCGGCTGTTGGTACGGTGGCTGCGGATTTCCTCAACCTGTGCTTCATCGCGCATCCAGAAATGCACCCGGTGGCCGTTCTCGCCAAGCACCTTGGCCATGGCGGTGCCAAAGCTCCCGCCACCAAGCACCGCAACGTCGTGCGCTGGCCCGGATGCCCCATCGCGACGGGGCGTCGTTTGTTCAGACATAATGCTTCCGTTGTTGTCAGATCAGGTGTGACACCGGCATTTGGGCCCGGGGGCTTTCGGCTCAGCCGGGCTCTTCACATTCCAGAGCGCGCACCAGATTCTTGAATTCTTCCCTGTTTCGGCTGTTCAGACCCATCAGTACCTTGTGGGCATCGAGTACCTTGTCGCGAACCTGTTGTTCACTGGCCTTGAGCACGGGTATTTCTTCAAGTTCTTCAATACGGGACGCAGGCTCTCGGACAATGATGAAAATCTTGTCGAAACCCATGGACGTGATAATGCGGGTAATGTCGGGATTGGTGGAAATCAGGGTGGGCAGGAAGTGGCTCTGTTTCTGGGCCGCCATGGCAATCTTGGCCAACAGACCCAGGGTTGTGCTGTCGATGATCTCGGTTTCCGTGAGATCCACCACCACCGTTTTGAACTCCGGGTCCTGCGTGATCGACTCAACCAGATTGTCCAGCGTCGAACAAAGGTTCAGCCGGATTTCCCCAATAAACTTGAGGACATAAATGCCCTGTTTCTCTGCCTGCAGGATCTTGTAACCAGCCATGTTCCACACTGCCACTATTTCGACGAAGTGTTCTCTGACCCACTCATGGTATCAGTAACCGACACAATAGCGATATCGTCAGGCAGCTCTGTGATCTCGTCGAGATTCAGAGCGTCGTTGAGCGATGCGATAGTGTGACGACCTCCCGAGACGAGTTCAAGTAGTGTCCCCTCCTTTTCATCAAGAGTTTTTTTCCGGATAACCTCGAGGATTCCATCGGAAAACAGGGTCAGGTGAAACGGTTTGGTCAAAGGCCGCTCGTACACCTCCCACTCGGGAGCTTCAAAAAGGCCCACGGGCAGGCCACTGCCCTCCAGAAAGGCGGTTTCTCCACCCTCGAACGACAAAATGGGCATCGGGAAGTGGGCACCCACCGCGTAGTGCAGCTTCCGCTCGCTCAGGGAGATGATGCCAACGAACACCGTTACGTGTTTGCCCAGGCCGGTATCCAGCAGCTCGGAGTTAATGCGTTCGAGAAATCGGTCAGGATAAAGAATATCGTCGCTGGAACCACGACGCAGGTTCCGTTGAAGGCGGTTGGTGAGGTTTTTCAGCAGCACCGTAACGAATGCAGAACTGGCGCCATGACCGGAGACATCGGCGATGTACACCAGGACCTTGTCGTCGGTCACGCGGAAGTAATCCAGGAAATCGCCGCTCAGAAACAGCGACGGCTTGATCATGTGGTCCACATGCAGGCCGCTCATGACCTGTTCGTGCTCCGGCAGCATCCGCAATTGCACTTTACGCCCGGCCCGCTGGTCTGCCCGCAACTCGGCAATACCCTCCCGGAGGTCCCGGTTGGCTTCTTCGAGTTCCTGCCGATAGAGCTGATTCAGACGGTTTACCCGCACCCGGTCAAAAAGCTTGCCAATGACATCATCCAGGGCGCCCTTGTCGTCGTTGCAGGGTTTCAGAACGAAATCCGCCGCGCCCGCCCGCAGGGCGTTAACAACATCGACACTCGACTGGCTCGAGGAACAGGCGACAATGGGAGTAAAGGTTTCGGCTTCTTCAAGCCGGCTGGCAAGGTCTCGAATGGCGGCCGGTGGCAGGTCTGCAAAGATGACATCCGGAATGTTATCGTCGAACAGCGCCCTGGCCGCCGCCAGATCGGTATAGCCGGTTACGTAAAAGCCCCGGGCCTCGAGGTATCGGGCAAGATCGGTGCGGGCCCGTTCATCGGCATCAATGATTAGTATGCGCTCGGTGCGCGAGGTCATGGCGACTGCCCTAAACTACCAGCGTGAAACAGGAAATTGCCTCGGATAAGCCTATTCTGGCACGCCCCTGTGATATAACAAGGCCAAGTTCATGAATTCGGGAGATTCCAGCTGATGAGACGTGCGGTCAACGACCTTCTCGGAGCCTATGACAAGTTGATCATGGATCCGGTTCATGGCGGGATCCCGCTGTACCGGCACGAAATCCAGGTGATTGACCATCCGCTGTTCCAGAGGCTGCGCAACATCTGCCAGAACGATATCCTGAGCCTGGTGTTCCCGGGCGCCACCCACTCCCGCTTCCTGCACAGCATTGGCGTTATGCACGTAGGCACGCGGATGTTCCGGTCGATGATTGACGCCTACCTGAGAGAGCGCCAGCTCAGTGAACAGACCGACCTGAGCCTGAGCCAGCTCGATGCCATCGATTACCTGGCTAAAACCATTCGCCTGGGCTGCCTGCTCCACGACAGCGGGCATTCCAGTTTTTCTCACCAGTTCACTCAGGCCCGCCGAATCCGGGAACTAATGTCGCGACCCGGCCGGTTTCGGGATCTCTGGCGAGGTGTGGATTTCTCGGATTACCACCCCGACGAGCCGGAAGAACTGGAGCACGAGCATTATTCCGTGAGAGTGGCCCACGAAGTGCTTTCGGCGGTGGATCTGGAAAGCGCCGGTCTCCACGCCCGGGATGTTATCGGCATCATGGAAACCACGGGGGTTACGCCAAGTGAGACCTTCTGTCGTCACGCCCGCACGTTCTGGGCCTTCATTGCCGGTGAGGATGCGGCGGTCGGTTCACCCCTGAGCGACGACATTCCCGGGCTGGTCATGAACCTGCTGTCCTCTATCGTGTCCGGGGAAATTGACGCCGATCGCGCGGATTACATGCTTCGGGATGGGTTCCACTCATCGGTTACCATTGGCGGCTTTAACCTGGACCATCTGCTCAGCAACCTGCGCTTCGGCTGGGATGTCTCGGAGCCGTGGCTTGGGCTGGCCATCACCCAGAAGGGCCTGGGCGCGCTGGAAGACTTTGTGTACAGCCGCCATCAGATGTACCGGAAGGTTTACGCCCACAAGACCGCGCTGGGTTTCGACTGGCTCCTGCGGGAGGCGATCAACGAGGTGCTGGACGACCCTGAAAACTTCGACTGGGTAGACACCTGCCTGAGCGACATGACCTACTTTGCCGAGCTTACCGACAACTTTTTCTGGGAAGCGTTTCGGAAAGTGGCCCGCAAGCATCCCCAGAGTTACTCCTTTTGCATCGTAAACCGGGTAAAACTGAACCACCTGGATACCCGCGAAGACCTTTCTGCTGGGGGCATCCGACATCACAGCACCTGGTTGGCCGGGGAACTCGGCATCAGCCCTGCCCGCGTGGTTACCTGTTCCATGCGGGCTCGCTTCTCGAATATCCAGGACAACTTCAATGGCATCAAGGTGCTGGTGCGGGAGCCCATCCACCGGGTGCGCTCCCTGAAAAAAATCACCGAGGTCAGCGCCTTTTTCAGCAAGTTTCGCGACGGCACCATTACTCACTTTTACACCCGGCCGGATGTCACCACCGGCAGCCAGGGGTCGCTCACGGAGTAACTGACGCCGCGTGCATTTCCGCGACCAGGCCACAGGCGCTGTCGAACGCACCTTCTACCCTGCCTCCACTGAGCCAGTCGCCGGCCAGACCAATGTCGTGTTGCGGGTACCAGAGATGGCCGGGCTGTTCGCCGCCTTCGGAGCGGGCATAAAGCCAGCGATGGGCCACCACATCATCCGGGCCGGTCTGAAAACCGGTAACCTCCCGGAAGGCCTCTACCAGCAGTTCGGCCACCTCCGGCGCCGCGGTGTCGACATGCTTCTGGGTCCAACTGGCGCCGGCATGCAAAACCCACCATTGGCCAGCGTCCTCTCGTCCGGGCTTGCTGGAGTTATGGGCAACCCAATAGAGCGCAGGATGCTGGCAACGCATTCCGTCGTGGTGAGGCCAGGGACTGGTGGGGAAATGAGCGGCTACCGCCCAGCATGGCAACACTTTGCCAACAGGCTCGTCCAGCTCAGAGGCAAGCTCGGGAAGTCCACTGCTGGCCAGAATATCACGGGCCTGGGCCGGCGGCGCGGTGATGATCACCTGATCGAACAGCCCAAGCGACACGCCTTCGGTATCGTAAAGACGCCAGGCGTTGTCCGTTCGGGCCAATCTCCCTACCCGGGTTTCCGTCACCACGTTGAGGTTGGCCGACAGAGCCCTGGTGATGGCGGTCATCCTGGGGGTGCCCACGAACCGAGCTTCTTCCGGAAAGGGCTCCCACTCCCCGGAGGGCGCCTGGTAGGCCAATCGGCCCTGCCAGGGGGTAAACGTGCCTTTGCCTGCGTACTTTTCCAGGAATGGCAGGAAATCCGGGTTACGGGCGGTGAAGTACTGAGCTCCAATGTCGACCGACCCCGAGGGCACCCGTTTGGCCGCCAGCCTGCCACCCGGGCCGCGGCTTTTTTCAAATACGGTGACGGTGTGCCCCAACCCTTTCAGTTGCAGGCCCACAGTAAGGCCCGACATGCCTGAACCAACAATCGCTATACGACGTAGTGAGGGATTATCAGCGGTCTGATTAAACATGAGTTATCGTGCATCCAATTCAAGTGGTGACATCGTACAACTTGACAGCAATCGCAACCGGTTGTCAGCCGGTTCAGCAATCAAGGTTATAGAACAGAGGAAGGCAATCAGGGTATGACCCGAGTGCAACACTGGCTTACAAACATTCTGAGGTGGTTCGATTCCGAGGCGGGTTCGGATCACATCGACACCAACTCCAGATCCTTCAATTTTCTTAGAGTCATCCCATTCATCGCACTGCATCTCGCGTGTCTGCTGGCCTTCTACACCGGTGTCAGTGCATTTGCCATTGGGTTTGCGATCGCATTTTTTGTTGTTCGCATGTTTGCCATCACGGGTTTTTATCACCGATATTTTGCCCACAAAACCTTCAAGACCAGTCGTCCTGCACAGTTCGTATTTGCTGTTCTCGGCGCCAGTGCGGCTCAGCGGGGGCCCCTGTGGTGGGCTGCACACCACAGGCACCATCATCAGCATTCAGATCAGGAGCAGGATCTGCATTCGCCCCATCATGGCGGTTTCTGGTGGTCTCACATGGGCTGGTTCACCTGCGACGCCGGCTTCGCAATGGATGAACGGCGTGTTCGAGACTGGCTCAAGTTCCCCGAACTGAAACTGATCAACCGGTTTGATTCCCTGGTGCCCGCGCTGGCGGCGGTGGGTATCTATGCCCTGGGTGAAGCCCTGGCAGCCTGGGCGCCCGGTCTCGGCACCAACGGCCTGCAGTTACTGGTGTGGGGGTTCTTCATCTCCACGGTGGTGCTGTTCCATGCCACTGTCTCAATCAATTCGCTGTCTCACGTCTGGGGCAAGCGCCGCTTTGACACCGCGGACGACAGTCGCAACAACTTCTGGCTGGCCCTGATTACGCTGGGTGAAGGCTGGCACAACAACCACCATCGCTGGCCGCAATCGGTACGGCAAGGTTTCCGCTGGTATGAAATTGACATTACCTGGTACGGCCTCTGGCTGATGTCGAAACTGGGCATTATCTGGGAGCTGAACCCAATCCCGCAGCACATTCAGGAAGAGACACGCGAACTGGACAGAATGAGGAGGAGCAGAGTATGACAACCGCCTCAAAAATTGAAGTTGGGACGCGCAATTCAGCCGTTCCCGCAACGCTGGAGGATTTCCGGGCCCTGTTCAACAAACTGGACAAGGGTAACCTCGACAAACTTGCCGATCTTTACAGCGAAGACATTCGTTTTCAGGATCCTCTGGGTACTGTGAACGGCCTGGACGAACTGACCCGTTATTTCGCCGGCGCCTACGCCAACGTCGTGGATTGCCGTTTCGAGTTCGGAGAGGCCTTGGTTCAGGGCGAATCTGCCGCTTTACCCTGGGTCATGCACCTCCGGCACAAGCGCATTCGCAAAGGTCGGGAAGTTCAGGTACAGGGCATCAGTCATCTCAGGATCCGCGATGGCCGGGTCTATTACCACCGGGACTATTTCGACGCAGGTGAGATGCTCTACGAGAACCTGCCCGTCATCGGCGGGGTCATTCGTTGGATCAAGGGCCAGGCAGGATGAGTGATCGACTTCAGGACACCTCAAACATCTGGATCACCGGCGCCAGCTCTGGCATCGGTGAGGCAGTGACCCGCGCCCTCGCCCGTGGCGGCCATCGGCTCGTTATCACCGGTCGACGCAAAGGCGCGCTGGAAGAGCTGGCGTCGGTTGCACCTGAACAGATCCGGTGTGCTGCTGGAGACACGACCAGCAAGCAAGACTTGCAGGCGATCGCGGAAGAGCTCGAACACGACGGCGATCTGGATATGGCCATCCTTAACGCCGGTACCTGTGAATACCTTGAGATCGCTCATTACAGCAGCGATGTCATTGAAAAAAACATTCACACCAACGTGATTGGCACTGCACGCTGTCTCGACATCGCCCTCCCCGCACTCCGACGAACCCGCGCGAAAGGCAAGCCGGCCACGATCGTCATCGTGAGTTCCTCCGCCTGGTGGTTCCCGTTCGGCCGGGCCGAAGGCTACGGTGCCTCAAAGGCCGCACTGTCGTACTTTGCACACGCGTTGAGGGCTGATCTGGCCGCCGAGGGCATAGATGTGGTGGTTGTTTCACCCGGGTTTGTGAAAACGCCTCTCACCGACCGCAACGATTTTCCCATGCCGTTTCTGGTCTCGGCCGAGGACGCAGCCGAGCGGATCGTCAGCGGGCTGGCCAAAGGCCACAACGAAATCGCCTTTCCCAAGCGCTTTACCTGGATGCTGAGAATTCTCGGCGCCCTTCCCCGGCCCCTGATCGACCGAATGTCGGCGTCCATGGCCCGTAAAAGCAACAACGAGCAGGAATCGAATGGATGAGTAACGAACGTCAGCGGATTGCTGTCATCGGGGCCGGCGTGTCCGGCCTCACCGCGGCCTGGTTATTGGCCGAGAAACACGATGTGCAGATTTTCGAAGCCGCCGACTATGCCGGAGGACACACCAACACCGAGCAAGTGGAAGCAGGAGGTCGTACCTGGCCGGTAAACACCGGTTTTATCGTTTTCAATGACTGGACCTACCCCAACTTCATCAAGCTGATGGACCGCCTGGGCGTGGCCTCGGAAGTCAGCGATATGAGTTTCAGCGTGGATTGCAGCACCACCGGGCTGCAGTACAACGGTACCAGCCTGAACACGCTGTTTGCCCAGCGCCGTAACCTGTTCAACCTGCCGTTTCTGAAAATGGTTCGGGAAATTCTCCGGTTCAACAAGGAAACCCGTGCCGATCTCCGGGCCGGCGCCATCAGCAACGAGGAGACCCTGGGCGAGTACCTGAACCGGAACGGCTACTCGAGGTATTTCCGCAACTACTACATCGTGCCCATGGGGGCCGCTATCTGGTCGGCACCGGAAATCGTTCTGGAGCAGTTCCCGATCCGGTTCTTCCTGCAGTTTTTCAACAACCACGGCATGCTGTCCGTGGATGACAGGCCAACCTGGCGGGTGATTTCCGGCGGCTCCGCTCAATATGTCAGCAAGATGATGGATCGCCTGGGCGAAGCCACCCACCTGAACAGCCCGGTAGAGCGCGTAAGCCGTGACGACACCGGGGTAACCGTTCTGGTGAAAGGTGAGAGTCATCGCTTCGACCAGGTGGTATTCGCCTGCCACAGTGATCAGGCCCTGGCGATGCTGGCCGACCCCACCGACTCGGAACGGGACATTCTTGGTGCCATTGCCTATCAGAACAACGATGTTGTACTACACACGGACAGTCGCGTTCTGCCAGACAACCGTCGGGCCTGGGCGGCCTGGAATTATTTCATTCCAGGCCACAGCACCGAGCCGGTCTCGGTGACCTACAACATGAATATCCTGCAGAATTTCCACGAGGCGCCGGAAACCTTCTGCGTGACCCTGAACCGGAGCCAGGACATCGATCCTGAACGGATCATCAAACGCTTTGAGTATGCCCATCCGGTATTCACCATGGATGCGGTTCGGGCCCAGGAACGCTACGACGAAATTGGCAACCACAATCGCACCCACTTCTGCGGTGCTTACTGGTTTAATGGTTTCCACGAGGACGGTGTGCGCAGCGCACTGCGGGTAACCCGCGCGTTCGGGATGGAGCTCTGACCGTGAACAGCCAGTGGCTCGAGGGTACTGTCCGGCACAGACGGAAGTACCCGGTCCAACACGAATTCAGCTACAGCACCGGCATGTTGGCCCTGGATACCGATGAGTGGCACAGCGTGACCCGGCTCAGCCCCCTGTTTTCCCTGGAGGGTTTCAACTGGTTGTCGCTCAGGCGAAAGGACTACTTCCGACCGGAAGCCGGCCAGCTGTCAGAAGCAATTCGCGACCATGTCGCTGAAGCCACAGGCTGGCGGCCTGACGGCGAAGTGGAACTGATCACCCATCCGCGCTATTTCGGCTACGTGTTCAATCCGGTCAGTTTCTATTTCTGCTATCAGCAGGGGAAACAGCCGGAATCCGGCGCGGTTCCCCGGGTCATCGTGGCGCAGATCACTAATACGCCCTGGCACGATCGCCATGTCTACTGCCTGGAAACCCGCGGCAACGAGGCTAGTCAGGCCGGATGGCGAACCGAACGGTTCGGGTTCAGCAAGCGCTTCCACGTGTCACCGTTTAACGGTATGGACCAGCAATACGAATGGACCTTCAGTTTCCGGGGACGTGAGCTGCGCATTCACATGAATGTGTTCGAGGAGGGACGAAAGCATTTTGATGCCACTCTGGTAGTCCAACGCACCCCTCTCACTCGTAAAGATGTGCATAAAAGTCTTCGAAAGTTTCCGCTGGAAGCGTTCAAGGTGGTTGCCGGAATCTACTGGCATGCCCTCAAGCTGAAGCTCAAGGGCGCGCCCTTCTACACACACCCGGACAAACTTTCTGAAGACGACCCGGCCCATCGCCGGGGGCATGACGACGCCGGGCTGGACGTTACCGACCCGGGCCATAACGACGAGACTCCTGGCCAGATACGTGGCCAAACGCGTGGAAGGGTAAGTTCATGGAGAACCTGAATACCTCGGTTGAAAAGTCCTCATCCAGTGCCAGCAGCCTGCCGGTGCTGAGCCGCTTCGCCCGGGTCCTGGTCATCCAGCAGCTGCAGTTACTGCAGGATGGTCGGCTTACTGTGCGCGAGCCAGGCTTCGACGATCTGGTGTTTGGCGATGGCGATAACCACTATCCGCCAGCAGAACTCCACATACACGACCACAGCACCTGGCGCGACCTGCTTACCGGCGGCAGTGTCGGCGCGGCCGAAGCGTTTGTTGCCGGCGACTGGTCTACCCCGGACCTGGTGGCCCTGCTCCGCTTCTTCAGTCGCAACGTCGATCGCATGAACCAGTTCGAGGACCGCTTCAGTTGGGTCACCAAGCCCGCACTCAAGGGCCTGCACTGGCTGAACCGCAACACCAAAGAGGGTTCCCGCAAGAACATCAGCGCCCACTACGATCTGGGCAATGAACTGTTCGAGGCGTTCCTTGACCCGACCATGATGTATTCGTCGGCAATCTATCCTAGCGCAGAGTCAACCCTGGAAGAGGCCGCCGTCCACAAACTCGACACCATCTGTCGCAAGCTCGATCTGAAGCCAGGCGACAAGGTCATCGAGATCGGTACCGGCTGGGGCGGATTCGCCATCCATGCGGCCAAGCACTATGGCTGTCACGTGACCACCACCACCATCTCACGGGAGCAGTTGGAGCTGGCCAAGGCCCGCGTTCGCGATGAAGGCCTGGAGGACAGCATTACCCTGCTTTTCGACGACTACCGCGACCTTGAGGGCCAGTTCGACAAGCTGGTTTCCATCGAGATGATCGAAGCCGTCGGCCCCCAGTTCCTGGACAGTTACTTCTCCCAGATCAATGCGTTGCTGAAACCCGACGGGCTCGCGCTGGTACAGGCCATCAACATGCCGGAGCAGCGTTACCTCCGCGCCCTCAAGAACGTCGATTTCATCCAGCGGTTCATCTTTCCTGGCAGCTTTATTCCGTCATTCGGGGCCATTCTCGAATCGGTGCGCAACGAAAGTAATCTCGTGCTGACCCACGCGGAGGATATCGGCTTTCATTACGCCCGCACGCTCAGGGACTGGTGCAACCGGTTCATGGCCCAGCGGGCGCATCTCGCTGAACTGGGGTACGACGAGGCCTTCGAACGCCTCTGGCACTTCTATTTTGCCTACTGCGAGGCGGGCTTCAGTGAAAGGGCCATTGGTGTATCCCAGCTGGTGTTCGCCAAGCCCGGCAACAAACGTGACAACATTCTTAGCGTATGATTGCGTCAGAAACCGCTCGTAACGTTTTGAACTTCGTGCTGTTCCAGGCCGGGTGGTTCGCGTGCGTTTTGTACCCGAACCTGCTCGGCGCCGTCATCGTACTGTTGTTCCTGGCACTGCACTTTGCTCTGGTCAGCCAGCACCGCTTCACGGAGTTGCAGTTTATCGGCCTGGGCACGGTGGCCGGTTCGATACTGGATGGCATCTGGTTTCGTACGGGCATCCTGGACGATGGCAGCGGCGAGGTCGCGCTCACGCCGCCCTGGCTGGTGGCAATCTGGGCCATTTTCATGACCACCCTCAGCCACTCGCTGGACTGGGTAAGCCGGAAAGCGTGGCTTCCGTTTGTGCTGGCGCCCATCGCCGGGCCCTTCGCTTACTGGTCGGCCAGCCAATTGGGTGCCGTTGAATTGCCGTCACTGACCCCGTCGCTGGTCGCCCTGGCGCTGGGATGGCTGGTGGTATTTCCCCTGCTTCTTTACGCCCGTAAAACCTTGTATCCGGAGTTGGTCCCATGAACACCCGCGCCGTGCTGGCCGCATTTGGGCTTACAGGAATGCTCGCAACACTTCCCTCCCATGCCTCGGACATGCGCTTTACCGGCACCGCCAAAGCCGATGACGGCGCCGTGCTCTACACCGAGCGCCATCAGGTAGCCGGTCACTGCGAGGGGGACCTGTTTCGGCCGGTAAAGCACGAGGTTGCCTACCTCGAGCCCGACTCGGACCAGCCTTTTGCGACAAAGAATCTCGGCTATGAGAAATCGGTGATCCGGCCAACGGTGGAGTTTGCCCAGCCCGACTTCAATGAGCGCATGGAGATTCGTTACCCGCAGCCGCGGCAACTGACGATCCGCTGGAATACGCCAGGGTCAGGCGACGACATCGAAAACTTTTCGGTGACGTTTACAGACCAGACGGTGGTGGATGCCGGCTTCGATAACTTTGTTCGCCAGAACTGGGAAGCCGTGCTGGCCGGCAAGTCCATCGAATTTCGCTTTCTGGGCCCCACCCGCGGCGAACATTACGCTTTCGTGCTGGAACCCGTCGAGAATCGGGAAATCGACGCAGAGCAAGTGCTGCAGATCCGACCAACCGGAATGGTACTTCGCTTCCTGGTGGACCCTATTGTCCTGGGTTACAACGAAAACGGGGCACTGACGGACTACCTGGGCCTGACCAACATCCGCAAGAACGCGGACGAAAACTACACCGCTCACATCCGCTATTCCGTTGAGACCTACCCGGATTGTGAACTGACTCCGTGAATCCGTCTCCCCTGCCAAGGCCTTAACCCCGGGCCGTTGTGGTAAACTCCGGCGGAAGCCAAAGCCGGAGAGTGTTTTAAAATGATGTTCGTGTCGTTCAACGTCAACAGTATCCGAACCCGCCTGCACCAGCTCGAAGCCGTAATTGAAACCTTCTCACCAGATGTAATCGGGCTTCAGGAAACCAAGGTCCAGGACGAGGACTTTCCGGCAGAGGCCGTGCGCGAACTCGGCTATCACGTGCACTTCCATGGACAGAAAACCCATTACGGCGTTGCCCTGCTTTCGAAATCCGAACCCGAGCATGTACAGAAGGGCTATCCCTGGGACGGGGAGGACTCACAGCGGCGCCTGATCACCGGGCAGTTCAGCGTCAATGGCGAGCGGCTCACGGTGGTGAACGGGTACTTTCCCCAGGGTGAGAGCCGGGACCACCCGGTGAAATTTCCCGCCAAGGAAAAGTTTTACGCCGACCTGATGCGCTACCTCGACGAACTGAACAAGGCCGGCGGCCACGTTGTGGTAATGGGCGACATGAATATCTCTCCCACAGACCGCGACATCGGCATCGGTGCCGACAACGCCAAGCGCTGGTTACGCTCCGGCAAATGCTCTTTCCTGCCCGAGGAACGAGAGTGGCTGGCCCAGGTTGAGGCGCTTGGCTATACCGATGTCTTCCGTCACCTGCATCCGGAAGAGGCAGACACGTTCAGCTGGTTCGATTACCGCAGCAAGGGCTTCGAGCGGGACCCCAAGCGCGGCCTGCGCATTGATCTGATCATGGCCAGCGACAGCCTCCTGCCGAAGGCCAGACAGTCCGGCGTTTCCTACGATATCCGGGCCATGGAGCGGCCGTCCGACCATTGTCCTGTCTGGGCGAGCTTCGAGCTCTGAACATTGCCCGGCGCGACATGAAAAAACTCAAAACCCGCGACCGTATCCTCCAGACCAGCCTGGCGCTGTTCAACAGCGTCGGCGAACCCAATGTCACCACGCTGCTGATTTCCGATGAGCTGGATATCAGTCCCGGCAACCTCTATTACCATTTCAAGAGCAAGGGCGATATCGTCGAGGAACTGTTCGACGAGTACGAACGGGAAATGATGGATCTACTCGGGGTGCCTGAAGATGCCGATATCACCCTGGACCAGCAGGGTTTTTTCCTCCATTTGCTGTTCGAGACGGTCGCGCGCTATCGGTTTCTCTATCAGGATCTGGTCAATGTGCTGGCTCGCTACGATCAGCTGCGGGTGCGCTTCAAGCGCATTCAGAAGAAAAAGGCGCTGGCATTCCGGATTATCTGCGACAGTTTCCGGCGCCAGGGGATGATGTCCATCGAGCCGGAGGAACTGGATTCCCTGTGTGAACAGCTCACCCTGACAGCATGTTACTGGAGTGCCTTCGATACCCTCTCCCATCTGGACGACCGGGAATCTGTCAATCCCAGCCGCGGCGTGTACCAGATGATGCATCTGGTTTTGCCTTACCTGGCGCCTGAACAACGGGAAGAGGCTCGTCTGATGAGCCGGGATTATCTGTAAGGCGGGCTACTCCTATTCCTCTTCGTCGTCGCCTGCCCTGTCCTTCAGTCTGGACAGTTCCGCCTCCAGGGCTTCGATGCGACGCTCCAGGGATTCGATTTCTTCCCGACGATGAATGCCCAGACGTTTGAGCGCCCCGGACACTCTCTCATCGAACATGTGTTCAAGGCGATCCCAGGTGCCCGTCGCCCGCTCGCGAACACCTTCCACCCGGTCTTCCACGGACTTGATCTGTTTTTCGACCACGCCCCGCGTTTTGCTTTCCAGTTGTTCGCCTTCCTGGACAAGCCGATCAAAAAAGCGCCCGGTGTCTTCTTCTGCCTTGGTATAGGCTCCCAGACCCGCAAGCCAGATCTGGCGGGCGGAATCCTTGATTTTTGCCGCCAGCTGCGGATCGTTTTCCGGTTTTTTGTCGCTTTCGTCAGACATACAACAACCTCGGGGTGGGAATCTTTCTGTGACACGGGCCATTGTATTACAGGTCTCTGCGGATTTCAGTCGGCCTGAGACGCGCGCAGTGAAAGGCCGCAGTATAAAGACGCATTCGATATGAAAAAATGTTTTCAAACGAATCCGGCTCTCGCTTGAAGTGTTCAAAATATAGTCAATACTTCCCTGTACCGACATCCCTGCTGATGTCGGTTTGTCTGGAAGTCTTTCATGGATACTACTCGCACGCCTCTGCCCGGCATTCCCTGCCGGGCTATTTTTGTTATTATTCCTCCCCATTATATGGTTATTCCAAAACCGATATTTCGCGGGAGTCTATGAATGATTGATATTGCCTGGAGCCAGTTTACCCCTGGCGCTGCACTGACTGGCGGCCTGCTGATCGGCCTCGCCGCTGCAAGCTTCCTGCTTTTGAACGGCCGCATTGCAGGAATAAGTGGAATACTGGGTGGCCTGTTGGTGCCTGCCCGCCGCGATATACTCTGGCGGGTGGCTTTTCTCGCCGGGCTTGTAGGCACCCCAAGCCTGTGGCTGTTGTTTTCTGAACTTCCACCGATTCAGATTGACGCAGGTTATCCAGCCCTGATCGTTGCCGGATTGCTGGTGGGTATAGGCACTCGCTACGGCTCAGGCTGCACCAGCGGGCATGGTGTCTGTGGATTGTCTCGTCTGTCGCCTCGCTCACTGGTCGCAACCCTGAGTTTTATGGCAACAGGATTTTTAACGGTGTTCGTAATTCGCCACCTGATGGGAGTCTGAATGATGAAGTACTCTGTCACCTCACTTCTGGCAGGACTGATTTTCGGGTTGGGGCTCATGGTATCGGGTATGGCCAATCCGGAAAAAGTGCTCGGTTTTCTCGATATCGCCGGGCTTTGGGACCCGTCACTGGCTTTCGTGATGGGAGGCGCAATCATCGTCGGACTGGTCGCTTTCGCCGCGGCGCGCAGGCGTACCCTGTCGTTCCTCGGATTCACCATGAAAATGCCGGCGAACAACCGTATTGAG
>NZ_JBHIXV010000047.1:0-320 GCF_041984545.1 Marinobacter sp. | reverse complement strand
TTGAGCCCAGACTTGTTATTGGCAGCATGATGTTCGGTATTGGCTGGGGCATTGCCGGTTTTTGTCCAGGGCCCGCCCTGGTGGCTCTTGGTGCCGGAGAAATCAAAGCCGTGGTCTTTGTTGCGTCCATGGTGGCCGGTATGATGGCATTCGAAGTGATCGAGCGGATTAAACGACCGTCGTTGGGAGACACGCGTGGATATCAGAAAAATTGATGACAGTATTTCCGTAGCGCCACAAATCGCTATTGAGGACGTCGCCGAAATTGCGCGTCTGGGGTTTCGGACCCTGGTCGCCAATCGGCCCGACCATGAAGAATA
>NZ_JBHIXV010000046.1:0-24754 GCF_041984545.1 Marinobacter sp. | reverse complement strand
TCACGGGAGGACTTGCACCTCCAGGAGTGCGCCCGTGCCGGGCGCACCAAAAAAGGCAGCCCTGGGCTGCCTTTTCCTTCGTACTGTTCAGCGCGTGGCTGATCAGCCCAGCTTTTCCTTGATGCGAGCTGCCTTACCAGACAGATCACGCAGGTAGTAAAGCTTGGCCTGGCGCACATCACCACGACGCTTCACGCTGACGCTGTCGATCAGCTTGGAGTAGGTCTGGAAAGTACGCTCAACGCCAACACCGTAGGAAATTTTACGCACGGTGAAAGAAGAGTTCATGCCGCGGTTGCGCTTGCCGATAACCACACCTTCGAACGCCTGCAGACGCTCACGGTTACCTTCGGTTACGCGAACCTGAACGACCACGGTGTCACCCGGCGCAAAGGCAGGGATTTCCTTGGTCATCTGTTCTGCTTCAAGTTGACTGATGATGTTGTTCTTGCCGCTCATCGTAATGCTCCTGATACCCAATCTGTTAATGCCCTGACCATTCAGAGGCACCCGGTTCGTTCAAAATCTCATCCAGCAGCGCACGCTCTTCGTCCGTAAACACCCGCCTTTCCAGCAGGTCGGGGCGTCGCTCCCGGGTTCGCCTCAGCGACTGCTTCAGCCGCCAACGCCGGATCTGATCATGGTGACCGCCCAATAAAACATCCGGCACCGCCTGACCTTCGTAAACCTCGGGCCGGGTGTAGTGCGGACAATCCAGCAAACCGTCGGCGAACGAATCCTGCTCTGCCGACTGCGCATGACCCAGCGCTCCGGGGATGAGGCGTGTTACCGCGTCGATGACGGCCATGGCCGCCAGTTCGCCACCGGAAAGCACGAAATCTCCCAGCGACACTTCCCGGTCGACTTCCGCGGTGATAAGGCGCTCATCAACGCCTTCATACCGACCTGCCACCAGAATCAGATGCTGCTCGGCCGCCAACGACTCGACCAGCGACTGGTTCAGGGTTTCACCCTGGGGCGACAGGTAAACCACGCAGGGCTTTGCCGGTGCCGCCTTTCGGGCTGCATGGATGGCGTCTCTCAGGGGCTGAATTTTCATCAGCATCCCGGGGCCGCCACCATAAGGCCTGTCGTCCACGGTGCGGTGCCGGTCGTGGGTGAAATCCCTCGGATTCCAGCACTGGAAATCCAGGAGACCGTCCCGAACGGCCCTACCGGTGATACCGAAATCCGTTACCGCACTGAACATGTCCGGGAACAGACTGACCGCGCCAATCCACACCCGTCAGAACTCCGGGTCCCAGTCGACGACCATGCACTTCGCCGCCAGGTCCACACCCTGAACCACCTGGTCCGGGAGGTAGGGAATCAGGCGTTCACGCTGGTCAATGGAACCCGCGGTTGCCCTTACCACCAACACATCGTTGGATCCGGTTTCCATGAGGTGGTGCACTTCACCAAGGCACTCACCGTCAGCCGTAACGACCTCAAGGCCCTCAAGCTGAAACCAGTAATACTCCCCCTCGGGGAGCTCCGGCAGCTCAGCCGTTGAAACCCGGACTTCGGCGCCACAATAGGTGCGCGCGATGTCCCGATCATCAATACCTTTCAGCCTGACAACGATCCCCTGTCCCTGGCGGCGACCTTCCTCAAGCTTGGCCGGAATACGCTTTCCGTCCAGATCCAGGATCCAGTGCGGATACTCGAGTATTCCTTCCTTGGGATCGGTATAGGAGTAAACCTTGAGCCACCCCTTGACCCCAAACACCGAGGTTATCCGGCCGATCACAGTTTCCTGCGAAGTCTGTGTCATGCCACGAACCCCGGCGCTACAGCTGAACTTACTGGGCCGCCTTCAGCAGCTGAGCAACGCGCTCGCTGGTCTGTGCACCCTGGCCCAGCCAGAAATCAACGCGCTCACGATCTACACGCAGACGCTCTTCCTGACCACGGGCGACCGGGTTGAAGAAACCAACGCGCTCGATGAAACGACCGTCGCGTGATTTGCGGCTGTCAGTGACTGTCAGATGGTAGAACGGGCGCTTCTTGGAACCGCCACGAGCCAAACGGATTGTTACCATTTAACCAATATCCTGTTCTGTTGTACGAACTTTGTACGATTCACGCCGACGGACTTGCGGCCGGCGTGAAGACCCATACTCGAAAGGGGCGCTATTCTATGCTAAAAAAACGCCAAAGAAAACAGCAAAACCGGTGGATTGCGCGTTTTCTGCGTAAGGCTTTTTACATACGACCGAAGGGCGGCATTCCACCGCCGCCACCCGGGGGCATCATGCCTCCCATGCCGCGCATCATATTCGCCATTCCGCCCTTCTTGCCAAACTTTTTCATCATCTTCTGCATCTGCTTGTGCTGCTTGAGCAGACGGTTCACATCCTGGATCTGGGTGCCCGAGCCAGCAGCAATGCGTCGCTTGCGTGAATTGTTGATCACATCGGGGTAGCGGCGTTCTTTCGGTGTCATGGAGCAGATGATGGCCTCCATCTGACCCATGGACTTGTCGTTGACCTGTTGCTGGGCCATCTGTGCCATCTGACCCATGCCCGGCAGCTTGTCGAGCAGGCCGCCGATGCCACCCATGTTTTTCATCTGCTGCAGCTGGTCCCGGAAGTCTTCCAGATCAAAACCCTTACCCTTTTTGATCTTCTTGGTGAGCTTCTGCGCCTTCTTCTGGTCCAGCTTGCGCTCAGCTTCCTCTATAAGGGAGAGCACATCCCCCATACCGAGAATCCGGGAGGCCACCCGATCGGGATGGAACGGCTCCAGCGCATCGGACTTTTCGCCAACGCCCAGAAACTTGATGGGCTTGCCGGTGATGTGCCGAACAGACAATGCCGCACCACCACGGGCGTCGCCGTCGGTCTTGGTGAGCACCACACCGGTCAGGGGCAACGCGTCGTTGAATGCCTTGGCGGTGTTGGCTGCGTCCTGGCCCGTCATTGCGTCCACAACAAACAGGGTTTCGACCGGCTTGACCGCTTTGTGAAGCCGGCCAATCTCGCCCATCATCTGCTCATCCACGTGCAGACGACCGGCGGTGTCCAGAATCACCACATCAATGTGCTTCTTGCGGGCGGCCGCGATGGCGCCCTCGGCAATGTCCACCGGGTCCTGCTCGGTGGTGCTCGGGAAAAACTCGACGCCAACCTCGCCAGCCAGCGTTTCCAACTGCCGAATCGCCGCAGGGCGGTATACGTCGGCACTGACCACCAGCACGGATTTTTTCTGACGCTCCTTCAGGAAGCGTGAGAGCTTGGCCACGGTGGTGGTCTTACCGGCACCCTGCAGACCGGCCATCATGATCACAGCGGGGGGCTGCACATTCAGCGCCAGGGACTCATTGCGCTCGCCCATGACCCGTTCCAGCTCCTGCTGGACCACTTTTACAAAGACCTGGCCCGGGGTCAGGCTGCGCTGGACTTCCTGACCAATGGCACGGGTTCGGACACCTTCAACGAAATCCTTCACCACCGGCAGCGCGACATCCGCCTCGAGCAGCGCCTTGCGCACCTCCCGGAGGGTATCCTTGATGTTGTCATCGGTAAGACGGGCCTGGCCGGAAATCTTGCGCAGGCTGCCCGAAAGTCGGTCTTGGAGGTTCTCAAACATGTTGCTCTTCCGTACCCCGGATAAATTGAGTGCCCGGATCGTCAGAGCCTGCCCGGCTCCTTGATTCCAGTTGCATAATCGCGACATTATAACCAGACTATCGCCCTGAAACGACCAGCCCGGTCACATCGGCTCAAACCTGCGCCGATCCCCAGTCAGAACAGTGGTTAATAAGGACGTCATGGGAACGCTGATTCTCGCGGTCACCTCTCTTTTTCTGTACAGCGTGGGTACTGCGCTGCAAGCCCTCCATTTCCGGGGCCGGGTCCAGAGCAATCTTGCAATTACCACCCTGATCGGAGTGCTGGCGCTGACCAGCCATGGCCTTCTGATTGGCCAGACTCTGCACCAGTCGGGCGGCTTCGACCTCAGCTTTTTCAAGAGCTCCATGCTCATTTCCTGGCTGATCGTCCTTCTGCTACTCGGCCTGAACCTGAAGAAGCCGGTTCAGAGTCTCTTCCTTGGCGTTTATCCTCTGGCCATCCTGACCATTATTCTGGCGCTGGTTGCCCACGGCCCTTCCCGGCTGGTATCTGACCAGAGCTACGGCATGCTGTCACACGTCGCACTTTCCGTAACCGCCTACAGCCTGTTCTCCCTGGCCGCCATCCAGGCGGTACTGCTCTATATCCAGAATCGGCAACTGAAGCACAACTACAACAGCCTGCTGGTGCGCAACCTGCCGCCACTCCAGACCATGGAATCCCTGCTATTCGAGATGGTATGGGCCGGCGTCGTGCTGCTGATCCTTGCCATTGTTACCGGTGCGCTGTTCATCCAGGATCTGTTTGCACAGGACCTTGCTCACAAGACGGTGTTCTCGATCCTCTCGCTCATGGTCTTCATCGCACTGCTGATTGGCCGGTACACCCGGGGTTGGCGTGGCATCACCGCCAGCCGCTGGACCCTGGCCGGCTGCCTGCTGCTGATGCTCGCCTTTTATGGCAGCAAGTTTGTTCTCGAACTGGTATTCCACCGCGGCGGCTGAGCCGCCCTATCAACGGCAAGCCGCTTGACACGAGGCTTCGCTAACACCTATTTTCGCTACTTGTCAGTTATATAAGGACACCTCTTTTGAACGAAACATCGCTGACCGCGCTGTTTATCCTGCTCGTTGGGCTGATTCTTTTCTCCGCGTTCTTCTCCAGCTCCGAAACCGGCATGATGTCGCTGAACCGGTACCGCCTGAAACACATGGCAAAAACCGGCCACAAAGGCGCCAAGCGGGCCCAGGGGTTACTGCAACGGACCGATCAGCTGATCGGCGTTATCCTGATTGGCAACAATTTCGTCAATATCCTGGCATCGTCCATCGCCACGGTCATCGCCATTCGGGTATGGGGCGATGCGGGCATTGCCATCGCAACCGTCCTGCTGACGATTGTCATCCTGATCTTCGCGGAAGTAACACCGAAAACCCTGGCCGCCCTGTTCCCTGAAAAAATTGCCTTCCCCGCCAGCCACGTACTCGGACCACTGCTCAAAATCCTGTATCCGATTGTCTGGGCGGTAAACCTGTTCACCGGGGGCATTCTGAAAGTGCTGGGCGTTTCAGCCACTGACGCCGCCAACGACCACCTTAGCCGGGAAGAACTTCGAACCCTGGTGAACGAGGCGGGCGCACTGATTCCAGCCAAACACAAGGACATGCTGGTCAGCATCCTGGATCTGGAAAAAGTGACGGTGAACGACATCATGGTGCCCCGCAACGAGGTGGTCGGCATTGATCTGGAAGACGACACCGACACCATCCTGCGACAGCTGCGCAGCAGTCAGCACACCCGGCTGCCCGTGTACAAGGGCGACATCAACAGCATCCAGGGAATTCTCCACCTGCGCAGCGCCTCCAAACTGCTGCAGCAGGAAGAGATCAATAAAGCGATGATCATGCAGCTCTGCCAGGAGCCCTACTTCATACCTGAAAGCACCCCGCTCAACACCCAGTTGATCAACTTCCAGAAAGGCCGGCGCCGCTTCGGCATTGTGGTCGACGAGTACGGCGATGTGCTCGGGCTCGCCACCCTGGAGGATATTCTTGAGGAAATCGTGGGCGACTTCACCACCGATTACGCGGCTACCAGCCCGGATATCATTCCCCAGGACGACGGCACCTTTATCATCGACGGCACGGCTGCGGTGCGAACCATCAACAAGACCCTGGGCTGGAAACTGCCGACTGATGGCCCGAAAACGCTCAACGGGCTGATCACCGAGACCCTCGAGAACATTCCGGACACCAACGTTTGCCTCAAGGTATCCGGGCACCGGGTGGAGGTACTTCAGATCAAGGACAACGTGGTCAAAGCCGCCATCGTGCACCCCAAAAAACGCAAGAAGCGGGCGCTGTCGCTGGGCTGATACGCCTCACCCCGGTCAGCGCACGCCATATACCTTACCGTTATAGCGGACCCCATCGTTGAAAGATCAAAATTTAACCACCCGCTTGACCGGCAGCAACGCCCGGACAACACTGAGATGCTTCGGCTACAGCCCGCGCATCGGAACCATCCGCCCTTTTTGAATTTGCTCTCAGGTTAGCGTTTGGTCATGTTAACTTTTGAGAAAATGCGGTAAATTTAAACAATAATGAGAAGACAGGGATAACAAGCTCGGTCATGTATCCGGTTGAGGCGTAAACAGGAGTCTGCCATGAACAAGCAGTCCGGCATACATTACCTCCGCGAACACAGGGAAGCGGGAAGCAACAAACCGGTTCCGGCGGAGGTTACCCGTATCCGGGACACGGTTGTCGCCGGACTTGGTGATTTGCTCCAGGGCGCCTTTGACGCCGTGGACGACTCGCTGTTTGAACTGGCCAACAACGCCCGAAGTAACAACGAACAGAACCGCTACTTCGAGGCCATGCGCGAGATCCGCATCAAGCGCAAGGGCGTGGAGCGGCATTTCCAGAATACCGTGGCGCAGTATTTCGCCAATCCGCCGCACACAGGGCCACTTCACGAAGAAACGGCCAGCCGGCAGGCCAGCGCCGACACCCTCTCCCTCGTCGGCAATGATGACCTGGAAGAACAGGTAGCCCTGAATGCCATGATCACCAAGGCAAAGGCGCATTTCCAGGGGCCACTGCTGCAGCTTCAGACCCGCTTCAGCCTGGTCTATCCCGGGGCCACCGAGGAGTCTCCGGTCAACCCGATGGCGCCAGAACACCTGTGCAGCGCATTTACCGAGGCGATACAGGCGCTTGAGATCCAGATCCGCGAACGCCTGATCCTGCTCAAGCAGTTTGATCGCTATGTGGTCTCCAACCTCGGCATGCTTCTGGACGAAGCCAATCGCATTCTGATCCAGGCCGGCGTCATTCCGAACTTCCGGTATCACGGCAAGACCGGACAACAGCAAAACAGCCCGGACGCACAAGGCAGTGGAGCCCACGAGGACACCAAAACCCGGGAGTCCTCTGTCGCATCGGGCCAAAGTGGCGCCGTGTTCGAACAGATTCGCCAGATGCTTGCCCTTCAGCGCGCCAATGCCGGCATACCGCCGCGTTCCGCCAACCCTAACGTGCGCGTGGTGGGTGATTCGGAACTGGCCAGTCTGCTGAACTCTCTGCCATTGTCAGTGACCCGGCAGGACGAGCAGAATCTCAGTGACGGCGAGCCCGTGACCGTAGACCTGCGGCAACTGGTCAGGCAACTGATTGCCCAGCAGGCAGACCGCGGTGACGGCCGGAAGCCGGAACTGAACGAGGTGGATGAAGACCTGATCAACCTGGTCTCCATGCTGTTCGAGTTCATCCTCGACGACTACAACCTGTCGGCACCGGTACAGGTACTGATCAGCCGGTTGCAGATACCCATTCTGAAGGTGGTCATCCGCGACAAGAGCTTCTTCAGCCAGGCGACGCACCCGGCCAGACGGCTGCTCAACTCGCTCGCCAGGGCCGGTATTGGCTGGAGCACCAGTGACGAGAAGGCCAAGGACAAGCTCTACGGCCAGATACACAACATTGTCCAGCGGATCCTCAACGAATTCGACGGGGACATTGAGCTGTTTGAGACCCTGAACCAGGAATTCGAACGTTTTCTTGAACGGGAGAACCGCAAAGCGTCCCTCGTGGAACAGCGAACCCGTGAATCCGAACGGGGCCGCATCAAATCCCAGGCTGCCCAGCAGACCGTCGATAACCTGCTCCGGCAAAAGGTGTCACGCTACAAGCTGCCCCAGCCCATCCATGACATCCTCATGAATGGCTGGAGCCGCGTTATGTTCCTGGCCTACCTGCGCGACGACGTTGAGCATCGCTGGAACGCCACCGTCAAGGTGGTCGATGACCTGATCTGGTGTCTGCATCCCCACCAGGAGGATGAAGAAAGGGACCAGTGGGTACGCGTGGTTCCCGGTCTGCTGAAGGCGCTACGCGCGGGCCTGGAAGAGGTTTCCTACAATTCCTCGCGCCTCGACGAAATGATGGGTCAGCTCAAGCATGAACTGGCCGAAGCCTTCCGGACCAACGCCGCCATTGAAGCCCGACAGGATTCTCCGCAGGATCCGGAACCGGAGGAAACGGCAGCAGTGCACCAGACCGCCGTTGAAAGGCAGCAGGAACTCGAGGACGCGGCGGTATCCGAGTATGTTGCGCAGATCGAGGGTATCGAAATAGGCAACTGGGTGGAATTCCGCCTGGTCAACGGCGCCAGCTTCCGCTGCAAACTCTCGGCAATCATTGAAGAGGCCGACTGCTTTGTGTTCGTTAACCGGATGGGGCTCAAGGTGATCGAGAAAACCCGCATCGAGCTGGCCCATGAAATGCGACGGGGCAGGCTCACCCTGCTGGAGCAGGGCGCGCTGATAGACCGGGCACTGGATGCGGTGGTTGGCAGCCTGCGGAGCAAGACAGCCTGACGCATGCCTGACCAGAGCAGTACAAGCGCCCTGCCGGCCCCCTACCGGCTGGGCCTGGCCGTATCGCTTGCGCTTCTGGCTCATACGCTGCTTCTCTCGGGCCTGCCTACGCCATTTGTCAGCCAGCCGGACCGGCACAGGGAAAGCCTGAGTGTCGAATTGGTCACCGAGGGCTCACGCCCGTCCAGCCCGAAGGCCAGTGGTCAGCCCTCGACCGACCGAAAAGCCACGCCAATTCCTCCGTTCGAGCTGCAGCCGGAGATTACAACAGTCCCGAGCCCCGAAGTGGTGGCCACCAACGATACCCGGCGATCGCCCCCTCCCGCCGAGCAACCAGCGCCCGCACCTGCCGAGCCTGTCCAGCAACCGGACACCAGCTCATCCCCGTCACCCGCAACCAGCTCGCAAACCCCGAGCCCGAGCCGGGCCGGAAGCCAGGCCCCAGCCGACAGCGCACAGGAACCTGAGCCGATCACCCGGATTACACGCTCACCGGCGGAGGCCGATCCCTACCTGGTTAAACTCGCCACGCATCTGGCCAGAGAGCTTGAGAACATGCGGGTACCGGCCATCAGCCAGTTGCCAGGACCGGTGGCTATGGAAGTGGAACTTCAACTGCTGGGAAATGGGGCACTGACCCGTGCCAGGGTGGTGAAATCAACCGGGGTGGCGAACATAGACCGCGCCGCCTATCGGGCGGCTCTCGCTGCCAGCCCCTATCCGGAACCTCCGGGGGCGGGCCCCGGAGAAAACCGCTTCGAAGTAGAACTGCTGTTTACCCCGAAGCGGCTTTGACCCACATCCTATCGAAGGCGGGGATCAGGCTTCCGCCTGCTTTGCAGCGGCCTTGACCATCTTGGCCAGTTCACCACTCTCCGACATCTCCAGCACGATATCGCAACCGCCCACCAGCTCACCGTTGATGTAGAGCTGCGGATAGGTCGGCCAGCTGGAATAAACCTTCAGGGCCTCGCGGAGCTCTTGGTTGTCCAAGATGTTTACAAACGCAAACCGCTCGCCGCAGGCCATCAGGGCCTGTACGGTCTTGGCCGAGAAGCCGCACTGAGGCGCCTGGGGGCTGCCCTTCATGTACAGAATGATCGGGTTCTCGTCGAGCTGGCTTTTGATGGTTTCATTGATGTCCATGAACGTCTACCTCTGTTGGAACACTCTTGCCACACGGCAATTGACTTGGCACTCATTGTACACGGCTGCCGAACACCTCTCCAAATACCGTGATTTGACCCCGGACAAGTGCCCTGGTTCCACCCCGGTAACGGCGTTGTCATACCGGGCCCGACGGGCTAGACTTGATCCCCCATTTTCAAGCCAGCAGTCCGGCAACCCGCCAATGGCGGGATTCGTGGAGATAAGGGCCAGTCCATGGCAGCAAGACATTTTCTGACATTGAACGACATGACAACCAGTGAACTGGAAGATCTGGTTGATCATGCCACGCACCTGCGCAACGAATGGCGCCAGGGCAAGGTGCGGGACTCCCTGAAAAACCGGGTCCTGGCGATGATCTTCGAAAAGTCCTCCACCCGGACACGCGTGTCCTTCGAGGCAGGCATGGCCCAACTGGGCGGCTCCGCCATGTTTCTGTCTCCCAGGGACACCCAGCTCGGCCGGGGCGAACCCATTGAAGACTCCGCCATTGTGATCTCCAGCATGGTGGACGCAGTGATGATCCGTACCTTCGCCCACGAGACGGTCGAGCGCTTTGCCGCCGCCTCCCGGGTTCCGGTCATCAACGCCCTGACCGACGAATTCCACCCCTGCCAGTTGCTGGCCGACATGCAGACTTACCGGGAACACCGGGGCAGTATCCGCGGGGCAACCGTGGCCTGGATCGGCGACGGTAACAATATGTGCCATTCCTACATCAACGCGGCCGCACAGTTCGATTTTCACCTGAACGTTGCCTGCCCGGAAGGCTATGAACCCGCAAAGGAGCTGCTGGAAGCCCACAGCGACCGGGTCACCCTGTTCCGGGATCCTCGCGAAGCGGCGCGACAGGCCCAGCTTCTGGTGACTGACGTCTGGGCCTCCATGGGCCAGGAGGACGAACAGAAAGCCCGCGAGAAGGCTTTTCGTGGCTACCAGATCAATCCGGACCTGTTGGCCGTGGCCGACAAGAACGCCCTGTTCATGCACTGCCTGCCCGCGCATCGGGGCGAGGAAATATCCAGCGACATGATGGACCACCCTGCGTCGGTGGTCTGGCACGAGGCAGAGAACCGCCTTCATGCCCAGAAGGCGTTGCTTGAATTTCTGATTCTGAACCGTCTGGGCTGACGCGATGGATACCTCTGCTCACTCCCCGGCCGACTGGCTGCTTGAGGTGACCAACCTCTCGTGCGGTTATGGCGGCGATTCCGTGGTCAAGGACGTCAGTTTTGCACTGAGCCACGGCGACATTGGCTGCCTCCTGGGGCCCAGCGGCTGCGGAAAAAGCACGATATTACGGGCGCTGGCGGGATTCCTGCCGTTGAACGGTGGAGAAATCAGCTTGCAATCCCAGGCCATCAGCCTGCCTGGCCGAACCTTGCAGCCAGAAAAACGCAGAATCGGCATGGTCTTTCAGGATTATGCCCTGTTCCCCCACCTGACCATTGCTGACAACGTCGGTTTCGGTCTGCGCAATCTGGGCAAAGCCGAAAAACGTCAGAAGGTCATGGAACTGCTCAATGTGGTGCATCTGCAGGACCTGGCCGATAACTACCCGCACGAACTGTCTGGTGGCCAGCAACAGCGTGTCGCCCTGGCCCGCGCCCTGGCGCCCGAGCCCACGCTGATCCTGCTGGACGAGCCCTTCTCCAACCTCGACGCGGACCTGCGCCGGAGACTGAGCCTGGATGTCCGGGAAATCCTCAAGACGCTGGGCATCAGCGCCATCCTGGTAACCCACGACCAGCAGGAAGCCTTTGCGATGTGCGACCAGGTGGCGGTGTTGCGGGACGGTCGAATCCAGCAATGGGACGTGCCCTACAATCTTTACCACGAACCGGCCAACCGCTTCGTCGCCAGCTTTGTCGGCCAGGGTGGTTTCATTCCCGGTACGGCCCTTGGGCCGGACGCCATTGAATCAGAGCTGGGCGTGATCCATGGCAACCGGGCCTATAAATGGTCACCGGGCACCCTGGTGGATGTGCTGATACGGCCCGATGATATCGTGCACGATCCGGAGTCAGATCTGCGCCCCAAGGTGATTGAAAAGACCTTTGCCGGCACCTCAACCCTGTATCGCTTCCGTTGCTCGGAAGACACCGAGTTCGAGGCACTGTTCCGAAGCCACCTGGACTTTCACCTCGGCGAACACGTGCCGGTCCGGGTCGAGGCGGATCACCTGATTGCCTTCGAGCGGACCGCCTGACCCACCGTCACCTATCAGTTGTTGCACACCCGCTCGACCGCGTCCAGCCAGCCTGCGTACAGTGACTCCCGCAGGGCCGGGCGCATGGCCGGGTGGAATTGGCGCTCGCACTCCCAGAGTTCTGAAATCTGCTCAAGACTCTCGAACAGCCCGGTCTGCAGGCCAGCGAGATAAGCCGCACCGAGCGCGGTGGTTTCAGTGACCCGGGGCCGGTCGACGGTGACATTGAGAATGTCGGCCAGGAACTGCATGACCCAGTCGTTGACCGCCATACCTCCGTCAACCCGGAGTGATGCCAGACTGGCGCCGTCGTTCTGGATTGCCCGTACCAGGTCCTTGGTCTGGTAACAGACCGATTGCAGCCCGGCTGTCACAATCTCACCTATGCCGGTATCCCGGGTGAGGCCCATGATGGCACCCCGGGCGTGGGGATCCCAATGGGGAGCGCCCAATCCGGTGAACGCCGGCACCAGGTACACCGGGTTGTCCACGCCCACCGCCTCGGCATGGGCCGAGGACTCGCTGGCGTGACGGATCAGCTTGAGCCCGTCTCTCAGCCACTGCATGGCCGCTCCCGCCACGAAAATACTACCCTCCACTGCATAGCAGGGTTTGCCGTTCAACCGATAGGCCATGGTCGTCAGTAGCCGATTCTCGGACCGGACGGCCCGATCCCCGGTATTGAGCATGAGAAAACAGCCGGTACCGTAAGTGCTTTTGGCCATACCCGGGCTGAAACAGGCCTGGCCGATGAGGGCCGCGTGCTGGTCCCCGGCGATTCCGGCAATGCTGACCGGTGCCCCGAGCCACTCGGGCTGCGCTGTGCCATAGTCGGCGGCGCTGTCGAGCACCTCGGGCAGCAGAGACTTCGGAATGCGGAAGAGCTCAAGCAGGGTGGGGTCCCAGTCCTGATCGTGAATATTGAACAGCGCCGTACGGGAGGCATTGGTGGCATCGGTACGGTGGGAACGGCCTCCGGTCAGGTTCCACAGCAGCCAGCTGTCGACGGTGCCGAACGCCAGCTCACCGGCTTCAGCCCGGGCCCGGGCGCCGTCCACATTGTCGAGGATCCAGGCAATCTTGGTGGCCGAAAAGTAGGGATCAATAAGCAGGCCGGTTTTGTCAACGACGGTATCCTCGTGGCCATCCGCCTTCAGTTTGGTGCACAGGGAGGCGGTTCTGCGATCCTGCCAGACAATAGCGTGATGGATAGGCCGGCCACTTTCCCGCTCCCAGACCACCGTGGTTTCCCGCTGATTGGTGATGCCGATGCCGGCCAGCTCTCCAGCCTCTATACCCGCCTGCTTCAACGCACCGCGGCACACCGAGAGGGTGCTTTCCCAGATTTCCATGGCATCGTGCTCCACCCATCCGTCCTTCGGAAAATACTGGTGAAACTCCTGCTGGTCGGTGGCAATGCTGTTGCCGGACTGGTCAAAAACAATGGCGCGGGAACTGGTAGTTCCCTGGTCAATGGCAAGCAGATAGCGGGTCATGAACGGCCTCCTGTTGTTTCCTGCGATTCTAGCAGCAGTGGAGGCCGTAAAGAGTGACGAACCGGGAATTTCACCGGAGACCTGAAACGCAGACATAAAAAAAGGCCGGAAAACCGGCCTTCAAATGACGAATGAAACAAGGAAAGTTCGTAAGAACTACAACCTCAAAAGTCATCCCTTACGCTTTGCATTGTGCGTGGGGACGGCCCGCTGTTCAGTAGTGCTTGTGTAGCGCGTTTGTTACATCAGGTGAGGTTGTGAGCACTGGGTCACAGAACGGCTTCGAGCGGTTTTTTCCGGGGCCACACCAGACTGAACCGGGCACCGCCCAGGGTGTCGCTGCGACCAACAAACGCGTGGCCGCCGTGCCAGTACAGAATGCGCCGGACAATGGACAGCCCCAGGCCGTAGCCGCCGGAAGTTCGGGTGCGGCTGTCGTCGAGGCGGGCAAAGGCGGTAAACACCTTCTCCCAGTCCTCCTCGGGTATACCGGGGCCATCGTCCTCTACATCGATACGGCAGTTGTCCTCATCGCAATGGCAGGTCACTCGCACGTTACCGGCGGCATAACGACCGGCATTGCCCACCAGATTCTGGATTGCCCGGTGAATATAGCGGGGCTCAATATCTGACATCGACCAGTGCTCCGACTCAGGGTCCACCAGGCCTTCGATGGTCAGCTCCGGACGCACCAGCTGCTGCTCCGAGACCACCTGGCGAACGATGTCAGTGACCGATGTTTCCTGCAGCGAGAACACCGGACCACCCTGCTCCAGCCGGGCATAGGTGAGTATTTCGTCGATCAGTTCATCCAGTTCCTGGATGTCTCCGTCTATTCCGTCCAGCTGCTTCTGGAGGGCCTCCTGGTCCTGGCAGTCCTCAATCATCTGCACACCGAAACGAATCCTCGCCACCGGCGTGCGCAGCTCGTGAGAGACCGCATGGATCATTTCCCGCTGCACCTGCACCAGGCGCTGGATGTGCTCGGCCATGCCGTTGAACGATACCGCCAGCCGGGTCACCAGCCGGCTTTCCCCGGCCTCCACGCGGGCGCCCATTTCCCCACGGGCAATCCGTACCGCCACCGACTCCACCGCCCGCAGATTGCTGTCCACCTCCCGCAGCGCCAGAAACAGCGCAATGGCCAGCACGCCGCCCAGTACCAGTGCAACCAGCAACAGCAGAGGCCAGGCCCAGGGGTTAAAAGGCGCCGGCATATCAATCCGGAACAGTTCGCCGTCCGCAAGCTGGATCATCACCCGGCCGCGTCCATTGTGCCCATCCCGATAGAACGCCAGGCCCCGCTCTGCCACCTGCGCCAGCACCTCGGAATCGGGCAGCAGGCGGTCATCGGCCACCGACTGGATGTCCACATTCAGGGCCTCGGCCATCTGGTCGGCCACTTCCAGCCGACCGGCCGGTTGCACTGAATCCAGATGCCAACGCAGGATAAGCCCTGTGGCTCTGGCAATGTCGCGATAGGGATCGGCAAGTCGCAGCTCAAGAATGTCTCCGGATACGCCGGCCACGAACAGACGCAGGCCAACGTTGCTGTCGAGGCTCACCACCTGCCCGTATCCGAGGCGCTCAGCCACCACCGGGGACAGGTCGAATTGAGCGGCATTGCCCTCTCGAAGCTCCAACACCGCTCCGAGCCAGTGATACTGCTCCGCCGGTGCCGGAGCTGCCGCCAACCAGCGCATAAGTGGCTCGGGAAACCGTTCCTGCCAGTACTGCAGGCGAACCGAATTGATACCGGTAAACAGGGCAGCGCAAAGCAGTACCACCAGTGCGGTAACGCCTGCGAGACGGGCATAGAGCTTGAGGAAGAACTTCAGGGGCATGGCACCAACCCTGGCGGGGGCCACCGGTGTGCGCTCGGGCCACACACCGGCTCCGGAGACAGAATCGTCAGGCTTCCTTCACAAACAGGTAGCCTTTACTGCGAACGGTCTTGATGCGCCGTGGATGGATCGGGTCATCCCCGATCTTGGGCCGGATCCGGGACACTCTGACGTCGATGGAACGATCCTGGCCATCGTACTCGATGCCGCGCAGGGCAGTAAAAATCTCCTCCCGACTGAGTACCCGGCCGGCGTTGCTGGCCAGTAACCAGAGCAAATCGAACTCCGCGCTGGTCAGATCGATGCTCTCGTCGTTCAGCCAGGCCTCCCGCATGGAGCGATCCACCACCAGGTCGTTGAACTGCAGACGCACGGGCTCTTCACCGCTGCCTTCATCGCCGGCACCCTGGCTGCCCTCGGTGACCCGGCGGAGCATGGCGCGGATGCGAGCCAACAGCACACGCGGCTTGACCGGCTTACCGATGTAATCGTCGGCACCCATTTCCAGGCCGAGCACCTGGTCCAGATCATCGGTGCGCGCGGTGAGCATGATGATAGGGCCGGAATAGAAGGGACGGACCCTGCGGCAGATGGACAGGCCATCCTCGCCGGGCAGCATCAGATCAAGCACCACCAGATCCGGCTGCTCGTTGCGGATCCGCTCGACAGCGGGGCCACCGTGGGTTTCGAGGGAGACTGTCAACCCGTTGCTTTCGAGGTACTCACGGGTCAACTCAGCCAACCGCTCATCGTCTTCGACAATCAGAATTCGCCAACTTTCGTTCGTTTGTTCCACGCCGTCCATCTCTGATTTTGTTATTCCGGTTTCAGGTCATTCTGTGTTTCCGACCATACAGGCAACCTGCTGTAACAGCAATTATACATGCTATTCAGAAATATACATGGAACCGGTGCTTGGTTACAGCCTGTGACACAGCTCCACCCGGCCCACCCGGATCTCCATGTCATACAGACGTCATTCCCCGGTCACCGGCCTGTCACACCGGCTTCATAGGCTTGTCGGCAAATGGAAACAAAAGAGACTGAGCCATGACCACACCCGCCGCAAACGCCCGCCGCAGTGCACGTCGACTCAAAACCGAACTGACCCGCTGCCCCCAGCGGGTGGAAGCAGCACAGCGTCTGCGCTACCAGGTGTTCTCCGAAGAATACGACAGCGACCTCGGAGCCCGGACGCCCGGCCTGGATGCCGATGAGTTCGACACTGTCTGCGACCACCTGATCGTCACTGATCTTGATTCCGGACAGCTGGTCGCCACCACCCGCATCCTGCACCAGGCAGATATTGGTGCCGTCAACCGCTTTTATTCAGCCAGCGAGTTCGATCTCACCCCCCTGCAGAACCTGCACGGCACCATCGCCGAACTCGGACGTACCTGCGTGCATGCGGATTACCGGAACGGCGCTACCATCAGCCTTTTGTGGTCCGCGGTAGCGTCTTACCTGATGGAACGCGACGTCGACTACATGATTGGCTGTGCCAGCATCAGCATGTCCGACGGAGGCCTGAAAGCCTGGCGTATTGCCCGACATCTGCAGAATCAGCACCTGGCGAACCCTGCGCACCTGGTAACCCCCGTGCGGGCACTGCCCCACCTGACCCACGCCCGGGATAACGAGCGCCCGGTGGAGGTGCCAGCCCTGATCCGGGCCTACATGCGCCTGGGCGCAAGGGTCTGCGGCGAACCGTGCTGGGATCCTGAATTCCGTTGTGCCGATCTGCTGGTGTTGTTGGAGGTCAGTAAACTGGCGGGCCGCTACAGCCGGCACTTCATGCGACCGGCGTCCTGAGCCGAACCCGGGAGAGGACCTGACCCATGAGCTGGCTGCGACTGGTGTTCCGACTGACTGCCTTCGTGCTGTTCCTCACGGCGACTTCCGGGCTGGCTATCGCACTGTGGATGTTCGATCTGACACGCGCCACACCGGTCAACCGGACACCCTGGGCAAACAGCTGTTTTCGCTGGGCCTGCCGCTGTCTTGGGCTGGAAATCCACCAGCATGGTACTCCCAGCGATACCACGGTTCTGTTTGTCAGCAATCACATCAGCTGGTCGGATATTCCGGTTCTCGGCAGCCTGGTGCCCATCCGGTTTCTGTCCAAGGCCGAGGTGGGCCAGTGGCCCCTGATTGGCTGGCTGGCACGAGAGGCCGGCACCCTGTTCATCAAACGTGGCGGCGGCCAGGCGAGAAAGGTACGGGAGCAGATCTCGGAACATCTGCGGGCTGGCGAGAACGTGCTGGTCTTTCCCGAAGGCACCACGAGCGAGGGCCTGGCCGTGCTGCCGTTCCATGGGCTTTTACTGGCGGCAGCGCCGGAAAGTGATACGCCGGTGCAGCCGGTCACCATCGCCTATCGTAGGGCGGGGAGGCCCGACCACCTGGCGCCGTTCATCGGCCAGGACGAGTTCCACAGGCACCTGCTGCGCCTGTTACGCCAACCCGCGGCACGGGTCGACGTTATCTTCCATCCCCCGGTCAGATTTCACGGACCATCACCGGTCGCCACGAGCACCGGCGCCTTGGCAGAGCAGCTCAGGGAATCTGTCAGCGAGGGCCTGGCCAGAATCCACGAAGGCAGGCTTGACCGGGAGAATACCGATACGATCAGAACAGCGGCCGGCCCTGGGCAATCTCGTCATCGGTCGCTTCCCGCCGGCCGACAATCTCCAGATCAAAGTACAGGGTAAATCCAGCCAGAGGATGATTGGCATCCACCTTCACCAGGTTGCCATCAATACCCACTACCTGCACCACCTGGGCTTCATCGCCGGTGTTGGTCTGGAACTTCATACCTACCTGGAGATTCTCGACACCCTCGAAGAGCGAGCGCGGAACTTTTCTCACCAGGTCTTCCCGGTGCTCGCCGTAGGCCATTTCCGGTGGCACGGTTACCTCCAGACAGTCGCCGACGTTGCGGTCCTTCACGGCCTTCTGGATACCTTCGATGATCTCCGGGGTGCCATAGAGGAAGTGCAGCGGCTCGCTGCCCTCCGAGGTATCAACCAGCTCGCCGATCCGGTTTTTAAGGACGTAATGGACGGTAAAAACGTCGGGTCTTGTGTCTGAAGCAGTCATCAGGTTGTCGAGTTTCCTGTATTCGAAGATGTGTCGAGTTGCTGCAGGCCATGGATGACCAGTCGCTGATCGAGCCGGTCTCGCAGGCTCGAGGGATTCAGCAACCCCATGCGTTCAAGCAGGGATTGGTAACGATTGTCCTCATCCCGCGCCCGCAGGGCCTGCCAAAGGGTGGACAGTTTACCACGACGGGTGGCGGTTGCGGCCTTGAGGGCCTTAAGGGCTTTCCCTAACCGGAGTTCCTCTTCGGTGAAATCGCAGCCGAACGGAAAGGCCGGGAAGCGGCCCTCACCGGCCTGCTCGATAGCACGACGTACCGAGGCCGGCGTGTTGTTGCACCAATGCGGGGGTAGCCGGAACGCCGGATCCACCTTGCCCGCTTTCTGCGCACGGGCCAGCAATTCCGGCTGGAAGCGGGAGTCGGATATGCGGATCAATCGCAGATAGACCTGTTCATCGCACTGCCCCCGGAGATCAGCAATGCCGTATTCGGTGACCACGATGTCCCGCAAATGCCGAGGTATGGTGCAGTGGCCGTAATTGAACACGATATTGGAGAGTACTTTGCCATGCGCATTCCGGGTACTGCGCAGCGTCAGGATGGAGCGGGCTCCCGGGAGCTCGTGAGCCATGGCCACGAAGTTATACTGTCCTCCCACGCCACTGACCACACGACCGTCCTCCAGGCCATCGGATACTCCGGCGCCGTTGAGGGTGTACATCATGGCCGAGTTGATAAAGCGGGCGGACACCCGCTGTGCTGCTTTCAGCTTCTGATCGCCGAACGGGTGATCATAAAGCTGGTTGATAAAGTTGACGCTGGTCATGCAGATACGGTCGCGCTGGGGTTCGCTCAGTTCCCTGAGGTACTGGTAAAAGCGCTCAGGCCCCACGTAGAACCCGCCATGCAGAACAACGCCGCCGGTCAGCCGCTCGCCGAGCATAAGGGCTTCGATTATTTCCCGGGCCTCGGGGTCGTCGAGGTCGCCCTCCACCGAGTGACTTCTGAGGCATAGCCGACCGCCCTTGAACTCTACCTCCTCCCCGAGAATGCCATGCCGGACCAGCCAGCGGACGTCCCGGGCCCTGAGCGGGCTGTCGATCAACTTTTCCCGCCGCAGGGTATCCAGGGTTTCCAGGGACACCTTCGAGGTCAGTTCTCCGCGGTTGATCAATGCCTGGAGGCCGGCATGCTCGAATACCTCCCGGGTGAGGATGCCTTCCTGCATCAGGTACAGAAAACCGTCCACCATCATCTCGCTGCAGCCGTACAGGCCTTGCTCAAACGGCTCGGTACCACCCTCTTCAGCAGCCACAGGAAACTGCTCGTCGACCCGAAGATGATTGAACACCTTTCGCCAGGCGTCGTTGTGCTTGTGGCGCATGATGGCACTGTGTACCAGCGCGGCGCCGAGGGATCCGATTCCAACCTGGAGCGTGCCTCCGTCCTTCAACAACGCACTGGCGTAAAACCCGATCAGGTGATCCTCCGGGCTCACGGCCATTTCCGGGGCGGAGAAAAGCGGGTAGTCCGATGACGGCTGCTCAAACACAACATCAAACCGGTCCGCCTCGATCGCGGCATGATTACCGAACCAGGGCAGGCTCTCATTGAGCTCGGCCACCAGGGCAACGGGGGTCCCGCCCGCCTCCAGCTCCCGCAGGCGCGGAATGAGATCAAGCGTGAGATCGGGGTTACAGCTCAGGCTGACAAGCCCGGGTTGGCCGTGAGCCTCGCCAGGCGCCACCATCTGGGCCACCACGTTTACCCCCTGAGCCATCAGATCGCGCACGGCATGGGTGTAGTTGGTGCACACGTAGTGGCGTTGCTGGGCCAAGTTATTCAGAAAGCTGCCGGCTTTGAAAAAGAATTCCGAAACCCGAACGTTTCCGGGCAACCGTCCTTCCGACACATCCCGTGCGTAGGCCAGCTCCGGAATCCGGCCATACAGTCGTTCGGCGAAGGGCCCCATGAAGCGCCGCTCCAGTGACGAGCTACCTCTCGGCGCCAACAGCGACAGTGCGGTGACGATGTGCAGTTGAATGTCCGGATCGTCTTTGGCTCTCTGGTACAGCGCATTGACAAACCGGACCGGCTTGCCCAGCCCCAGCGGAAGGCCGAGCGTGATGTTCTTGCCAACCCGGCGGATCACTTCATCCACGCAGGCGTTTACGTCGTTCGAGACCTGCCCTCTGGCACCTGACATTACCTAGCTCCCTTTAGTCAAACGATCCGTTCGGGGGATCCGCAGTTCACACCGGATGATCACACGAGCATCCCGCGCAAACAATGCGTCAGGTCATGGCAGAGGCAGAAGAGGGGATGGCCTGGCTCAGAAATTCCACTTGAGATTCAGGCAGGCGCCTTCAGGGAGCAACGCAATGCCGTGGTCGGCCTGGGCCGGGTCGGAGGCATAGTGCTTGCCGGACTGGCGGGAGCGGGTGAGTGTGAGACTCAGCAGGCGGGACCCGATTTCGGCGAAGGCATCGGAGCTGTCTTCGTCAATATCGCCGGAAACCCGCTCCTGAATGGCAAAGATCTCGTCGCTGGCCGTTGTCATTTCCACGTCTTCAAACACACGCTCGGACGCTTCGGCGCGAACGACGAAAGCCACGAGATTGAGAGCGAGTAATGCGACGAAGATACGAATAATCATGACACTGCCTGAGACCTTTTTGCGAGACGGAAGTCTACGGAAACCTAAGGCTTTAGTCTAATGATTACCGGCCCGAAAGATGTGAATCTGCACACAAAGACGTCGACTTTTTGTCAATAAACCGGGCTGTTTTTGTCAATTTATGATCCCCGATATTGCTGAATGTAACCAGCCCCGATAACCGACGGGTATCGGGGCTGAATGCGGGGCTCACGGACAGGGGTAGGTGAACTCCTGATGGATGGCCTCGATCGCTTCCAGCACCGCGGGACTCAGCGTGACCTGCGCCGAGCCGATGTTCTCCTTCAACTGCTCCATGGTGGTGGCGCCAATGATATTGGCGGTCAGGAAACTGCGGCTGTTGACGTACGCCAGTGACAGCTGCACCGGGGAAAGTCCGTGCTGGTGCGCGAGGTCGACATAGGCCCGGGTCGCGTCCATGCCGCGGCTGCTGGTATAGCGACTGAACCGCTCGTACAGGGTCATCCGGGCCTTCTCCGGCCACTTGCCGCCCAGATACTTGCCAGACAGCATGCCAAACGCCAGGGGCGAATAGGCCAGCAGGCCCGCCTGCTCGCGATGGGCGATCTCGGCCATACCCACCTCAAAGGCCCGGTTCAGAAGGTTGTACGGATTCTGGATGCTGGCCACCCGCGGCCAGCCCTTCTCACGGGAGAGACGCAGGTATTCCATGGTTCCCCAGGGCGTTTCATTGGACAACCCGATGTGCCTGATCTTGCCGGCCTGCACCAGTTCATCGAGGGCCTCCAGCGTTTCCTCGATCGGGGTGAAGGTTTCTTCCGGATTATGCTCGTAGCCCAGTTTGCCGAAAAAATTGGTGCTGCGATCCGGCCAATGCACCTGGTAGAGGTCGATGTAGTCGGTCTGCAGACGCTTGAGGCTGGCGTCACACGCCTGATGAATGTGATCGCGCGTCAGGCGCGGGCCGTTACGCAGATACTTGAGCCCGTTGCCCGGACCGGCCACCTTGGAGGCGATGACCAGGTCATCACGCCGGCCCCGCCGGGCCAGCCAGTTGCCCAGGTAGGTTTCGGTCAGCCCCTGGGTCTCGGCCCGGGGAGGCACCGGGTACATCTCTGCGGCATCGATGAAGTTGATGCCTTCGGCAGTTGCGTAATCAAGCTGCTCAAACGCTTCCTGTTCGGTGTTCTGCTCGCCCCAGGTCATGGTGCCCAGGCAGATGAGGCTCACGTCGATGTCCGTTTTGCCAAGCTTTCGTGTCTGCATAACGTCTCCGAATCGGTTCGGTTAATAAGTAAACGGAATGTCACGGGATTGTCGCGTGGCTGTCATGCCGCATTTCCATAGTAAGGGCATATCAAAGGACGCACAGGAAACACCGTGACCGAGACCCTGAAGGCCAACCGGCACCCGCAACACGTTACCATTGTTTCCGAGACTTTTCCGCCGGAAATCAATGGCGTGGCCAATACGCTCAGACATTTGTGCCAGGGTCTGATGCAGCGCGGGCACCGCGTGACCGTTATACGGCCGAGGCAGCAGCATGAGAGCAAGGGGCATTTCAAAAGCGCCGGCGAAGCGCTGTTCACCCACGAGCATGTGGTCTCCGGGTGTCCTCTGCCCGGCTACGCCGACCTGCGCTTCGGTGTGGCAACACCCGGTCGGCTGAGACGATTGTGGGTGGCCGACAGGCCCGACGCTGTTTACATTGCCACCCAGGGCCCCCTGGGCGTCTCGGCCGCATCGGCCGCCCGCCAGCTCGGCATTCCCGCAAGCTCCGGCTTTCACACCAATTTCCACAGCTACAGCCGCTATTACGGTGTGGGCGCGCTCGAACGGTTGCTCTGCCTCTATGGTCGGTGGTTCCACAACCGCACCACCATCACGCTGGTGCCAACCCGAAAAATGCAACAGGCCACCCGGGCCATGGGCATTACGGCGACCGGCATATGGAGTCGCGGCGTGGATTGCCGACGCTTTACCCCGCACAACCGAGACGCCGCCCTGCGTGAGTCCTGGGGGCTGGCCGCCAACGACCGGGCGGTTCTCTATGTCGGCAGGCTGGCACCAGAGAAGAATCTGCGCATGGCCGTCGCCTGTTTCGAGAGAATCCGGGGACTGCACCCGCAAGCCAGGTTCGTGCTGGTTGGAGACGGGCCGCTGCGGCGCCAGCTCGCGCAACGACACCCGGATTACATTTTCGCCGGCACCCGCCGGGGCGACGACCTTGCCCGGCATTTTGCCTCCGGAGACCTGTTCCTGTTTCCCAGCAAAACCGACACCTTCGGTAACGTGGTATTAGAGGCCATGGCCAGCGGGCTTGCCGTGGTCGCCTTTGACGATGCCGCAGCAGCCGAGCACATCCGTCATGAAGAGAACGGCATGAAGGTTCCGCTGGACCAGGACGAAGCGTTCATCGACAGCGCGTTGCGCCTTGCCGACCAGCCCACCCTGCTGAACCGGGTTCGCGCCCAGGCCCGACTGGACGCTCTGGAACAAAGTTGGACTACGCAAATCGAACAGTTTGAGCAACTGGTTTTCAACCAAACGACAAAGGCCGGATATCATGCCTCCAGCAAGCAAAGCGTCTCGCTTCTTTGAACAGGCAGATCAGCGCGAAGTTGCCCTCTGCCAGGCCATCAATCGGGCCGTGCAATTCCGCCCGGCCCGGGGCTATTTCAGGCTGGTCAGCCGACTGGGCGACGGCTGGTTCTGGTACGCGCTGATCCTGCTGGTGCCCTTCCTGCACCCGACGAAAGGCCCGGGGCTGGCCCTGTTGATGGCTCTTACGGGGCTCACCTGCACCCTCACCTACAAGCTGCTCAAACGCCGGCTGATCCGTGAGCGACCGTTTATCTCGTTTCCCGCCATCAATTGCGCCACACCACCCCTGGACCGCTACAGCTTTCCCTCTGGCCACACCCTGCACGCCGTCTGCTTCCAGGTGATGCTGACCCTCGCCCTGCCGGGGCTGGCGCTGATGGTGCTGCCTTTCACGCTCAGCGTTGCCGTCTCCAGAGTGATACTGGGCCTGCACTACCCCAGCGATGTGGCGGCCGGCGCATTGATTGGCGGCCTGATGGGTTACGCGGCCATGCAGATTCTTTACGCCGACTGGGCCCTGAAGTTCGCCGGTGCGCTCTGATGCGCCACGGTACCCCGGTTAGTCGAACAGCCGGAGCTGGGTTACCGGTGCCTCATCATTGCGGAAGCGCACGCCGAGCCCCAGCAAACGCACCGGTCGTTCCCGGTTGGTGACCAGCTCGGAAAGCAGCGGCAGGTAATCTTCCAGCTCGGGCTCGGTAACCTGCTCACGAACCCGCTCCAGGGTGTGAGTGGAAAAGTCGCTGTAGCGGATCTTGATGAACAGCTTGTGAATGGGCTTGCGTCGCGCCTTTCGCGACAGCCGCAGGTTGAGGTCTGCCACCAGTGACGCCATCACAGTGACGCAGGCATCCATGTCGGGAAGGTCCTGGGAGAACGTCCGCTCCACACTGACCGACTTGGCAATGCGCGAGACCACCACCGGCCGCTCATCTCGCCCATGGGCCATCTCGTGAAGACGATACCCCTGCTTGCCGAAGCGCTCGATCAGCCGGTCGGCACCGAGCGCCTGCATGTCACCGCAGGTGTGAACACCCAGGTCATGCAACTTGCCGGCAGTCACCTGCCCCACCCCGAACAGCTTCTCCACCGGCAACTGTTGTACAAAATCGTCAACGTCCTCCGGGCGAATCACGAACAGGCCATCGGGCTTCTGCCAGTCGCTGGCAATCTTGGCCAGGAACTTGTTAGTGCCCATCCAGAAACCCGCATTTTCAGTCAGTTTAGCTCACCTCCAGGAGT
>NZ_JBHIXV010000045.1:0-24902 GCF_041984545.1 Marinobacter sp. | reverse complement strand
GGCAGGCGGGTCTTTCCAAAACTGTAGAGGGCCATGGATGGCCCGATTCAAGCGCACACGGATGTGCTTGTAGCGTGTTTTGGAAAGACCCGCCTGCCGCCCCGCCGCCCAAACCCGAAGGCCAAGACCAGAGTCAGCAATACGTTAAACGGCAAGCACCTCAGAGTGAATGGCCTCCAGGGCAGCCAGAGGATCCGGCGCCTGGGTAATTGGGCGACCGATCACCAGGTAGTCGGAACCGGCCTTGAGGGCATCCGTGGGGGTCATGATGCGCTGCTGGTCGCCCTTGTCGGCGGTCAGGGGTCGAATACCGGGGGTGATCAGCTTGAAGTCAGCGCCCTGCTCTGCCTTGAGCTTGGGGGCTTCCTGCGCTGAGCAGACCACGCCGTCGAGGCCGCAGTTTCTGGTGAGGGTTGCCAGGCGGGAAACCTGGGCTTCCGGAGAATCGGTGATGCCGATACCCGACAGGTCGTCGGCGTTCATGCTGGTCAGCACCGTGACGGCAATCAGCAGTGGCCGGTCGGAACCGAAGGCTTCGAGTTTCTCCCGGCAGGCGGTCATCATCCTCTCGCCGCCAGAGGCGTGAACATTCACCATCCAGACTCCGAGGTCAGCGGCGGCTGCGACGGCCGCGGAGGTGGTGTTGGGGATATCGTGGAATTTCAGGTCGAGAAACACCTCGAAGCCCCGCCTCTGTAGACTTTCCACAAGTTGTGGCCCGGAGCGCGTGAACAGCTCCTTGCCGACTTTCAGGCGGCACTTGGCCGGGTCCAGCTGGTCAACCAGCGCCAGGGCCGGCGTCTGGGAGGGAAAATCGAGAGCGACGATGATCCTGGGATCGTTTGCGGTTTGCACGGTGTTGTTCCTGCGGAGATTTGGTAAAAGTTTATTCGGCTTCAACGCCCTGAATCGGGCGCACCGTTTCCCACTGCTTGCAGCTCGGGCACAGCCAGTGGAGCTGGCGCCCTGAGAAGCCACAGCTCACGCAGCGGTACACGGGGCGGTTGGCCAGGATCAAGTGGCCGATTCGGCTCACCAACCGGCCTTCGTCGGTGGTCATGCCTTTCTCGTAGCCGGCCATTTCCACCAGGCGCAACAGGCCTCGCACGCTTGGCCGGGTTTCCAGTTCCTGTCGTAGAAGGTCGATGGCCGCCGGTCGGCCCGAAGCCCGCTCCACCGACTCTACCAGGGCCAGCAGCAGACTGGTGCTCGGGTAACTCTCGTAAAGCTTGCGCAGTTTCCTCGCCAGTCGGCCGATGTCGCCGTGCTCACGTTCAAGTTTCATCAGCCGGTCAATGGCTTCGGGGCCAAACTCGGGGTTCTGGTCAAACACTTTGAAACAGTGACCACCGGCCTCCCGGTAGCTGCCCTGACGGACCAGCAGCTTCATAAGAATCAGCGTGGCGCGAACACAGGATCGGTCGTACTCCAGGGCCTCTTTCGCCAGTTTCTGGGCCGCCCAGCGATCGTCATGCTTGAGGGCTTCCTCCGCAAGCTCGCAGGTGAGGTAAGCCAGCACCTTGAACATGGCCGGATCGGCGTCACCACGGGTCAGGGTGCGGGCCACCTCAGCGGCCTTGCCCCACTCTTTCTCCTGCTGGTACAGGTCGATCAGTTGCTGTGCCGAATGACGGCCATAGTCCCGGTCGCCCATCAGCTGATGCAGCAATGCTTCTGCCCGATCCAACAGGCCGGCATTGAGATAATCCCTGGCCAGTTCCAGTGTAACCTGCGGAGAAAAACGCGGCGGCAGCTCTGGCCGGGCCAGAAGGTTCTGATGAATCAGGATGGCACGATCCGTCTCGCCTTTGTTGCGGAAATGGCTGCCAATGGAAAGGTGAAGGCTGACGGTGTCCTTGTTGACGGCGAGGGACTGTACGAAGTTTTCGACAGCCTGGTCAGAGTAATTGGTAAAGAGGAACTGCAGTCGATCCCTGACGGATTCTTCATCGGAGATCGTTTTTCCGGAGCGGTTATCACTGCTGCCAAGCCGGCCCACCAGCCAGCCCACTGCCACCGCAACTGTCAGCAGCAGCCACTGAAGTACCATGTCCATTAAAGAGTCCGGTCGTTCTGGGCCCTGGATTTTTCCAATGCCTGCTCGGCGCGATCAAGTCGTTTCTGCAGTGCGCGACGCGATACCGAGGTGCGCACGGTCGCCAGAGTGGTGATCAGAACGCCAACCAGAGCGCCTATCACGAATGCCATGATAATCCAGACCGCAACGCCGTGGGGCTGGGTTTCAAACAGAAGGAAATTGAGGGAAACGGCCATTTGGTTGTTGAGCGAGAACACCAGTGCCAGCAGAATCAGGAATAACACCAACAGAATAAGGATAATCTTCTGCAATCCTGCCATAGCAATAGCGCTCCAGAAGGGCCAGTTGGCCCGAATTGTACCTGTTCCCCGGCCGGCGATTAAAACCCTTTCTTCAAGCTGTCGTTAACCTGCTCTCGCAGCTCCTTGCCGGGCTTGAAATGGGGCACATACTTGGCGGGCAACTGAACGGCTTCGCCTGTCTTGGGATTACGGCCGGTGCGGGCCGCCCGGTGATGAAGAGAAAAACTGCCAAACCCGCGAATCTCAATTCTCTGCCCATCAGCAAGGGATTGGGACATGTGCTCGATGATGGTCTTTACCGCCAGTTCCACATCTTTCACAGAGAGCTGGGTTTGCTTGGAGGCAATCAGCTCGACCAGTTCGGACTTCGTCATGAGGCGTTTCCCTCTTTCATTTTTATTCGGCCGTGGGTTACCGGGTTCCCATGACTACCTAGTTTAGCCAAACCAGAAAAAAACACAAAAAAAACGGGCTCTTAGAGCCCGTTTTTTTCATACCAACCGGAAACTTATTCCTTGTTGGCGTTTTGCTGCTGCATCTGCTCCTTGATGAGATCACCGATGGTGGTCGCACCAGAAGAGGTTTCAGCCGCCTTGCTCCGCACGTTTTCCAGAGCCTGCTTGTCGTCCTCAACGTCTTTGGACTTCACAGACAGGTTGATAATGCGGTTCTTGCGGTCGATGCTGATGATTTTCGCTTCAACTTCCTCGCCTTCTTTCAGCGCGTTGCGTGCGTCTTCAACACGGTCACGGCTGATTTCGGAGGCTTTCAGAACGGCTTCAACTTCGTCGTTCAGGGCAATGGTGGCTGCCTTGGCATCCACGGAAGACACCGTGCCCTTCACGATGGAGCCCTTGTCGTTCAGCTGAACGAACTCGGCGAACGGATCGCTTTCCAGCTGCTTGATACCCAGGGAGATACGCTCACGCTCGGGATCAACAGACAGGATAACGGTCTCAACCTCGTCACCCTTCTTGTACTCGCGAACGGCTTCTTCGCCAGTCTCGTTCCAGCTGATGTCAGACAGGTGAACCAGACCGTCGATGCCACCGTCCAGACCGATGAAGATACCAAAGTCAGTGATGGACTTGATCTTGCCGGAGATGCGGTCGCCCTTGTTAAAGTTGCTGGAGAACTCTTCCCACGGGTTGGCTACACACTGCTTGATACCCAGGGAGATACGACGACGCTCTTCGTCGATATCCAGAATCATCACGTCCACTTCGTCGCCCACCTGGACAACCTTGGACGGATGAATGTTCTTGTTGGTCCAGTCCATTTCGGATACGTGAACCAGGCCTTCAACACCTTCTTCCAGCTCGGCAAAGCAGCCGTAGTCGGTCAGGTTGGTAACACGGGCCTTGACCTTGGAACCTTCCGGGTAACGACCCTTGATGTCGACCCAGGGATCTTCGCCCAGCTGCTTCAGGCCGAGAGATACGCGGTTGCGCTCACGGTCGAACTTCAGGACCTTGACGTTGATCTCGTCGCCCACGTTGACGATTTCGCTCGGATGCTTGATGCGCTTCCAGGCCATGTCAGTGATGTGCAGCAGGCCGTCAACACCACCCAGATCCACGAACGCGCCGTAGTCGGTCAGGTTCTTGACGATACCCTTGATTTCCAGACCTTCGGTCAGGGTCTCGAGCAGAGCTTCACGCTCGGCACTGTTTTCAGCTTCCAGAACGGCGCGGCGGGAAACAACCACGTTGTTACGCTTCTGGTCCAGCTTGATAACCTTGAATTCGAGTTCCTTGTTCTCCAGGTGCGCAGTATCGCGGACCGGACGAACATCTACCAGCGAGCCAGGCAGGAAGGCGCGGATACCGGCCAGATCGACGGTGAAACCACCCTTGACCTTGCCATTGATAATACCCTTGACCACTTCTTCAGCTTCGAAGGACTTCTCGAGAACCTTCCACGCTTCAGCGCGCTTGGCCTTTTCACGGGACAGACGGGTTTCACCGAAACCGTCTTCAACTGCATCGAGAGCCACATCGACAACATCGCCGACAGCTACTTCCAACTCGCCTTTTTCGTTCAGGAACTGGGAGGCGGGGATAACGCCTTCGGACTTCAGTCCGGCGTTAACGGTGACCCAGTCGTTGTCGACGTCAACTACGGTTCCCTGGACGATGGAACCCGGTTGCATGTCAATTTCTTTCAGGCTTTCTTCAAAAAGATCTGCAAAGCTCTCGCTCATTATGAGTCCTATATGATCAACGCAAGTGTGCTCCGTGCCACCAGCAACACGGTCTGTTAACGATTCCGGAGGCAGCCTGTGGCTGGCAGTTGCGCTACATCCGGCCTTTCAACAACAAAAAGGTGTAGTCAGGCCTGGCCTGCTGCGGCCATACACCTGTCCAACACCTCTTCTATACTCAACCCCGTAGAATCAATGACTTGCGCATCATTCGCGGGCTTGAGAGGGGCGGCGGACCGGTTCATATCCCGCTCGTCGCGCACCCGTATCTCCTCTAAAAGGGCGTCAATATTAACATCGACACCCGCGTCCTTCAACTGACTGTAGCGCCGTCTGGCCCTCTCCTCGGCGCTAGCGGTGAGGAAGATCTTCACCGGCGCGTCAGGGAAAACCACCGTGCCCATATCGCGCCCGTCGGCGACCAGCCCGGGAGCCTTACGAAAATCCCGCTGGCGCTGCAACAGGGCATCCCGAACCGGCTGTATTACCGCCACTTTCGACGCGTTATCGCCGGCCGACTCGGTGCGGATTTCCGCGGTCACATCCTGCCCCGCCAGAATCACCTTCACTGGCTCACCGGCCGGCGTGGGCTCGAACTCTACGTCCAGCCCCGCCGCAACCTGCACCAGGCCGGGCTCGTCGTCCAGACCAACGCCCTGACGCACAGCCGCAAGCGCGGTAAGCCGATACAGGGCGCCGCTGTCGAGCAGATGCCAGCCCAGCCTGCGGGCGAGCATCTGGGTAATCGTGCCTTTCCCGGACCCACCCGGCCCGTCGACGGTGATGACCGGAGCGCGGCTGTCGGCCATCACTCACTCCCCTCGGCTTTGATATTGATCCCGGTTTCACGGGCAAGTTCCACAAAACCCGGGAAAGAGGTTGCCACATTGGCGCAATCGTTGATCGTGATATCGCCCGCCGCCCGCAAGGAGGCCACCGCAAACGACATGGCAATCCGATGATCCCCGTGACTGTTCACAGTGCCGCCACCGATCGTTTGCCCCCCATCGATGACAATGCCATCCGGCGTCACGGTGGTTTCCACGCCCAGGGCGGCAAGGCCATCGGCCATCACCTGGATACGATCACTCTCCTTGACCCGCAACTCCTCGGCGCCACGAAGCACGGTACGACCCCGAGCACAGGTGGCCGCGATAAACAGCACCGGAAATTCATCAATGGCCAGGGGCACCTGGTCCTCGGGGATGTCGATGCCCTTGAGCTCGGCAGAACGTACCCTCAGGTCCGCCACCGGCTCGCCGCCAATTTCGCGTTCGTCCAGCACCTCGATATTGGCCCCCATCAGACGCAGGATATTGATTACCCCTACCCGCGTCGGGTTCATACCAACGTGACGCAGCACCAGGTCGGAGCCGGGCGCGATACTCGCGGCCACCAGGAAGAACGCGGCTGAGGAAATGTCGGCCGGCACATCAATGTTGGTGGCGGTCATCTTGCCACCGCCGCTGACGCTCGCCGTTGCGCCATCCCGATGCACGTGATAGCCAAAACCGGCCAGCATGCGTTCGGTGTGGTCCCTCGTTGGTGCCGGCTCGGTCACCGAGGTGCTGCCCTCGGCGTACAGGCCGGCAAGCAGCAGGCAGGACTTCACCTGGGCACTGGCCACGGGCATTTCGTAATGGATACCGGTCAGCGCCTGGCCACCGCGAATTTTCAGCGGCGGGCGGCCGCCCTCTGCGGTTTCGATCACTGCTCCCATGGCCCGCAGCGGCTCTGCCACCCGCCCCATCGGACGCCCCGAAAGGCTGGCATCGCCGGTCAGTTCCGAGTCGAACGGCTGCGCCGCCAGCAAGCCGGCAAACAGACGCATGGCAGTGCCGGAGTTGCCGAGATACAGCGGCCCTCGCGGCGCCTGCAGCCCATGCATGCCGACACCGTGAATCCGCACGAAGCCGTTATCCGGGCCTTCAATGGTCACGCCCATGTCACGGAAGGCCTGAAGCGTAGCGAGGCTGTCCTCACCCTCCAGAAACCCTTTTACCTCGGTCACCCCATCAGCGAGCGCACCGAGCATAATGGAGCGATGAGACATGGACTTGTCGCCGGGCACGCGGATATCACCGGTAATCGCGCCACCGGGCTGAAGACGGAACCTGACCTGTTTAGCACTGTTGTTTGTCACGTAAGCCTGTCCTGAGAGCATCTTGGAAAAATGTTCACGCGCCGCCTTGGCGCGACTGAAAACCCGCAGCAGCGTGGCACTGTCCTGATTGGCGATGGCCGTGCGCAGCTGCTCGAGGTCGTGGGTAAAATGATCAATCACCCGCAGAACCGCGTCGCGGTTCGATAGAAAGATATCGTGCCACATCACCGGATCACTGGCAGCAATCCGGGTAAAGTCCCGGAACCCGCCGGCAGCGTAGCGGAAAATGTCCATGTTCTCGTCTTCCCCGGCCAGGGTATCCACCAGCGAGAACGCGATCAGGTGAGGCAGATGGCTGGTGGCTGCCAGCACTTCGTCGTGATAGGCCACCGACATGGTCAGCACGGTTGCCCCGCAGCCTTCCCAGAGAGCCTGCAAACGCCGCAGGTGAGATTCACTGACGTTGTCCGGCGGCGTAAGAATCACCTTGTGGTTGGCGAAAAGATCGGGGTTGGCCGCCCGGATGCCGCTCTTCTCCGACCCGGCAATGGGATGGCCGGGAATCACCAGCGCCCCCTGGGAACCAAACACCGCCTCTACATCGGCCACAAAACTGGATTTGGTGCTGCCTACATCGGTCAGCACTGCCCCTGGCTCCAGCGCGGGGCGCACCTGTTCAAGCACCGACCGGGTTGCCCGCACCGGCACGGCCAGAACCACCAGGTCGGCGCCGCGAACGGCATCGGCCACCGTTGGCGCGGCCTCGTCGATAACGCCAAGCTGCTGACCCAGGTGCAGATCCTCTTCACGCTGGTCGGAACCAACCACCGTATCCGCAAGCCGGTTACGGCGCATGGCGCTGGCCAGGGAGCCGCCAATCAGCCCGAGGCCAATCACGGCAACCCGCTGGAAGAGTGGTTCCGACCCGCTCATATCAAATGCTTACCCTTGTCGTTCACCCTTAATCACTCAGGCCTGACGCTGTCAGGGCCTTGGCCAGGGCCTCAATGAAGCGCTCATTCTCTTCGGGCAGCCCGACGGACACCCGCAAATGCTGCGGCATGCCATAGCCGGCTATCGGGCGCACAATAACACCGTGAGCCAGCAGGGCCTGATAGACGCCCATGGCATTCTCGCCCACTTCCACCGCGATAAAGTTGCCAGCCGAGGGTATGTAGCTCAATCCCATGGCGTCGAACGCCTGCTCAAGCTGACGCAACCCGGCGGTATTCACCTCCCGGGACCGTTGCAGATAGGCTTCGTCACCCAGAACCGCGGTGGCGGCCGCCAGGGCCACCGTGTCAACGTTAAACGGCTGGCGCACCCGATTGAGCACGTCGGCAATGGCCGGCGAGCTGATGCTGTAACCCACACGAAGCGCGGCCAGCCCCCAGGCTTTGGAGAAGGTGCGACAGACGATCAGGTTCGGGAACCGGGACAACAGCTCAACGCCATCCGGATAGTCTTCACCGGTGAGATATTCGCAGTAGGCCTCGTCCAGCACTACCAGAACGTCCTCGGGAATCTTTTTAAGAAAGGCCTCAATGGCGTCGGCCTTGTGTACGGTTCCGGTCGGGTTGTTGGGGTTGGCAACAAACACCAGACGGGTACGATCGGTAACCGCTGCGGCCATGGCATCCAGGTCGTGTCCCCACTCCCGCGCCGGCACCGATACGCCCATGGCACCGATAGCCTGGGTCACCAGCGGATAAACCGCGAACGCATATTGGGAGAAAACCACTTCCGAGTCGGCATCCGCAAAACAACGGGTGATCACCTCAAGCACATCGTTGGAGCCATTACCCAGGGTAATCTGGTCCATGCCCACGTTCAGCCGGTTCGACAGGGCCTGTCTCAGGTTGAAACCGTTGCCATCGGGATAGAGGCAAAGCTCGGCAAGCGCAGCCTGCGCCGCGGACAGCGCTTTTTCGCTGGGTCCGAGCGGGTTCTCGTTGCTGGCGAGCTTGATGATCTCGGCGGGATTCAGGCCCAGTTCCCGGGCCAGTTCCTCAATCGGCTTGCCCGGCTGATAGGGCGACAGGGCCTGGACTCCGCGAACAGCCAGGCTCTGGTAATCAATGGCCATAATACGTCCTCGACCTGCTTTGCTCAGAGCACGCCAATCGGGTAAGACCCAAGGCGTTTCAGTTCAACGGCTTCCTCATCCACTTCCGCCAGCACCTTGCGAACCTGTTCGTCCTCCACATGCCCCTCGAAATCGATGTAGAACACGTAGGCCCAGGTGCCGCTGGGCGACGGCCGGGTTTCGATGCGCGTCAGGCTGATGCCGTGGCGGTGGAACGGCTCGAGCAGCTTGTACAGGGCCCCCGGCTTGTTGCGCATGGACACCAGGATGGACGATTTATCGTGGCCGCTGGCCGGCACCGCTTCACGACCGATGATCAGGAAACGGGTGGTGTTATCCGGGCGGTCCTCGATGCTGCTGGCCAGCATGTCCAGACCATAGAGCTCAGCAGCCATGTCACCGGCAATCGCTGCCGTGCCGGGCTCAGCGGCAGCGCGGCGGGCCGCCTCCGCATTGCTGGACACGGTCACCCGCTCGACGCCGTAGCGATGGGTATCCAGCCACTGTCGGCACTGGGCGAACGACTGCTGGTGGGAGTAGATACGGGTAATCTCCTGGTCAGCATGCTTGGGCGAAACCAGCAGATGGTGATGAATCCGCAACTGGACCTCACCACAGATTTTCAGGGGTGAGGACATGAACATATCGAGGGTGTGGTTGATCATACCCTCGGTGGAGTTCTCCACCGGCACCACGCCGTAATGGGCCGCCCCGGATTCCACTTCCCGGAACACGGCGTCGATGGCGGGCAGCGGGACGCTGATAACCGAATGCCCGAAATGCTTCAGGGCCGCCGCCTGGGTAAAGGTACCGATCGGCCCCAGGAAGGCAATGTGCATGGGCTTTTCCAAGGCCAGGCAGGCGGACATGATTTCCCGGAACAGCCGGGCCATTTCCTCACCGGACAACGGCCCCGGATTCTGCTCCTTGATCCGCCGGAGTACCTGGGCTTCGCGCTCGGGGCGGTAGAAGAACACGTCCTGCCCCGGATTGGCGGCCATTTTCACGTTGGCCACTTCCTGGGCGCAGGTTGCCCGGGCGCTGATCAGCTCCATGATCTTCTGATCAATCCCGTCGATTTCGTCCCGCAGTTCCGCGAGCCTGGTCTGCTCATCACTCATGATCAGCCACGCTCCTTGGCAAAGTCGGTCATGTAATCAATCAGCGCATCCACACCCGCTTCCGGCATGGCGTTGTAGATGCTTGCCCGCATACCACCGACCGAGCGGTGGCCCGCCAGGTTCAGCAGACCACGGGCGTTGGCGCCCTTCAGGAACTCGCTGTTGAGGGCATCGTCCGCCAGAGTAAACGGCACGTTCATCCAGGAGCGAAAACGGGGGTCGATCGGATTGGCGTAGAAATCGCTGGCATCAATGAAATTGTAGAGCTTGCGGGCTTTGCGCAGGTTGATCTCACCCATCGCCTGAACACCGCCCTGCTCTTTCAGCCATTTGAACACGAGGCCCGCCAGGTACCAGCTGTAGGTGGCCGGCGTGTTGTACATGGAGTCGTTATCCGCAATCACCTGATAGTTCATCATGGTGGGCGTTTCCTTCCGGGCCTTGCCCAGCAGATCCTTGCGGATGATCACCACGACCAACCCAGAGGGGCCGATGTTCTTCTGGGCGCCCGCGTAGATCAACCCGAACTTCGAGACATCCACCGGTCGGGAGAGCATATTGGAGGACATATCCGCCACCAGAGGCACATCGGGGCTGTCTGGCACGAAGTCGAACTCCAGGCCACCGATGGTCTCGTTGGGCGTGTAATGCAGGTAGACGGCCTCGGCGCTGGTTTGCCAGTTGGCCTGATCCGGAATGGTGGTGAAGCCACTGTCTTCGGAGCTGGCCACCACGTTCACCTTGCCGTAGCGACTGGCCTCGGCAATGGCCTTCTTCGACCAGATGCCGGTGTTCACGTAGTCGGCACTGCCCTTGTCGCCCAGGAGGTTCAGGGGAATGGTGGAAAACTGACTGGACGCCCCGCCCTGCATAAACAGCACAGCGTAATCGTCTGATACGCCAGCCAGCTCACGCAGATCCTTCTCTGCAGTTTCGGCAATCTGGACAAACTCGTCGCTGCGATGGCTCATTTCCATCACCGACATGCCGGTGCCGCGCCAGTCGAGCATTTCATCCCGCGCCTGACGAAGCACGCTTTCCGGCAAGGTGGCCGGACCTGCACAAAAGTTATACACCCTGCTCATTTTCCGTTGATCTCTCCAGTCTCGCTGACTCTCTCAGTTGCGCCGGCTTACTCTTCGCCGGCGCCTTCTTCGTTCGCTCCGTCGTTCTCGCCGTCGATGTCTTCATCGTCGGTTTCGGCAATCCGCTCGACGCCCACCAGACGCTCGTCTTCCTGGCTGAGCTTGATCAGGCGAACACCCTGGGTGTTGCGGCTGAGAACGGACACTTCATCGGTACGGGTACGCACCAGCGTGCCCTTGTCGGAGATGAGCATCATTTCATCACCCTCGAACAGCTGCAGGGCAGTAACCAGGTTACCGTTACGCTCGGAACACTGCATGGCAATGACACCCTGGCTGCCCCGGCTGTAGGTCGGGAACTCATCAATGGCCGTGCGCTTGCCGTAGCCGTTCTCGGAGGCGGTCAGAATCACGCCACCTTCCTGAGGGATGATCAGCGACACCACCTGATGGCCTTCCGGCATTCGAATACCGCGCACACCGCGAGCGGTCCGGCTCATCGGGCGCACCGCTTCCTCATTGAAACGCACCGCCTTGCCGGCGCTGGAGAACAGCATCACCTCGGCATCGCCCTGGGTGATGGCGGCGCCGATCAGGGTATCCCCCTCGTCGAGGGACAATGCGATCAGGCCACTGCTACGCGGACGCGAGAAGTTCGGCAGCGGGGTTTTCTTGACCACACCGGCGGACGTGGCCATCAGTACGAACTGGTCTTCCGGATAATCGCGAACCGGCAGGAAGGTGGTGATACGCTCACCTTCTTCCAGAGGCAGGATGTTGACCATGGGCCGGCCACGGGATGCCCGGCTGGCGCGCGGAATCTCGAACACCCGCAGCCAGTAGACCTTGCCGCGGTTGGAGAAGCACAGGATGGTGTCGTGGGAGTTGGCCACCAGCAGCTTCTCAACGAAGTCTTCATCCTTCATGGAGGTGGCGGCCTTGCCGCGACCGCCCCGGCGCTGGGCCTGGTAATCCTCAACCGCCTGGGTCTTGGCGTAACCACTGTGGGAAATGGTCACCACCAGGTCTTCTTCGTCGATCAGGTCGGCGATGGTCAGATCACGACGGGAGCTGGTGATCTCGGTACGTCGCTCGTCGCCAAACTCGGAGACAATGGCTTCCAGCTCTTCACGGATGACCTGGAGCAGGCGCTCCGGATCGCCCAGGATATCCAGCAGATCGGCGATCTTCTCCAGGATTTCCTTGTATTCGTTCTGCAGCTTCTCGGTTTCAAGACCGGTGAGGCGGTGCAGACGCAGATCCAGGATCGCCTGGGCCTGCTCCGGCGACAGGTGGTAGAGGCCGTCGCGCAGACCGTAGATTTCCGGCAGGTCGTCCGGACGGCAGGCATCCTGGCCGGCACGCTCGAGCATGGCCAGCACATCACCCGGTGACCAGCCCTTATCGACCAGCTTTTCCTTGGCCTCGGCCGCCGAAGGCGATGCCTTGATCAGCTCGATCACTTCATCAATGTTGGCTAGGGCAACTGTCAGGCCTTCCAGAATGTGGCCGCGCTCGCGCGCCTTGCGCAATTCGTAGATCGTGCGGCGGGTGACCACTTCCCGGCGATGGCGGATGAACGCATCCAGCAGCTCTTTGAGGTTCAGGGTCTTGGGCTCGCCGTTGATCAGGCCAACCATGTTGATCCCGAATACGGTCTCCAGCTGGGTGTGGGCAAACAGGTTGTTGACCACCACGTCCGGGTTCTCACCGCGGCGCAGCTCGATCACCACCCGGATACCTTCCTTGTTGGACTCGTCCCGCAGCTCGGAAATGCCTTCAACGCGTTTTTCCTTCACCAGCTCGGCGATCTTCTCGATCAGGCGAGCCTTGTTGAGCTGGTACGGCAGCTCGGTGATGATGATGGCGTCGCGGTTGGTTTTGTTATCGTGCTCGATCTCATGGCGGGCACGGATGTAGATACGGCCACGACCAGTCCGATAAGCCTCAACGATACCGGCACGGCCATTGATAATGCCTTGGGTCGGGAAATCCGGGCCCGGGATGAACTCCATCAGCTCATCCACGGTAAGATCCGGGTTATCGATCAGCGCCAGGCAGCCGCTCACCACTTCCTTGAGGTTGTGGGGAGGAATGTTGGTGGCCATACCCACGGCAATACCTGAAGAGCCGTTGACCAGCAGGTTCGGTACCCGGGTGGGCAGCACGTCCGGAATGCGCTCGGTGCCGTCGTAGTTATCGACGAAGTCAACGGTTTCCTTGTCCAGATCCGCCAGCAGGGAGTGGGCAATCTTCTCCATGCGGATCTCGGTGTAACGCATGGCCGCGGCGTTGTCGCCGTCGATGGAACCGAAGTTGCCCTGGCCGTCCACCAGCGGATAACGCAGGGAGAAAGGCTGAGCCATACGAACGATGGTGTCGTAGACTGCCGAGTCGCCGTGGGGATGGTATTTACCGATAACGTCACCCACCACACGGGCGGATTTCTTGTAGGGCTTGTTCCAGTCGTTGTTCAGTTCGGACATGGCGAACAGAACACGACGGTGAACCGGCTTGAGACCGTCCCGCACATCCGGGAGGGCCCGCCCGACGATGACGCTCATGGCGTAATCAAGGTAGGACTGCTTCAACTCGTCTTCAATATTGACCGGCAGGATCTCTTTGGCTAACTCACCCATCGAGAAAGGTTCCTTTGCGTTATCTGGAAGTCGTATCAGGGCCGTGCCCCGGCCCCATAGTTATTCTTCAACAAGCCGCCAAGTCTACCACAGTCGCGCCCTGTCCGGGGCAACTGTGAGGCAGCCTTAATCAAACACCACTGTCTTGTTTTCGAAGGTGATTACCCGGTCTTCGATGTGCGAGCGCAGCCCCCGGGCCAGCACGTTCTTTTCAACGTCCTTGCCAAGGCGAACCATGTCTTCGATGGAGTCGCTGTGGGTAATGCGGATCACGTCCTGCTCGATGATCGGGCCTTCGTCGAGATCCTGGGTGACATAGTGGCAGGTGGCACCGATCAGTTTCACGCCACGGCTGTAGGCCTGGTGATACGGGCGGGCACCTGCGAACGAGGGCAGGAAGCTGTGGTGAATGTTGATCACCTTGCCAGCGTACTTCTCGCACAGCTCGCCCGGCAGGATCTGCATGTAGCGGGCCAGCACCACCACGTCGGCCTCGTACTTCTGGAACAGCTCGTCGATGTGGGCAAAGGCCTCGGCCTTGTTTTCCTTGCTCACCGGCACGTGGTGATAGGGAATCTCGTGCCATTCCACCATTCGCCGCAGGTCGTCGTGGTTGGAGATGACCGCCACAATCTCGGCATTGATCTCCTTGCTGTGCCAACGGTGCAGCAAGTCTGCCACGCAGTGGGATTCCTTGCTGCACATGAGAATGACTTTCTTCGGGCGAGCGGAATCGGCGATGTGCCAGTTCATGTTGAACTCGCGGGCAATGGGCTCGAAGGCCGCGCGGAACTGGTCCAGGCCAAAGGGAATCGAGCTGGCCTTGATCTCGTGCCGCATGAAGAACCACCCGGTCTGCGTATCCGAGTGGTGGCTCGCCTCGGTAATCCAGCCGTTGTAGGTGGACAGGAAATTACTCACCTTGGCGACAATCCCGACCCGGTCCGGGCAGGAAATCACAAGACGATAGGTATGCTCCATGGAAGCCTTTCCTTAACTGAAATACGGGAAAGCAGGTGTGTCAGGGAATCACCGCCAGCGGCGCCGGCAGGTTAACGGTACGCACCTATGAAAATGACCGGCTATCATAGCCTATCTGAACGCCAGAAACGAGGAATGGAGATATGGACAGAGGCCTCTACCAACGTGCAAACGGAAACCCTGCCAGGGTACGCTCAGGCCGCCTCGCGAGGATCGCGGCAATGGTGCTTCTGATCGGTTCGGGCCAGGCGCTCGGCCAGGCAATTCTCGAGGGCGAACGCTTCCACCCGGTCACCGCCAGCCAGGGCATGGTGGCGACCAGCCATACCCTGGCAACCGAAGTGGCGCTGGAAGTCTTGAAGAAAGGCGGTAATGCTGTGGACGCCGCGGTAACCGCCGGCTTTGCCCTGGCCGTTACCCAACCCCGCTCGGGCAATATCGGCGGCGGTGGTTTCATGCTGGTCTCTCCGGGCGACGGCTCCGATCCCGAGGCCATCGACTACCGGGAGAAAGCACCGGCGGCCGCCACAGAAACCATGTTCCAGGACGATGCCGGCAACGTGGTACCCAACCGCAGCCGGTTCACCCACCTGGCAGCGGGCGTGCCCGGCACCGTCGCCGGGTTGGCGTTGGCCCTGGAGCGCCATGGGACCATTTCCCTGCCACAGGCGCTGTCACCGGCCATCAAGCTGGCGCAAGAAGGCTTTATCGTGCCAAGACGCTTCACCGAGGGGCTGGAAGAAGCACGGGAGCGCCTTGAGCGCTGGCCCGCCACGCTCAACACCTTCTACAAACCGGATGGCAGCGCCTGGCAACCCGGCGAACGCTTCCGCCAGCCGGAGCTGGCCGCCACCCTCCAACGGATCTCCGACCAGGGCGTGAAAGGCTTCTACGAGGGCGAAACCGCCCGGCTGATTGCCGCGGAGATGGAACGCCACGGTGGCCTGATTACGCTCGAAGACCTGAAAAACTACCAGCCGGAAGTGCGCCAGCCGGTCCGAGGCACCTACCGGGGCTACGACATCTACTCGATGTCGCCGCCCTCCTCCGGCGGCACTCACATTGTGCAGATCCTGAACATCCTGGAAGGCTACCCCATGGCCGAATTCGGGCACAATTCTGCCGATGCCATCCACCACATGGCCGAGGCCATGAAACTGGCCTACGCCGATCGCTCCAAGTACCTGGGCGACACCGATTATGTGGAGGTGCCGCTGCGGGGCCTGACCAGCAAGGCGTATGCCGAGTCGCTGCGCAAGGGTATCGACCCGCAGCGGGCGACACCGGCCAGCGAGATCGGCCCCGGTGACCCAACGCCCTGGGAAAGCCCGGAAACCACCCACTTCTCGGTGGTGGACAAATGGGGCAACGCGGTCTCCAACACCTACACCATCAACTTCAGTTACGGCTCCGGCATTACCGTGGAAGGCGCCGGCTTCCTGCTCAATAACGAGATGGACGATTTCAGTGCCAAGCCGGGCGTGCCCAACGCGTACGGACTGATTGGCGGCGAAGCGAACAAGGTGGCGCCGGGCAAGCGCATGCTCAGCTCCATGTCGCCCACCATTGTCCGGAAAAACGGTCAGAACTGGCTGGTGACCGGCAGCCCGGGCGGCTCACGAATCATCACCACAACCTTGCAGGTGATCCTCAATGTGATTGATCATGGAATGAACATACAGACCGCCGTCAGCGTGCCCCGCATTCATCACCAGTGGCTGCCGGACGAAATCCGTATCGAGCAGGGCATCAGCCCTGACACCGTCCGCATTCTGGAAGAACGGGGCCACGCGGTGGTCGGTGGATCGGCCATGGGCGCCATCCAGAGCATCCTCAGGGAGGAGGACGGAACCCTGCACGGCGGGGCAGATCCAAGGAGAAGCACCTCCTCCGCCATGGGTTACTGAAACACGATTGAGACCGGCAATTGACCAGGGTCACATCCCTGAAAGGAGGCAGCATGTATCTTTCTGTACAACTGAGCTGGTATCCGCTCAACGAAGAGTACAAAGAGCCCATTCGTAACCTGATTGCCAGGCTTGAACAGACCGGCCTGGAGGTTTACCCGGGCCGAATGAGCACGGAAATCTTCGGCGACTACGACGAGGTGATGTCTGTACTCTCGGACACCATGAAGTGGTCCTTTGAAACCTACGGCAAGTCGGTCTTTGTGGCGAAGATCATGGAGGGCGATCGGAGACCCAGATGACAACACCCGAAGGTCCGGGCAATTCCAGGCGAACCCCGGACGACAACCGGCAACCGGTGGTGCCGAACCAGTATTCCTTCCTGTGGCTCAGCGCTGCCATATTCCTGGTGGTGCTATGGCTGCAGGATGGCAACCAGCCCCGGCTCCACGAACTGGCCTACTCGGAGTTCAAGACAGCGGTGACCAACGGCCAGGTGGCGGAGGTAACCCTCAGACAGGAAGCCATCACCGGCCTGTTCACTGACAGTGGCGCCGCCACATTCAGCACAGACAGCCCGCCCACTGGCAGCAGCCGCGGATTTCGGACCATTCGCCCACCCATGGAAGATCCGGCCTTGCTCGGCCTTCTGGAAGACCATCAGATCACCATTCGAGCGGCACCGTCCAGCCTGCCGTGGTGGCAGGAAATGATCCGCAGCTTTCTGCCCTGGCTCCTGTTCCTGGCCCTTATGTTCTGGTTCTGGGGCGCTGCACAGAAGCGCATGACCCAGGGCGGCGGCCCGTTCAACTTCGGACGCTCCAAAGCCCGACGGGCCCGCCGGGAGACTTCCAATACCACCCTGGACGACGTTGCCGGCATTGAGTCGGCGAAACGGGAAATCGGTGAGATTATCGACTTCCTGAAAGCCCCGGAGAAATACCGCGCGCTCGGTGCTGTCATGCCCAAAGGCGTGCTGCTGGTCGGTCCGCCCGGCACCGGTAAAACCCTGCTGGCCCGAGCCATCGCCGGTGAGGCCGAGGTGCCCTTCTACAGCATCAGCGCCTCGGAATTCATTGAGATGTTTGTGGGTGTGGGTGCGGCCCGGGTGCGGGACATGTTCGAGGAAGCCCGCAAAGACGCGCCCGCACTGATTTTTATTGACGAACTGGATGCCGTTGGCCGCTCCCGGGGTGCCGGCCTGGGTGGCGGGCACGATGAGCGGGAACAGACCCTGAACCAGATCCTGACGGAAATGGATGGCTTCGAGGCCCATGAGAACGTGCTCGTGCTGGCAGCCACCAACCGTCCCGACGTGCTCGACAGCGCCCTGCTCCGCCCCGGCCGGTTCGACCGCAAGATCACCCTGGACCGCCCCCACAAGAACGCCCGCTCCGCCATCCTTCAAGTGCATGTACGCAAGGTACCACTGGCCAATGACGTGGACCTGGAGCAGATCGCCGCACGCACCATCGGCTTCTCCGGGGCTGACCTCAAAAACCTGGTGAACGAAGCCGCGCTCACCGCCGCCCGGGAAAACCTCAAGGAGGTGAACAACCACTGCTTCGAGCTGGCCCGGGACCGGATCATCCTTGGCGAGGAGCGAGACATGCAGCTTTCGCCGACCGAGCGCGAGGCCGTGGCCTACCACGAGTGCGGCCACGCCATCATGGCCTACTACATGCCCAATGCCGACCCCCTCACCCGGGTGACCATTATCCCTCACGGCATGGCCATGGGCGTCACCGAGCAGACGCCCCGTGAAGATCACTACACCTACACCGAAAGCTACCTGCGGGACCGCATCAAGGTGATGCTGGGCGGTCGCTGTGCGGAAAAGCTGGTCTACGGAGAGGTCAGCACCGGTGCCCAGAACGACCTGAAGGAAGCCACCGCCCTCGTGCGGAAGATGATCGGACAGTGGGGCATGAGCGAGAAAATCGGCCCCCTCGGCCTCAACATTGGCGAGGAGCACGTGTTCCTGGGCCGGGAAATGGGCCTGCCCCGGGAATTCAGCGAAAAGATGGCCGAGCTGGTGGATACGGAAATCCAGTCGCAGCTCCTGGCCCAGGAGAAAGCAACCCTGGACTTCCTCAAAGAGCACCGCCGCCAGCTCGAAGCCCTGGCCCGTGCGGTACTGGAACACGAGACCCTGTCGGCCGAGCAGATTGGCGACATTCTGCAAAAAGAGGACGCGAGGAAGATTGCCTGAACGGCCTGTTCAGACCTGGCCCACCAGGTCGTGACTGAACAGGGCAAGGCAAAACCCAACCACGGCGCCCAGGGGCGGCCCCCAGTGTTTGTCCAGCCGGGATTGCGGCGCAATGTCCTGGAAAATCAGGTACAGGATGCCCCCGGAAGCAAACAGCATGATTGCACCCAGAGCAAAGGGGCGGCCGGTCAGGAAGAAATAGCCCAGCAGGCCTGCAAGAGGCCCTGTAACCACCAGGCAGCTCATGAAGATGAGCGTCTTTCGGGAGGTGTAGCCGGGCAGGCAGACAATTTCACGATAGGCATTGAAGCCTTCCGGAAGGTTCTGCAACGCAATCAGCACCGCCATCAGTGCCGCGGTTTCCGGGCTCACCACCGCAAGCCCTCCCAACGCAGTCGCCTCGGGAATGAAATCGAGCATCACGCCCATCAACTGGGGAGATTCCCGACGTTTGAGGCCCAGTATCCGCTCGATCACAAAGAATACAAAGCCGCCGAGAATGATGGTGGGAATGGCCCAGAGCGAGTCGCCCATACTGGCCTGCCCCTCGGGAATCAACACCACCGCCACAGCGCCCAGCAGAATGCCGCCGCCGAGGGCAATCAGAAAGTGACGGAACTCCTGATCCAGCCATCCTGGGCGTATCCTCTCGAAACTGGCCAGTAACCCGCCAAGGGGAATACAGGCACCGGCCAGTACGGTAAGGCCAACGATGTGTAAGACGTGCTCCAGCATGGCAGGTTCGTGCTCCGGAAACGTGGCGTTTGCTCAGCCCAGAGCCTAGCAGGTTCTGGCAAGCCTAGCGCCTCAGGGACACTAGCGCCACTCGAGCGTCTTCGGTTCCGTTGCGTGTTCGCAGAACAGGTGCCCCACATCGGGAATCGCAAAACAACGGTCGCCACGCTGGGGCTGGCGGCTGTTGAATTCAGTGTGGCTGATGCCCACTTCCCAGATCTCCTCGCTCTCCCAGCCGTCGGGCTTGAGCTCAATGCGCACCTCGGCTCCAATCAGGTTGATGGCCTCGATCCGGAACGGCAGATGGGCGCTGTCGCTGGCGTGCTGGGAAAGACGCACCTCGTGGGGGCGGAGGTAAAGCTGGCCATCGTCGTTCTCACAGCTCCGGGGCAGGCGGATCCAGGCCTCACCCTGGCGCATCACGCCATCCTGTATCCGGCCCGAGAGCACGTTTACCTGGCCGAGAAATTCGAAGACAAACCGGCTGTCTGGCCGGCCGTAGAGCTCCAGGGGCGTATCCACCTGCTCAATCCGGCCGTTGCTCATTACCACCACCTGGTCGGAGAGCTCCAGGGCCTCTTCCTGGTCGTGGGTTACAAACACGCTGGTGAAGTGAAGCTCATCGTGCAGGCTCCGCAGCCAGCGGCGCAGGTCCTTACGCACTTTGGCATCCAGGGCGCCGAACGGCTCGTCCAGCAGCAGAATCTCCGGTTTCATGGCCATGGCGCGGGCCAGGGCAATGCGCTGCTTCTGGCCGCCGGAGAGCTGCGCCGGATACCGGTTGGCCAGGTGCTCCAGCTGCACCATCTCCAGCAGTTCCTGTACCCGCTTGCGGATCTCGGGTTTGGACGGGCGCTCACTGCGGGGCAACACATCCAGGCCAAAAGCCACGTTCTGGGCCACGGTCATGTGGCGGAACAGAGCGTAATGCTGAAACACAAACCCGACGCGACGGTCGCGCACGTGAAGGTCGGTCACGTCTTTGCCACTGAAACGGATGCTGCCCTGCTCCGGCGTCTCAAGGCCGGCAATGATACGCAGCAGCGTGGTCTTGCCGGAACCGGACGGCCCCAGCAGTGCCGTCAGCTGACCATCCGGGATGGTCAGGTTGATGTCATGCAGGGCCTGGAACTTGTCGAAAAACTTGTTGATACCCTGTATCTCGATACTCATGGAGAACCCTTAATTACGACTCTGACGCCACTCAATGATGGCCTTCACGACAAGCGTAAGCAGCGCAATGCCCGCCAGCAGGGACGATGCGGCAAAGGCCCCGACAATGTTGTAATCCTGATACAGCAGCTCTACCTGCAGCGGCAGGGTATTGGTTTCGCCGCGGATATTACCGGAGACCACCGATACCGCGCCAAATTCCCCCACCGCCCGGGCGTTGGTGAGAATCACGCCGTACAAGAGTGCCCAGCGGATATTGGGCAAAGTCACCCGGCGGAACAGCTGCCAGCCAGAGGCGCCAAGCACCACGCCGGCTTCCTCCTCTTCCCGACCGTGCTGCTGCATCAGCGGAATCAGTTCCCGGGCGACGAACGGACAGGTGACAAACACCGTTACCATCACAATACCCGGCCAGGAGAACATCAGCTGGATATCGTGCTCACCCAGCCACTGCCCGATCCAGCCGTTGCTGCCATAGAGCAACAGGTACAACAGACCGGCCACGACTGGCGATACCGCGAACGGAATATCAATCAGCGTTGCCAGCAGTTTTCGCCCGGGAAACGTGAAACGGGTAACCAGCCAGGCCAGGAAAACCCCGAACACCAGGTTCAGTGGCACCGTCAGCAGGGCCACCAGAAGGGTCAGGCCGATCGCATGCAGGGTGTACTCGCTCAGGATGTTGCTGATATAGCCGCCCCACCCGTCTGCGAAGGCCTGCACAAAAATCAGCACCAGGGGCATGAACAGAAGCAGCACGGTCATGCCAACTGCCAGGCCAATCAGGGTGCGGCGCACCAGCGGTGTATCGCCCACACGGCGATGTTTGCGAGTTGCCATATCAGCCTCCGTGCAGGCGCTTGAGATAACGCCCCTGCCAGACATTGATCGCCAGCAGCAACAACAGCGACACCGTCATCACCACAGCTGCAATGGCACTGGCCGCCGGGAAATCGTATTCCTCAAGGCGCACAAAAATCATCAGGCTGATCACTTCACTGACGTACGGGGAATTACCGGCAATAAAGATAACGGCCCCGTATTCGCCCAGGCTGCGGGCAAACGACAGGGCGCCACCGGTGACAACCGCGGGCCAGAGCATGGGAAACAGGATTTTCCGGAACACCGTCAGATCCGAGGCACCGAGGCTCATGGCCGCCTCTTCGTCTTCCGGCGCCAGCTCCTCGAGCACCGGCTGAACGGTGCGCACAACAAACGGAACACTGGTAAAGGCCATGGCCACCACAATCCCCACAGGCGTGAAGGCTACCTCAACACCCAGTTCGGCCAGGTACTGGCCATACCAGCCGCTTTCGGCGAACAGGGTTGCCAGAGTGATGCCCGCAACCGCCGTTGGCAATGCAAACGGCAGGTCCATGATGGCGTCGAGCAGGCGTTTACCGGGAAACTCGTACCGCACCAGCACCCAGGCCAGCAGCAGACCGAACACACAGTTGAACAGCGATGCCGCCAGCGCTGCCAGGGCCGTAACCTTATACGAGGCGACCACCCGGGGATCGGTGATGACGAACCAGAATTCTTCCCAGCCCATGCCCGCTGCCCGAATAAACAGGCCGCTGATGGGGAGCAAAAGAACCAGACTGATAAAGAAAAGCGAAATGCCGAGGCTCAGTCCGAACCCCGGCAGCACGCGCTTGGTGGCAGAAGCGCTCAGCTTTTTCGCCGGGCGCTCTGCAGTGTCAGTGGTAGCCATGGATCAGTTGCGCATCCCTTAGCGGCGACGTTGCAACTGGTCCAGTTTTCCACCGCTGGCAAAGTGGGTTTCCATCGCGTTCTCCCAGCTGCCTGCAATGTCCTGGATCGGCATCAGCTTAAGCTCTGGGAACTTCTCGGCCACTTCCTTCTTCACCGTCTCGTTGTGAACCCGATAGTTGAAGCTGGCCAGCAAGCGCTGCGCCTCTTCAGAGTACAGGTGCTTGAGATAGGCCTGCGCAACGTCTTCAGTGCCCTTCTTTTCGATGTTTTTGTCAATCCAGGTAACCGGGAACTCGGCAAGGAAGCTTACCTTCGGAACCACCACCTGGAAATTCTTGTCCGGGTTCAGTTCCGGAATGTTGTTCACCTCAGACTCGAACGTCAGCAGTACGTCACCCAGGCCACGCTCAACAAAGGTGGTGGTGGCGCCACGGCCGCCGGAGTCGAATACCTTAACCTGGCCCAGCAGATCACTCAGGAAGGCGTCAATTTTTTCCTGATCGTCGCCAAACCGGTCCTGGGCATAGCCCAGAGCGGCCAGATAGGTGTAACGGCCGTTACCGGACGTCTTCGGGTTCGGCATGATGAGCTCAACGTCTTCGCGCACCAGGTCGTCCCAGTTCTGGATGTTCTTGGGGTTACCCTCACGCACCAGGAACGCCATGGTGGAATAGTACGGTGAACTGTTGTTGGGCAGGCGTGACGCCCAGTCCTCAGGAATCAGGTTGCCACGCTCGGCCAGGATGTTGACGTCTGTTACCTGGTTGTAGGTCACCACATCGGCGTCCAGGCCTTGAAGAATGGCGCGCGCCTGCTTCGAAGAGCCAGCGTGGGACTGCTGGATGTTGACCGATTGACCGGTCTTCTCTTTCCAGTACTCCTGGAACAGAACGTTGTATTCCGCGAACAACTCACGGGCGATGTCGTAGGAAGAATTAAGCAGCTCACGCTCCTGGGCAGTGGCCGGGCCCGACAGCGAGAACGCCAACGCCAGCGCGCTGAACCAGAGCCCCTTGCGCGCCTTGGAACCGGAAAAACTTGAATTTGGCATACTGGGCATAGCTCCCTGTTGACAAAGAATCTTGATATGCACTTAGAGAATAAGGGTCGTGCTTGGTTAGAACGCAAAGATAAGGTACGAGAATAGTAAGAACAATGCCCGCACTAGATGATTTAAGACTGCCTTGGAAACTTTTGGTTATAACTGCGGAGCGCCTGCACAAAGGAACAGCATGACAAGCCCATCACAGGAGCAACTTGCGCCTTCCAGCTACACTTATAAAACAACAGCGAGGGAAAGCGGGCATTTTCAGGCACCAAGGGATCGTTCCATTAACAGCAGACGGACATCAGCTATCAGAACCCTGAACACGCTCAAAGTTCGACTAGTACTGTCTTTCGGCCTCCTGATCCTGGCTGCCACGGCCGTTGGCACCTGGCTGACCAGCGATCTGGCGATGAACGCTTTGCGCAAATCCACCGGACAGAACCTGCAGGAAGTATCCGTTCAGCTCCGGGATAAAATCGAGCTGGATCTTCACGAGCGTTACAGCGACCTGGCCGTAGCGGCGGCGTTATCAAACCAGCAACTCCTGAAACGGCAAACCGGCGATATCACGGTTCTTCTCAATGCACTCGCGGCAAACTTCTCGAGTTACGCCTGGATAGGCCTTACGTCCCCAGAGGGCGAGGTTCTGGCGAGTACCGGCAATCTCCTGAAAGGCATGGATGTCAGTCACCGCCCCTGGTTCCAGGAAGCCCGTGACGGCCCCTATCTAGGTGACGTGCACGAGGCATTGTTGCTCGAGGAAAAGCTCAACAACGAGTCCGGCGCGCCCCTGCGCTTTGTGGATGTGGCCGTGCCGCTCCAGGACGCCAATGGGAACTTCAACGGCGTACTGGGCGCCCATCTTTACCTGGACTGGGTCGCCAGTATCGGGCAATCCCTGCTCTCTCCCCTGCAGGACCGTCTGCAGGCAGAGCTGATACTGGCCGACAAGAACGGAGTGGTGATGATCGGCCCCGAGGGAAGCGTCGGGCAAAAACTGAATGAGCAAATCCTGCAGGCAGCCAACTCCGACATTCCCGGATACGTCACCCTGCCCATGACCATGGCGGGTGAAGACGGCACCGAGCCCTACCTCGTGGGATACAGCCGTCTGCGCGACCGTGAGGAGTACGCCACCTTCAACTGGCTGGTCCTTGTACGAAAACCCGCCACCGAAGCCTTTCAGCCCGCGCAGGCACTGCGCAACACGCTGATCTACGGCGGCGCACTGCTGGCCCTGATGCTGATTGCCTTTGCGGTTTTCACCGCCCGGCGCACGACACGCCCCCTGTTACAGATGGCACGTGAAGCCAACCGCATCGACTTCAACAACCCCGCCACCCTGATTCAGCTTCGCGACGACTATGAGGAAGTTCGGGTACTTTCATCCGTGTTGCGGGACCTGCTTTACCGGCTGGCCCGGAAAACCCAACAGATGAACGATCTGAATGCCAGCCTGGAACACCGGGTATCCGAGCGCACCCGGGCACTGGAAGAGGAGTTATGGTGATTTCTGGTGTATGGAAGCAGGTTGAAGGGGTGGCGTATCCTG
>NZ_JBHIXV010000044.1:0-27703 GCF_041984545.1 Marinobacter sp. | reverse complement strand
AGGATACGCCACCCCTTCAACCTGCTTCCATACACCAGAAATCACCATAACTCCATCATGCCACTGCCGACAGCGGATACCCCAAAGGCTACTGATGCATCTAAATCCCCACTGTCCCATTCGTGAACCATATCCAACAGCGACACCGAAATAGAGAGTCCCGCAGTAACCAAACCGCCTAGCATGCGTTTCGTGACAATTTTAGGAATAGCTCGAGCGAGCGAGGGAAGTAATCGCTGGAAAACCGGATTGGTTGTTTGGAAAGCTGCATTGTTGAGCTTCGAAAAGGCGGTGCCCCAGATTTTGAGCTCCGTACTTAATCTCTCTACGGCGATAGTGCCTGCGAAAAATAGATCCGCTCCTGCACTTACGATTCCTAATCCCGCTCGTGTAAGACCTTTCCGCGATTCAACCTTTTTTAGTAGGCTAAACTCCCGCCAAATGTTATGCCCCTCAATCATCAAAACCAGATATGGCATCCGTACCCTGTTGAAAAACTCGTCCCACGACTTCAGCCGGCGCATATCCCTTTGGGCTCGGACGACCGCGGAGTTCTCCGGCGCTGCATAAACATGTATCTGCCTTGCTTCGGCCGTCTCGGCCAGGTCAGGGATGGCCGATTTGCGGGTGCTCGCCAAAGGATTGCCGTGTCTGTCCAGATACTCTCCATAGAAACGACGGTGGCCATTGTTTCTATGCACGTATTCCCGGTCAGCTTCGGTGAGGCCCAGCTCCAGTCCGGAGGCTGGATCACTGAGCCCCAAGATGAGCCAGCCCTGCGGGACTGCATTACGCGCAACCAGTTGCACGCTACTCAGTAGTGCCGGATCGCGGGCTTTGGCCATACGCAGCAACGGACCATAAAGCCGACTGTCTAGCCTGTAGGTCTGGGACTTCATGCGGTTAGCGAGGGCACGCACGTGTTTGTCGATACCATCCAGGATTGCGCCGATGCTGCCCATCCAGCGCTTGAGCTCAGACGAGAGGTCAATGCTGTCGGTTTTTACCAGCGCAGCCAAGGCTGCTGCGGTCAGTGTTTGCACCTCATCTGGCTCTGGTGGCTGCTCCGGAAGTTTCTTCAGATCCTCAGGACGACACCGCCCATCCCCACAATCTCCCCGAACGTCTTCCGAACGTGCGCTGACCGCTTTCTCGGGTGGAAACAACATGTTGTGCAGAGGTTGGTCGCTGCCTTCCTTCACAATATTCAACACCAGATCGTTGGCATCCCGAATCTGGGCATCGCTGGCCGCCTCTGTCCGCGCCAGGTGGTCAACGCTGTTGGTATCCATCGCCAGGATCTGAAATATCTCCCGTGCCAGAGCAAAGCCCTCGATATAGTCGGCCTGCGCAAGACTGAAAAGATCGGCCAAGGCGATTTGATTTTCAGTTTGCCGCACAAGGCCTGCCAACATCTTCTGCGCCTCAACCAGTTCTTCCCGGGCCAGTTGCCGCTGTGCTGTCAACAGATGGGTATGCAAGGGGCCAAAGAGGCTGGTCTCAATGGAGTCTAGGTACTGATGTAACGGATTTTCCTTCCCAGCCAGACGTTCAGGCCCCATAAGCCTATGAACCAATTGGGCACTGTTGCTGTGAGGCTGCTTCTCGACCTCCTCGAGTAAGCGTGTCAACAGACGATGTGCATCCAGTGCCCGGGTAAGATAGCGCCTCAGCGAAAACAGCTTGTCTTCGAGAATTACGCCGGCGTACTGGTTTTCTTTTGCTTGAGAAAGAACGTCTTCCGAGGCATCCAGCGGCTGCCAGAATTGAGGCTCCGTGGCCTCTTTGTCACCGATTTCATCCAGCGCATCGGCCCGGGCAGCGGGGACGCCAATTAACGGCGCATCGCGATATCGTGCCGATTCCCACGCCGCTTCCGCGGAAGTCCCCCCAATACAGAAGGCCTGCAACTCCTCTTTCGCTTGACTGTACAGATTACTGGCATACGTTCCCGCAAGGTCGTATACCTGCTTCCAGGGCCTGGGCAGTCGCTGTTCCAGATATGGTTCCCTGGAACGCATTTCAGGCAAAGACGCCAATGGCATCAACTGACCGGGGGCAACAACCGACTGTCCAGAAACCGAAGTAGACGTGACTGCGGGCTCGGGACCCTGCAGAGTCTGGCAACGTCGCATTCGGGCCTCGGCGTCCCTTTCAAGATAAGCTATCCGCTCAACAGAAAACTGCACTTCTGAAAAGGCCAACTGGAATTCATTCATGATGGTGGCATTCATTTGGCACACCGGTAACCAGATAGCTGGCAGAGCCTTCCCTACGACTGCCCGGCGATCCTCCGTGACGCCTGCCAAACCCGGCTCTCGATAGTCCGACAGACGAACGTCACGAAACCCAGGCTTACCAGTATCCACTTGGCCAACTTCAAGTTCGCGCCACAGCGTGCCACTCCGGAAAATGTAGATAAAACCCGAGCGCACCGGCACTACATTTTCGGAGGGCTGTCCGGGCTCAGGATTGGCATAGTGCAAGGCTGTTAGCGGCACAATGGGCCAGATCCGGTTCCACTGACCATTCAATTGACGAGGTGTGGAGTCGACATCACTGAAAAATGAAACGCGGATGGGCGCTCCTTCTTCTGCGTCAATATCAAGCCAGATGTTATGAGCAGGCTGTCCGCTGCGAGGCCAAAGGTGAAGAACCGAGTCCTCAAGGGACTCAAGGCGTACTTTATTCTCCAGCCATTCCTGCTGCTCATAGTTGGTCTCATCAAAGATTCTGAAACTGTGCCCCTCCGGATGGTCCTTCCCCATCACTTCAATGATGAGCGATTCGCCCTCACAGGCAGGGCCGCAGTTACCGGCACCCTGGTTTGAATTGCTCTCAGACATCCCTGTCATTCCTTGCTTTGTATAGCTGTGAATTCAATCTCAGACTGTAACCGTGTTCAACGCCCGCCACTGTGTTTCGCTCAATGTGGGCATTGGAAACATGGTAAAGGGGTTTGGTTTTTCCGTGGTTTGCCAGCGGGCCCCATCCGAATCACCGTGCCAGTAGATAACACGCTCCACTACATCCGATTCCTCTCGCATGGTCGGAGACAATCGATACCATATGTCAGGATCGTAGAAGCGCAACAAACCCTGTCGTTGTCCGTTAAAACGCACTTTCAAACGCGCTCTTAACCATTTCGTGACAGAGTCCAGGCCCTCTGAAGATTCCAGGATCAGCCCTGTTAATCGCCCTTCCTTCAATCCTTTCAACGCCCATTGATATTCAGCACTACTCTGGGTTGCTTCCAGGACAACCGGGCTTTCAGCCAGGTATTGCTGCCAGTCTGTTTCCGCAAACAAGTGAATCCACTTCGGGTTGTCTGCCAGTTCGTACAAAGACCGAACAACAGGTGGGTTCTGGCGGGCTTCCAATACCAGGTAACGCACCTTTTCAGACGAAGGTTTTGCTACAGCCACGAACCTTTCCCCTCCGACTATGCTGACTGGTTTTTGCCACAGGGGCAGTTCCCCAGTGGACACGAACCATCCGGTTGCTGCTGGCACTGCTCAACAATGGCCGTTCCTTGCATGCGAGCCTGCCTAAGGCGATGAGCAACCACCGCTTTGGGCTGGGCATGCATCCGTTGATCGACTTCTGCCAACGCAACCGGCGCCACAAACCCACCCGCAGTCGTCACCAACCCCGGCATCTCCGGCACCTGCACCCGCTGCCCACTCCCCTTGCCCGGCGCACCACCCGCATTCATCTTGATGCTCGCGCCACCCATGGCGACGCCGCTGGGGTCGATTTTCACAAAACTGCCGCCGGCCTTTAGGGTGATTTCCGCACCCGCTTCAATCACAGCCTTTTGGCCGGCTTTGATATGCAGTTCGGTGCCAGACTCGCTCAGCCAGGCGGTGCCGGCTTTCAGGTGCAGGGTGCCGGTTACGTCAAAGCTGTGGTCCTTGCCGGTTTGTTCGCGCTTTTCGCCATCCACGGTGCGGTGGCTGTTGCCCCTGGTGTGGCTGAACCGGTTGTTCTCCACCGTCAGGTGGCTGTCATTCCGGATGACTTCGGTGCGGTTGTGTTCGGTAAGCAGCGCCAGGTCTTTCTGGGCATGAACGTAGATCTGTTCCTGGTCGGCCTCGTCTTCAAAGCGCAGTTCATTGCTGCCCTCGCCCTTGTGGGTTCTGGTCTTCAGGGTGGTTCTGGTTTTGTGCTCCGGCAGCGCGTAGGGCGGGGTGTTGGTGGCGTGATGGGTGCGACCGGTGACAATCGGCTGGTCGGGGTCGCCATCCAGAAAGGAAACGATGACCTCGTGGCCAATACGAGGCAGAGCCATGAAGCCATATTGACCACCGGCCCAGTCCTGGCTCACCCGGAGCCAGGCGCTGCTGTGCTCGTCGTTGGCACTGTAGCGGTCCCATGGGAACCGGACTTTGACCCGGCCGTAACGGTCACAGTGGATTTCCTCGCCTTCCGGGCCGGTCACCACCGCCATCTGGGGGCCGTCCATCAGCGGCTTGTGTTCGCACAGGGGGCGCCAGGTCCGGTCCGCCGGAATGGTGCTGAAATAGTTTTGGTAGGTGGTGGCGCCGCTGCCGCCCTCTTCTTCCAGTGCCTGCGGCTGCCGACCGGTGTGGGTGACAGCCACCAATAGCCAGTCGCGATTGAGGGCCTCGTTATCATGATGGGTCAGCGCCACTCGGGCGCCGGCCACAAAATCCGCGCGGTTGCTCTCGCCGTTGCCCGTGTTAGCGTCGTTGCGCAGGGCATCCAGCCGCGCGGCCGTGAATCGCTCACCGGCCTGATCCTGCTTGAAACGACCCGGATACTCATAGTGCTGATAGTCGGCCCGGTGGGAGGGACTGGCGGCGCCCTGCTCCTGCAACAGACCGTAGGCCGGGTTCCTGAAGGTGTAATCCTTCATGGCCACCGAGGCTGCCCGAATCCGCTCCCGATGTTCGAACCGATACACGCAGGGCCCCTGCTCCGCGCCGCCGGCCCGGCTGTTGTACTCAGCCGCCTCAAGCGTTGGTGCACTGCCGTGGTGATCGGCCAGGATCAGTGCCGGCGACTCCTGGCCATCAACGCTCCCGTGGCGGTACCGGTAAAACCAGCCCTCTTCGGCCGCCAGACGTTCAACAAAGGCCAGGTCGCTTTCGCGATGCTGCACACAATACTCCCGCTCTACGGGCGTGTCTTTCAGTTCGAATTCGGTATCAACCACGCCCCGTTCTTCAAGCAGGGCGCGGATGATGTCCCCGGTGGTCTGGCCCTGAAAAATCCGGCTGTTGTGCATAAGGCCGAGTCGCCACACCGGCGGTTGAATCACCAGTTCGTAGCGGGTTCTGCGATGACCTGAATCACGCCGGACGAATTCGCTCACCACCCCGGTGAAACGCCGCACGGCGGCGCCGTCACGCCAGATAACAAGGTCTGCCGGCTGCTCCAGAACCGCCGCCGCCAGCACCGATGGGTCGGAACTGGCCAACTCGATTCGACCGTGGAAAAGCTCGGATAGCCGCTCGGTCAGCGCAAAGCCAACGAGGGCAAAGTGATCGGAGGGAAAGCCACCAATGGTGACCGTAAATTGCAGTCCGCTTGCCTGGGGCATGTCTTCGATCCCTGAAGAGTATTGAATCCGTTGCCTCGCTGTGTCCCTGGAGGAGGCCCTGGCCCCTATCAAAACCTCCTGTTCTGATCGGGGCCCCTAGTCTAATACAAGCTGCGTGGTATGCGGTACCCCGCCAGTAACTGCTGTGTGAACGGGTTGGTGTTGCTGGCCGCGTGCAGGCGATAGCGCATCTCGCCGTCGTCCACCTGGAAGCGGACATCCACGGCGCTGTCGCTCACGCCGGTGATGTCGGCCTCGTCGAGGAGCCGGAACAGCGCCCAGGGCCCCGATTCGGACAGACTCCGGGGCGATCGGTTAACCTGAACCGGCACCAGGGTGATGCGGCTTTCCACCGAATCCCGCAGGGTGTTGGGCCAGACCAGCGGAATACTCTGGCGCGGGCCATGGCTGAACTCCACCAGCTGGCCATCGAGATTGACCACACTGCGTCGCTTGTTCGCGGACAGGTTCAGTGGCTCCAGGGCAAATTCCACGTCCAGGGAGCCACTGCGAGTAAAGTAGGCCCGCCGAATACGGTCGGCGCTCTCCAGGGAGGCCATGACGTCCCTGCGTACCAGGCTGGCCCGACGAGCGTCACCCACCTGCTCCGGGTGATCCTCCAGGAACAGCTTGAGGTTGTCCTGGTAGAAGGTGTCCAGGATACCGCCCGGGGCGAAGAAGCGTTCGAAGTCCTGCAACGCCACGTCACGACCGGCATCCGGACTGAACGGATAGTGCCGGGCCAGGTTTTGCTGGAATGGCTGATAGACTTCCCGGTACCAGTCACGTTCCAGCTGCGCCACCGCGTGATCCAGCAATACCCGCCAGCTTTCGGTGGCAAGACTGGTGAGGAGTCGATTCAGGGGCTCAGGCTGATGGTCGGCCATGCGTTGCAGGGTGAAGATGGGATCGGCGCCCTGCAGGCTCAGCCGGGCCCGAGCCGCAGCCAGGGCGGCCTTGCCCTGGTCCGGTGCCTCCTGGACGTTGCGCAGGTACTGATGCAACTCGTTCACCACCACCATGACCTGCTCAAGGCCGGTGGGCTGATCGCCATTCGGGGCGGTCAGCTGGTTGAGGTCGGCAAAGCGGCGCTCGATGTCCTGCAGCATCCGGAAATGGGCGGACTGCTCCAGCAACTCTCTGGCACCGGCCGTTTCACCTTCGGCCGAAGGCACCAGCTGCGTGTTGTCCCGCACCCGGGCGAGCAACCGGGCCAGGGGCTCGTGGCCGCCGGTCAGGCTCTCCAGTACCCGGACGCCGTGATTGAGGTCCTCAAACCTATGGATTCGGATGCGGCTGATTGCGGTGCGCCAGGCGTTCGTGTAGTGCTCGGCATAAAGCGACTGCAGACTGGCGCGTAGCTCCGCTTCGTCGGCCTCACTGAACTGGACGTCATCCCGGCGCCCAAGCACCCAGGCATCAATCAGGGCCAGCTCTGTGACCGAGCCGGATTTGCGGAGGAACCATTTCTCGAGGCCTGCGCGGGTCAGCAGCGCGGGAATGGTCAGCGGGTCCTGCACAAGGGTGCCTGTGTCTGCCGGCTCGCCGTGCTCATCCACCCGGGAGAACACCGTGGCAAAGGCCGGCCCCGCCGCCCGCGCAAGCTCCAGTGGCGCCTGGAACTCACGCTCGGCCTCCATTTCGAGGTCCCGGTACACCCGATTGGGTGTCGGTACGCGACCGAGTTCATGCTGGGCCCACTCCACACTGCTGATAAAGGGCGCCAGCGCCATGTCTGCCACCGGGTCACCGGCGCGTCGCTGTCGGGCCAGATCGGTGTGAGCCATGGCATAGTCAAGATGCCCGAGCAGACGTTCCTGCAAAGCCTTTTGCCCCGGAAATTCTTGCTGCCAATAGGCTTTCATGTAGCCGTTAACAATATCCTTCCGGCGGCCGCTGGCGTCGTAAAGCATCCGCAAGACCCGCAGGTGGTCCAGACGCTCGTTGGTGTCCCGGGCCTCGTTCATCTCGGCCATAATACCCACCATCAGGGATGGCAGGTACTGGTAGGCCAGCATGTCCAGGTAAGAAGACTCAACCTCCGGACCAATACGATGTCCCTGGTAAAGACCCATGTCGCGCAAATACGGCCAGTTGCGGCGATGGTCACCAAAGGCAAGCGTGGCCTGGCGCAGTTCGTCCAGGGGCCCAAGCAGGTTACGGCCTGTGGTGTCGGGCTCAAAGCCGACCGGCTGCCAGTTATCGATAAATCCTGTGACCCGCTCCTCGACGGCCGCCGCCGCTTCGGCGTTCTTGATGAAGAAATGCTGCCAACCGGCGGTCATGCCGGCACCGGCACACAGGGCAATCACTGCCGCCGTAGCCAGGCGACGTTGGCGCCCGCGCACCACCCGTTGATTGTCACTGGCAAGCCCGGCCTCGGGATAGATAACGCCGGGAAACAGGGTCTCGGTAAACAGATGCGCCGATTGACCGGCGCGCTGGGCCGGCTGTATGGGCGTGGCCAACTGGTAACTGGCCGCTGCCGCGGATACGAAGGCATCCTCCGGTACGCCTTCCTGCAACACCGAGGTAAAGTAGGTGCCTCGCACCAACGCCGGCGTGGAGAACACATCGGCCGAGAGCAGGTCGGTCAGGAACTGCTCAAGGGCCGGTTTCAGGCCTGCCAGCTGCCGGGTGAACGAGTACGCGGCGGAGCGCTCCTCGGCATCCCGGGTTTGCACCAGAACGTCCGGCAGGCGGTCGGTCAGCCGCCCGACCATCGCCTCGAACCGCTCGGCAAATTCCTGAAGCCAGTCATCATTGTCGATCTGGCCCTCGAGCCGGAAGGTGAACCCCAGAACGGATTCTTTTTCGGATCGGGTGAGCGTACGCGCGAGCGTCCCGAAGCCGTACAGCAGATCCAGCTTGGTAAAGGTGACATACACCGGCAGACGGGAGCCGAGCTGCTCCATCAGTTCCCGAAGGCGGGTTCGCAGTACAATGGCCTGCGCTTTGCGTTGCTGCGGATCGGCAACGCTCAGGCTGGCCAGATCAACGGCGACCACGACGCCATTGAGCGGTCTCTGCGGACGATTCTGCTCGAGCCAGGCTACAAAGTGGTGCCAGAGCCGTTTCTGGACCTCGGCGCCGGCTCCTTCGCCATTGCTCTGGCTCAAGAGCTCACCGTCGGGGTCAATCAGCACGCCCTGGTCACCAATCCACCAGTCAAAGCCAAAGGCATTGCGATCGGCCCTGTGGTTGCGGGTCACGTTGGTGAGGGTGTAGGTCTGGCCGGAGCGCTGGATCAGGCTGGTTTTGCCAGCGTCCTCAAGCCCCATCACAAGATACCAGGGCAGCCGATAAATCCCGCGGCGGCCCGGCAGGTTGCTTTTCAGCGCCGACAACTGCCGGTCCAGCAACCGCTGCTGTTTGCGCTCAAGAGGCAGAATGGGATCCTCCTGCTCGCGCTGCTCCTGCGCCTGCTTCACGTTCACCTTGCGCAGGCGCCGGGCCAGGACAAGGCCCCACACCATCGCCACCATCAGCACCACCCCCAGGGTAACCAGGGCCCGCATCTGCCAGGCGGCGAGCGGGTATTCCCCTCCCATCTGCCAGCGGGGGCCCAGCCACCAGGTGGCCACCAGCAGGGCAATAACGCCCAGCGTCAGGGTGACCGGGGCTGCGTTTTTCAGATACGGCAAAAGCCAGCGACCGATGAGTAAAGCTTTTCTCCACATGGTATCCATTCCCGGTGTTCTTCCTTGGTGAATGTCTTTGGTCAGCCCAGCTTCTCGAGCTGCTTGACCAGGGTTGGCTCCCAGGCCTCCAGGGCCAACCCGCGAACCTGGGCCTGCAGGTCCTGAACCAGTTGCGCCGCCAGCGTTTTCAGACCTGCCTCTTTCATCAGGCGAGCGCTGGCCAAGCGCCAGTACAGGCGGTCCCGCGGCTCCCGGGCCTCTGCAAGTCCGTCCTCGAGCAACTGCATGCCCTCGGCGAGTTCCCCAGCGACCACCCGTTCCCGGGCCTGCCCGTATACCTGTTCCCAGGCGTCAACGCCACTGCCGGAGGCGCTCTCCGTCGGCGATGTCCAGAGCCAGTCGCTCGCTTCCCCTGACAGGAACGGCGTTCCGTCATTGAAGGTAAGCTCCGGCAGCTGCGGCAATCGATCGACAAACTCACGGCATGCCCGGCGAATCGCTTCAGCACACTCGCCATGGCCCAGACGATTTGCCACCTGGGCACTTAACCAGTGTCCGTCGAGCCAGAACGGGCTGACCGACAGGCTCTGTTCCACCCGCTGCCACAGGGCCTGATCCGGCGTCTTTTCAAGCGCCTCGCGATAATCGGCAACGCGGTCGGCGCTGACCGCTGCCAGGTCGGTTCGCTGGCCATCCCGCGTCGGCGGCACGGTCGTAATGGTGTGCCAGATGGCGTAGCGCCGCAGCTGGTAGCCAAGCGGCTCACCAGGGCCGGTGTCGGTCAGCAGATCTGCCACCTTTAACAGGCTCTGACGGGTAGCCCGCTCATTGCCGGGGTCCAGGCTTAGGGTGCCCAGGCTGGCTGTCGATGTAGCCGGCGATGACGTTGCCGGGGTGCTCCTGAGCTCGGATTCCGGGGCCGAAGGCGCAGGGGTGGTTTCGCTGGTCACCGGAAGCTTTTCGATGGCTCGCTTCAGGTCGCTCAGAGACTCCTCCGGCAAAGCCCTGGCAGAGGCCTGCTCAAGCAGCGATGCCAGTACCTCAAGGCAGTACTGGCGACCATCGCCAACACTGCCATCGAACGACAGGCCCTCCACACCCTTGGTGGCCCGCTGCAGCATCTGGGTGAACATCATCTTGCGGGCCCGCTGGCCCTTTTCACCAGGATAGGGCCAGGCCTTCTCCCACCACTCATCCAGCACTCGATGCAACAGATACAGAGACAGTGCAAACCGCTCACCATCGCCACCGCGCTGCAGGGCAAGGAGCAGGAATCCCAGCACCTTGAGGTGCTTGCTGCGGTCGGACAGAATGGTCAGCGCTTTCTGCTCAACCTTGCTCCAGTCGATATCATTGTGCGCCAGGGAGCCGATTTTCATGATTTCGTTCTCGAGGAACTCGAGGGCCGGATCCTCACCCAGCGCCTCGCCCACCCCGCTCTCGCCTGGCAGCGCCGAAATCACCTGGCTGACGTAGGGATGCTGCTCAATCACCTGCATAACGGGGCTCCTTTGGGGACTTTGGCTCCGGCAAAACGGCGGTTACCATCCGCACCTCTCCCGCAGGGGCTTAATGGCCTGGCCGAAACCCGACAGGTCGAACAGCAAGCCGTCGATGGCACTGTCGGTTGAATCAATGCGCACGTCCGGGCCCCGCAGCAGTCTCTGTACCGTGTGGATCGAGGGCAGGCCACGACCACCACTGAGGACAAAGCCGTTGTCCCGCACCCGCCATTCCATGATGTCCGTCCCCATGGCCAGCCGAATGCGCTCGTTCTCTAACGGTTCGGGCATCATCAACGCCAGTTCCGTGATGTTGTTGTGGCACTGCAGCACCAGGCGGGGCCGCGGTGGCTCAACGCCAAGGGCGGCGACGGTGACCAACTGCCCGGCTGCCCGGCCGGTATCCCGGTATACGGCCGTGCCGGTATCCTCCGGGTAGCCGGCGGACGCATAGGCCTGGCGCCATTGTTCGCTGCGCAGGCTCGCAGGCACCGAAGCCTGCGCCTCGGCCCGGAGATCAACCGGCGTGTCAAACACCGCATCGAAACAGGCCAGTCGTTCGAGCCGCTGAACTTCACCGGTGCAGCGCCTGGCCTCGTCAACCAGCCCCGCCCAGGCCGATGGCTGCAAGGCCGTGAATGCGGTTACCAGGGCAACCGAGCGCGGGATGAACCTGAGAAACGCCCTCATGATTCGCTTACCTGATACTTGAGACACTTGTGGGCCAGGGTGCGCTTCGGCAAGCCCAGGCTCTCGGCCGCCTGGGCCCGGTTGCCGCCATACTGGCGCAACCGTTCCCGGATAATGGCCGCCTCGAACGCCTGGGCAGCCGCTTTCAGATCCCGGATTTCGTCGGTGTCAGGCAGCCACGACAACGCCTCGCGGCCGGCAGCGGCGGGCTCGGCGACCCAGGTCTGGGGTGCCTCGAACAGGTCGTTCAACCGCAGGACTTCTGGCTGGATGTCATCCCCGACCGGTGTCTGCAGACAGGCCAGTTCAATGATGTTGCGCAGCTCCCGGACGTTGCCGGGAAAGTCATAACCGGAAAGCAGGTGCAGGGCATGGCTGGATATGCCCATGGGGCCCGCCCCCTCCCGTTCGGTGTAATGGCGGATAAAATGGCGACTGAGTGCCTCGAGGTCCTCCGGCCGCTCCCGAAGCGGAGTAACCCGGAGCGGGAACTGGCTCAGCCGATAAAACAGGTCCCGGCGGAAGCTGCCATCATCAATCCCGGCCTGCAACGGCTGGTGGGTGGCCGCCACCAGGCGAAAATCCGAGCGTTGCTCCTCTCTGGCTCCCAGCGGACGGAACTTCCGGCTTTCCAGCACCCGTAACAGTTTGGACTGAAGCGCCATCGGCATGTCGCCAATTTCGTCCAGGAACAGGGTGCCACCGTCGGCCTGGGCCAGCAGCCCTTCCTTGGCCTGGTCGGCACCGGAGAAGGCGCCTTTGGTGTGACCAAAGAGTTCACTCTCCAGCAGGGTATCGGGGATGGCGGCACAGTTGACCACCACCATGGGGCCGTCAGCCCGACCGGAGAGCTGGTGGATGCCCTGGGCAACGACGTCTTTGCCGCAACCGGTTTCGCCCTGGATCAGGACCGAGAGCTGGCTGGCGGCCGCGCGGACGATCTGGGCCCTGAGCCGGGTCATGGCCTGGGAGTTCCCCACCAGGGTCCGGGCCAGCTGGTCGCACCGGTTGCGCACGGTTTCCGCATCGTGCAGGTGGTCGAGCGAGCGTTTCAGAAGCCGGCGCTGCCAGACCTGGTCACGGCTTTGCAGCTGACTGATCCACTGGTGCACCAGCAGTTGCCGAAGCCCCCGGTATAGCGGTTGTGCGGTAATTCCTGCCCACTCCGGCTCGTCACGGCACAGCACCAAGATTCCGAGGGTGCGACCATCGTCGCCGCTCAGGGGCTCAAGCCACAGGGAGCGGGGGCGGTTGCTGGCGTCGAACAGCGCCTGGAAGCCCGGGTGGTCGAGGCGGTAGCTGGCGGCTCGTGTCAGTTCCCGGGCCTGGCCGGTCTGGAGCACATGGGCAAAGGGGTGGCTGAAGTCACCGCAGTCGAATTCGCCGTCTTCGGCCAGGTCGCTGCAGTGCAGGGTGCGGCCACTGAGGTCGAGTTCCAGGGCCCAGCAGCGGCTCAGGCCGAAGGTGGTTTCCAGCTGGCTTGTGGCCGTTTTCAGCAGGTCCGGCAGGGTGTCCTGCTGGATCAGGGCCACCGCCAGGTCAATGCCGGTGTGCAGTTCCATCTGCATCCGTCCCATTGTCTTATTCCCAGTCTTATAAAAATTGAGATCGCCGTCCGCACAGCCTGCGGGGTGGCTTTCCAAAACACGCCGTGAATACATCCCTGTAGGCTCCGCTCCGCCCCTCACTGCTTACTGCTCCTGCGTCGCAGTGAGGGTCCTGGCTTGGCCATCCCTGGCCAACCCGTGAAGAGCTTTCGCTCTTCACCCATGGCTCCGCAGGGTTTTGGAAAGCCACCCCGCAGGCTGCGCTACGTTTCAGTTGCCCTAGGCAACAGTCCCTGCGAATCGATGCCCATCGATACCAAGAGTAACTTTGTTCACCGGCTCCCTGGCTGCCAGTTTCTCCAGCAACGCCAACGACACCGGCGGCAGCAACTCACCCTCTATGATCGACTCGAGCATCCTCGCGCCATTCTCGCTTCGGGTTGCCCGGCTTCGGATGGCTTCGATCAGCCCGTCTTCCAGTTCCACATCCGTTTGGTATCGGGTCCGGATCTGGTCGGCCAGCCGGTTCAGCTTGTCGCCGACAATCCGGTTGAGCGTGTCTTCGCCCAGGGGCAGGTAGGGCACCACTTCCATTCGGGCCAGCAGGGCCGGCTTGAAGAAGCCTGCCAGTTCCGGGTAAAGCGCTTCTTCGAGGCTGCCCGGGGATTCGGCGTGGCTGACGATGGTCTTGTAGCCCAGGTTGGAGGTGAGGAAAAAGACTACGTTCTTGCAGTCGATCAACCGACCCTCACCGTCCGCCAGTTCGCCCTTGTCGAAGGCCTGGTAGAACAGGTTGAGCACTTCCGGGTGGGCTTTTTCGACTTCGTCGAGGAGCACCACGGAATAAGGTTTCTGACGGATAGCCTCGGTGAGGATGCCGCCTTCGCCGAAGCCGACGTAGCCCGGGGGCGAGCCGATCAGGCGGGAGACGGTGTGCTTCTCCTGGTATTCGGACATGTTGATGGTAGTCAGGAACTGGCGGCCGCCGTAGAGCAGTTCGGCCAGTTGCACCACGGTTTCGGTCTTGCCGACGCCACTGGGGCCAACCAGCAGGAAAGCGCCCATGGGGCGGCCCGGCCGGCGCAGGTCGGCGCGGGCGGTAAGCAGGTGCTGGTGCAGGCACTCGATGGCGGTGTCCTGGCCCTTGATGTGTTCCTGCAGATACGCCGGCAGGTGGGTGATCTTTTCCAGTTCGTCGGTGGTCATACGGTTCACCGGGATGCCGGTCCAGTCGGCGATCACTTCGGCGACCTGACGGGCGTCTACTCGGGCGTGGACCAGAGGTTCGTCAGCCTGGAGTTTGCCCAGTTCCTGTTCGATGGCGGCCGCTTCGCTTTTCAGGTCCGGGCGTTCTTCGTAATCGGCCTCCGCCAGTTCAACAGCGGCTTCCTCGGCGGTGTCGGTTTCAGCATCCTCCTGAAGCAGGCGTTCGCGGATATCAACCAGTCGGGCCACCAGCTCGCGCTGGTCGTTCCAGCGCTGTTCCAGGGCTTCGGATTCAGCGGTCAGGTCGGCCATTTGCTGTGCCAGAGCCTGTTCCCTTTCGGTGTCGACGGTCTGGCCCAGGGCGTGTTCCCGGGTCATCAGGTGTTGCTCCATGGCCACCTGGTGCAGCTGGCTGCGAACATGGCTCAGACGCCTGGGCGGTGTACTCAGGTTCAGGCTCATCCGGGCGCAAGCCGTGTCCAGAACGTCGATGGCTTTGTCCGGCAGCTGGCGACCGGCCAGGTAGCGGGCCGACATTTCGGCAGCAGCTTTCAGGGCGCTGTCGGCGATCAGTACCTGATGGGCTTTTTCGTAGACGGTGCGCAGGCCTCGGAGAATATGGACCGCCTCGCCCGGTGTCGGTTCGTCCAGCGCCACCGGCTGGAAGCGGCGGCTGAGGGCCGGGTCTTTTTCGAAGTATTTCTTGTACTCGCGCCAGGTGGTGGCGGCGATGGTGCGCAGCTCGCCCCGGGCCAGAGCCGGTTTCAGCAGGTTGGCGGCGTCGGAGCCACCCTCACTGTTGCCGGCGCCGATCAGGGTATGGGCTTCGTCGATGAACAGGATGATCGGGGTGGCGGCGCCTTTGACCGCTTCGATCACGCCTTTCAGGCGTTTCTCAAACTCGCCTTTCACCGAGGCGCCGGCCTGCAGGGCGCCCATGTCCAGGGTCCAGAGTTCGACGTTTTTCAGGCGGTCTGGCACGTCGCCGTTGACGATGCGCAGGGCCAGGCCTTCCACCACGGCACTTTTGCCCACGCCGGCGTCGCCCACCACGATGGGGTTGTTCTTTCGACGGCGGCAGAGGATGTCGATCATCTGGTCGATTTCGGCGTCCCGGCACACCACCGGGTCGAGTTTTGCATCACGGGCCAGCCTGGTGAAGTCGGTGGCGTAGCGAGTGAGCGGGTCCATGTCGGCTTGCACAGTCGGCTTGTCCGCGCCGTTTTCCGCCAGCCGCGGGCGTTCGATGGAGCCATCCGTCAGCCGATCAAACTGCTTGCGCAACTGCTCCCGGTTGATGTCCGCTAGGGCTCGGGTCACCGCCGGCATCAGGTAGCGGTCGGCGTTCATCAGCAGGGCAAGGAACATGGCACCGGAGCGCAGCTCGGTGTGGTCGAGTTCGGTGGAGGCCAGCAGCCAGGCGTCCTGCATCAGTTCCACCAGCAGCGGTGAGAACGACGGATACGACTCCGCACTTTGCGGCTCACCATTGAGGCTATCGCCCACCAGCGGCTGCAGGTGCTGGTGATTCACACCGGTGTGCTCCAGGATCTGACGCACGTCGGAGAACGGCGTTTCCAGCAGCTTGAATAACAAATGCGCCGGGGTAATCTCGGCGCCCTGGCGGCTGATGCAAAGGGCGGCTGAGTCTTCCAGGGCCTGGCGTGAAATGTCGTTGAGGCGCCCGATCAGCGCCGGCAGTTCTACCCGAATCACAGTGATTTCCTTATTTCGGTAGTTGGTCGAGTACGCGCAATACGTCCGTGATGCGCTCGTTCAATGCCATGTTGTAGAGAGAATAGATGCCAGCCATCGCCGCCACGAACAGCCCGCCAATACCCCACAACGGCAAGCCGCTGCGAAGGCGGTTGCCAGAGCGGGTGACATTGAGCCGGGCGTCCGCCAGGGGCGCCGGGTCCTGATCGTCCCGAAGGGTTTTGAGCTGCTCATGCAGCCCACGGACAATCTGCTCGTATTCGTCCCTGCCGTTTTCCATAACCTTGTAGCGGCCTTCAAATCCCAGGCACAGGCACAGGAAGATGAATGCCAGCATATCCCGGTAACGGGCCGGCTCCTGTTCCATCCGCGCCAGAATGGCAAAGACCTTTTCGCCACCCCAGGTTTCGTTATGGAATCGCGACAGCAGCGAATGCTGGGACCAGACGCTGTGAGCGCCCCAGTCGGTGCCCAGCACCGCCTCGTCGATGAAGGCGCAGAGCACATAACGGTAGGCAACAACCACCGGCCTGTCGTAGCCCTGCTCCACCAGTTCCCGATCGACGGCGGCAATGTCGTCCACCACCTGCTGGTACAGGCTGTCAACGGCCCGGAAGTCGGCCAGGCGCCGAATCCGGATCACCAGCCCCAGCAGCGGTGTCGCCGCATCAATCAGGCGATTGGCTTCCAGTCCGCGAAGCTGGAACTGCTCGTCGAGCCCACCCTCCGGGCTCTCAGAGTGGCCGGAACGGTCGGCAAACAGCAGGTCGCTGAACGCACTGCTGCCTGAATCCTTGCTGCCATTCGGTAAATCCATTACCTGTGCGTTTGCCATGGCTTAACTCCTGATTGCCCAGAACTGCATTTCCATGCCCGGGAAACTGCCAGCCACGTGGAAGGCGAAGCCGCTGGCGTTGTCGAGCATCTGCCACGCCTGGCTCTGGTCGTCCAGGCGGAAATAGACGAAGCCGGCGTGATACGGAAGCTGACGCGGCGCCACCGGCAATGCCGTCAGCGGTATACCCGGCAACTGAAGGCTGATGAGGTCCCGGATTTTCTCCACCGAGGCGACTTTGCACTGCTGGGTGAACTGCTTCTTCAGATCGTCCAGGGGCATATCCGCCTTCACTGCCAGAATGAATTCGGCCTCCCTAACCAGCTGGGCGTCCTGCACCGGTGCCACCGTAAGGCCGTACTGGCGCTCCTGCAACTGGATAGCCAGGGCTCTCGGTTCCAGAACGGTACTCAGGGACTGTCGCAACACCTGCATCAGGGGCGCGAAACAATCCTCCGGCAGATCGTGGTCGTAGGCCGGATATTCCCTGGGCAGGCGTCCTTCGTCGGTGAAAGTGACCAGTTCGCCACACAGCTCCAGCAAGGCCTCATAGAGCCGTTCGGGATGCAGCTGGCGCAGACGGGCCAGGTGTAGGAACCTGGGGTGAGCCCGATTGAGCATCTGCAGCAACATGAAATCCGCCACATCGGCCACGCCACCCTGCCCGGGTGCCCCCACGCGTTCGGCAATGGTGCGGGCCCGCTCGCGCATCAGGCCCGCCATCTCGCCGACAAAGCGCTGCAGCCTGGGTGCCGCCCGCACACTCAGCATGGTGGGCACGAAGGCCGGGTCCATCACCAGGCTGCCATCGGGACGCTTTTCCAGAATCCGGCCGATGGCCAGGGCCGAATAGGCGCTCCGGTCCTCCCGTTCCAGCATCAACCGGGGCGCCACCCGACCGACATCAATGGCGTGGGCGTCGCCGTCAATGGAATGCAGGTCCCGGATTTCCCGGGTTTCCGCCCGGAAACGGCCAGCCACCGGCGCCTCGGGCCAGGCCACCTCGGCCAGGCTATCGCTGCCCAGGGGCAGTGCCAGGTACACAATCTGGTTGGCCACCGAGGCGTCGCTTATTTCCAGCGGCTCCGGCATCACGTCGTCCTGAGGCAAACTGAACCGGGTACCGTCGGAAAACAGGCCGGAGGCCCGCACAAGGCCCACCCGGCCGAAGGTCAGATACTCGGCGTTCAGCTCCAGATCACTGAAGCCATAGAGGTAGTCCGATATCGCCAGGGCGCGCTCGTTGATCTGGTGTTCCAGATACCGCTGCTGTTGCTGGAAGTGCTGGGGTTTGATGAACAGGCCATCACTCCAGACCACTCGATTGGTAACGGCCATCAGGTATCATCCGAATGCTTGAGTTTCACTTCCCGCTCCCGCAGGTTCACCAGCAGGTTATAGCGGCCTCCAATGGGATCCACCTTCACCACCTTTTTCCATTGCGACAGGTTCGGGTAGGCGTAAAAGGCAATCACGCCGATAAAGCGGGTGTCCTCGCCAATCTCGAAGGGTTCGATGTACTTGAACTGACCCGGGACCAGGGAATAGTCGCTGTGGTCCACGTAGTTCTGTCCCAGTGAAGCTTCGAGGTCGGTGAGCAGCTGGTCGAAATCCCCCGCCATCAGGAGGGAACTGTCACGCATTTCGATTACCTGGAAGGCGATGGGGGTTGGCGCCAGGGATTCGTTCGGGTTCATGTCCGGCTCCGCCACCATGGTCAGCCCAACGCGGCTGGGCAGGTCTTCCGGGTAGCCCACGGGAATGTCCGGGTCCCAGAGCACCTTGGCGGTCTTGGTGACCGCGTTGTACGGCGTGCTGCATCCGGCAAGCACCAATACAATAGCTAGCAAGCTCCATTTGCACGTCTTCACAACTGACTCTCCCTCTGTAGTTGACGCAGATGTTGGTCGTAGGCCTGCTCGAACACCTCCTGGAACAGGCGCTCGAACCCTTGCTGACGACTGGATTTCAATTCCCGGTAGTAATGCTGGTACATATCCCAGGCCCAGCGGCCTTCGTCTTCGCTCTGGCGCAATCCCCGGCGATAGCCGTGGAAGCGCTGCAGCAGCGCCTCCGGTGAAAACGCGTGCAGGATGGCCTGGAGTGCTTCGCTGATGGCCCACCGGGTAGCCTGCTGATGATGGTTCAGGCTCTGCAGGCTTTCCCGAACCGCCGCCGGCGCGGAAAGGTGCACGGGGCTGCGCTGACTGGCGAACAGGGTCTGTACCGTGGCCTGATAGTCGTCACCTAGCCGCAGCGGATTGTCCTCGATGGGCTGCAAACGGGTTCTCAAGGCCTGGTGCCGACTGTCCTCGCACTGGTGCAGGGCCAGCAGCCCCTCCATGGTGGCCCTGAGCGTCTGGCCAGCTTCTTCCAGGAAAAGCCGCATCTCGTCGCTGTCGGCGAAATCAAGCTCCGCCTCCAGACCCCTGAGCAGGGGCGCACCGCTGATGTGCGTGCTGCTGCGATCCTGACTGGCAGACGGCCTCCCAAGACTCTCTCGGCCGGTCATTACGGGGGTGGTTCCGTTCTCATGCATCCCGGTCATATCTCCGTTATCTCCTTTGCGAATCGGTAAACCGACGGCCACGTCCCGGTGTTCCCGATACTCGTCCGATACGGCCCTTTCTCCGGACAGCCAATGGTCTTCCGAGGCCATCAGGGCGTCGCACTCGGGGTCCCGGGCGCCATCCGTTGCCGGGTCGCGCCAGGCGGCCATCGGATCGTCGCTGACGGCTTCACCCGGCGCCGGCTGCAATGGCGCCAGCGGCTCGGCCCCCTGCCACTGGCAGTCCTGGCCGCGGGCTTTCAAAAGGGGCTCTGCCGAGGTCTCGACCAGCTCAGCGCACGGCTCTGCGTCCGTCGCCAGCGGCTCTTCGCCGGGCTCGATCAAATCTGCCCGAATGCGGTAACGGCCGATAACCAGGGTGTCACCGTGCTTCAGACGCGCCCGACGGCCGCGCCCCACCGGCTGGCTGCCGCTGTTGATATAGGTTCGACCGCTGCGATCAATCAGACAGAACACACCGTCGAGGAACCGGATCTCGGCGTGGCCGGGCACCGCTCCGGTGCGCTGGGACGACAGCCGCCAGGTGTCGTTCGCGGCAGTGCCGATGGACCCACCGCGCACACCGAACTGATGATCAGTGCTGGCCCCGGCGGTTGCTGCGGCGGGGTTGACGATAGTCAGTCGGAGGCTCGGAGCCTGTGTTTCATCCATGATGCGCGTCCCTGCCTTTCTATCGGCGAATCTGAAGTCGAACGGCCGGCCGTTGCCGGGCCTGTTCCGGTGTCACAAAGCTGTTCCAGCCCAAGCGGACATCCTCGCCCAGTTGCATGGCCCGTATGTCCTTCGGTCGCATCTGCAGCTCCAGGTCGTACGCCAGCTGTTCGCGGGTGGCGAACTCCACCAGCTTCACCAGACGCTGGTGATCACGCCCGTTGGGCAGGAAGTCAGCGAAGCGCTCCCGGCTGAGATTGCGCAGTCGCAGCACAAACTTGCCACTGCGGTCGCGAATGCTGTTCCCCGCCAGGGTGTCGTTGCCCAGGGAGGCATTGGCGCGCCCCAGCCGGGTCTGCTGATCGGGAGCTATGGCAACCTTGCGAAGCACCCACTGCTCGATGCTGACGTCATCCAGGTCAAAACAGTGAGCCACAATGCCACTGACCACCTCCGGCGAGCGGCTGCGGCCAGCCATAAGCCCGGCGTAAGCCAGCATCTTGGACCAGTTTACTGGCGTGGCCTCCCGCAAACGGCTGTCGCCGAGACCCACCAGGGCGAAGATCAGCTCAGAAAAGCCGTCAGAGGCGCCGGGCTGGAAGCGCACGTAGTACCGATACTTGCGCCAGGCCCGATGGAACAGGGTAACCAGGCGATGGTTGAAGAAATCCAGGAAATGCCGTCGAATGCCCAGGTTCTGGCCCGCCTCCCAGGCCAGGTCCTCCAGGTAATAGCCCGGCAACGGCGACTGGCAGCCGTGCAGGCCCAGAAAGCTGACTTCCAGCTGATAGGGCGCATGCTCATGTTCCGGTGACAGCGCCGAAACCACGTCGCTGCCGGGGAAGCCCAGCCCCGCCGACGCCGAAAACCGGATCCGTTCCTGCCGCGGCTGATCGTCGCCGTTGCGCTCCAGATCGTCGCCGTGGTGCCGGTGAATCAGGTCCACCAGCTGGAAAAAACTGTATCGCCGCGCATTGCCCAGGACGGGTTGCAGCTCGGCTACATCAGCGGCTGCTGACCTTGCTGTAACGTCCATGTGTACCGTTCCTGATTGTCGGTGTTCACCACTTCCAGTTGGTGAAATGCGTTGATGCTGGCGTAAAGGGCAAAGAACTGGCTGAGAACCGTGCCGAACAGGTACAGATCCCCTTCCGAGGCAAAGGCCTGCTGGTCCAGCTTGAGGACCGACCGGATGCCCCGGACCGGAAGCCCCTTCACCATCCGGTCCACCGGGCGGGTCTCGATGCCGGTAATGCCGGCCAGGCGCTTCTGGGACACCCGCTCCGCCTGGCGGTCCACCAGGGCCCGGAAATCATAAACCCGAAGTACGGTACGCAGGGCATCCACGTCGAGCATCGACAGGTAGTTCAGTGACAGATTGGAGATCAGTGTCCACAACAGGCTGCCGTCCAGGGTCGGCCGCAGGGTCGCCGTAGGACGCGTAACGTTGCTGAACGTGGCAAATGCCGGTGTATTCTCGGTGGCCATGCAGATCTCACCCACCGCCAGCTGACCCGGCAACTGCCGGTTGGTACAGGTGAGGGTCAGGGAAATGGCCTCCTGTCGGCTCAGGCACTCGGACTCGTCACCCCGGACAAACGACATGTAATGATCAAAACCGTCGCCGCGCACGCTGTCCCTGGCGCGCACCCGGTAGTAAAGAGCAGTGCGTCCACGATCCCGCTCCACCTCGTGCTGAAAGCTCTCGAACGCGGTGTAGATGCGCGGCTCACCACGGCCGGAGCGCCCTTCCAGCCAGCCCTCTACCTGCTCGATGCTGAACACCTCGTAGTGGTCCGGTGAGCGGCTCGAGGGCGAGATCCGATATTCGGTCTGGCGGCCGTTCAGGTCCACCGGTTCGCCCTCGTGGGTGAACAGGTTCACCGCCGGGGTGCAGTAGAGCTGGAAGTTGTTTTCCCGCACTTTTGCATCGGGCGGCAGTATCCGGCTGAAATGAAAACGCAGGCTGATTTCGTCCGCCTGCACCGCTGGCAGGCGGCGCCCGAGGCCGTGAATGTCCACAAACCGGAAGGCCTCGGGAAAACTGAGGTATTCCTGCAGGATGCGGTAGCCCGGGTAGGCGTTCTTGGGATACGGCAGCAGGGCCTCATCGCTGGCAAACCCTACCGGTTGCAACAGAGAGGCAGGCAGTTGGCAGACGGTGTCGCCCACCACCAGTTCAATCCGCTCCAGGTAATGGTTAAGCCACAGGAAAAGGGTCTCGCCGATGTGGCTCTCACCACCCAGGTAAAACCGAAGGCTGTCCATACCCAGCGAAGACAGCGGCTGGTCAGTATGCAGGGCCAGGTCTACGGTCACCGAGGATACTTCCCGGGAATGCTCGGCATGGGCCGCCGCCACGCTCATGGGGTACACATCCACCGTCCGGCAGGTCCGGAACCGGCACTGCGTCTGACGAATGGCATCGCCCACGGGCCGGCTTTTGATCTCGGTGTGGCGTTCCACTCGCTGACGTTCACTGATGGCATGCAATTGGGGGTCGAAGCGCATGATGGTGCAACTGGGCACCGGTCGCAGGTAGTTCGGCCACAGCATGTTCAGCAGCGAGTGGGTGATTTCGGGAAATTCGTCCTCCACCTTCTCTCGCAGCTTGCCGGTCAGGAAGGCAAAGCCTTCCAGCAGTCGTTCCACATCCGGGTCGGTGCTCTGCTCGGACAGAAAGCGGGTGAGCTGCGGATGGGCATCCGCGAATTCCCGGCCCTGGAGCCTGAGAAAGCTTAGTTCGTCCCTGTAAAAGCGATTCAACTTCATCGTTACTGCACCTTGTCTGGCTCCAAGCAGAGCTGTGGTTGGTCTTTCCAAAAGACGCTTCGAGCCCGTCCGTGGGACGCTTGGGCTCCGCCATCCATGGCTCCGCACACTTTTGGAAAGACCAACCACAGCCCCGCTCTCATCCTTGCCTTCAAAACAGCCCAGAGCGTATACCACTCAGGTTTGCCGGAGGGGGTGGGGATGCTTTTCTGGCGGGAAAAAAGATGTCTGAGCGAAGCGAGTTGTTTTTTCCCAGAAGAAAAGTGTCGCCACCCCCTCCTATCCATGCTGTCTACATCACGCGGTAATACCGCTTGTCATCCAGAACCAAATCTATGGTTGTTTTGTCGTCTTTCGAACCGACGTTGAGATAGACCGTCACCTGAAACCGCAGCTGCAGCGGGTCGGGCCCCTGGGGCAGATTGACCACATCCACCCGTCTCACCCTGGGTTCGAACTTTTCAATGCACTGCCGGATCGCGCCGCGGATCTGAACGCTCAGATCGTGGGTCCCCAGGGTGGCGTCGTTGAAGTCCAGCAGGCCGAGGTCCGGTACGCTGGCACTGTTGCCCGGATGGGCATTCAGCAGGCGCACCAGGTGGCGCTTGATGGACTCAACCACATGGGTCACCTCCCCCATGCTCTGACCGGCCGGTTCGGCCGCCTGCTCCAGTCGTTCGAACAGGCTGCCGGTGCCGGCCTGCGATCCGTCGCTGGCCGGGTGCCGGAACACGGATCAGTCCTTGTCCAGCCGGCCAACCAGTGACAGCTCGAAGTTGGCACCCATGTACTTGAAATGGGGCCGAACCGCCAGGGACACCTGGTACCAGCCCGGATCGCCGTCCACGTCAGAGACGGTCACCTGGGCCGCGCGCAGGGGGCGACGGCTGCGAACTTCCGCAGGCGGGTTTTCCTGGTCGGCCACGTACTGGCGAATCCAGGTGTTCAGCTCCCGCTCCAGGTCCTGGCGCTCTTTCCAGGAGCCGATCTGTTCCCGCTGCAGCACTTTGATGTAGTGGGCCAGGCGGTTCACGATCATCATGTACGGCAGCTGGGTGCCCAGCTTGTAGTTGGTCTCCGCTTCCTTGCCTTCCTTGGTGTTCGGGAACTGCTTGGGTTTCTGCACCGAGTTGGCGGAGAAGAAGGCGGCGTTGTCGCTGCCCTTGCGCATGGTCAGGGCGATGAAGCCCTCGTCGGCCATTTCGTACTCGCGACGATCGGTGATCAGCACTTCGGTCGGGATCTTGGCCTCGAGCTGGCCGAACGACTCGAACAGGTGCACCGGCAGGTCCTCGACGGCGCCGCCGCTCTGCGGGCCGATGATGTTCGGGCACCAGCGGTACTTGGCAAAGCTCTCGGTCAGACGGGTCGCCAGCAGGTAGGCGGTGTTGCCCCACAGGTAGTGTTCGTGATCGCCGGAAACGTCTTCCTTGTAGTTGAAGCTGCGCACCGGGTTTTCGGTGGGGTCGTACGGCACCCGCAACAGGAAGCGCGGCGAGGTCAGGCCCAGATAGCGGGCGTCCTCGGACTCACGCAGGGAGCGCCACTTGGCGTATTTCGGGCCCTCGAACACGGCCTTCAGTTCCTTGATGGCCGGCAGTTCCTGGTAGCTGTCGACGCCGAAGAACGACGGGGCCACCGAGGACAGGAACGGCGCATGGGCCATGGCACCAACCGAGGACACGTACTGCAGCAGCTTCATGTCCGGCGTGGACGGGGTAAAGGCATAATTACCAACCACGGCGCCCACCGGCTCGCCGCCGAACTGGCCATACTCGGTGGAGTAGATGTGCTTGTAGAAGCCGGTCTGGGTAACGTCTGGCGCGAACTCGAAATCTTCCAGCAGCTCGGTCTTGGTGGCGTGAAGGATGTCCACCTTGATGTTTTCGCGGAAATCGGTGCGGTCCACCATCAGTTTGAGGCCGCGCCAGGAGGATTCCAGCTCCTGTAGCTTCGGTGCATGCAGGATCTCATCCATCTGGGCACTGATCTTGCGATCCAGCTCCACCACCATCTGGTCCACCAGGGCCTTGTTGACCGGCTGGCCTTTTTCGTCGCTTTTCAGCAGGTTGGCAATAAACGTTGCCACGCCCTTGCGGGCCACATCGTAACCCTCATCCGCCGGTGCCATGCGGCTGTTGGCCATGACCTGGTCGAGGAGAGACCCTTCGGCAACGGATTCGGAGGCAGCAGATTGCTGCACAGCAGTATCAGACATACCACATCCCTTCAGTACGTTTTGATGAAAATAGGAGAGTGAGCGTGCGTTCGCTTACTCGTTGCTGTCGGTGGCCAGTTCCAGTTCGGCCAGCAGCTTGTCCCGGGCGTCGTCGTTGTCCAGCAGCTCCTGCAGCTTGGAACGGAACGAGGGTACGTTACCCAGCGGGCCTTTCAGAGCCACGAGCGCTTCCCGCAGCTCAATGAGCTTGTTCAGCTCGGGCACCTGGCGGGCAACGCTGTCCGGGGAGAAATCGTCAAGGGTCTGGAATTCCAGGTTCACCGGCAGCTCGTCAGCGCCTTCATCCAGTTTGTTGGCCACAGTGGTGGAGAGGGTCAGACCCGCTTCCTTCATGACCGAACGGAAGTTGTTCTTGTCAACGGAAATGGCCTTACGATCTTCGATGGGGGTTTCTTCGGCGTGTCCCTTGAAATCGCCAACCACGAACATTTTCAGTGGCAGCTCGGTTTCTGCCTGCTGATCTCCGGTGGCGGGGACGTACTTGATATTGATGCGCTCTTTAGGCGCGACGGAACCGTCTTTTGAAGACATGCGCTTGCTCCCTGTGCAAATCATTTGCAGTTGTTCAATCCCTTGTACGCGCCCTCCTGGCGCGCAACCACCCGAACTCTACACAGATCGTTTTCCGTTCTCAAGCAAAAACTGGCCAGCGTTATCGGGAACTGTGCGCTCGGGCAAGCTTTTGCCAGAAGTCGATCCGCTTTCCGATTTGCCGCACCTGGCCGGGCATTCGGTCAATGACGGCGACCGGGGTGCTGGCTATACTCGCCAGATCACCAGCCTGATTAAAAACAGGAACCAACCCGAACCATAAGGAGAGACACTATGAGTGACCTGAAAACCCGCTTCGACGAGGCCGTGAATTACATCCAGACCGCCGAAGGCGACTTCAAGCCATCGAACGAGATGAAACTGGAGTTCTACGCGCTTTACAAGCAGGCCACTGAGGGAGACGTGTCCGGCAAGCGCCCGGGTATGATGGATTTCGTGGGCCGGGCCAAATTCGATGCCTGGGAAAAACTCAAGGGCATGTCCAAAGACGATGCCATGCAGCAGTACATCGACAAGCTGGAGTCCCTGAAATAAGCCCCCAGAGCCTGCCGATCCCGACTAGCCACAGTCGGGATCCCCTGAATACCGCGAATGCTTTGCGCCGGTAAAACGATTGTCATAAGATGCGCACATCATAACAAGAACAAACTTCCAGGAAGCAATCACTCATGGATATTACCGAGGCGCTGGAACAGTCCCAGCCGGGCCTTCTTGGCCGCGTCAGGGACGCCATCCGCAAACACCATCTGAACCAACGCTCCGAACAGACCTATCTGCACTGGATCACGCGTTTCGTGCTGTTTCACGATCTCAAGGATCCGGATACCCTGGCATCGGACCATCGCCAGCAGTTTCTGGAGTACCTTGGCAATCGTATGCGCGTGTCCCGGGCGAGACTGAACCAGGCCAGCCAGGCCCTGGCATTCTTTTACGAGGACGTGTTGGGCGAGACTGCCGTAGACAACGCCGCCAGCGCCGCCTGAAACGGGCCTCAACGCTCGGTCATATTGATATTGAGCGCATCGTAGTTGCGGTTTTCGGGGGGCCGGATCATGTAATTGTTGCTGTGGGTCTGGCCGGGAATGGATTTGGGGTTGCTGAACCGGAATTCCACCGGAATCTGGGAGCGGCCAAGATCCGTGCGGTTATCACCGGGCCTCAGCCCGAGTGGATCCAGGTAGAAATCATCTTCCACCCTCGGTTTCAGGGGCACGCCGGCGGCAGGTGCCGTGAGCCCACCCTCGATGACGGTATTCGCCAGAGTTTCTTCTTCAATCGAACGCAGAGAAATGGTGTCGATGGTGGAGCGCTCCTCGTAGTCGAAGGCGCTGGCGGTGTCGTTGCTGTCGTCAGCCTGCTCCGCCAGCGAACCGACGGAAGCCAGGGTGGTTGCCAGGCCAAGCGCAGCCCAGAAGCCGATCCGAAACGGAAAATACCTGCGGTGTTGTCCTGAAATACCCATGATGATGACCCTGGCAGACACTGGCTGCCGCACATACCCTGTGACATTTTTTGATCAGTCTATCGACAAAAACTACGCGCTGCCCGGCATTTCGACGATTTTGTGACAGTTTTCACTAGTCGGTGCCAGGCGCCTGGTAACGAATGTCCACCACAAAAACGGATTTCCAGCCCTCCGGCGTGCGGACACTGACTTCGTCGTCCAGACGCTTGCCAATCAGGGCCCGGGCGAGAGGCGAGTTAATGCTCAGGTAGCCCTTGCTGAGATCGAACTCATCGGCGCCAACCAGGCGGTAGGTCTGCTCATTTCCATCCTCATCCTCAACGGTTACCCAGGCGCCAAAGAACACCTTGCTACGGTCATCGGGCAACCGGTCCACCACGGTAAGCTCGTCCAGACGCTTGCTGAGGAATCGCACCCGCCGGTCAATTTCCCGAAGCTGCTTCTTGCCGTAGATGTATTCGGCATTCTCCGAACGGTCTCCCAGGGCTGCAGCCTCACGCACGGCCTGGGTGACCTCGGGCCGCTTTGTCTTCCACAGGTACTGCAATTCATCCCGCAGCGCCCGCTCGCCTTCCGGCGTAATATAGCGCGGTCGGGGCCCCCGGTTTTCTGATGCCTGGCTCATGGATGCGGCTATTCCCTGTTGACGATCAGTTGAACAAACACTTCCGGCATGGCCGGTGACATTGGCAGGGTGACAATCGGGATAGGGGGGAGCCATGAGGCTCCACCCCTCCCACACCACCCGGCAT
>NZ_JBHIXV010000043.1:0-28680 GCF_041984545.1 Marinobacter sp. | reverse complement strand
CACGGGAGGACTTGCACCTCCAGGAGTGCGCCCGTGCCGGGCGCACCAAAAAAAAGGCAGCCGAAGCTGCCTTTTTGCGGATGTTGCCGAATCCCTCAGGGATTAAAGGGCAACAACGTTCTCCGCCTGAGGACCTTTCTGGCCCTGGGTAACGGTGAACTCGACCTGCTGGCCTTCAGCCAGAGTCTTGAAACCGCTGCCCTGAATAGCGCTGTAGTGAACGAAAACGTCCGGGCCGCCTTCACGAGTGATAAAGCCAAAGCCTTTCGCTTCGTTGAAGAACTTAACAGTACCGGTAGTAGTAGACATACGTAAACTTCCTGAAATCAATCATATTATCTGCCGCCATGCACCTCCATGGTGCCGGGTCGGCGTTTTGCGGAAAAACAGAAATCGCGGAATCAAAAACAGGACGGTCACTACTAACTACGGAGGTACGTCTTATTCATGAAATGCTTTACTGATTCTTTCCTACGCCTTGCACTCTACTCCTGAATCCGAGGCTTGCCAAGGGTATTTTTCAATAATTCATGTAGGTAGAGGTACCCATCATCCCTTCAGCAACGTAAAGGTGTACAGACCCAGTGCCGTCATCAGGATGGAACCGATCACGTGGGCGAGAATGCCGGTCAGGGCCATGGCCCATTTGCCTTCCTGGATGGCCGCGAACATTTCCAGGGAGAAGGTCGAGAAGGTGGTCAGGGCACCACACAGCCCGGTGATGGCAAACAGCCGCCATTCCGGGGCCAGCGTGGTGCCATGGCTGAAATAACCGATCAGCAGACCGATCAGCCAGCCACCACTGAGGTTGGCCACCAGGGTGCCATAAGGCACCGCATGGTAGGTGGTGTTCAGCCACAACCCCAGGGCCCAGCGGAGGTTGGCGCCAATGACAGCGCCAACACTGACCGCGAATACCGACCACCACATCCCGATCAGCCTCCGATCAGGCCGGATTGTGGTTGATCACTGACTTCTTGTTCTGCGCGAAGGCATTGAACTCGAAGTCGTCGACCGTAAGCATCTCCAGCACCTGAACCTCATACCGGCGCATGAAATCCGCCTCCTCCTTGGTAAAGATGCCGGCCTCAAGCGCCGCTTCAAAGCGCTCTTCCGGATGCAGTGCGGTCATCGGCAGCTCGCCCTTGGCGTAGGCCTTGGTTGCCTTGCGGTACAGCTGCTCGGCCTTGTCGTAATCCTTGAGCAGGCTGTTGTAGGTGGCCACCGGGTTATCCTCAGGGCCTTCGCCGTTGGTGGTCCAGACGCTGGCGAGCAGCTTGCTACGAATCGGCGTATCCGTGGAGATGGCCCGGGCCAGTTTGCGCGCCAGATCGTCGTGCGGGCTGTCCCAGCGACGTCCCAGCGGCATGGTTACCGCCCGCAGCACCAGAGCGACGGCGCGGTTGGGCAGGTTCTGCAGGAATTCATCCAGAGCATTCTCGGTGCGGTAGAGCAGCAGCTCCAGACTGTACTCCATCGCCTCCTTTTCACCTTCCACCGGCTGGGTCTCGTGCCAGTTCTTGAGCACCATGGAGGCCAAGTACAGGTTGGACAGCATGTCGCCAAGACGTGCCGAGATCAGCTCGCGCATTTTCAGTTCGCTGCCCAGAGTGGTCATGGCCGCGTCTGAACAAAGCCCGAAGGCCGCGCTGAAGCGCGACACCGCCTGGGCATACTTCCGGCTGGCACTGTCGAAGGGCACGTCAGCACGGCCAAGACCCAGGGCCTGGGTAAAGGCACGGGCTGCATTCCCAAAGATCAGGCCGGCGTGACCGAAGAAAGCGTCGTCGAAGGCATCGATATCGTCGTTGTCCTTCGCCGCCAGTTCCTTCAGCACATAGGGATGGCAGCGGATAGCGCCCTGGCCGAAGATCATCAGGCTGCGGGTCATGATGTTCGCGCCTTCCACGGTGATCGAGACCGCAGCACCACTGTAACCAATGCCCAGGTAGTTGCGCGGCCCCAGGGTCACGGTCTTGCCACCGTGCACATCCATGGCGTCAGTGAGGACACCGCGCTGGAACTCGGTCAGGTGATACTTGAGGATTGCCGAAGGCACTGAGGGCTTCTCGCCCTTGTCGATCATGTTGGCAGTGTGATTCACCGCCGACTGGGCAATGTAGGTCTTGGCCGCAATCCGGGCCAGGGGTTCCTGCACCCCTTCCATATCCGCCACCGGGGTATTGAACTGGCGGCGAATGCGGGTGAAGCCACCGGCGGTGCCAACGGAATAGGCCGCGGCGCCCGCGGCGCCGGATGGCAGGGTGATGCAACGCCCCACCGACAGGCATTCAACCAGCATGCGCCAGCCCTGGCCGGCCATATCCACGCCACCGATAATGTAATCCAGTGGAATGAACACGTCCTTGCCCTTGATCGGCCCGTTCAGGAACGGACTGCCAATGGGACAGTGGCGGCGACCGATTTCCATGCCCTTGGTGTCACGGGGAATCAGGGCGCAGGTAATGCCGTAATCCTTGGTATCGCCGAGCAGACCGTCCGGATCGAACATCCGGAAAGCCAGCCCCACCACGGTGGCGATGGGCGCCAGGGTAATCCAGCGCTTCTCGAAGTTCAGGCGGATACCGACGACTTCCTTGCCACCGACTTTCTGTTTGCACACGATCCCGGTATCCGGCAGCGATGTGGCGTCTGACCCCGCCCTCGGGCCCGTCAGCCCGAAACACGGAATTTCACGGCCATCGGCCAGGCGTGGCAGGTAATGGTTCTTCTGTTCCTCGGTACCATACTTTACCAGCAGCTCGCCCGGGCCGAGGGAGTTGGGCACGCCCACCGACACCATCAGCGATTCGTTGGCTGCCAGCTTCTGCAGCACCGCCGTCTGGGCCTTGGCGGAGAATTCCAGGCCCCCGTATTCCTTCGGAATGATCATGCCGAAGAACTTTTCCTTCTTCAGGAAATCCCAGAGCTCCTTGGGCAGGTCGGCACGCTCCACCGCCACGTCCCAGGCGTTGCACATGGCAATGGCCTGGGCGCACTGGTTGTCAACAAATGCCTGCTCTTCCTCGGTCAGCCCGGTATGCCGGTTGATCAGCAGGTTGTGCCAGTCCGGACGGCCGGTGAACAGTTCACCGTCCCAGCCCACGGTGCCGGCTTCCAGCGCCACCTTCTCGGTATCGGATACCCGGGGCGCCACCTTCTTGAACGTGGCAAAAATACGCGGAGTAATCCAGCTCTGGCGAAAGCCAGGCAGGCCAGCGGCGGCGGTTACCGCTGCGCCGGCAAGCAGTATCAGCGCCAGCCATCCTGAGGCGAAGAACAGGGACACAAGGCCGGTCACCAGCAGAACGCCAATGGCCGATTTGGCACCAGCCTCGCGCCGCATCACGATCAACAGGCCGGCCAGCGCCGCGACAAACAGAATGAAAGTCATCATAGGTTCTCTCTGTCATCCATGGTTAGTGAAGCTCTTAGACTAAAGTAGGTACGCCCACAGTACCGCATCAGATGATGACTGGCCAGCAACTGCCCGGGAGTCAGCAGGTTACGTCTGTTGCGCCGTGACTACTGCGTCACAATTACCCGAATACCCTCCAGCGCCAGGGTGGCGTGACCAATCGCCTCGCGGGCCGAATCGAACTGATCCCGGAAATACTGGATTTCTTCCTCACGCACCGTCGGGTTGATCTTCCTGAGCGCCTCGAGGCGACGGATCTCGGGCTCGAAACGTGCCGACAGCTGTTCCAGCGCCTTCGCTTTCAGAGGCTCCAGATGGGGCCCGGACAGGCGCTCCACATGATCCACCATGGTCTCTACCTGGGGCCGGATCTGCGGCACGATGGCCTGGGCCGTGCGCCGACGTATATTGGCACAGAGTTCGTTGAGTCGCTCGTGAGGCAGCGCCGCCGAGAGCTCCTTGCCGTTGACATCCACCAGTACCCGGAGGGGCGATACCGGCAGGTAACGGGTCAGCTGGAGCGCCTCGGGTGCCGGGCAGTGTACGGTGAACAGCGCTTCCATCAGCAGGGTGCCCGGTGGCAGCGCCTTGACCGACAGGCTGGCGAGCGCCGCCTTGCCCAGACCCGAGCTGGTGACCGAGTCCATCACCCCGGTCACCATCGGATGCTCCCAGCTCATGAAGGCCAGATCCTCGCGCTCAAGCGCATTCTGTCGGCTCCAGGTAACGGTGATGCCATCCTCGGGCAGCTCGGCCACATGGCCGGCCTGGTACTGCTCACCCGGGCGCAGAATGTCGGAGTGTTCGGCATGGTCTTCCACATCCACTCCGAGAATGTCAAAAGCCTGCATCATATAATCCCGCACCGGGGCCTCGGCCTCTTCGGCTTCAATAGCCTCAATCAGCGTTCCGGCCACCTCTGGTCGACAGGAATTGAGCTCGATCAGGGCGTCGCGGCCGTTCTGCAACAGGGTTTTGAGCCGGGCGGTTTCCGAGACCGATGCCTCCACCAGTCCGGCAACGGCTTCCTGGTCGCCGTCAATCGCCTGCTGCCACAGGTCCTGCACCGTTTCCTGAACGGTCACGCCCACCGCGCAGCTTTCGGCGAAGGCACTGAGCCCCTCGTGGAACCAGCGAAACTGGACTTCCTGGCTGGTTCCCGCCAGATAAGGGATGTGAATGCGGATGCGTTCGGTCTGGCCTATGCGGTCCAGTCGACCGATGCGCTGCTCCAGCAGGTCCGGGTTGGCGGGAAGGTCGAACAGCACCAGATGATGGGCAAACTGGAAGTTGCGGCCCTCGCTGCCAATCTCGGAGCAGATCAGCGCCTGGGCGCCCTGTTCACTGTCGGCAAAATACGCGGCAGCCCGGTCCCGCTCCAGTAGGCTCAGGTGTTCATGGAACGCGGCACTGCGAATACCGGCGCGCAGCTGCAGGTAGTGTTCGAGGGCCATGGCCGTCTCTGCCCGGGCGCAGATAACCACCACTTTCGCAGGCCGCAGGCTGACCAGGGTTTTCTCCAGCCAGGCCACCCGGGGATCCTCCGCCAGCCACTGTTCCTCCGGCACCTCTTGCTCCGGCGCCAGCCCGGCCACACCCCAGGCCCGGGATTCGTACATGGCCGGGCATGGTAGGGAAACAGGCTCGGGGGCACGCTCCGGGAAGCCCCGGACCGCCGCCCGGGTATTGCGGAACAGCACTCGGCCGGTACCGTGACGATCGAGCAACGCATCGATCACCGACTGGCGCGGATTGTTGCCCGCCAGCAACTGGTCCAGCTCATCACCCAGCCACTGGCGCAAGCGTTCACGGTCGTTCTCGCCAATGTCACTGCCTGGATCCTGGAGACGGCGGACCACCTGATTGATCAGTTCGTAGTGCTGCTCCTGCTCCCGGAAGGCCTCCAGATCGTGGAACCGTGCAGGATCCAGCAGACGCAGCCGGGCAAAGTGGCTGGCCACGCCCACCTGTTCAGGCGTCGCCGTCAGCAACAGCAGACCGCGACTCCTCGCAGACAACTGCTCGACCACCTGATATTCCGGGCTCGGCTGTTCCGGGCTCCAGACCAGATGGTGGGCCTCGTCAACAATGCTCAGATCCCAGTCCGCCTGCAGAACATCGTCACGGGCCTGCTCACTGTTCACCAGAAAATCCAGGCTGCACAACACCAGTTGCTCGCTTTCGAACGGATTGACCGAGAGCGAATCGCCGAATACATGGTTCACCAGAGCATCGACATCGTCTTCGTCCTCCTTGAGGGCGTCGTAACGACTCTGATCGACAATGGAAAAGCGCAGGTTGAAACGCCGAAGCATTTCCACCAGCCACTGGTGCGTCAGCGAGTCCGGCACCACGATCAGGGCCCGCTTGGCCAGTCCGGTCTGCAACTGATAGTGCAGGATCAGGCCGGCCTCGATGGTCTTGCCCAGGCCCACTTCGTCGGCAAGCAGCACCCGAGGGGCATGCCGGCGGGCCACTTCGTGGGCGATGTAGATCTGGTGGGCCAGATGCTGGGTTCGCGCGCCAATGAGTCCCTGGGCAGGCGACGCCCGCAGGCGGTCCATGTGCTGAAGGGTGGCGTATCGTAGGCGAAAAGCGCCATTGCGATCGAACTGGCCGGCAAACAGGCGCTGGTGCGGCGCCGAGAAGTTGACCGATCCGGCCAGCTTCACCTCGGAGATCTCCTGCAGGTCGCCTCCGTTGTCGCCGTGATAGATCAACACCCCGCCGCGATCTTCCACCGCTCGCACGATATACCGGGTGCCGTCAAAGGTTTCGATCTGCTCACCTATCTGGTAGATGATCCGGGACAGAGGCGCATTATCAATGGCGTAGGTGCGCTCTTCATCGGCGGCAGGAAAGCCGAGGGTGACGCGACGACCGGAGATGTCGGTCACAATGCCCAGGCCAAGTGCGGTATCGCTGTGACTGACCCAGCGCTGGCCGATCACAAATTCCGATGTATCCAAGAAACCTCCAGAAAGACAGCAATCAAGTTCGTGTAGCGCCGTTCTCACGCACCCAGTAAGCCGTAGCGCCGCACACAGCGGCCGGCACCACAAACAGGTTCAGTACCGGGACCATGGCGGCCAGCGCCACTGGCAGGCCGAAGCCGAAGGCCGACAACCGGGTATCACCCAGCAGACGGCGCAGGGCCGGGAAGCTGACCTTGTGGTTGTCCGCCGGGTAATCCACGTACTGCAACGCCATCATCCAGCTGTTAAACAGGAACCACAGCACGGCGGCCACCAGGTTGACCACCGGAATCAGGCCGATGATCAGCAATCCGATGGCGCGGGGCAGGTAATAAAGAATCTTCTGTACTTCCCGCCAGAGGGCCCGGGGGATGTCCTTGATAATAGCCGCCCAGCTTTCATCGGTACTGACTTCCTGGCCGGTCAGATGTTTCTCGGTCAGCTCGGCGAGATACCCATAAAAGGGTGAGCCAATCAGATTGGCGACTATCACGAAGCCGTAGGCCAGCATCAGCACGATCACCGCCCCGTACAGAATCCAGAACAGCCAGTCCAGCGACTGCAACCAGGCCCAGTCCGGCAGCCAGGCCATGGCGGCGGCAATCAGGCCTGCGAAAAGCTCACCAAGGAATACGAACAGAAGACCGAAGAGCAGAATGTTGATGACCAGCGGTATGATCACGAACAACCGAAGACCCGGCTGCCGGATCAGTCGGAAACCTTCACCCAGGTAGCCCAGTCCACGAAAAAAGTTACCCTTGAGCATCGCCGGCAGGACCTCCGCTTCCATGACATTGACGGGCCGCAAAGCATATCATGTTGATACCGTTCCCACAGCCCGCGCGCACCCAGGACTTCCCAGACATGGCAGTAAATCGTCCGCAAGCAGACCGACACCGACTTCGATCCACGCTGAACCGGGTGCTGAACTGCCGGCCACTCTGGCGTGGCGCTCTGGTACTCTCGCTGCTGGCCATTGCGTTCCTCGCCACCACCGCCAACCCGTACCCGGTGCCGTCGGCACCCAGCGACAAAATCAACCACCTGATCGCGTTTGCCGAGCTCACCATTCTGACGCGCCTGGCCTGGCCCGAACTGGGTGCCCGCTGGTTCGTGCCGGGTCTTCTGTTCTTTGGCCTGGCCATCGAACTGGTCCAGGCGACCCTGCCGTACCGGGATTTCTCCCTGGCCGATCTGGCGGCAGACGGCGCGGGTATCGTCATCGGCCTGCTACCCTGGCCCGGCGTTCGCAAGACCAAAACCCCGGACTTGAGACGTTCGCCCGAATCTTTGTGAGACATTTCCTACAAACGTGTGCGATCCCACAGTGTCATTGCGTACGCGCGCAGAACCGATACCCCTAAAAGAAAACCTAACCTGTTGATAACCATATTTTATTGGATTTGAGGGCTAAGCATCGTGCGGGCGAGCGTGCACAGTTCACACGATTGTCAAAAGCCGATTGTTATAGTGTTTACGTCAGGGATGACAGGGAAAAGGACGCCGCATCGGATGCTCCCCGGCACGGAGTGCAGGGAGAGGCAAGGACACAGGGACGCCTCGCTTAAGGGATAACTATTCGGATTGCCGGCTCGGAGGCTGGCACCAGGGAGTGGCATAGGGATCTGGCAACACGGCTGTTGCCCAATGCGCAAGGAGGCGCCGACCTGTTCCGAAAGGGCAACCACGCGTTGCCCTTTATTTTTTTCAATACCCCCGGGTTCACTCGCCGGCCAGGTAGATCCGCACCCGATTAAACTCCTCAAACTCATGCAAGTCCGGCCAGGTCCGGGCCTCGATGGTTGCCTGCTTGCGGTAGCCGTCGTCACCAAGCACCTTCATTCGGGAGTCCGCCAGCAGCACCCTTGCCGCGGCCGTGCGAAACACCTCCAGCAATGGCCGGTTGTCCGGGTCGTACAGTACGTCGGCCGCCGTCACCACATCCAGCCCGGCGGGTCGGTTGCCCCAATCGTCACACAGGCCGATCTCAATACCGTTGAGTTCCGCGTTTGCCCGGGCGGCGTCCAGCGCTGCCGGGTCGGTATCACAGGCAATGGCCTCCCGGGCACCGGCCAGGGCCGAGGCAATGGCCACAATCCCGGAACCCGATCCGAAATCCAGCACTCGCTTGCCCGCCACCCAGTTCGGATTGTCCAGAATCCACTGTGCCAACACCTGGCCACTGGCCCAGCAGAACGACCAATACGCGGGCTCCGCCACCACCGCCTGAGCCTCCTCATGGGACAACGGCCCCTCAAGCACACCGGGGTCAAACAGGTGCAGGGCAATCCGCGGACAACCGGCCGGACGGGAGACCGCCACACGACCGCGTGTGAGGGTCTTGCGCAGATGATGATTCAGGCGCTCTGCCGGCATGATTGCAGCTCCTCGGTTCCGGAAAGCCCGGTATTGTAGCCCAGCGCAGGCGGAACGAGCAGAAGCGGGCGGTTTTCGCTATACTGCCGGCCTTCACTTGATAACCCCCAGACCCAGAGATGGCCAGCAGACCCGACACCGACGACTACCTCGCCCTGTTCCTGAACGATGTCCCGCTGCTGGATGTTCGGGCACCGGTGGAGTTTTCCCGCGGGAGCTTTCCCACTGCCATCAATGCACCGTTGATGAACGACGACGAGCGGCACCGGGTCGGCATCTGCTACAAGGAAAAAGGCCAGGACAAAGCGATCGAACTGGGACACCAGCTGGTTTCCGGTGACATCAAGGCCCAGCGCATTGAAGCCTGGAAACGGTTTGTCGCGCAACATCCCGACGGCTTCCTGTTCTGTTTCCGGGGTGGCTTGAGGTCGCGGCTGACCCAGCAATGGATCCGGGACGCCGGCATCAATTACCCGCTGGTCAAGGGCGGCTACAAGGCCCTGCGCCGTTTTCTGATCGACAGCCTCGAGGCCCGGATCGAGTCGGGCGACTTCCGCATCATCAGCGGTCGCACCGGCACCGGCAAAACCCGGGTTCTCAAGCAGTTGCCCAACCCCGTGGACCTGGAAGGCCTGGCCAACCATCGCGGCTCCAGTTTCGGGCGCCAGGTGACGCCACAGCCCTCACAGATCGACTTCGAAAACCGCCTCGCCGTGGCCATGCTCAAGGCGTGCCACCGTGTTGGCGGCCCCATCTATCTGGAAGACGAAAGCCGCCTGGTGGGCCGATGTGCCCTGCCCGAATCGCTGCGGGCACGCATGGCTGCCTCGCCACTGATGATTCTGGAACAGCCCATGGAAGAGCGCGTGGCGATCATCCGCGAGGACTATGTGGAAGGCATGCTCGCGGATTACACCAAGCGCGACGGCCGGGATGCCGGCTGGCTGAATTTCCGGGATTACCTGCTCAGCGCCCTGGACCGCATACGCAAACGCCTGGGCGGTGAACGGCACCGGCAATTGCGAGCGCTGATGGAGCAGGCCCTTGAGCAGCAACAGGCCGAAGGCACGGTAGAAGGCCACGATGCCTGGATCGAGGCCCTGCTGCGAGACTATTACGACCCCATGTACGACTACCAGCTGAGCCAGAAAGAAGGCAGGATTCTTGTCCGCGGAGGCCCGCGGGCCCTTACTGACTGGGCCAACGCTCACTCGGGCACGTAGACTCCCGGGCATAAAAAGGGCCTGCGCCAGACAAAGTACATACTCGTCTGCTATAACAAGTGGATGGCAAATCAGCTGGCTGCAGGATTTTGTCGGTTTCTCGAACACTTATGAAAAACACCAATGAACAAGGAGTCCTCCATGGAAAACCTTTTCGGCGCTGATGGCAGTGCCTCGGAACTCATGAACCAGGCCATGGCCCTGGTGATGACCTACGCCCCGAAGGTGGTGTTGGCGGTTGTCACGCTGGTCGTTGGTCTGTGGCTGATCAACCGCTTCGTGGGCGTGCTGGACAACAAGCTCGGCAAGAAGGATCCGACGCTTAACAAGTTCCTGTGCGGCCTGATCGGCGCCATCCTCAAGATCCTGCTGCTGATCTCCGTGGCGTCCATGGTTGGCATTGCCACCACCTCGTTCGTGGCCATCATCGGTGCCGCCGGCCTGGCCGTCGGTCTGGCGCTGCAGGGCAGCCTGGGTAATTTCGCAGGCGGGGTGCTCATCCTGATCTTCAAGCCGTTCAAGGTGGGCGACACCATTGAAGCCCAGGGCTACCTGGGCGCTGTTCGCGAAATCAGCATTCTGTATACCATCGTCGACACCTTCGACAACCGCCGTATCGTCATCCCCAACGGCAGCCTGTCCAATGCCACGCTGGTGAATGTCAGCTTCTACGACACCCGTCGTTGCGACATGACCTTCGGCATTTCCTACAGCGACGACATCGACAAGGCTCGGGCCGTGATCAAACAGCTGCTGGATGAAGACGAGCGGGTTCTGCCGGAGCCGGCGCCGAGAATTTCGGTGGGCTCACTGGGTGACAACTCGGTGAACATCATCGTGCGCCCGTGGACCAAGACCGACGATCTCTGGCCGGTCTACTGGGACATGCACGAGCGCGTGAAGAAAGCCTTCGACAAGGAAGATATCACCATTCCGTTCCCGCAGCGGGACGTGCATCTCTACAAGCACGAGTGATCGGTTTCTCATTGATACATCCGGTTACTCGCAAACTGCGTAACCTCAACTAAGCTGAGCAGTAATGGTGGGGCCCTCGCGCCCCACCAGCCCATCGGGGCCAGGCACCTGAACCATCACAGGCTCCGGAACGCTGTCATTGCTGGTAGGAGGTTGTCACTATGCCGGTACAGCAGTTGAAGGAATTCCTCGACGAAGCAGGCGTGGAGTATATGTGCCTGTCCCATCCCCCCGCGTTCACTGCCCAGGAACTGGCTCACCATGTGAAAATCGCCGGCGACCGCGTGGTGAAAACCGTGATCATAGAGCTGGATGGCAAGATGGCCATGCTGGTGATGCCCGCCACCTGGCGCATCCGCTGGGACAGACTATCGCGGATACTCGACACCGATTTCGTTGATCTGGCCGATGAGCAGGAATTCCAGGATCGTTTCCCGGACTGCGAAGTCGGGGCCATGCCCCCGTTCGGCAATCTCTTCGGCATGACGGTCTACTGCGCCGAAGTCCTGACGGAACAACCGGAGCTGGCCTTTGCCGCCGGCAGTCACACTGAATCCGTGCATATGAAAACCAGCGACTTCCTGTCGCTCGTGCAGCCCATGGTACTCAACCAGGGTTTCACCAAACCCGGTGCCCAGAAGCCCGCCTGGCTGGCCAAGGGGCGCCGGCAGCCGGAACAGGTCGCCAAGGAGCGGGTGTCCGGCGCAGCCGGTTACTGAGCCTGGCTATACCGGCTTGAAACCGGTCTCTTGTCTGGCCGCTGTCATCGCGTAAACTGGGCGCATCAGACAGGAAACCGATATGACTCAAGCCTTTGATATCGTGGTGGTCGGCGCCGGCATGGTAGGCGCTGCCCTGGCCACCGGTCTTGGCCAGGCCGGATTCAATGTGGCCGTGGTGGACCGCGCACCGCCCCCCTCGTTCAATCCAGACGAACGCCCGGACATTCGGGTCTCGGCCCTGAGTGCCGGCAGTGAGCGTTACCTGGATAGCCTCGGCGCCTGGCAAGCCATACGGCAGATGCGCGCCACCCCCTATCGACGGCTGGCGGTCTGGGACGAAACCCGTCATCCCCTGCAGACCCTGATTCCCGGTCGCCTGGCTGAAGTGGCGTTCGATGCCAGCGAGCTTGGCGCGCCGCATCTGGGCCACATTGTCGAAAACGCCATTACCCAGCAGGCGCTGTGGCAGAGTGCCGAGGCGCAGCCCTCGGTTACGCTCATCCATGGCCAGGGCGTGGCTTCGCTGCAGCAGGACGAGCACTCGGCGACGGTCACCCTGGACGACGGCCAGACGCTGACTGCCGCCCTGATTATCGGTGCCGACGGCGCCCGTTCCAGGGTCCGGGAACTGGCGGGCATCGGCACCACCCGCAACCAGTACAGCCAGCAGGCCATGGTGATTTCGGTGCGCTATCAGGGGCCGGTGGAAGACATCACCTGGCAGGGCTTCCTCCCCAGCGGGCCCAGAGCCTTCCTGCCCCTGCACACCGCCGGCGACAACCACCCGCGCGAAAGCTGGGCCTCGCTGGTCTGGTACGACGCACCGGATGAACTGACCCACCTGAAATCACTGGACGACGCCGAGCTGATGGCGGAGATCCAGTCCGGCTTCCCGGCCGACTTACCACCGCTCACGCACATCGACCGGAAAGCCTCCTTCCCCATTGCCCGCCAGCATGCCAAACACTATTTCGCAGGCCGCGTGGTTCTGGCCGGCGATGCCGCGCACACCATCAACCCCCTGGCCGGCCAGGGGGTCAACCTGGGCTTCCAGGACGCCCAGTGCCTGCAGATGCTACTGCGTGAAGCCAAACGGGCCGGCGACGACCTTTCCTCCGAACGCTGGCTGGCCCGCTACGAACAGCAGCGCCGCCCTGCCAACCGCCGGATGATGATGACCATGGACCTGTTCTACCATCTGTTCAGTAACCGGATACCGCCCGTGCACCTGCTGCGAAACCTGGGCCTGGGCGCCGCCCGCGCCCTGCCCTTCGCCCGAAACCGGGTGGCCCGGTACGCCATGGGTATCGACGACGAACTGCCACCCGTTGTGCGACAGCTCGCCGCCCGGTTACCCGGCCTGGGCCAGTTGTAACCCGACAACCCGAACAAACACCAAGGAGCCCGTATGTCAGAGACGATTTTCACCAAGATCATCAACCGGGAAATCCCCGCCGACATCCTCTACGAGGACGACCTCAGCCTGGCGTTCAGCGACATCAACCCTCAGGCGCCGGTGCATTTCCTGGTCATCCCCAAGAAGCCCATCGCCACCATCAACGACATCACCGAAGATGACCGCGAACTGGTCGGGCACCTGTATGTGGTGGCGGCGAAGATTGCCAAAGAGCAGGGATTTGCTGACGACGGCTATCGAGTGGTGATGAACTGCGGCGAAAACTCGGGGCAGACGGTTTTCCACATCCACCTGCATGTGCTGGCTGGCAAGCCACTGGGATGGCCGCCTTATACCGATAGGATGAAGCAGGCCTGATTGTTTACGGACCTTGGGGGGAAGCAATCGGGCCGGTACTGCTGTTTGGGACACGCTCAAGGCATCCATGCGCGCTTAGCTTTCGCCATCCCTGGCGAAAGATAGTCCCAAACAGCAGTACCGGCCCGCTCGCCCAAACTGCACAATAATATTCTACCCAGCCACCATATAATCTGGTGGGCTGAACTCAAGGCTCTGCAGGACGTCGTGTGGTGCGGCTTTCCGGGACTGTCTTTCGCCAGGGATGGCGAAAGTCAAGCGACCAGGGACGGCTCGAGCGGGTCCCGGAAAGCCGCACCACACGGCGGCCCTACTCCGCAGCCAAATAAAATCAGCGGCCGACGACTTTCTCGGCTTCCTCCACCGGCGTGTGCCGAACGTCCTCGCCTTTGACCATGAAGATCACGTTCTCGGCGATGTTGCAGGCGTGGTCGCCCACACGCTCGAGGGCACGCAGCACCCACATCACCGACATGCACCGTGAGATGTTGCGGGTGTCTTCCATCATGAACGTCAGCAGGGTTCGGGCCGCCGCCTGATACTCCTCGTCAACGCGCTTGTCTTCCTTCATGATCCGCAACGCCTGCTCGGAATCCAGTCGGGCGAAGGCATCGAGGGCATCGTGGAGCATGCTGAGCACGTGGGTGCCAATGTGGCGAACCTCCACGTAGCCCCGGGGGGCCTGGCCTTCTTCCTGCAGTTTAATGGCCAGCTTGGCGATCTTCTTGGCCTCGTCACCGACCCGCTCCAGATCGGCCACCATCTTGATTACCGAGATGACCAGCCGCAGATCCCGCGCAGTCGGTTGGCGGCGGGCGATGATCAGCGTGGCTTCCTCATCGATCTCGATCTCCATCCGGTCGACTTTCTTGTCGTTAGCGCGGATTTCATCGGCCATGTGGCCATCACCGTCAACCAGGGCCTGAATCGCGTTCTCAACCTGGGCTTCCACCATGCCGCCCATTTTCAGGAACTCGGTCTTGAGCGCCATGAGTTCATCATTGAACTTGTGGGAGATGTGATCTCCGTAAACGTCGTCCTTCTTCGTTGGCATACTGTTCTTCTCCAAAATTCCTCGGGTCCGGAATCAGCCGAAACGGCCGGTAATGTAGGACTCTGTCAGTTGATGCTCCGGCGAGGTGAACACCTTGTTGGTCTCGTTCACTTCCACCAGATGGCCCAGATGGAAATAGGCTGTGCGGTGGGAAACCCGGGCCGCCTGCTGCATGGAGTGGGTCACGATCACTATGGTGTAGCTCTCGGACAGCTCCGCAATCAGCTCTTCAATCTTCGCCGTGGCAATCGGGTCGAGGGCCGAGCATGGCTCGTCCATCAGCACCACTTCCGGGCTCACCGCAATGGCGCGGGCAATACACAGGCGCTGCTGCTGACCGCCAGACATACCGGTAGCGGTGGCATCCAGGCGGTCCTTGACCTCGTCCCACAAGCCAGCCTTGCGCAGGCTGTTCTCGACGATGTCGTCCAGATCCGACTTGCGGTTCGCCAGGCCGTGAATACGGGGGCCGTAGGCGACGTTATCGTAGATCGATTTAGGGAACGGGTTCGGCTTCTGGAACACCATACCCACCCGGGCACGGAGCTCCACCACATCCCGCTTGGGATCGTAGATGTCGTGGTCGTCCAGTTGCAGGGAACCTTTGACCCGGCAGATATCGATGCTGTCGTTCATACGATTCAGGCAGCGCAGGAAGGTGGACTTACCGCAGCCGGAGGGCCCGATGAAGGCGATTACTTCATTGCGACCGATATCCAGACTGATGTTCTTGATGGCGCGATCCTGGCCATAAAACACCTCGACATTACGGAGCTTGAACTTGGGATCGTCAGAGAACGGGTGGCCTACGGTTTTGCCTTCCGCGATCGTGGTCTCCGCGGGCCGCTCTTCCTGAACCGGAATGTTAGCCTCTTCTGGCTGTTCCGCCTCGCTGGTCACGGTTGCATTCAGCTTATTCATCAAATTCCTCCTTACCACCGGCGCTCGAGTCGCTTGCGCAGCCAGATGGCCAATGCATTCATACCAATCAGGAAGGTCAGCAGCACCATAATGGCCGCTGACGCACGCTCAATAAAGGCCAGTTCCGGGCTGCCCGCCCACAGGAACACCTGCACCGGCAGCACGGTAGCCGAATCGAAGAAGCCCTCGGGCACATCCACAATGAAGGCCACCATGCCGATCAGCAGCAGCGGCGCGGTCTCGCCCAGGGCCTGGGCCATGCCGATGATGGAGCCGGTCAGCATGCCCGGCATGGCCAGGGGCAGTACGTGGTGCAGCACCACCTGCATCTTTGAGGCACCAATGCCCTCGGCCGCTTCCCGGATGGAGGGCGGCACGCTCTTGATGGCGGCGCGGCTCGAGATGATGATGGTGGGCAGTGTCATCAGGGTGAGCACCAGGCCGCCAACAACGGGAACCGAGCGCGGCATGCCAAACAGGTTGATGAACACCGCCAGACCCAGAAGGCCGAAAATGATCGACGGTACCGCTGCCAGGTTGTTGATGTTGACCTCGATAAAGTCAGTCAGCTTGTTCTGGGGGGCAAACTCCTCCAGGTAGATCGCCGCAGCCACGCCGATGGGGAACGACAGCGCCAACGTCACAACCATGGTCAGCAGAGAGCCGACAATGGCCCCGAGAATGCCCGCCCTTGAAGGGTCCCGGGAGTCGCCACCTTTAAAAAACACGTCGTTGAACGAGGTATCAATGACGCCCCGCTCGTACAACCTATCCACCCAGGCCTGCTGCTGTTCGTTGAGTTTGATGGAGTAGGCCTCGTCGCCGGCGTGTTTGACGTAGACATCCACGTCGGTATGGGCGAGAAACGTCATGGTCTGCGTGGTGTTGAGCAGATCCGGGTTGTTCTTGAGTGCCTCCCGCAGCTGATTGCCCGCATAGGGGTTGATCAGGTCGCGCACTTCGTCCCGATCAGACGGGCCGGCGTCGGGGATCTCCTGCATCAGGGCCCGCACCAGGGGCTCCACGAAATCCGCCATTTTCATCTGACGCGCATCCGAGGCATCGTCCAGGTACATGGCCTCGCCGTCGATGTTCACGTCCAGGGTAATAGTGGTTTTCACGAAGGCACTGTGACCCTTGCCGATGATGTCAGCAAACAGGATCACCAGGGCGCCCAGGGCAATGGCGATGGCTGCCATGCCGTAGGCGCGAAAACGGCGCTCCTTGCGGTAGCGACGCTTGAGCGACTGGCGGACGATCTCCGCCTGGGTACGTTGATCAGTCATACTGTTCCCGATATTTGCGGACAATTTTCAGAGCAATGACGTTGAGCAGCAGTGTCGCCACAAACAGCATGGCGCCCAGGGCGAAGGCCGCCAGGGTCTTGGCGCTGTCGAATTCCTGGTCACCGGTGAGCAGGGTGACGATCTGCACGGTCACCGTGGTGACTGACTCCAGCGGGTTGGCCGTCAGGTTGGCGGCAAGGCCCGCGGCCATGACCACGATCATGGTTTCGCCAATGGCGCGGGAAACCGCCAGCAGAACTCCCCCCATAATGCCGGGCAATGCCGCCGGGAAGATCACCTTTTTCATGGTTTCGGACTGGGTGGCGCCCAGCGCGAGTGAGCCGTCCCGGAGGTTCTGTGGCACGGCGTTGATCACGTCATCCGACAGTGACGAAACAAAGGGAATGATCATGATGCCCATCACACCGCCGGCCGCCAGGGCGCTCTGGGACGAGGCGTCAATCCCCAGGGATGCGGCAAAATCACTGATGAAGGGCGCCACGGTGAGCGCGGCGAAAAAGCCGTAGACCACGGTCGGAATGCCCGCGAGCATTTCCAGCAGCGGCTTGAAAATTCCCCGGACCCGCTTGTTCGCGTATTCCGAAAGGTAAATGGCCGAGAGCAGACCCACAGGAACCGCCACCACCATGGCAATGGCGGAGATCAACAGGGTGCCGGTGAACAGGGGCACCATGCCGAAGGCACCTTCTGCCGCGACCTGGTCGGCCCGGAGTGCCGTCTGGGGGCTCCATTGGGTGCCGAAGAAAAACTCGAAGAACGAAATTTTCTGGAAAAACCGGATGGTTTCAAAAGCAACCGAGAAGACAATGCCCACGGTGGTGAGAATGGCAAGCGCCGCACAGGCGAAGAAGATCCACTTCAACGTCGTTTCCACCTGGCTTCGGGCGTTCAGCGTCGGACGAATGCGCAACCAGCCCAGGAAACCCGCCAGTACCGCCACCGCAACCACCAGCACCGTCATGTACAGCCGGCTCTGGGCGCGCAGTGATTTCAGTCGTTCTGCCGCTTCCGCCACCGGCGCTTCGACAAAGCCCGGCGGCAGCGCGCCGCTGGCCACGTTACTGATCTGGCTGAGTAGAAGACTGGCCTGCCCTTCGCCCTCGGGTACCAACTCTGGCGGCAATGAACCAATCACCAGCAGCTGGATAACTTTGCCCTGAAACGCGGCCCAGAGGGCCAGCACAATCAGCGCGGGAATACCGCACCAGAGCGCGGCGCGGGCACCGTAGTAGAACGGCAGCGATTTGAGATGCCGGATACCGCCCATGGGCATGGCCAGGGAGCGGGAGCGGGCATATCCAAGACCATAGGCCACCGCGATACAGACGATGACCAATAGCATGAGGTTAGCCGGTTGCATGAAAGTTCCTGTTTGGCACGTTTAGCAGGTCTCAAGTGTAAAGGGTCGGGTACCGGTTCGCACCCGGAACCCTGACGTGCGAAAGGGTGCGGCCCCGAAGAGCCGCACCCTTTTGCTCGTCTGGCGTGAAAGCCGGGCTTACATCAGCTCGTCTTTCGCCAGGTTCGGCATGTTTTCAGCCTTGTCCTGAAGCTGCATCAGGGCATCGCGCGGGGGCACAATCAGACCCACGCTCTTCAGGTAGCCGTTCGGGCCCATGGCGCCGGGGCTGGTGAATTCAGCCACATACTCGGCAATGCCCGGAACAACACCAACGTGCGCCTTCTTTACATAGAAGAACAGGGAACGGGCCACCGGGTACTCGTCCGCAGCAATGGCCTCGGCGGTCGGAACCACTCCGTTCAGGGTGGCGGCCTGCAGTCGGTCGGCGTTCTCTTCCAGGAAGCTGTAGCCGAACACACCGTACATGTCGGTATCGCCGATCAGCTTCTGCACGATCAGGTTGTCGTTCTCGCCGGCTTCGATAAAGGCGCCGTCTTCACGAATGCTCTGGCAGACCGCTTCCATGTCGTCTTCGCTCATGTTGGCAACCGCCGGCAGATCCTCACAGCCACCCTGCAGGGCCAGCTCGTTGAAGGAGTCACGGGTACCCGATGTCGGGGGCGGACCCATCACACGAATCGGCTTGTTCGGCAGACTGGAGTCAATGTCGCTCCACTTCTTGTACGGGTTGGCAACCAACTCGTTTTCGTTCTTGGGGTTGGGCACTTCCTTGCCCAGGGCCAGGAACAGCTGCTCCAGGGTGATTTCGAGGTTTTTGGCCTCCTTGGAACTGGCGATCACGATACCGTCGGAACCGATGCGGAACTCGGTGATGTCCTTCACGCCGTTGCCCTGGCACAGATCAAACTCGGAAGGCTTCATGCGACGGGAAGCGTTGGTGATGTCCGGGTGCTGAAGCCCCACGCCCTGGCAGAACAGTTTCAGACCGCCGCCGGAACCGGTGGATTCGAGCTTGGGAGTCGGGAAATCCGAGTTGGCACCAAAACGCTCGGCAACCACAGTGGCGAACGGATAAACCGTGGAAGAACCCACGATGCTGATGGTGTCACGGGCCATGGCCGGTGCGGACAGGGCGGCCACCGAGCCGGCCAGTGCAACGGTCGCGAGTGCTTTGTTCAGTTTCGTCACGTCGAGTCTCCATTATTGGTTTGGACGTTGTGTCGGATGTCTTTTACCGATGGGTGCAGACTAATGGCACTCTGTGACAACTTTGTTACAGTCTCTGAAATATAGTTGGGAAAACTGAAATTTGCTTGCAGCGGCGCGCAAGGCAGTTACCATGCGGGGAACAACAATTCCAGGCATGCGCTGAGGCAGTACGATGACAGCATTCGACGATGACAAACCCACGCCCAGGGGCGAATTGACGCTCCAGGTCATTCCCCTTCCCGCAGACACCAACGCCAATGGCGATGTGTTCGCAGGCTGGCTGGTCAAGCAGATGGATCTGGCCGCCAACACCGTGGCCGGTCGTATCTCCCAGGGCCGCAACGCCACCGTGGCGATGGACAGGATGGAATTCCTGTCGCCGCTGCGGGTCGGCTCACAGGTGGGCTGCTATTGCGAGCTGGTAGACATCGGCCGAAGCTCCATGAAAATCAACGTGGAGGTCTGGACCCTGGACCGCACCGCCAGGACTCCCCGTAAGGTCACCGAGGGCCTGTTTGTCTACGTCGCCATTGATGAGCACGGTCGTATCCGGGAAGTGCCAGACCAGGGACTCTGATCCGTCAGCCGGGCGCCTGCCCGGCGATCATCTGATCGAATAACGACCGGTAATCCGCGGCCAGCCGGCTTGCCCTCCACGCCTGCGGCACACATTCGGGCGGACGGCCGGCCATCAGGCACGCCAGTTGATCGGCGGCGGCCTCGGCTTCCCGCCCGGGCTCCTGGTCATGGCTGGCGTATCGGCAAGACCCGGGCACGTACTCACGGTAGGCAAGCCGGTCTGGCGCCAGTGGCACGCAGCCCGAAGCCATCGCCTCGAGCATCGCCAGACCCTGGAAGTCATGCAGGGCCGTGGAAACCACGACATCTGCCTGGCTCAGAAGCTGGTCGTAGCTTGCCCGGTTTTCCAGATAGCCCCAGTGATCGATCCGCCCGTCGAACGCCTCGCGTATCTGGTCGAATACCTTCGGATACTGGCGGAACCGCTCCCCCACCACGCTGAGCCGGAACGGAATCGATCGCTGCCTTAACACCTGCAATAGCCCCAGTAGCCGTTCTGGCCCCTTGTCATACTCCCACCGATGGTTCCAGAGCAGATGCGGTCTGGCGGGTAAAGGCCGCGCCGGACGGTCGAGGAACAGCCGGTCCTCTATGGGCACCGGCAGCACCCGGGCCTTGTGCCTAAGCTGGTCCACCAGTTCCCGGGGCACCTGATCCGGCAGCCGGTCCAGGAAAGTGGACACACCGGACAAAAAGCTGTCCCGGTTCCAGGCACTGTTGAACACCACCTGTTCGGCCGAAAGGGCGCTGTAAAGATTCACCATCTGGGGATCGACGCTGGCGTTCTGGCCGCTGGACACCGGGAACGCGAACTGGTTTTCGTGCATGTACAGCAGGCAGGGCGTGGCCGCCAGGTGCGGGTTGAGGCCGCGCAGGGTGGCCAGATCCACCATGGAGGTGGCGATGACCAGATCCCAGCGCTGCTTTACCAGTGGCTCGTTAAGCCAGCTCAGGGGATTGCCACGAATACGCCAGCGGAAATACCGCGGCGCCAGCGCCAGATGGTGCCAGTCGTAATCCGGGCAGAGGGTCTTGATCTGCTCGCGCCAGCGCCGGTGGCTGGCGGCATCGTAGGCAGAAAGCACAAGAATTCGTGGAAGGGCGCCCTTTGGCGGCAGCGTCTCAGACATAAACCTAGGAAACCGCGGCCTGCTTCCGATAGCGGGCAAGGGACCAGAGACCGAACACCGGCCCGGGAATCAGCAACCACACCACCCCGCTGCCCAACTCTGCCCAGAGACCACTGGTCAGCCAGATCGCCGGCAGGGTCAGCCCGAACCCCACGGCGTTCATCACCGCCAGGGACGACCCGACCGATTCCCTCGGCGCCGTGGCCGAGGCCAGTGCCGAGAACTGTGGTGAATCGGCCACCACGGCAATACCCCAGACGATCAGCAGGAGAATGAGCAACACCGGCGGCAGACCGCCCAACCAGGGATAGGCGAGGCAGAAGGCGCCGGAGACCGTCAGCGCCCGTCGGGCCACCCATTCGCTGCCCAGGGTCCGGCTGAGCCGGCCACCACCCACGCAGCCAGCCGCTCCAATACCGATCACCGCAAATGACAGCCACGGGATCCAGGCATCACTCTGCCCCAGGCGCTGCAGTTCCCGGCCAATCAGCAGGGGCACCAGGGTCCAGAACGCATAGAGCTCCCACATGTGGCCGAAGTAGCCACCGGCCACTGCCCGGAACTGCGGCATTCGCAGGGCCGCCAATCCCTGGCTCAGTGGCAGTCGGCCATTGCTCCTGGGCAGGTGGGGGCCATCGCCCAGTACCAACACCAGGGCTCCACCGGCCAGCGCCAGGCAGGAGGCCGTCATCAGTGGCCACTCCCAGGGCATGCCCAGGGTGACCCCGCGCATCAGGTGAGGCAGGGCTGTCCCGAGGGTCAGCATGCCCACCAGCCAGGCCAGGGCGGCGCCGGCGTACCTGGGCGTCCAGGCGATCACCATTTTCATACCGAGCGGGTAAATGCCGGCCAGGCAGAGGCCAGTGGCGAACCGAAGCGCGAAATCCAACGGCGGCGCACCGGCGGCAAAAATGAACCCGCCGTTGACCAGGGCTCCCAGCAGGCTCGACAGGGCAAAGATCCGGCTGGCACCAAAGCGGTCCGCCAGGCCAGTCACGGCGATGGTCAGGGTACCGGCGATAAAGCCCGCCTGAACCGCCAGGGTCAACCGGCCCAGGTCGCTTTCCGTCAGTCCCAGTTGCGCCGAGAGCGAAAGCCAAACGCCGTTGATGCTGAACCAGAGCGACGTGCCAAAGAGTTGAGCCAGAACGATGACGGGCAGTGGATAACGTTTCAGCAGGTTGGTCATGGTCGTTGTCTTGTTGTTGTCTTTTTTGATCGCGTGATGGCAACAGCCTAGCTGGCACCGGCCAGAACGCCCATCCTACTTTGGTCTCTCTACCGTCAGGCCGGTACCGGCCGGCGCGCGGGCAGCCTCACCGACAACAGGGCTGCCGCGGCCACCAGGGCCGATGAGATCCACAGGCACGCCTCCAGCCCCCAGGCCTGGTAAACCCAACCGGACAGGACCGTACCCAGCAGGCGGCCGGCGGCATTGGACATGTAGTAGAAGCCCACATCCAGCGACACGCCATCGCCCCTGGCGTAGCTCACGATGAGATAACTGTGCAGGGACGAGTTGACGGCAAATACCACCCCGAACAGCAGCAGCCCACCAACGATGACCGCTTGCGGCGACCAACCCAGCGCCAGGCCCATGGCAATCGCGGCCGGAATCAGCGCCAGCGCCGTGGCCCAGAACACCGCCGGCTGTTTGCCTTCCTGGTTGCCGGTCATGCGCGGCGCGAGGGTCTGGATAAAGCCGTAGCCAATGATCCAGGCGGCCATGAAGCCGCCCACCTGCCAGAAATCCCAGCCAAACACCGTGTGCAGGTACACCGGCAAGGCCACCACAAACCAGACGTCCCGGGCTCCGAACAGACACATTCGGGCGGCGGACAGCACGTTGATGGCCCGGCTCTTGGACAGGATTTCCCGGAACTTCGGTTTGGCTTTGCTCTTGCCCAGGTCCCGCCCCAGCAGGAACAGGCTGGCCAGCCAGACCAGCCCCAGCGCCACGGCCATAATGCTCACAGCGCCCTTGAAACCCGCGGCCATCAGCAACACGCCACCCAGGAAGAAGCCGACGCCTTTCAGGGTGTTCTTGGAGCCGGTGAGAATCGCTACCCACTTGTAGAGGGTGCCCTGCTGCTCGTCGGGCACCAGCAACTTGATGCCGCTCTTGGCGGACATCTTGTTCAGGTCCTTGGCAATCCCGGAAAGCGCCTGGGCCGCCATCACCCAGGGTACCGTGAGCATGGCCGCCGGTACCGCCAGCATGGCCAGCGCTACAATCTGCAGGAACAGCCCGATGTTCATGGTGCGGTTCAGGCCCCAGCGGGCGCCCAGATAGCCACCCACCAGGTTGGTCACCACCCCGAAGAACTCGTAGAAGATGAACAGCAGGGCGATGGCCAGGGGCGAGTAACCCAACTGGTGGAAATGCAGCACCACCAGCATCCGCAGGGCGCCATCGGTGAGCGTGAAGGCCCAGTAGTTGCCGGTGATCACCAGGTACTGGCGGATGGCGGCCGTCATATCAGGCAGCACCCACCTTGCGCGCTAGCTCGGCGGTGCGGTTGGCGTAGCCCCATTCGTTGTCATACCAGGCGTAGAGTTTCACCTGGGTGCCGTTGACCACCAGGGTGGACAGGGCATCGACGATAGACGAACGCGGGTCGGTCTTGTAATCAATTGAAACCAGCGGGCGCTCTTCATAGCCCAGAATGCCTTTCAGCTCGCCTTCGGCCGCGTCTTTGAGCAGTTTGTTTACAGTTTCACGGTCCGTGGCCTTCTCCACTTCAAAGACACAATCGGTCAGTGACGCGTTAGTAAGCGGAATTCGCACCGCATGACCGTCCAGACGACCTTTCAGTTCCGGGAAGATCTCGATAATCGCCGTTGCCGAGCCGGTGCTGGTGGGGATCAGTGAGCTGCCGCAGGCGCGTGCCCGGCGCAGATCCTTGTGAGGCGCATCGATGATGGTCTGGGTGTTGGTCAGGCTGTGGATGGTGGTGATGGAGCCGTGCCTGATACCCAGCTTCTCGTGAATCACCTTGACCACCGGCGCCAGACAGTTGGTGGTACAGGAGGCGGCGGTAACAATACGGTCGTTGGCCGGATCGAAAATATCATCGTTCACGCCCACCACAATGTTTTTGGCACCAGGCTCCTTCACCGGCGCAGTCACCAACACCCGCTTCACGCCCTGATCCAGATAGGCCTGCAGCACGTTTACCTTCCGATTTACACCGCTGGCCTCAATCAACAGATCGCAGCCGGACCAGTCGGTTTCACCGATGGTTCTATTATGCGTTACACGGATTCGCTGGCCGCCGATCACGATGGCGGTGCCGTCGGACTCCGCCTCATGCGCCCAGCGGCCATGCACGCTGTCAAAGTTCAGCAGGTGCGCCAGGGTGGCGGCATCGGCGCCCGGGTCGTTGATCGCCACAAACTCCATGTCGGGCCAGCCCCAGGCGGCCCGAAGTGCCAGGCGGCCAATGCGACCGAATCCGTTGATGCCTACTTTGATCTTGCTCATAGTCTGCTCCAGATAAACCTGTTCCGTAGATAAAACCGCGCCGCCACTACAGGCACTGAACAGACGGGCGGTCTGCCATGGCCTGTAATCGCGCAAGTGAATTCTCTATCAATCCGCCGTTTTGGCTGGCGGTTTCCTCCAGCACCCGACCCAGCCACTGCGGAATGCCAGGGTTCAGGGAATAATAGATCCACTGACCACGGCGCTCTGTTGCCAGCAGGCCCGCATCCCGCAAGGTGGCCAGATGCCGGCTGACCTTTGGCTGGGGCGCCTCAAAAGCTTCGGTAAGCTCGCAGACGCAGAGTTGTCCCTGGCTGCGGATCAGTAACAGCGCCGCAAGGCGAAAATCGTCGGCCAGAGCCTTGAACACCGTGACCGGCTCATAGCTGGCGGGTTTCGCTCCGGTTTCTTTCTGGTGGACCAGCGCGAACAGCGCAATGCGCTCCCTGATTTCCTTGAGAGTAAGGGCAAAGGTGGCGTGGCGATTTGCCGGCACCGGATCGGCAAAATCCCAGGCAATCTGCTGAGCGGGCTGGCAGACCGTACCGCACTCGTTTGCGGCTTTCTCGCACAGGGTGATGACATAATCCCAGTATTGCCTCTGCACTTCGGCCAACTGCTTGCTATGCAGGCCTTCAGTGGATATTCCGGCTTCCTTCAGCACCTGCAGTGCGATCGGGTGAGGCCTGGTAGGCTCGGTACCGGCACTGGCCACTTCAAAGCGGTCTCCAGCCATATCCCTAAGCAAGGCTTCTGCCATCAGAGAACGGGCACTGTTGGCGGTACAGACGAATAAAACACGGCGCTTCATATCTGAATTTCCATATATTCGTTTTCACGCATATCTATATTTGTGCATAATAGTCACCGCATCTTCACGAGTAAAGGAATTGGGGCAACATGACGACCAACCCAGACACAGCCCAGAAGGAGGGCTACGGCGAAGGCATGGATCTCTTTGGAAGGTACCTGTCGTTGTGGGTGGCCCTGGCCATCATCGCCGGCGTGGCCCTCGGCCAGTTCGTGCCTGTGGTGCCGGAAACCCTGTCCCGTTTCGAATACGCGCAGGTCTCCATCCCTATCGCTATTCTGATCTGGGCGATGATTTTCCCGATGATGGCGCAGATTGATTTCAGTGCAGTGGTCGGTGTACGGAAAGAACCGAAAGGCTTGGCGGTCACCACCATCGTCAACTGGCTGATCAAGCCTTTCACCATGTTCGCCATAGCCTGGTTCTTCCTGATGGTGGTTTTCGAACCATGGATCGCGCCGGGACTGGCCAGTGAGTACCTGGCCGGAGCGATCCTGTTGGGTGCGGCGCCCTGCACCGCCATGGTGTTCGTATGGAGTTACCTGACCAAAGGTGATGCCGCCTACACTCTGGTTCAGGTATCGCTCAACGACATCATCATGCTGTTCGCTTTCGCCCCGATTGTGGTGTTCCTGCTGGGCATTTCCGATATCCAGGTGCCCTGGGATACCGTGCTGTTATCCGTGGTGCTGTATATTGTGATTCCGCTAACCGCCGGCTACCTGACCCGGCGCTTCCTGATTTCGCGCCACGGTCAGCAGTGGTATGACGATGTGTTCATGAAGCGGCTCAGCCCGGTCACCCCGGCGGCACTGATCGTCACGCTGGTGCTGCTGTTCGCCTTCCAGGGTGAAGTGATCCTGAACAATCCCCTGCACATCTTGCTGATCGCCGTACCATTGGTTGTTCAAACCTTCCTGATCTTCTTCCTGGCCTACGGCTCGGCGAGGCTCTGGAAAGTACGCCACTGCATCGCAGCGCCGGGCGCCATGATTGGTGCCAGCAACTTCTTCGAACTGGCCGTGGCCGCCGCCATTGCCCTGTTCGGCCTGCAATCCGGTGCCGCGCTGGCAACTGTCGTCGGGGTTCTGGTGGAGGTGCCACTGATGCTGGTGCTGGTTCGCATTGCCAACCAGACCCGGGACCGGTTCCCGACCTAGGATACACCGGCCAGTCCCTGGCTTTTGATCACCGCGTTGCGCTCACTTCCACGCCCTGTTCAGCCCCGCGCCTGCCTGCTAATATCGCCGCCACATCTCCGATGCACTGACACCGACGGAACCCACGCAATGGACGTTTTCCAGGCCCTTTTCCTTGGCCTTCTCCAGGGACTGACCGAATTTCTGCCCATCTCCAGCTCCGCCCACCTGATTCTCACGCCGGCGCTTTTCGGCTGGACCGATCAGGGCGTGGGTTTTGATCTGTCCGTGCACGTGGGCACGCTGCTGGCCGTGGTGCTGTATTTTCGCCAGGACGTCTTCGGCATTGCCCGGGACGGCCTGATCTCGGTCTCGCGACGCAAAATCGTGGGCCAGGGCGCCCTGGCCTGGTACCTGGTGCTGGGCACCATCCCGGCGGGCCTGGCCGGCCTGGCACTGCTGGATATGATCGACAACGAACTGCGGGCCGTGGAAGTCATCTTCTTCACCACCCTGTTCTTCGGCCTATTGCTGGGCGTTGCAGACTGGCTGCCCAAACGCCAGCGCACCCTGGACACACTCAACTGGAAAGACGCCGTCCTCGTCGGCGTCGCCCAGGCCATGGCCCTGGTCCCCGGCACCTCCCGCTCCGGCGTTACCATCACCGCCGGCCTGTTCCTGGGCATGACCCGGGAAACCGCCTCCCGCTTTTCGTTTCTGCTGGCAATTCCCATTATCGTGCTGGCGTCGGCGGTAAAACTGCTGGAAGTGGCAACTTCGGATGTTGCGGTGGACTGGAGTGGCTTCCTGATCGGCGGAGTAACCTCATTCCTGATGGCCATCACAGCGATCCACTTCTTCCTGAAGTGGCTGAACAAGGTGGGGATGTGGCCGTATGTGATCTACCGGATTGTTCTGGCGGGTGTGATTTACGCAGTTCTTATGTAAACGCGGCGCCCAGCAAAGAGTCTGAAGCGCAGGGTTGGGGTGGCCTTTCCAAAACTGTGCGGAGCCATGGATGGCGGAGCCCAAGCGTCACATGGGTGAGGCCGAGCGCTTATGAAGCGAAGCTTCATGCGACAGCCGAACGACTGCAATCTGTGATTGCAGGCTGGACCCCGGAGGGGTGCCGCAAGGAGCGTGTTTTGGAAAGGCCACCCCAACCCTGTGCACGCACCCAAACTAGCAGGCCTCCAAAGGCGCATACGCCAGAACCAGCCACTTGGCGCCCTCATCAAAGTTCACCTGCACCCGAGTATGGTGCCCGGTGCCCTCGGAATTCATCACGATGCCCTCGCCAAACTTGGGATGGCGTACCCGTTGCCCCAGGCTGAAGCCTGATTGCTGCGCCGAATCCTGGCTGAACATGCTCTCATTCGGACGCTCGACCATGGCCGGACGGGTGACGGTATTTCGCAGCCGCACTTCCTGCAGACAGTCGCCCGGAATCTCCCGCACAAACCGGGACAACGCGTTGAACTTTTCCTGACCGTACAAACGCCGGGATTCGGCGTAAGTGAGTACCAGCTTCTTCATGGCCCGGGTTATGCCCACGTAGGCCAGTCGGCGCTCCTCTTCCATGCGACCCGGCTCTTCCAGGGACATGCCGTGGGGGAACAGACCCTCTTCCACGCCGGCCAGGAACACGAGTGGGAATTCCAGGCCCTTGGCGGAGTGCAATGTCATCAACTGAACACTATCTTCATGGTCTTCGGCCTGAGATTCACCGGCATCCAGAGCCGCCTGGGCAATGAATTCCGACAGGGCATTCACCAGTTCCTCCAGGTTTTCCACCCGAGCCTGGCCTTTCTCGCCTTTCTCGCTGGCGTGATAGTCCTTCAGTCCGCTGTTTTCGATGGTCTGCTTCATCAGGCCATGCAAAGACGCATCGCCGACCATTTCGGAGAGACCTTCGATAATGGCAATGAAAGACTGCAGCCCGGTTTTGGCCCGGCCTTTCACCTGTCCGGCGTCCAGCAGCCGCTCGGCGGATTCCCACAGGGAGATGCTTTGCTCGGTGGCGTATTCCCGAAGTTCAGCGAGACTTTTTGCGCCTATGCCACGGGGCGGCACGTTCACCACTCGCTCAAATGCTGCATCGTCGCGGCGATACTGGACCAGCCTCAGGTACGCCAGGGCGTTTCGGATTTCCTGGCGGTCATAGAAACGCAGACCTCCATAGACCCGATATGGGATCCCCTGGCGCATCAGCGATTCTTC
>NZ_JBHIXV010000042.1:0-29204 GCF_041984545.1 Marinobacter sp. | reverse complement strand
ATGCCCGGTGGTGTGAGAGGACGGGGGAGGTAACTCCCCCTCCTACTCGATGCCGGATAAAAGCTCTCTGTTGTGCTTAAGGCAACCAGATTTCGAACACGCCGCCACCAAAGCTCCCGCCGTTATGAAGCTTGATCGATCCCTGGCGCCTGCCCTCACTGTGAAGACCTGCTACCGACGACGCAAAAAACAGCCCAAGGCTGGTGCTGCCGCTGTTGAAGTCCAGGGCCTTGAAGCTCAAGGTGCCTGTATGCTGCATGCTGTCGGGGTAACCCCGACCATCGTCCTCAACCCCGATCACGAGATACCCGTCCCGTTGGCTGGCCGTCAGTCGGATCCTGCTCTTGGTGTATCGAATGGCGTTGTTGATGGTGTTGTTGAGCACGCCGGTCAGCAGATCTGCATCGAAAAAGCCGTTGATCTGGTCTGCTTCAATAGAGTAATCAATGCCAAGGCCTTCCAGGAGGGGCGTGTGGCGTGCCATGTGTTCCGACAGAAAGTCCGGAACAAAGTGTTCTTCGATGTGCGCGGAAAGGTTGTTTTCGCCGAGACGATAGATGCCCAGTAACTGCACCAGGTCATTGTGCATGCGCTCGGCTTCGTACTGCAGGGTGTTGAAGCGGGAGGATTCGCCAAGGGACTGTTCGTGTTCCGTCCGCAACTCATCCAGGGAATTCAGTAGCATGCCCAGAGAATTTTTCATGTCGTGCACGGCCGATGCGAGCACCATGGAAAAGTCGATGTTCTGGTTGTTCATTCTGAAAGCCCTTTGAGTTTGCGTTGTAAGGCAACGTAGCGTTTGTGCTGCCTGTGCTGGGGAGGCAGGTCGGAGAGACGGTCCAGACAGCTCTGACACCGGCGTAGCAAGCCCGTGTCCGCTGGATTTTTGCTGTATTCCTTGAGAAGAACCTGAACCAGGTTCAGGTTGAGTGCCGCGTGGTCTGGCACAATTTCCAGCGCCCGGGCAAAAGTGTCGGCAGCGTCCTGGAGCTTGCCTTCTTCGAAGGCTTTAATGCCGTCACGATTGAGCGACCGTGCCTTGATCTTCTGGCGGAAGCCGACGGGTTCGTCGAGCAGGCTTTCGATCTTCTGAAGGATATCCGGGTCGTCACTGAACCGGTCTGACATGTTGGCAAGTAGCGCCTTGGCTTCGCCATCCTGGCCCATGCGGAACAGGGTTTTGGCAAAATCCAGGCCCGTTTGGGCGCCCATGGCAGACGGGTCACCCGCTTCCGTTCGTATGGCCTGCAGCATTTCGTTGGCCTGCCGGGTGTGGCCCTGACCGGCATAGACACGGCACTGGACAATCTTGCTGCGCAGGCCGATACCCTCTTCGTCTGGAAAACGCTTTTCCATTTTCTTGAGCACCGCGAGGGCTTCCCGTGCCCTTGCGGTTCCTTCCTCGTCCTGATCGCCCTCGCTGAGATCAGAGAGGGTCTGTCCGAGCGCAAGATAATGCTCGGAGTTGTCATGGATGGAGTAGGTGCCCAGTTCCACGGTGCGTCTCCAGGCCTCTGAGGCAGTGTCCATATCCTGGTTTGAGCCCGCCAGCTCGGCCAGGTGCTTCTGGCGGAGGAGGGCGTTGGGCGAGTGCTCAGCGGCCTTCTCGAGGATTTGCTGTGCCTGGGTAGGTCGTCCCTGGCGTTCCAGACCCTCGGCCAGGAGGTCATAGGCCTCCATGTAGTCCGGATGCTTGGTGATAAGCTCTTTGAGGTTCTGCACTGCTTCATCGAAGCTGCGGTTGGCGAGCAGCACCTTGCAGCGCCCCAGCTGGGCCCAGGAAAGCTCGCGCTGAGATAGCACGTCGTCGTAGATCTTGAGCGCGTGTGACAGATCACCGAGGCGGAAGTAGAGATCGCCAAGGGTTTTCATCAGCCAGGTTTTGTAGCGTGGCTGTCGGGGCAAGGCCTGGAGGCATAGGGAAATGGCTTCCGGGTAGTTTTCCCGATCGATTTCCCGGTTGATCGGCATAAGCGCGTTCCGTTGGCTGATCAGGCTTCCCAGGCGCTTCTCCAGTACCGCTCGATTGATGGGCTTGGTGAGATAGGCGTCCGGTTGGTATTCCCGCGCCCCCATTACCATTTCCTTGGAGGTTTCCGCAGTCACCATCAGAAACAGCGACGAGCGCTTGAGCAGTTTCTTGTGGCGCAGTTCCTCCAGGATATGCTGCCCGTTCCGTCCCTCTCCCAGATTGAAGTCACACAGTACAACGTCAACATGATTGTAGGTGCAGTACTGGATCGCCTGATTGGCGTTTGATACCAGTTCGATCTTGTCGGCACCGCAACTCCGGAGCATCTGACGCATGGACAGACGGAAATTCTCGAAATCGTCTATAACCAGGTAGGTCAGCTTCCCGAACGGGTTAAAATCACTGCTGGAATCGGTCATGGGCGTTTCTGCTTGAGCTGTTTGTTAACCAGCGCCCGCAGTGCGGCCGGTTTAACGGGTTTGTAGAGGACCTGATAGCCGCGATTGATGGCGTCCTCCCGGACTTCGGGCGCCATATAACCAGTAACCAGGATGCCAGGTATTTCTTTTCCCAGATTTTCCCTGATGCTGTCCATGGCGTCGAGACCATTCTTGTTATCATCAAGCTGATAGTCGGCAAGTATAATATCCGGCTGTTGCCCGTCCAGTTTCTCCAGGGCGTCTTCGAGGCTCTCGGCGGCGGTAACATCGCATTTCCAGTTGCTCAGCAGTGCCACCATACCCTGCAGTATGGTCGGGTCGTTATCAATGCACAGGAAATGCAGCCCGCCCAGGTTTGACACGCGCCTTGAACTGGTTGCGGGCCGGGTTTCCGCTGGCCCCGTCTGCTCTGGCGGCGCTACCGGCACAGTAATCCCGAAAACGCTGCCGCGCCCCTGTACCGAGTGTACGGTAACCGGGTGGTTGAGCATGCCGCTGATCCGGTCAACAATCGCCAGGCCCAACCCCAGCCCTTTTTTATCCCTGCCGTGCTGGAATCGCCGGAACTCCTCAAAGATGTGCGTGAGCTGGTCTTCCGGAATACCCGGGCCAGTGTCCCAAACCTCGATGCGGATATAGCCTTTCAGGCGTCGGCAGCCCAGAAGAATCTTGCCCTCCGGCGTGTACCGGATGGCGTTGGAAAGGAAGTTCTGCACAACACGCCGAAGCAGTTTGGCGTCTGACCGAATCCAGACACTGCTTGGTACCACGTGGAGATCCAGATTCTGATCCTTGGCGATGGCCGAGAAGTCGGTGGCCAGGTGACGCATGATATCGTTAACGGGGAATACCCCGATGTCAGGCTCCAGGGCGCCGGCGTCCAGCTTGGAGATATCCAGCAGTGTGCTGATGATTTCCTCGGCGGCTCCCAGGGAGCTGTCGATGTGGTCCACCAGCTCCTTCATCTCCCCGTCCTCTGCTTTGCCGGCAAGAGCTGAGGTAAACAGTCGGGCAGCATTGAGCGGTTGCAGGAGGTCGTGACTCGCTGAAGCCAGAAAGCGTGTCTTGCTCTGGTTTGCCTGCTCTGCCACAGACTTGGCTTTCAGCATCTGTTCGTTGATGACCTGCAGTTCCTGGGTCCGCTCCTTCACGCGTTGCTCAAGGTAGATATTGGTTTCCTTCAGGGCCTGCTCGGTGCGGCGCATGGCAGTGATGTCCTGGAAGGTGGTTACGTAGCCGCCGCCAGGAATGGGGCTGCCGTCTACCCGCAGCACGGTGCCGTCTGGCCGCTGTCGTTCATAGGACATCGGGCGGCCTTCACGCATACTGCTGCACCGATCTGCGACAATTTCATCGATCCGTCGGGCCGAAAGATTGGCATTGGTCAGGTTGTAGCGCATCAGGTCCTCGACCGGTCGGCCGACCCTGACAAATCCCTTCGGATAGGTGAAGAGTTCCAGATACCGGTGGTTCCAGACCACCAGTTGCTGCTGATGGTTGACCACCGACACGCCCAGACTGATGTTTTCGATGGCAGACTGCAGCAGCTCTCGACTGAACGTCATGGCCTGTGAGGCCTCATCGACGATGCTGACCACATCTTCAATCTGCATGTCGCGGCCGGTCAGGGTGGATTCCAGTACCACCCGGGCCGTGGACGCACCGATAACCGACGCCAGCTGCCGTTCAATGTATTTCATCAAGTGGGCGGACGCCGGCCGGTGCGGGTGAAGGCGAATAGCGTTACGGCGCTCGTAGTTCCGGAAGATGGTCTCCGAGCGCTCATCGCCCATGAAGCGATCGGTCAGCGCCTGCAGGTCTGAGGTCAGGATCTCCCCCTGCCAGCTCTGGTGCTGGGCGGTCTCGGCGCGAGGCTGGGGGTCGTGGAAAAAGGAGGCGATCTGGATCTTTTCGCGCACGCGCTGCCGGGTGACCAGCGACAGCAGTATGTAAACCACGGTGTTGATGCCCAGGCTCCAGATGATGCCATGGCTGATCTGATCCAGGTCCGAACCGAAGAGGGCAGTGGGACGAGTCCAGTTGAGGCCCCACAATCCTTCTTCAATCAACGTGTTTGATACCCAGCCAGTGGTTACCAGCGCGGGCAGCAGCAACGTGTAACACCACATCAGGAAACCGAGCCCGAGGCCCCAGACGGCGCCCACGTAATTGCCCCGGCGCCAGATGATGCCGCCTACGAGGGCCGGACCAAACTGGGCCGCGGCAGCAAAGGAAAGCAGGCCAAAGGCGGTCAGGCTGTAGTCCTCACCTGCCATCCGGTAGAAGCCGTAAGCGGTGAGCAGCACCACAAAAATGGCGACCCGGCGAATGCTCAGGAGCAGAGAGCTGAGATCGGCCCGCCGGTTCATTCCCGGACGGAAGAACTTCAGCAGCGCCGGCATGATGATCTCATTGCTCACCATGGTGGCGATGGCAACGGAACACACAATAACCATGGCAGCCGCCGCTGAACCGCCGCCCAGGAAAGCCAGGATGGCCAGCCACTCCTCGCCGGCCAGAATGGGTAGCTGGAGTATCAGGATGTCAGGGTTGCCCGATCCGGATTCGGGCATCAGCAAACCGGCTGCCGCAATGGGCAGAACAAACGCGCTTGCGACCACCAGATAGATCGGCATGGCCCAGCGGGCAATTTCAAAATCGCGATGGTCCGTGTTCTCCACCACCATCACATGGAACTGCCTCGGCAGACAGATGATCGCCAACATAGCAATCAGGGTCTGGGTAATGAAGGCGGGCGCCTCGATTCCATCGGTCGTCAGGGTTCCGATCAGGTCAGCCTCCCTGACCCGCGAAAATAAATCGCCAAAACCGTTGTACAGTCCGAAACCGACAAACAGGCCAACGGCCACGAAGGCGACCAGCTTGATCAGTGATTCGAACGCCACCGCCTGGATCATTCCCCGGTGGTGTTCGGTGGATTCAAGGTGCCGGGTCCCGAACAACACCGTGAATACCGCAAGTGCCAGCGTGATGTACCAGGCAGAGTCAGTCCAGGCAGCGGAGCTCAGCTCGTCATAGCCTGCGCCGGTCTGGGACAGGACATTAAAGCCCATGGCAATGGCTTTCAGCTGAAGCGCGATATAGGGCACGCTGCCAATCAGAGCGAAGGTTGCGATCATGGCCGCCAGAAGCTGGGACTTGCCGTAGCGGGAGGCGATGAAATCGGCAATCGAGGTGCTGTTGCTGCGTTTGCTGATGTAGATGATCCGACGCAGCAAAGGCGCGCCGAACACAAAAACAAGCAGGGGACCCAGGTAGATGGGCAGGAACGCGAGTCCCTCCTGGGTGGCGCGACCAACGGCGCCGTAGAAGGTCCAGGAGGTAAAGTAAACCGCCAGGGAAAGTGCGTAGATGTGGGTTCGTGCCAGGCGCCGGCGATAGAGGCCGGGGTGCTTGTCGCCGGCCCATGCAATCACGAACAGAATGGAGATGTAGGTGATGGATATGAGAGCCAGCAACCAGGCACTAATCATAATGCGCGTTCCCTTCTCGGGTCGATGTCAGCGGTGTTGAGTCAGCTCCCGGTCAGTCCTCGCAGACGGTCTGGAACAGCGGATCTTTGCTGCCAAGCACTTTCAGGTTATCCACCCTTGGGGTGCCGTCGGACCCCAGCGGAACCAGTTCGCGGCTGTCGCAGTTGATCAGATGCACGCGGTGGGAAACCGCATCGGTCATTTTCTGCTCAAACTTGTACAGGGTAAAACGGACAATCTCCTCGCGGTCGGTGTCCCGGGTGATGCTGTTCACATCAACCGTGGAAAATGCCGTCACGTACGGGAAGACGAAGGTCCAGGGGCGCCACAGAATGCCGTCTGATTCGGTGTTTACAATCACCGCTTCCTCGGGCAGCAGGGTCTTCTTGTGATCGTACCAGGTGTACTCCGTGTAGATCAGATAGCCAAGCATGCCAGCGCCGGCAAACACCGGAATGATCCACCTGGGAGCTTTCTGGCGGGTAACCGCGCGGATGCCGAGCGCAATGCCGGCGGCGCCAAGACCGCAGAATACCGTGGCGATAAAAGTCCAGAACATAAAATCGTTTCCTCAAAAAAGAACGGGCTCCCTCATTGAGGAAGCCCGTTCAGTATCAACCTGTCAATTCATGGAATGGATCAGGTTGAGATGTTGCTTAGTGGTCTTGAGCCTGACCGGCACCACGCGGGTAACGGACGCTTTCGACCAGTTCCTGAATCTCAACGGGCGGTTCTTCAGTTGCGTTGGACACAATGAAGGCTACCGCAAAGTTGACGATTGCACCAACCGCACCGATAGACAGCGGGGAGATGCCCAGCACCCAGTTATCCGGAGTGTCTGGCAGGTTGTTGGTGCCCGGGATGAACAGCCAGCCCTTGTACACGAAGATGTACACCAGGGTGAAGGCCAGACCGGTCAGCATGCCTGCAATCGCGCCCTTGTTGTTAACCCGCTTGGAGAAGATACCCATCATCAGGGCCGGGAACAGGGACGCGGCGGCAATACCGAAGGCCAGGGCCACCACCTGGGCCGCAAAGCCGGGTGGGTTGGCACCCAGGTAGGTCGCGACCACGATGGCAACGGCCATCGAAATCCGCGCTGCCATGAGCTCGCCTTTCTCGGTGATGTTCGGGTTGATCGAACCCTTGATCAGGTCGTGACTGACCGCCGAGGAGATGGCAAGCAACAGACCGGCCGCTGTCGACAGTGCTGCTGCCAGACCACCGGCTGCGATCAGGCCTACTACCCAGCCGGGCAGGTTGGCGATCTCCGGGTTGGCCAGTACCAGGATGTCCCGGTTAACGGTCAGCTCGTTGCCGGCCCAGCCGCGCGCTTGCGCTTCATCAGCAAAGGCAGGGCTGTCGTTGTAGTGCTGGATGCGACCGTCGTTGTTCTTGTCCTCGTACTGGATCAGACCGGTGACTTCCCATTCCTTCACCCAGTTCGGACGCTCCTCATAGAGGATCGGAGCCGCGTCGGTGCCGTCAGGGTAGATGGTGGTCATCAGGTTCAGGCGAGCCATGGAAGCAACGGCCGGAGCAGTCAGGTACAGCAGGGCGATGAACACCAGGGCCCAGCCAGCAGACCAGCGAGCGTCAGCTACCTTCGGCACGGTGAAGAACCGGATGATAACGTGGGGCAGACCCGCGGTACCGATCATCAGCGACAGGGTGAACAGAACCATGTTCAGCTTGTTGTCGATGTCAGCCGTGTAGGAGTTGAAGCCCAGATCGGTGATCACCTGGTTCAGCTTTTCCAGAATCGGCATGCCGGAATCCACGTGGGTGGAGAACAGGCCGATCGGGGGCAGGGCATTACCAGTCAGTTGCAGGGAAATGAACACCGCCGGGATGGTGTAGGCGATGATCAGAACGCAGTACTGGGCCACCTGGGTGTAGGTGATGCCCTTCATGCCACCGAGTACGGCGTACACGAAAACAACCACGGCCGCGATGATCAGACCCATAGTGGCGTCTACTTCCAGGAAGCGGGAGAAAGCCACGCCGGCACCGGCCATCTGGCCGATTACGTAGGTGACCGAAGCCACGATCAGGCAGATAACCGCCACCAGTCGCGCGTTCTTGCTGTAGAACCGGTCGCCGATGAACTCGGGCACCGTGAACTTGCCGAACTTACGCAGGTACGGAGCCAGCAGCATCGCCAGCAGAACGTAACCACCGGTCCAGCCCATGAGGAAGGTGGAGTTGGCATAACCACCGGCGGCAATCAGACCCGCCATGGAAATGAACGATGCGGCCGACATCCAGTCCGCACCGATAGCAGCACCGTTGGTGATCGGGTGAACGCCGCCACCGGCAACGTAGAAGTCGCTGGTGCTACCGGCCTTTGCCCAGATGGCAATCAGGATGTAGAGGAGGAAAGAGCCCCCTACGAAGATGAGGTTAATGGCAAATTGGCTCATTCGTTCTTACTCCTCGTGCACGCCGAATTTTTCGTCGATCTTGTTCATGCGCCACGCGTAGTGGAAGATCAGAGCGATGAACGTGAGGATGGAACCTTGCTGGGCGAACCAGAAGCCCAGATCGGTACCACCAATCGCGATGCCTGAAAGCATCGGACGGAGCAGAATCGCAAAGCCATAAGATACCAGGGCCCAGACAATCAGGCTCCCGAATATCAGGCGTAGGTTTGCCTTCCAGTAGGCTTCAGCGTCGTAGCTATGACCTGACATAGGATCACTCCTGTGTTGTTGTTGTGGAGGTTGGGTGGGTTTTTGGTGAGGCACTTCGGTTAGAGAATTTATTATTCATATAAGTACTTCTCCGACTAGTTGTCTCTACCGACTTTACTGGTCAAGGGATTTATAGATATTGGCAAAAGGTCTAATTCTCAGTCATTTGCCGCACCCTTGCCCCAAAATTGTGCGGCCGTCGCCGATTCGATTCAGAAGCGATGCATGTTTTGAAGCCGGCGACGATAATGCAGTTTTTCCTGCAGTCCCTTGAGCGTTTTGACTCCGTCTTTCCGGGCCCGATTCAGGGCAATCAGGGTCAGTTCCGCCGTCGCCATGGCATCGGAGGCTGCGTGATGCCGTTCGCCGACTTCCAGGCCAAAGTAATCGGCCCAGTTGTCGAGCCTCTTGCCACCGGTTCGGGCATCCGGGAAGAAGGCAGGCATGAGATCCGCCACATCCATCCAGGTGTGCGGAACGTTGTATCCCAATTGGCTGCGCAAGGTCTTTTCCAGGAATTTCTGGTCGAAGGCGGAGTGGTAGGCCAGTATCGGGTCGCCGTTCATCCATTCGAGCAGGTACAGCAGTGCGTCCTCGGTCTCATGACCCCGGGTAAGGGCTTCGGGGCCAATGCCGTGAATCAGCACGGTCTGGCTGATATCCAGCTCTGGCCGGCGGAGTACCAGGTCGAACTGATCGCCGAGATGAATGACGCCGCCGCGTATGGCAACGGCCCCGATAGCGATCACCTCGTCCTTGCTGGCATTCAGGCCGGTCGTTTCAAGGTCCAAGACAATAAGGCGGCAGTCCGAGAGCAACTGGTCACCGGGGGTCTTCGGATTGGGGAGGTTGCCCGGGTCGTGGTTGCCCACGCGACCGCTTCGGCGCTGTCCAAGCCACTGTTTGATCTGTTCCAGCATAAAGACGAGTCCGGGAGTCAGAGTTGGTAGGTAACTTCCAGCTTCTGCTGAAGCCGCTGGGCCTGGCGGAAGGACTCCCGCAATATGCGTCGGTCAAGCGGGTTCAGATCGTCCGGATCAATGTAGTTGGTCAATTCCTCCTCACGCGCCAGCATTTCCTGATGCGCCCGCATCCGAATGGCCTGGATCAGGCTATACGCCTCTTTCCAGGCATTGGCATCCTTGGGGTCGAAGATGCCCTTTTTCGCGAGCTCGTCCATGCGCTCCAGGGTGTTGGCGGTTTCCACCCCGTTGGCCAGCGCAAACACCCGCACCGCCTCCACAAACGGAGCCAGACCCTGGCGCTTGAGGTCGAGGGAGTGTTTCTTGCCGTCGGTCACGTAGCGAAAGTTGCGAAACATGGTCAGAGGAGGCTTCCTCTGGAAGGCGTTGCCCGCCAGCATCTTCTGGAACAGCGCGTTCTTGCGGATGCGGGCCAGAACCTTTTCCAGCAATGCCTGCAGCGGTTCGGTAGGCCCGAACACGGCTCTCATATCGAGGAAGATAGAGGAGTACACCAGATTCTGGGGCGTGGAGGCATCGATAAAACGGATAAACCAGTCGTCCCATTCGCGTCCGCTCAGGCAGAGCTTGGGATTGCTGGCCATGATGTTGCCCTTGCAGAGCGTGAAGCCGCAGTCTGCCAACTCCTTGTTAACGGTCTGCGCAAAGGGCAGAAGTTTTTCCCGTACCTGATCTTCGGTCATGCCCTCCGGTGTTTCGAACAGGATGCCGTTGTCCTGGTCGGTCAGCAGGGTCTGTTCCTGCCGCCCCTCACTGCCAAAGGTCAGCCAGGTGAAGGGAATGCCCGGATCGTTTCTTTTCAGATTGAGCTCCAGAACCCGTCGTACCGTGACATCGTTCAGCGTGGTGATGATCTTCACCACCTGGCCGGAATCCGCACCGTGGGCGAGCATGGCATCTACCAGTCGGGACACATCAGCACGCAGGCTTATCAGGGTATTGAGGTGGGTGGCCGTGCCAATGGTGCGTGCCAGGTTCACCAGATCCACACGCTGCAGGGCGAACAGGTCCCGTTCAGACACCACACCGATGAGCCGGTGCTCATCATCGACCACGCACAGATGGGCGAAATGGTGCTCTGCCATCAGCATGGCCGCCTCAAAGGCATCTGCGTGGGAGGGCAGGCAGCAGGGGTCCGGCGTCATCACCTGTCGGATGGGTGTGTCGAGGGGCCCTTTGTCCTCGGCGATCATGGTTCGCAAATCCCGGAGCGTGAAAATACCGGTCGGGTGACGGCTGTCGTCGGTAATGATGATGCTGCCAACGTTGTTTTCGTGCATTCGGGCAACCGCCTTACGCACCGGCAGATCCGGCGAGCACACAATGGGGTTGCGCAGAGCGTAACGTTCCAGTGGCGTGTCCAGCGAAGTGCTCGAACCCATGGATGCCATGGCGTTGGACTGGATGCGACGGTTTACCTGATCCAGCAGACTGCTGACACCCCGCAGGCAGAAGTCGCGGAACGGCTCACTCTCGGAAAAAAGCGTTACAAAGGCGGCCTGTCCGATACTCAGGCAGAAGGTGTCGCCCGCCGCCCGGTGCAGGGTCCGGGTTGGGCGCTCACCGATCATGGCTGCGAGAGGAAAACACTCCCCCTGGCTGATCTCAAAGGTGGTTTCCGTCCGGCCCTCCTTATCGTTGTGGCGCTCACCACGGATCCGACCCTGTTTGACAACGTAGAACCGTTTGACGACACCCTGTTCCGGAGACAGCACTTCGTCTCCGTCTGCGTAGAACTGAATGGACGCATTCTCGGCAAAGTGGGCCAGGTGAGCGTCATCCATGCTGGAGAAGGGCGCGTGCTCGCGCAGGAAAGTCATGATGGCCCGGATGTTCTGGGGATTGTCGTGTTCCTGAATTGCTGCCGCCATGCCGTGTTCGCTCGCTGAATAGGGTGATCCGCTTGAAGTGTAGTTTATGCCCGGCACTCTGCTCCCTGAGATTTTCGTCGCACTCGGACTGATCCAGGTCAGTTTTCTTTATGGTCAGGGGGGCGGATGGTAAAGTCCGGATTGAAACAGGTGATTGAACGTAACGCCATGACGACCAAAGAAGAGCGCCTCAGCTTTCTTGAGGAAATGAAGGATGTGCGGCGTATCCGCAAGCCCAACCGGGCCGAGGTCACCACGCCGAGAGAACTGACGCCGGGGCATCTGGAGCGCCAGCGTGCGGCGGTGGAAAAGCCGATCCGGGACAATAACCCGCTCACCTCCGACATGGTGGAGCCCCTGACCGCTCAGGACGTGCTTTGCTGGCAGCGCCCTGGCGTACAGCACGGGGTGTTTCGTAAGCTGCGCCTGGGCCAGTATCCCATCGAGGCCCGTCTTGACCTTCATCGCATGACCGTTGAGCAGGCGCGGCGCGAAGTATTCGCCTTTATCGGCGACTGCCTGCGATACGGCCTGCGCACGGTGATCATTCTTCATGGCAAGGGTGAACGCAATCCCGACGGAATTGCTCAGTTGAAGAGCTACCTTGCCAAATGGCTGCCCGAGCTTGACGATGTTCTGGCCTTTCATTCGGCCCAGAAACACCATGGTGGAACCGGCGCGGTTTATGTCATGGTTCGCAAGGGCGAGCGGGATAAGCAGCGCAATCGGGAAATCCATGGAAGCCGCTAAGGCTTTGTATTTCAATTCTTGAACGTAGAGCCGCTCGGCGGCCGCCAGGAGGTTTTTGTGGGAAACAGATTTGTATTGATCGCAGTGGCATTGCTGGCCATGGCCGGTTGCAAGGATCGTGTGATCTGGAATGACAACGGCAAGGTGGAGCAGGCAACCACCGATCGCGAGGTCTGGGATTCCAACGGCAAGATGGAAACCGGCGAGCGCAAGATCTGGGTGAACAAGGACGGCGAAGACGTCATCAAGTGATGCAACCTGCCGCCCCGGGGCGGCTTACAAGAAAACCGGGCGAAAAGCCGGGTAGTTAAAATGAGGAGAGAGCGGGCATGGCCTTGAGCCTGACGGTCAACGGAGAACCACGATCGCTGGATGTGGAAGGTGACACCCCACTGCTGTGGGTAGTGCGGGATGAACTGGGGCTCAAGGGCACCAAGTTTGGTTGCGGTGCCGGATTGTGTGGTGCCTGCACCGTGCATCTGAACGGTCAGCCTGTGCGGTCCTGCTCGACGCCGGTTGAAATGGCTGCTGGCGCGGACGTTGTCACCATCGAAGGGTTGGGCAGCGAGGATCGGCTTCATGCGCTGCAGCAGGCATGGATCGATCACGGCGTGCCGCAATGCGGTTACTGCCAGTCTGGCCAGATCATGAGTGCCGCTCACCTGCTGGCGACCAATCCGTCGCCCTCGCGGGATGAGATTGTCGCCGCCATGACCGGCAACCTCTGCCGCTGTGGAACCTACTCGCGCATCATCGCGGCGGTCGAATCCGTTGCTGCCGGCAACGCCTCCGACGTAAAGGAGGCGTAACATGATCAATCGCAGAGACTTTCTGAAGGTCAGTGCTGGCGCCTCTGGCGGCCTGGTGGTTGCCATGGCGCTGCCCGGCTGTGCCGGTGTCCAGACCGGTTACCAGGCGGAAACCGGCGAGTGGCGCCCGGATGCATGGCTGGAACTGACTGAAAACGACGAGATCTATTTCACCCTGGCACGGGTGGAAATGGGTCAGGGCACCTACACCGGGCTCACCACGCTGATTGCCGAGGAGCTTGCGGTCGCGCCGGAGCGTATCACGCCCCGTTTTGCACCCGTGGCACCGGAATACCGTAACCCGTTGTACAAACTGCAACTGACCGGCGGCAGTACCAGCGTTGCCACCAGTTGGGAGCCCTTGCGGCTGGCCGGTGCGGAAGTCCGCCTGATGCTGGTCATGGCCGCGGCCCGGATCTGGGAAGTTGATCCCTCCGACTGCGAAGCTCGTAATGGCAGGGTCGTTCACCCTAACGGTATTGATTCGTTGCCGTATGGCAAGCTGGTGAGGCTGGCGGCAACCGAAGTGGTCCGGGGCGATATACCCCTGAAACCGCCCGCCGAGTGGCAATACATCGGCAAGCAGCAGAACCGGCTGGATGCCCATGCCAAATCCACCGGTACCGCCGTCTATGGCATTGATGTCGAGCTGCCAGATATGGTGTACGCCGTGGTCTCCCGTTCGCCCCGGTTTGGCGGGCGAGTAAAAGGTTTTAACGGCGACGAAGTCAGCGGCATGCCGGGCGTGCTCGGCGTGTTTGAGATTGAACGCGGCGTGGCGGTCGTTGCCGACCGATACTGGCGGGCGCGTAAAGCCCAGAAGGTCCTCGCGATCGATTGGGATTACTCGGACGCCCTGTCGCTCTCCAATGACCAGGTGTTTGCATCCTACCGCGAGGCCGCCGACGAGGATCCGGGCGTATCGGAGCGCAGTGAGGGCAGCTTCGAGAACGCCAGCGAATCCGCTGAGCGGGTAGTGGAAGTCGAGTACACGCAGCCCTACCTGGCCCATGCCACCCTGGAGCCGATGAACGCGACCGCCTGGTACCGGAATGACCAGATCGAAGTCTGGGCGCCGACCCAGGCGCCGGATCTGGGGCGGATTGCCGCCGCCCGGGTGACCGACCTGCGTCCGGACGACGTGACCATTCATACCACCTTTCTCGGCGGCGGCTTCGGTCGACGCCTGACTCAGGACTACATCGAGGAAGTGGCGGCGGTGGCCTACCGGATGGATCGGCCGGTCAAGCTGATCTGGTCACGGGAGGAGGACACCCGTCACGATGTCTACCGACCGGCCATGCTGCATCGCCTTAAGGCAAGCCTCTCGGGCAACGAGCTGACCGGATGGCACCACCAGATTGTGGGGCCCCAGATCCTGGACTGGTACGTTCGCAACGCAGCCCCGGCCCAGTACCCCTGGGCCCCGAAGTTCATGTACAACACCCTGGGCAAAGTCGGTCTGATGGCAGAGGGCATTGCCACACCCAAGGATCACTCGGCCATCGAGGGGGCCATCGAATACCCGTATGCGGTGGCCAACATTGATGTCCGCCATACCCACACCGACCCCGGCGTTCCCATCTCCTGGTGGCGCTCCGTGGGGTATTCCCACAACGGGTTTGCGGTGGAAACCTTCATGGACGAACTGGCCCATGCAGCTGGCGAAGACCCCTACCGGTTCCGCAGGCGTCTGGTGGCCTCCGAACCACGGCACCTGGCGGTACTGGATCGGGCCGCCGAGATGGCGGGCTGGGACAAACCGGCACCGGAGGGAAGGGCGCGAGGCGTTGCACTGGTTCGAAGCTTTGGCACCTACGTGGGCCAGGTGGTGGAGGCCAGTATCGAAAACGGCGCCATCCGGGTACATAAGGTGGTCTGCGCCGTGGACTGTGGCCAGGTGATCAACCCGCGAATCGTGGTGGACCAGATCGAAGGCGGCATACTGTTCGGTCTGACCGCGGCTCTGTATGGCGAAATCACCTTTGCCAATGGCGAAGTCCAGCAAAGCAATTTCCACGACTATCCACTGATGCGTCTGTATGAGCGCCCCGAAGTGGAAGTTGAGATCATCCCGAGCACGGCGTCTCCCACCGGGGTTGGCGAGCCCGGCGTGCCGCCGGTGTTGCCGGCCCTTGGCAATGCACTGTTTGCCCTGACCGGGAAACGGCAGCGTACACTGCCGCTGAAAGCCGATGCCTGAGTGTGTGGGGCAGCCAGACGGCCACGGGTCCGGGGCCGCAGTGACCGCAGGCCATCTCTCCGTAATTCGGGATGCCCGCCAGTGGCTTGAGGCCGGTCGGCGGGTCTGGTTATGCACCATCGTGGAGACCTGGGGCTCGTCCCCAAGGCCCGTCGGTTCCTGGCTTGCCATCAGTGAAGCCGGCGACTGGAGTGGTTCGGTCTCCGGCGGCTGCCTGGAGGAGGATCTGCTTCGGGGTGTTGCAGATCAGGGCGGCGAGGGGCCTGTGCTGATTGATTACGGCATCACTGACTCGGACCGCGACCAGTTCCAGTTGCCCTGTGGCGGCCGGATCCGCTTGCTGGTGGAGCCGCTGGCCGGAGACGCTTCTCTGGCCCACGTTCGGGAACTGGACGAAGCCTTGTCCCGGCACCGGGCGGTGGTGCGGAGAATCAGCGTTCAGCGCACGCTTGCCCAGGGTGTCGCACAGCTCGACTATCAGCCGGTGAAGGGAAACAGCTCGGTCACCCGGGACGGAGAGCAATTCATCCATGCGTTGCAACCGGAATGCCGCCTGCTGTTGATTGGCGCGGGCGAAGTGGCCCGTTACGTCGCCGAGTTTGCGCTGGCCGCCGATTTCGCCGTCACCCTGTGTGAGCCCAGGGAGGCTTTTGCAACCGGCTGGAGCCACCACCACATTCCGCTCGACCGCCGACTGCCCGACGATCTGGTTGCGGCGACCTTCAACGACCCGTTCACTGGCGTTCTGGCCCTGGCCCACGATCCGAGGATCGACGATATGGGGCTGCTGGCGGCGCTGCAAACCGGCGCATTCTACGTGGGCGCCATGGGGTCGAAGCGCACCTCGCAGGCGAGGCGGGAGCGTCTGGCATCGCTGGGCCTCGACCAGGCAACCCTGGATCGCCTTCGGGCCCCGATCGGTGTTGATATTCCCAGCAAAACCCCGGCAGAAATTGCCATATCGGTGGTTGCCGACCTGATTGCCGCCCGCCACCATTTGCGACAGGCGGGCGCACCCCTATAATGTCGGCAAATGTGGGTGCCTGAGGCGTTTCGCCGTCAGGGTATCCGTTAACCGGGAGAAAGCCTGTGTTTGATGTGACCCGATACGCCGCTGCCGCCGATGAAATCGTGCAGGCCGGTCGATTTCTCTATCAGCGGGGCTGGTCGCCCGCCACCAGCAGCAATTACTCGGCACGCATAGATGGCGAGCACATTGCCATTACCGTCTCCGGCCGCCATAAGGGACAGCTGGGCGCCGGCGACGTGATGGTGGTGGACCTGGCAGGCCATGCAGTTCAGAGCAACTGCCGCTCTTCGGCCGAAACCCGGTTGCATACCGTGATTTATGAGCTGTTCCCGGATGTCGGCGCTGTGCTTCATACCCACTCGGTGAAGGCCACTGTGCTGAGTCGGTTGATTGAATCCGGGCAGGCACTGGTCCTGGAGGGCTATGAACTGCAAAAGGCGTTTGCCGGCGTTGAGACCCACGAGTCGGTCCTGAGCGTGCCGGTGTTCGAGAACACTCAGGACATTGACGCCCTGGCCGAGGAAACCCGCGAATGGTTCCGGGCCCATCCCGAGCAACCCGGTTACCTCATTCGGGGCCATGGGCTCTATACCTGGGGCAGGACGATGGCTGATTGCCTTCGTCACGTCGAGGCCTTTGAATTCCTGTTTGAATGCGAATTAGAAACCATGAGGGTGCGTCAATGACAACCTTGAGTATTTTTGACCAGAACCGGCCGGAAGCGGCTCACACCGTAACGGAAGATCCGGCAAAAATCCGCGATCTGCTGGCGGCCCAGGGCGTTCGTTTCGAGCAGTGGCCGACCCGGGAGCTGCCGGCGGATGCATCGCCAGACGCTATTCTCGAGGCTTACCAGGAAGAAGTGGCAAGCCTGAAGGACGAGTGTGGGTTCCAGACCGCCGATGTGATCAGCCTGAACCCGGACAACCCGCAGAAAGAGGCCTTCCGCCAGAAATTCCTCGACGAACACACCCACAGCGAGGACGAGGTGCGCTTCTTCGTGCGAGGGCAGGGCCTGTTCTACCTGCACTTCGAGAACGAGGTATACGCCGTGCTGTGCCAGAAAAATGACCTGATCAGCGTGCCCAACGGCACCCGGCACTGGTTCGATATGGGACCGGAACCGGCCTTTACCTGCATCCGGCTGTTCACCAACCCCGAAGGCTGGGTGGCCAGTTTTACCGGTGAAGACATTGCCGGGCGCCTCCCGCGCTACGAAGCCCTGGCAGGGGCGACGGGATGATCCGGGTTATCCTCACCGACATCGAGGGTACCACCAGCTCCATCTCTTTCGTCCACGATGTGCTGTTTCCCTACGCCAGTGAACATCTGCCAGGGTTTGTCCGGCAGCGGCATGGTGACACCCTGGCCGTGTCGGAGCAGCTGGACGCCGTGGCCGAGGTCTCGGGTGTTGATCGGACCGATCTTGAGGGTCTCATTGAAGTGCTCCAGAGCTGGATCCGGGAGGACCGCAAGGAGACGTCCCTGAAGGCGCTGCAAGGTATGGTCTGGGAGCAGGGCTACCAGCAGGGGGAACTCAAAGGACACATCTATCCGGACGCGGCAGACTATCTCCAGCGCTGGCATGATCGGGGGCTGCGCCTGTTCGTATATTCCTCCGGTTCGGTGAAGGCCCAGAAACTGATCTTCGGTTTTACGACAGAAGGCGATTTTACCCCGTTCTTCTCTGGCTACTTCGACACCCGGGTGGGCGGCAAGAAAGAGGTGGCCTCCTACCACAATATCCTGTCCGAACTGGGGGTTGAGGCCAACACGGTCCTGTTCCTGTCGGATGTAGAGGCAGAACTGGAGGCGGCAGAGCAGGCGGGTATGAAGACGGCCTGGCTGGTGCGAGACGGCGACCTGCCGGAAACAGAACGATTTGTAGCCCGTGACTTCGCGGAGGTTGATGCCCTTCTCCAGGCGCGATAGCCACGGCTCCCACGGCCTGCGCAGGAGGAAGCGATGCCCGGTAGCGGGTTCCTGAAAATGTGTCTGCCGGCGATAGCCCTGCTACTGGCCGGCTGTGACCCCTTCTCCGAAGCCCGCCCCATGATGGATGAATACGTGGAGCGGGTGGCCCGGGTTCTGGAAACCGAGCCCCGGTTTTCCGACATTCCTGCTGCCAGCCAGCTGCCCCGTCGCCGGGAGCGAGTACTTGACCTTCCGGACCTGGACATGGGCATGCTGGATTTTCTGTCGCTCTACGGGTGCGAGTTGCAGTACGTGGTAGGCGAGAAGAATTCCGTGATGGGCCGGGTGATGCAGCCGTTGAACCGTCTGAGGTACGAAATCCGCTTTATCGAGACCGCCCGCGAGTGTCTTCCTGAAATCGAGGACGAGGACTTTGCTGAAGAACTGAGCGAAGCCATCGGGAGCAAGCTGGACTCTCTTCCCATTGCCTTGTGGAACGCCACCTGGGGTGTAGAGGAGGTGGAAACGCTGTTCACGCTGGCGAAAGGCTATTATCCGGTGGCTGTGGCCGGCGATGGAAATCCGGTGTCGGATCTGGCCCGGGACATTACCCGTCTGAACGGTGTGGTCGCCGAACTTGAATCCGGTAATCTTGATGTCTCTCTGGATTTTGTCGGTGAGGTTCACCAGCGCTGGCAGGCCGAATATCGTGCCGGGCAGCTGATCAACAGCGCGCGGCTACTGACGGCCAGGCTGCAGGATGGTACCGCGCTGCTCCGGCAGCGCATCGAGGGGCGGCCGCTGTGTCTGAACAGTCAGCCCAACAATCAATCGGATATTGTGCAGAACATGTTCTTCAGCGTTTACATAGGCAAGGTGCAGCCTTACCTGAGCGCTGTGTCGCAGGGGCGGGTTGCGCTCATCGAACCGTTCGAGCGGCTGGCGGACCAGCAGGCCGAAGTCATGCCGGAGGCGTTCCGGCCCTGGTACCGGCGCCATATCTCCCGGACAGGAGCGAAGAGTCTGTGGCAGGCGCTGGATCTGGCCATCGCGGACCACACCCGGGCCTGGCAGGACCTGCTCGGACAGTGTGGGTTGCGTCCCGGCGGTTGAGCGGGCAAGACGCTCAGCGCTGGCTTTCCGGGGTAACCCGCAGAATTTCCTCAACCGTGGTCTGCCCGGCGGCCACCTTCTGCGCACCGCTCAGTCGCAGGGATTTCATACCATCCTTGTAGGCGTCCAGTCGCAGCTGTTCCAGTTCACACTGGTCGGTGATCTGGCGGATCAGAGGTCCGGAGAGCGTCATGATTTCATAGACGCCGGCCCGGCCCATGTAGCCGGTGTTGCGGCATTCGAGGCAACCCACCGGCTGGAAGAACTGCTTGGGAACCGGCGCCTTCCAGGGTCGGGTGAGGGTTTGCCAGGCCTGCTCATCCGCCGGCCCCGGCGCCTTGCAGTGGGGGCACAGGGTTCGCGCCAGACGCTGGGCCATTACTCCGAGCACAGTTGCCCGGATCAGATAGGGCGGAATGCCCAGCTCCATGAGGCGGGTGATGGCGCTGGGAGCGTCGTTGGTATGAAGGGTCGAGAGCACCAGGTGGCCGGTCAGGGCCGCCTGTACGGCCATTTCGGCGGTTTCCAGGTCGCGGATCTCCCCGATCATGATCACGTCCGGGTCCTGTCTGAGCAGTGCCCGCACGCCAGCGGCAAAGGTGAGATCGATATTGTTCTGCACCTGCATCTGGTTAAAGGCTGGTTCCACCATCTCGATCGGGTCCTCAATGGTGCAGACATTGAGCTCCGGCGAGGCGATCTGCTTCAGGGTAGAATACAGGGTGGTGGTTTTGCCCGATCCGGTCGGCCCGGTAACCAGCACAATGCCGTGGGGGCGGGCTGTGATGTCCTGCCAGCGCTGCTGGTCTTCGCGGCTGAACCCCAGCTGTTCATAGGTTTTCAGCAGCACGTCCGGATCGAAAATCCGCATCACCATTTTTTCGCCGAAGGCGGTGGGCATGGTGGCAAGACGCAGCTCCACCTCGCTGTTGTCCGGTTTGCGGGTCTTGATGCGGCCGTCCTGGGGCTTGCGTTTTTCCGCCACGTTCAGGCGGCCCAGGATCTTCAGGCGACTGGTTACCGCCACGCCCACATGCTCCGGAAACTCATAGACGTTGTGCAGCACCCCATCAATGCGGAACCGGACCTGAGTGACTGCTCGCCTTGGCTCTATGTGGATGTCCGAGGCCCGCTGGTCAAAGGCGTACTGGAGCAGCCAGTCGACAATCTTGACCACGTGCTGGTCGTTGGCATCGGGGTTTTCGTTGGCGCCCAGGTCCAGTAGCTGTTCAAAATTCTGGCTGCCGGCCTTGCCCTGGCTCTGACCGCCGCTGGCCTTGCTCACCGAGTTGGCCAGCTGATAAAGCTCCACAGTGTATCGGCGTATGTCTTCCGGGTTGGCCACGACCCGCCGGATTTCCTTGCGCGCCGCCTGCTGGAGGTTCTGCTCCCAGTCGCTGACAAAAGGCTCGGCGCTGGCGATGACTACCTCGTCCCGGGTAATTTCAACGGCCAGGATGCCGTGGCGCTGGGCGAAGGCGTAGGACATTACCCGGGCAATGGCCGGGGTGTCGATCTTCAGCGGGTCGATGTGGTAGTACGGCTGCTGCGCCCAGTCAGCGAGCCATTGAGTGAGGCGATCGAGATCCAGGGTGCGGCCGCTGATCTGGCTGGTCGGGGCAGCAATCGCAACCAGTTCCAGGGGGTGGCGCCTGCCTGCGGTGCCACCGCCAGTCGCTGCACCCAGGTTGCCGGACAGCACGCGCTCGGCATCTTCCTGGCTGATCTCGCCGCTGCTGACAAGGGCGTTACAGATGTCTCGCAGCGTCAGGTTGCGTTGGCCAGGGGCTGGCGGCCGCTGCAGGGTGGCGGACTTGTCTGTTTCTGCCATAGGGCTCGGTTTCCCTGCTCGAATCAATAAAACATCACGCGGTCAGCCTGCGGTTTACCTTGAGGTGAACCATGGCCACAGTGAACAGGAGAAAGGTCAGCACGGTCAGCACAACCGGGCCAACGGCGCCTTCACTGAGCCAGGCTGAGACCACCGCCTGGGTAAAATAGAAAATCAGAACAAACGACATCCAGATGTAACCGCGATTGTGGCCCCGAACGACCGGGACTGCAAAAGGCAGCAGTGGCAGCAGCTTTACAGACAGCATCAGGGCAATGGAGACACCTTCCACGGGCGCCGGGTAAAACGTGGTGACCAGAAGTGTGGCAAGTACGGCCACATAGAGCGCGGTGGCCAGTTGCGCCGTGGTGCGTGCCTTGGGGTTGTTCAGCATGATCATCTTCCGAAAGTAAGTGGGCTCTCAATGTACGTGCAGGGCGCTGGCATCTCTCAGTCTGCCAGTTTCAGCGCCAGTCGGGCCAGTCGCTCACCGAAAGCCTGGCACAGGGTTTTTTCGTCGTCGCTGACTGGCAACTGTTCCCCGGTGCCTGCCCAGTGGCTGGGTCCGTAGGGGGTGCCGCCAGTGTGAGTGTCTCCGAGACTTTTCTCGGTGTAAGGCAGGCCGCAGAGCACCATGCCGTGGTGTAGCAGAGGCACCATCATGGTGAGCAGAGTGCTCTCCTGGCCGCCGTGGAGGCTACCAGTCGATGTGAAGGCGCCAGCCGGCTTGCCTTCGAGGGCGCCGCTCAGCCAGAGATCGCCGGTGGTATCCAGAAAATATTTCAGCGGAGCCGCCATATTACCGAACCGGGTCGGGCTGCCCAGGGCGAGACCAGCGCAGTTGGCCAGTTCCGACCGGGTGGCGTAGGGCGCGCCGGAGTCCGGCACCGCGGGCAGAGAGGCATCGGTGTCCGGCGAGACCGGCGGAACCGACCTCAGTCTGGCCTCGATGCCGCTGACCCGGGCAACGCCCCGGCCAATCTGGCGGGCCAGTTCAGCGGTCTGTCCATTGCGGCTGTAATAAAGCACCAGAATGTAGGGCAATGATTCCGACATGAAGAGTCCTGTGCTGCGATGGTTATAGTGCGGTCTGGCGGAAGTTCAGAGAATGTCGAGCACCTTTTCCGGAGGCCGACCCACCGCGGCCCTGCCGTTGGCCAGGACAATCGGCCGCTCGATCAGCCGGGGCGTTTCAATCATGGCGGCAATCAGCTGTTCGCGAGTGAGTTCGGGGTTATCCAGCCCCAGCTCAAGGTACTCCTTTTCCTTGGTGCGCATCAGCTGTCTGGGTGCCAGTTCCAACCTGTCCAGAATATCGTTGAGCTCTTGTGCTGTCGGTGGGGTTTCCAGGTAGCGTATAATCTCTGGTTCAATGCCGCGTTCGTGAAGCAACTCAAGGGCTTGGCGGGATTTCGAACAGCGGGGGTTATGGAAAATCCGGGTGGCTTCTGTCATCGTCTTGCCTGATCAAGTGAGGGGTTGCCATGGGTTCGGTGGCCCGTAGTCTAACAGGAGGTATATCGGTGCAGTACCCTGAATGGCCATGTTCCCGCCGCTGGCCGGGCATGCTTGGTGTTTTTCTCCTGGTGGTAGCGCTGGCCGGTTGTGAGAAAATCGAGCTGCAACGGGCAGACGGCCCTCCGATGAACTGGGACAACCTCCGTGGACAATGGGTCCTGGTTAATTACTGGGCCGAATGGTGCAAGCCGTGCCTGGAGGAAATTCCCGAACTGAACGAAATCGACAAAGCGCCGGACATGACCGTGCTCGGCGTCAACTTTGACGGCGTGAGTGGCGAGGCCCTGACCGCCCTGGGCGGAAAAATGGGCATAGAATTCACCATGCTGGAAAAGGACCCGGGGCCAACATTCGGCTGGAAAATGCCGGTGGCACTGCCGGCCACGTTTATTGTCAATCCCCAGGGTGAGCTGGTGGAAACCCGTTTCGGTCCCCAGACCGAGGACGACATCCGGGCGCTGGTGGGCGGTTGACCACCTTTTCAGAACCAAAGACGCAAGCAGGACTGATCCGACACTATGGCGCAGACATTCGTACATCTTCGAGTCCATTCAGAGTATTCCATGGTGGACGGCCTGGTGCGGGTCAAACCCCTGGTCAATCGCGTGGCAGAGCTGGGCATGCCAGCGGTGGGGCTCACCGAGCAGTCCAACATGTGCTCGCTGGTGCGGTTCTACAAGGCGGCCATGGGCGCGGGTGTCAAACCGATCATCGGTGCCGACCTCTGGCTCGAGAACCCGGATGAGCCTGACAACCCCTTCCGCCTGACGCTGCTGGCCCGCAATAACGACGGCTATCTCAACCTCACGGAAATCATTTCGCTCGGCTACACCGACGGCCAGCGTTTCGGTAAGCCGATTATCCAGCGTGGCTGGCTTGAGCAGAGGGCGCAGGGGCTGATCGCACTCTCTGGAAGCAAGCTGGGCGACGTAGGCAAAGCGCTGCTGGCGGGCAAAACGGATCTGGCGCGGGAGCGAGCCCGCTACTGGATGAACCTGTACCCGGACAGCTACTACCTGGAATTGCAGCGTACCGGTCGCGCGGGCGACGAAGACTGCCTGCACCTGAACGTGGAGCTGGCGCAGGCAATGGGCCTTCCGGTGGTGGCTACCAACGATGTGCACTTCCTGGAGGCCGAGGATTTCGAGGCCCATGAGGCCCGGGTCTGCATTGGCGAGAGCCGCACCCTCGACGATCCCCGCCGTGATAGACGTTTCAGCGAACAGCAGTACCTGCGCAGCCCCGAAGAAATGATCGAGCTGTTCAGCGACATCCCTGAGGCTATCGAGAACACCGTGGAGATTGCCCGGCGTTGTTCGGTGAAGGTGCGCATGGGCGAGTATTTCCTGCCCAACTACCCGATCCCCGATGGCATGACCATGGACGAGTACTTTCGGAAGGTCTCCGAGGAGGGCCTGGAGGAGCGTCTGGCCAAATCCCTGAGCAAGGACGATCCGGATTATGAGGCCAAGCGTGAGGCCTACTACAAGCGCCTGAACTTCGAACTCGACATCATCATCCAGATGGGCTTCCCGGGCTACTTCCTGATCGTGATGGACTTCATCAAGTGGGCCAAGAACAACGGCGTACCGGTAGGCCCTGGCCGGGGTTCTGGTGCCGGTTCCCTGGTGGCCTATGCGCAGTTGATTACCGATCTCGACCCCCTGGAATACGACCTGCTGTTCGAGCGGTTCCTGAACCCGGAACGGGTGTCCATGCCCGACTTCGACGTCGACTTCTGCATGGAGGGACGGGACCGTGTCATCGCCTATGTGGCCGAGAAATACGGCCGGGAGGCGGTCTCCCAGATCATCACCTTCGGTACCATGGCCGCCAAGGCGGTGGTGCGTGACGTGGCCCGGGTGCAGGGCAAGTCCTACGGTCTGGCGGACAAGCTGTCCAAGATGATCCCGTTCGAACCGGGCATGACCCTTGAAAAGGCCCTGGTGCAGGAGCCCCAGCTGCAGGAGTTTCTCGACCAGGACGAGGAAGCCCAGGAAATCTGGGAGATGGCACTCAAGCTCGAAGGCGTCTGCCGGAACGCCGGCAAGCACGCCGGGGGCGTGGTAATTGCGCCCACCAAGATTACCGACTTCTCGCCGCTGTACTGCGACGACGAGGGCGGCAGCCTGGTCACCCAGTTCGATAAAGGCGACGTTGAGGACGCCGGCCTGGTGAAGTTCGACTTCCTGGGTTTGCGGACGCTGACGATCATCGACTGGGCCCTGAAGATGATCAACCCGCGCCGGGAAAAGCGCGGGCTTGAGCCGCTGGATATCAATGCCATCCCCCTGGACGATGTGCCGTCGTTCGACATGCTCAAGAAGGCGGAAACCACGGCGGTCTTCCAGCTGGAATCCCGAGGCATGAAAGACCTGATCCGGCGCCTGCAGCCGGACTCCCTGGAAGACATGATCGCCCTGGTGGCGCTGTTCCGCCCCGGCCCTCTGCAGTCGGGCATGGTGGACGACTTTATCGACCGGAAGCATGGTCGCCAGCCGTTGTCCTATCCGCACCCGGACTACCAGTATGAGGGGCTGAAGCCGGTTCTGGAGCCCACTTACGGGGTTATCCTGTACCAGGAGCAGGTCATGCAGATCGCCCAGGTGATGGCGGGCTACACCCTGGGCGGCGCCGACATGCTGCGACGGGCCATGGGTAAGAAAAAACCGGAGGAAATGGCCAAGCAGAAGCAGATCTTCCTGGATGGTTGCGAGAAGAACGGCATCAACAAGACCCTGGCCGAGAACATCTTCGATCTGGTGGAGAAGTTTGCCGGCTACGGCTTCAACAAATCACACTCGGCAGCCTACGCCCTGGTGTCCTACCAGACGCTCTGGCTGAAAGCCCATTACCCGGCCGAATTCATGGCGGCGGTACTCACCGCCGATATGCAGAATACCGACAAGGTGGTCACCCTGGTGGAGGAATGCCGGAACATGGGGCTGGACCTCCTGGTGCCGGATGTCAGCCGCTCGGAGTACACCTTCACGGTCAACGACGAGGGCCAGATTGTCTACGGTCTCGGCGCCATTAAAGGCCTGGGCGAGGGCCCCATCCAGAGCATCGTTGAGGGGCGGGCGGATGGCGAGCCCTACCAGGATATCTTCGATTTCTGTCGCAAGGTGGACCTGAAGAAGGTCAACAAGCGGGCCATGGAGGCGCTGATCCGCTCCGGCGCCATGGACAAACTCGGCCCCGGTCGGGCCCAGTTGATGGCCAGTATCGACAAGGCGGTCCAGCAGGCCGACCAGCAGTCCCGCAACGAGTCCGTGGGCATGATGGACATGTTCGGGGAAATGCTGGAAGCGGGAGAAGATGGTGACCCCTACGAGGACGTGGCCGGTGTGCGCGAATGGCCAGAGAAACAGCGATTGAAGGGCGAGAAGGATACCCTCGGTCTCTATCTGACCGGCCATCCGTTTGACGAATACGAGAAGGAAGTTCGTCGGTTCGTGCGCTCGTCGATTGCCGAGCTCAAGCCGAACAAGTCACCCCAGCGCGTCGCAGGCCTGGTCGTGGCCCAGCGCACCATGAAAACCCGCACCGGCTCCACCATGTGCTTTATTACTCTGGACGACCGCAGTGCCCGGATTGAGGCCACGCTGTTTTCCGAGGCGTTTTTCGAGAACCGCGAACTGCTGCAGTCGGACCAGGTCATCGTGGTGGAGGGGCAGGTCAGCCACGATGATTACTCCGGGCAAATGAAAATGCGCGTCAGCTCGGTCATGGACGTGGGCACCGCGCGCCAGCAGTTCAGCCGTGGCCTGAAGCTGAACCTGCACGCAGACCAGTTGCAGAACGGTTTGCTGGAAAAGCTGGACAATACGCTGAGGCCTTTCCGCTGTGAGGGCAGTCCGGTCTGGATCGAGTACAACAGCCACGAGGCTTCCACGCGGATTGAGCTCGGTGAATCCTGGCGGGTACAGCCTGACGACAACCTGCTGCTGGAACTGCGCTACCTCGTGGGCGACCAGTCAGTGGAGTTGGTCTATGATTGAACAGACGGATAATTAAAAGTTTGTCAGATAACGGACTCATACCAATGTCCGCTTTAGCCCCTGATCGGGCACTGCTATCTTTGGTTCAAATTCTGGTTTGGCGGCGCTTGTCCCGCCTGGCAAAAAAATGATGGATCATCATGAACCCTAACTATCTGGATTTCGAACAGCCCATTGCCGATCTGGAAGCGAAGATCGAAGAGCTTCGCATGGTGGGCAACGATACCGACATCAACATCACCGATGAAATTACCCGGTTGAAGAAGAAGAGTGTCAGCCTGACCGAGAGCATCTTCGCGAATCTTCAGCCCTGGGACGTGGCCAGACTCGCCCGTCATCCCCGCAGGCCGTATACCCTCGACTATATCGAGTCCATTTTCGAGGATTTCGACGAGCTTCACGGCGACCGCCGCTACGCGGATGACCAGGCTATCGTGGGTGGTACCGCCCGTCTGGACGACAAGCCGGTCATGGTCATCGGTCACCAGAAAGGGCGTGAGGTCCGTGACAAGGTCAAGCGCAATTTCGGCATGCCAAGGCCCGAGGGCTACCGCAAGGCCCTGCGGCTGATGGAAATGGCCGAGCGGTTCAGGATGCCTATCCTCACCTTTATCGACACCCCTGGTGCCTACCCGGGCATCGGTGCCGAGGAACGTGGCCAGAGTGAGGCTATTGCCTTCAACCTGGCGGTCATGTCACGTCTCAAGACACCGATTATCTCCACAGTGATCGGGGAAGGCGGCTCCGGCGGTGCACTGGCCATTGGTGTCTGCGACCAGCTGAACATGCTGCAGTATTCCACCTACGCGGTAATTTCCCCGGAAGGTTGTGCTTCGATTCTCTGGAAAAGTGCCGAGTATGCAGCCCAGGCTGCCGAGGCCATGGGGGTTACGGCTGACCGTCTGAGGGATCTCGGTTTGGCCGACAACGTGGTCAAGGAGCCCCTTGGTGGCGCCCATCGCAACCCCGAGAAAATGTCCGAGTCGCTCAAGCAGGTGCTGAGTAAAGGCATTGCGGAGCTCAGTCGACTGCCGCTGGACGAGCTGGTTTCACGCCGATATGAGCGCCTGACCCGCTATGACACCGGGCGCTGAGCCCGGCTCCGGTTTTTCCTGGCCGGAGGCGCTGTGCGCCCCGGTCAGAGCCCTCCCTTCAAGTGCCCGTCTCTGGGTCGCGCTCAGCGGTGGCCTGGATTCAACCCTGTTACTTCACCTGGTGGCGCATTGCCACCGTGCCTCGACCGACGTTCGGGCGGTGCACATCAACCACCAGTTACAGCCAAATGCCCCGGAAACCGAGGCGTTCTGTGGTGACCTCTGCTCAGGACTCGGGGTGCCGTTGACCGTGCGGCGAGTCGACCTGTCGGCCGCCTCGAGCCGTGGCCGGGCCGGCGGCCTGGAGGAGGCAGCCCGTGAAGCCCGGTATCGGGTATTCGAGGAACTCCTTGAAACCGATGATCTTCTGTTGATGGCACACCATGCGGACGATCAGGCTGAAACCGTTCTGTTCAGGCTACTGCGGGGCACCGGGGTGGCGGGGCTGGCGGGCATGCCGACTGATCGGCCTCTCGGCGCAGGTCGGCTGTTTCGGCCCCTGCTGGCGTTCAACAGGGCAGAGCTGGAGCATTGGGCCCAGGCGGCCGGGATGTCGTGGATCGATGATCCCAGCAACACCGATGAAGGTTTCGACAGGAACTTCCTCCGACATCGCATTCTGCCCGAGCTGCGCGAACGGTGGCCGGGGCTGAACCAGAGACTCTCCCATTCTGCCCGCGCCTGTGCCGAGAGCGACGTGCTTAACCGGACCCTTGCCTCGCTGCAGTGGCGCGACCTCGGGGGGGAGGGTAACCGGATTCCGGTGTCCGGGCTGCTGGAATTGTCGTTGCCGGAGCAGAAAAACCTGATCCGCTGGTGGGCAAAAGAACGAGGGTTTCAGGCGCCGTCTCCGGGCGACTGGCGACAGGTCCTCAGTGACCTGCTGCGGGCCGGGGACGACCGTGAACCGGAGTTCCGGGCCAATGGCTTCAGCCTCCGGAGATTCCGCGGCTGCCTCTATCTGGTTCCAGACCCGCCAGTCTTGCCTGCGGAACCACGGACGCTGAACGCCGGGGAAAGCGTCCACTGGGCCGGATGGCGCATACGTCTGTTACCCGTGGATACGCCATCCGTGGAATCACCGGCAATACGGATAAGTACGAGGCAGGGCGGGGAACGCGTTCGTTTGCGGCCCGGCGGTACGTCCAGGTCGCTGAAAAAATGGCTGCAGGAGCAGGGGGTGCCACCGTGGGAGAGGGCCCGTCTGCCGCTGGTTTTTGCCGGCGCCGGTGATGCCCCGGAACTGGTCGCGGTTGGCGATCTCTGGTGTTCTGAACAATACTCCGAAGGCGCCCATGCCGCTGGCTGGCGGCTGGTTGTAGAGCGGGAATTTGATTGAGTCAGGGGGGGCTTTCTGGTAGTCTGGCGTCCCATCTTGAGATGACAATCTCCCTCCTTCACCGAACCAGACAATCATGGAATCTGCATGACGCGTTATATTTTCGTCACCGGCGGTGTCGTGTCCTCCCTGGGGAAAGGTATCGCATC
>NZ_JBHIXV010000041.1:0-29577 GCF_041984545.1 Marinobacter sp. | reverse complement strand
ACCTGTACCGGAACAGCGCCCGTCAAGGCGCTACGCGCCATGCCTGGCGCACCATAAAAAAGGCCGGATGCTGAACACATCCGGCCTTCTGGACACAGTGCAGACCTTACTTCTTGTTGGCCCGCTTGCGCTCGTTTTCGGTCAGGAGCTTTTTCCGGAGCCGGATCGATTTCGGGGTTACCTCAACCAGCTCATCGTCATCGATAAACTCCAGAGCCTGCTCCAGCGTGTACTTGATCGGCGGCACCAGGCCAATCACCTCATCCTTACCAGAGGCACGCATGTTGTCGAGCTTCTTGGCCTTGGTGGGGTTAACGACCAGGTCGTTGTCGCGACTGTGAATGCCGCACAGCTGCCCTTCGTAGATTTCCTGGCCAGGCTCAAGGAACAGCTTGCCACGGCTCTGCAGCGTCTCCAGAGAATAAGTCAGGGCAGTGCCCGTTGCCATGGAGACCAGCACGCCGTTCTGACGACTGGTGACATCGCCCACCTTGATCGGGCCGTAATGGCTGAAGGTGGAGGTGAGAATGCCGGTACCGGAGGTCATGGTCAGGAAGGTGTTCCGGAAACCGATCAACCCGCGAGCGGGGATGGTGTAATCCAGCCGCATGCGGCCCTTGCCATCCGGCACCATGTTGGTCAGATCGCCCTTGCGCAGGCCCATCTGTTCCATCACAGCGCCCTGGTGCTGCTCCTCGATGTCCACGATCACGTTCTCGTAGGGCTCCTGCTTGACGCCATCCACTTCCTTGATGACCACCTCAGGACGGCCCACGGCCAGCTCGAAGTTCTCGCGGCGCATGTTCTCGATGAGTACCGAGAGATGCAGCTCGCCACGACCAGAAACTTTGAACTTGTCGGCAGAGTCACCCTCTTCCACCCGCAGGGCCACGTTGTGCAGCAGCTCTTTCTCGAGCCGCTCCTTGATGTTGCGGCTGGTGACGTACTTGCCTTCCTTGCCGGCGAACGGTGAATCATTCACCTGGAAAGTCATCGACACGGTCGGCTCGTCCACGGTCAGGGCCGGCAGAGCTTCTACGTTGGCGGGATCACACAGGGTGTCGGAGATGAAAAGCTCGTCCATACCGCTGACGCAAACGATGTCACCCGCCTGGGCTTCCTCCACTTCAACCCGCTGCAAACCGAAATGGCCCATTATCTTCAGAATTCGGCCGTTGCGCTTCTTGCCGTTGGCGCCAATGGCAGTCACCGGGGAATTGGTCTTGATCTTGCCCCGCATGATACGACCGATGCCGATCACACCCAGGAAGCTGCTGTAATCCAGCTGGGAAATCTGCATCTGGAAGGGGCCGTCCAGGTCCACGTTCGGTGCCGGCACGTGATCGACGATCGCCTGGAACACGGCGTCCATGTTGTCGTCGAGGTTTTCATGGTCGACGCCGGCAATACCGTTCAGGGCGCTGGCGTAAACGATCGGAAAGTCCAGCTGCTCATCGGTGGCACCCAGGTTATCGAACAGGTCAAACACCTGATCCACCACCCAGTCCGGGCGGGCACCCGGGCGGTCGATCTTGTTGACCACCACGATCGGCCGCAGGCCGGCCGCAAACGCCTTCTGGGTAACAAAGCGGGTCTGGGGCATGGGGCCGTCGATGGAATCCACCACCAGCAGCACGCAATCCACCATGCTCATCACCCGCTCAACTTCACCACCGAAGTCCGCGTGTCCCGGGGTATCCACAATGTTGATGTCATACCCGTTCCACTTCAGGGCGGTGTTCTTGGCCAGAATGGTAATGCCCCGCTCTTTTTCCTGGTCGTTCGAGTCCATGACCCGTTCGCTTTCAAGTTCCTTGCGGTCGAGGGTACCGGACTGGCGAAGCAGTTTGTCTACCAGCGTGGTTTTACCATGGTCGACGTGGGCGATGATGGCGATATTACGAAGTTTCTCAATCACAAAAAGTATCCTGCGGCATGCACTCAATGACCTGAGAAGGTCGTTCGCAGGGGAAGCCCCGGCACATGCCGTCTCAAATCCGTAAAATGAATTCATTCACCGGAACTGACTGCCCGGCGCCCTGCACGGAGCTTTTCGATCCGGGATCTGAAAAAGGCAGGGTGAAAATGAAGCGGCGCGCAGTATATCGAAAAGTCGGTGTCGTTAATATGAAGAAAAACGCCTATTCTTTACTCAACTTGCCACGCCGGGCGCCCCGCACTCTTTTGATGCACTCCGCCAATAAATGCACCATGTTAGTGCACTGATTTGGTGCGTAAGACGCAGTTGACTCTGGCTCGCCGCCGGCGCCATGCCCCAAACCCTCGCAGTTGCGCTTTTCTGGAGCACGCCCCAAAAATTGGCAAGCACCTTGCTTTACCGAAATCAGCCGAAATTTGCAGGTAAGTGTCACTGGCATTTGCTAAGCTGCGCAAACCTGAGAAACCGATCGGAACCCGCAAGGGCGGGCGATCCGGCACCACGAACATGAATGCAGCCGCCTGTGCGGTATAACTAACGGAGCATGCACAATGTCCAAGACAGTTGATTTGATCAAAGAACACGAAGTCAAATGGGTTGATCTGCGCTTCACCGACAGCCGTGGTAAAGAGCAGCACGTGACCCTGCCCGCCACCGAAGTGGACGAGGACTTTTTCACCGACGGCAAGATGTTCGACGGTTCCTCCATCGCCGGCTGGAAAGGCATCAACGAATCCGACATGATCCTGATGCCGGACGACGAGACCTCTGTGCTGGACCCGTTCACCGAAGAAACGACTGTCAACATCACCTGTAACATTGTTGAGCCCTCCACCATGCAAGGTTACGAGCGTGATCCCCGCTCTGTTGCCCGTCGCGCCGAGGAATACCTGAAGTCCACCGGCATCGCCGATGGCGCTCTGTTCGGCCCTGAGCCCGAGTTCTTCGTGTTCGACTCCGTGAAGTGGAACGTCGACATGCAGGGTGCCTCTTACCACATCCACTCCGAGGAAGCAGCCTGGGTATCCGGCGAAGACTTCGACCGCAACAACATCGGTCACCGTCCGGGCGTTAAAGGCGGTTACTTCCCGGTTCCGCCGGTTGACAGCCTGCACGACCTGCGTGGCGCGATGTGTGCCGCCATGGAGTCCATGGGCCTGGAAATTGAAGTACACCACCACGAAGTGGGAACTGCCGGCCAGTGTGAAATCGGCGTTGGTGCCAACACCCTGACCCGCAAGGCCGACGAAGTACAGATTCTGAAGTACTGCGTGCACAACGTGGCACACGCCTACGGCAAGACCGCCACCTTCATGCCCAAGCCGGTAGTTGGTGACAACGGCTCCGGTATGCACGTACACATGTCCCTGAGCAAGGACGGCAAGAACCTGTTTGCCGGCGACAGCTACGCTGGCCTGAGCGAAGCTGCCCTGTACTACATCGGCGGTGTGATCAAGCACGCCAAGGCCATCAACGCCTTCACCAACCCGGCCACCAACAGCTACAAGCGTCTGGTTCCCGGTTTCGAGGCTCCGGTTATGCTGGCCTACTCTGCCCGCAACCGTTCTGCTTCCATCCGTATCCCGTACGTGAGCAGCCCGAAGGCCCGTCGCATCGAGGTGCGCTTCCCGGATCCGTCCGCGAACCCGTACCTGGCCTTCGCTGCCCTGATGATGGCTGGCCTCGACGGCATCCAGAACAAGATCCACCCTGGCGATGCCATGGACAAGGATCTGTACGACCTGCCGAAGGAAGAAGCACTGAACATTCCGAAGGTCGCCGAGACCCTGTCCGAGGCCCTGGACTGCCTGGAAGCAGACCACGAGTTCCTGACCCGCGGTGGCGTATTCACCGAAGACATGATCAAGGGCTACGTGGACCTGAAGCGCGGCGAAGTCGAAAAGCTGAACATGACCACCCACCCGGTCGAGTTCCAGCTGTACTACTCCTGCTAAACGCTCACCGGAGCGTGCCTCCGGAGAGAACAGCAGATCGAAGCCCCGCCCTGTGCGGGGCTTTTTTTGTGAGCGACTCCACAGAGCCTGCCGCCCTTAACGATATGTAACGAACATCCGTGGGCCCGGCCGTTGAAATGGTGTAAAGCGCCGCCGATAATCGGGGAAACCCCATAAAAGGTGAGCGTATGTATCTCAAGTCCGGGCTGATTGCCGGCCTCTTCGTTTTGTTGGCCACCCCCGTATTCGCCGAGGTCTATCGCAACGTCGATGCCTACGGCAACGTCACCTACTCCGACGAACCGTCCGAAGGCTCTGAGGCGGTCGAAGTCAAACCGGTTACCACAATTACCCTGCCCAAGCCCCAGACGGTTCAGGAAACCGACAAGCTGCGGGAAGAAGTTCGCAGGGAGGGCGCGGCCTATGACAGCGTGTCCTTCAGTTACCCTGAGAACAACCAGGCCTTCTACAGTGGCAGCGGTGACATTCAGTTCGAAGTGACCAGCACGCCAGGTCTGCAGGCGGGCCACAAGTATGAAGTCACCCTCGATGGCCAGCCTGTTGGGCAGAGCAGCTCCGGTTCGATCACGGTGAACAACGTGTTTCGTGGGACCCATGAAGCTCGGGTTCATATCGTTGATGAAAATGGGGTTCAGGTGAAAACAGGGTCTGCCATCTCCTTCACCGTACACCGGCCATCCGTCCTCAACTGATCCCGCTCACACCAAATGCGCACTATTTTGGTGCGCACGCACCAGAAACAAGCCATACTCTGACCAGCAACGGGGCGCCTGGCCCGGGCTGGTCGTTCTTTTTTGCCTTCCCTGCACCAGCTTTTGGCACATTTCAGCGCTGATGGGCTCCAATGCCCGCACTTCGCCCGTTCATTCGACCATCGACACCAATGTGGTTCGCTTTTTGCAAAACTCCGGAGGTCATCTAATGTCGAACCAACGGGATTCACGCATGGCTCTGCCTTCGGCCACTCCAGTCGGATACAAAAGCATTCTGGACAGCCTTACCACGGCTGTTCTGGTGCTTGAGGACAATCTCAATATCCAGTATCTGAATCCGGCCGCCGAAAGCCTGTTTGAAACCAGCATGACCCGGAGCCACGGCCAGCCCTTCCGGGACATCCTGGTGGAATCTGAAGACGCCCTGAAGACGCTGCTCGCGGCGGTCCGGAACGGACAGTCATACACCCGTCGTGAGGCTGAATTCCTGCTTACCAGTGGCTCCCGCCTGACGGTCGACTACTCTGTCACGCCGATCAGCCTTGAGCCCACGGAGCTGCTGATTGAAATCCAGCCCCGGGACCGCCTGATGCGGATCAGCCGTGAGGAAGACATCATTTCCCAGCAGGAAACCACCCGCATCCTGGTGCGCGGCATGGCCCACGAGATCAAGAATCCGCTCGGAGGCATTCGCGGCGCGGCCCAGCTGCTGGATCGTGAACTCGGCAGTGAGGACCAGCGCGAATACACCCGCGTAATCATCGATGAAGCCGACCGCCTCAGAAGCCTTGTCGACCGCATGCTTGGCCCCAACAAGGCCCTGAAACTGGCCCCGACCAACATTCACGAAGTACTGGAGAGAGTGGGCACCCTGCTTGAAGCCGAGAGCAAGGGTCGCCTGCATTTCAGCCGCGACTACGACCCCAGCATTCCCGAGTTCCGGGGCGACAAGGAGCAGCTGATCCAGGCATTTCTGAACATTGCCCGTAATGCCATGGAGGCCGCGTTCGAGAACCAGAGCGGCCATACCGCCAGCGAACCGCCCACCATCACATTCCGGACCCGGACGCTGCGCCAGTTCACCATCGGTCACCGCCGCCACAAGCTGGTGTGCCGGGTGGATGTCATTGATAACGGACCGGGTATTCCGCCGGATCTACTGCAGAACATTTTCTATCCGATGATCAGCGGCCGGGCCAGCGGCACCGGCCTGGGCCTGTCCATTACCCAGAGCATCATCGGACAACACCACGGACTGGTGGAGTGCGAGAGCGAGCCAGGCCGAACTGACTTCATCATCTTCCTGCCCCTGGAGGACACCCCATGAGCCAACCGGCAAACGTCTGGATCATTGACGACGATCGCAGTATTCGCTGGGTGCTGGAGCGCGCCCTGAACCAGGCCGGTATGCAGCCCCGCGTTTTTGACAGCGGAGAAAGCATCATGATGCGGCTCGAGCACGAGCAGCCCGATGCCATTGTCAGCGACATCCGGATGCCGGGCGTGGACGGTATCACCCTGTTGTCACAGATCGTGGACGTGCACCCGGATGTGCCTGTCATCATCATGACCGCCCATTCCGATCTGGAGAGCGCGGTAACCAGTTACCAGACCGGCGCCTTCGAGTACCTGCCCAAGCCCTTCGATGTGGACGATGCCGTGGCGCTGGTCAAGCGGGCCGTAGCACACAGCCACGAGAAACGGGCCAGCGGCGAGCCCCAGGCCGAGAGTGCCCAGCGCAGCGCCGAAATCATCGGCGAGGCACCGGCCATGCAGGAGGTCTTCCGGGCCATCGGCCGGCTCTCTCACTCCAACATCACGGTGCTGATCAACGGCGAGAGCGGTACCGGGAAGGAACTGGTGGCCCAGGCACTGCACAACCACAGCCCCAGGGCGAGCCATCCGTTTATCGCCCTGAACATGGCCGCCATCCCCAAGGACCTGATTGAATCCGAACTCTTCGGCCACGAAAAAGGCGCCTTCACCGGAGCCGGCGCGGCCCGCCAGGGGCGCTTCGAGCAGGCCAATGGCGGCACCCTGTTCCTGGACGAGATCGGCGACATGCCTGCCGATACCCAGACCCGGCTGCTGCGCGTGCTGGCCGATGGCGAATTCTACCGGGTCGGCGGCACCACCCCCATCAAGGTGGATGTCCGGATCATCGCGGCAACCCACCAGGATCTCGAGAAACTGGTACAGGCCGGTAACTTCCGGGAAGACCTGTTCCACCGACTGAACGTCATCCGGGTGCATCTGCCCAGACTGGCCGAGCGCCGGGAAGACATTCCGCGCCTGATGCAGCATTTCCTGAAGCGGGCGGCCAAGGAACTTGCGGTGGAGCCCAAAATCCTGCGCGAAGAGGCGGAAGAGTACCTGACGACCCTTCCCTGGCCAGGCAACGTTCGGCAACTGGAGAACACCTGCCGCTGGCTGACGGTGATGGCCAGCGGCCGCGAGATTCACATTGATGATCTGCCGCCTGAACTGCTGCACCAGGCGGAGACGCCCACCACTGGCACAACCTGGCAGGAGGGTCTGAAGAACTGGGCTGAGCAGGAGCTGAAGCGGGGCAAGAGAGGCATCCTCGATACCGCCGTGCCGGAGTTCGAGAAGATCATGATCGAGACCGCTCTTAAACACACCGGCGGCCGCCGCCGGGATGCCTCCATCCTGCTGGGCTGGGGACGGAATACCCTGACCCGGAAAATCAACGAACTGGGCATGGATCATCCGGAGCACGAAGAGGATTGACGATTGGCGAACCGCCGGGGTTCGCGAACGCTTCAGGGCAGGACGGCAGTCCTGCCCTTTTTTATGGCTCCTGCCAGTAGATCACCCGGTCGTGCCCGCGGAACACGCCAAAGGTGGCCAGGCCCACCGGGTTGTCGAGAGTACCATCGCCATCCTCGTCGTCACGCAGCCATTGCTCGACGGCCCAGACCAGGGTGTCCGTTCCCTGGGTGCCGTTTGGCTGAAGGATCAGCGGTCCTGCGGAGCCCGTTGTGAATGTGCCTGAGTCGGTGACCAGCGTGTGATGGTTAGCCGTGTTGCTGATATCGGCGGTGGTCCAGTCGGTACAGCTATCGTCGGTGTTCACAACGTAACGGGCACCGTTCCAATACTCCACCCGGAAAGGCATCTCCAGCTCCATGATGTTCTCAGGGCCGTAGACGTTCTCCATCACCAGACGACCGTAATACATCTCAAACGCTGCCAACGGCGTGAAGGGATAGGAAGGCTGCTCGGCGTTTACTCCGTCACTGTCAGTGATGCTGTCAATCGAGAACGGCAGTTCGGGGGCAAACGGGGCAATGCGAGCCGCGGCCGATTTTGTGTATTCAAAGCTGTCGCCCAGATCGTAGGTGTAGGTCATCAAGCCCGGGGCGGTTACGGCCAGCGCGCCTGTGGCAACACCGGACGTCACCACCATGGCACTCCCGGCCTGGTCCGTCGCGGAGGCATCCTGGCTGGGGAAGCTCCTGATCACTCCCGATTCGTTGAGCCGCTGGAACCCGGCGGCCGTGTAGTTCCGAGTGCGCGTGCCTGCCAGGGAAAGGGGCTCGATGGTCAGACTGGGCGTGGCCAGATACCCGAAACTCTGGCCGATGTAGGTGAACGGGGCGCCCGTGCTGCAAACAGGCGCCATTTCCCCGGGATCCACCGCAACGGCAAACCGATCCGGATAAAAACGGCCCGTCGGCTGGCTCTTGCCTCCGTCGGGGGTCAGGCCAAGGTAGGAGCCGACCGTTGGCGTGGCAGAGAACTCGAAAACACCCACTTCGGAAACGCGCGCCCGAATCGTTTCCGTGGCGCTGGCCGAGCGGGTGTGGGTGTAGCTGGCCGGCTCGAACACGCCATCGGCGCCCCCGGCCGGTGCCTGCACCGAGGACGTCAGGGGTATATCCAGCAGGCGGAAATTCGGGGTTACCGGGTTGCCCTGGCAGAGGTCGGCGTCGGTATCACTCTGCCAGCCAACGGCGGTAATCGACAGGTCGAATTCCTCGTCGGCCCGCACGAACGTCGGGCAGGTGCTATCCCCGGCGGCACACTCGCCACCGGTACGAACACAAAGCCCGGCAGGCCGGCTCGCAAACAGGTCCGCCCCGGGCATCACCAGCCCGTCGTCATCGGTGGCAGTCGAACCGATATAGCGGGCATCCAGTTGCATCAGGCCGGCATCGGGATAGGTCACCTCAACCTCAGCAATGCCTCCCGGGCCGAAATCCAGGTCAACCACCGACGGATTGGCGGAATCACCACTGATGTCTGCCCCATTGACCGCGACCGCGCGACTCACGGGGCGTCCGTTTGGCCCCGGATCCGAGTAGGTCGACCAGAAACGCACGGGGCGGGTGACATTCTCGAACGCCGGTACGCACGCCTGGCTCTGCTCTTTCTGCCGGACGGCCCGGATCTCGACCGGACCGGACGGTCGATGGGAAATCAGATCCGGGACATCAAAGGCGAGGCCAGACTCGAAGAACTCCAACTGGCACTGGGTCGAGGAAAGCGTACCGCTGCCATTGTCGCACAGGGTGACCGACTGGGGACGGGTCGAGGGCTCCGACCCCACGACGTCCAGGGTGACCACCCCGCCTGCGGTGTTCTGTAGCGTTGCCTGTCCTACCCCACCCGAGAAGGTAATCGGGTTGCCTTGCACCCAACCGTTCCCGGGCGCCAGGGTAGCGGTTACCGGATCAGTAAACAGATCTTCCGGCTGGTCGCAGTCTGCCGTCGCGCAGGCCCGGATGGTCACCGTCTCGGGCTGGCAGCTCAGGGCAACGCCATCGTGGATGATTTCAAAATGATCCACCTGGGCACCCACCGGATTGAGCTTGAGGGCACACAGCTCCGTATTGTCCAGTTCGTGAATGTTGGTGGAACCTCCGGTAGAGCCGGTAAGTGACAGCAGGAAGTTCTCCGGAACAGCCGCCTGGCCGGGCTCGTCAAGCACGTTGAACGGCGCGATCAACTGCTGGAAACCTGAGCCAGTATCGCGCTCCACGGAAACGATGGCCTCGCCGGCAATCCGGGAATCAACCGTGATGCGATAACGGTGAGGGTTGTTCTGTCCCGTGGCGTCAATACCCGGGTTCAGGCGCCCGGTTCCGTCCAGGTAGCGATAACCGCTGTTCCCTGATCCCGATCCGCGAATGGCAACGGAATCCTGGATTCTGCCCGGCCCGCCCTGTCGACCCTCGGTGGCCGCCGAGAAGTTACCGTACTCATCAATACCGATACCTAACCAGCCCCCGGCAAATCCGGCGTCACCATTGTTGCGCTGGGCATATCCCAGGGAGCCACCAAAGCTGCCGGGCCTTGGGGTCACCCCGGCGTCCGAGAGAACCACCGCGATTCCATCTGCCCCGTTACCTCCGTAGGCGTAATAGTCGAACTGCAGGATCAGCAGATTCTCGGCACCCGGAATTTCCCGTTGCAGTGTGGCAGCGGTGGACTGGTTGGATCGCGCTTCCGTCATCCGAAGCCGACCGTTGATCTCGGTGGGCGTGAAGTTCCCGCTGGCAACAGACGTGACCCAGTCTTCCGGGGCCAGACCATTTGCGGAATAGTCGTCGTCAAAACAGGTCAGTGCTTGCGGGTCCAGAACAATCACGACAATGGAATCGCGCTGGTCTTCGGTCCATCCTGTCCTGCAATCGCCAAATCGGTAATTTCGGCAGTACTCGGAAATAAACTCAACGGTATAAGTGCCCGGGGAACCGTAGCTGACCGTTCGGCCAAAAGCAGGAATGGAACAGGGGCTGGTCCCGAAGATCTGCTGCTCGGGATCACCTGCATTCACCCAGTTATCCCGCCAGACGCCGTTATTACCCTGGACATTTTCGCAACCCGTTGCCGTCACCTCGAGGTAGACCGAGTCGCCCACATTCACAGTTACCGGACCATTCGGATCGTTGTTCGCAGAAAGCACTATCTCCGCGCTCGCAACGGAGCCAAGGAGTAACCACAACAGGAGAAAAACAGCCAATCGCCAAATCATCGAACTCGCACCTCAACTGCCCGACTCGCCTGGTCCGGCCCCGCGCCGCACTGGCCCTCGCTTACGATGGTATACACCGTATCGCCGCCCGAGCCACCGATGTCTTCCGTTACCGACTCACAGCTGACTACAGCACGACACCCGGACAGACCTGGCGTGCTGAAAGCCACCGGAGTGGTGATGGCGGCACAGCTTGACGCCTCCAGAGCCTCACGAACCGCTACCTGGGCACCGCTCTCGGCCGCAAAGAACGCGCGCTGCGACTGGATCTGCAGGCTGACCGACTCTCCGCTGGACTGCTGCAGCTGCGCCATGCCAATCACCAGCAGCGCCAGCACCGTGATGATGAACAGGGCGATGGGCAGGCCTGCGCCGCCCTGTTGTTTCAAGCTGGACACTTCAGGGCACATTACGAACCTGAACCTCCTGAGTGATCGCTGTGGTTTCACCGGATTCCGGATCCGCAAGCTCGAAACTGAACGACACCACGGCACCCCGTTGGAGACTGGGCGGCGTTACTTCGAATTCCAAAGAACCCGGCACCAGATTGGCGGCCATGACTTCACGGCCCGGATAGCTCGACGGTAATCCCGAAGCAGGCGAGGCATTGATGCCATAGCCGCTGTAGCGATACAGGAACGCGCCCGCCTGGCAGACTGCCTCGGGCCCGGAGACCACGTAGAATCGGCGCTCCGGTGACTGCTGGGAGAATCGGTGGGTCGCTCCGCCGTCAAAGGTCACCGTTACCGGCGAGGGTCCGGCAGGTACCGTGGCCGGCGGCGAAATCGGCCCGGGATCCGTGGGGTTGTAGACATTCGAGCCGTAGCCGTAGATCACCACTCGCCCGGCTGCAGAACGCCCACCTGCCAGAGGCACCGCCTCAAAGGAATCCGGCGTAGGCCCGGACGGCCGGTTGAGGTAGTTTGATGCCGCCACAATGGGCATCCACTCCACGCAGCTTCCACCGGAACCCGTTCGCAAGGAGGTGGGTAAGGCCGCCCGCACGGCCCTGCTGATCTGTTCACTGATGACAACGCCGGCCAGGGCCCGTTGCTGGCGGGCACCCACATCGATGGCGCCGCGGGTGGACAAGGTGACGAACTGCACGGAAATGGTCGCCACAATGGCCAGCAGAACGATGACCATCACCAGCTCCACCAGGGTAAAACCGCCCGCCCGCTTCATCAGAAATTAGCCCTGTAGGCAGAGAAGACAAAGGACTGATCACCCGGCGCCTGTATCGACAGCTCGATACGCTTGGCCTCGGAAGCCGGAAGGCCCACATCGCCCCCGGCGCAGGCGACGGTGACGGACACCGTGAAACCGTTATAGCCACTCAACGAGGCACCGGTGGCCGTGGCCGGCGGCCCGCTAAGATTATGGTAATCGTCCACATCATCAAACTCGCTTCGGGTGGACTCGTCGCTTTCAGCGCCAATGGTACAGGCACCGCTGTACCTGGGCACGCCGCCCTGAGGGGTCTGATCGTCGTACTTCTGGGTAATGATCTCATCCATGTACAGCTGGGCCAGCTTCACCGCCCGGGTCTGGTTGAGCGGATCGGCGCTTCGCCCGGCAATCAGTGAGAAAGCGCCCACCACACCGGCAATCGCGACGCTGATAATCACAATGGTGATCACCAGCTCCACCAGCGTAGCACCGCCCTGCGCCCGGCTCATGGCTGACAGCTCCCGGCGTACACGGCGCCCAGAGAGCTGAGGCAAGTGGTAAAGGTGCTGTCTCCGGTAAAGGTAAGCTGCAGGTTCGAACCGGATGCGGGCGCGCCTCTGGCATCGAAAGAAAGGGTTATAGGCAAACCGCCAGCTACCGAGAGACTGGTGCTCTCCCGGGCAATGGCAAAGGTTCGGGGATTGGCACTGCCGCCACCGACCACGAACCGGAACTCGTCTGAGCCCTGTTCAATGGTCAGGGTGTTGGCAGCATTACCCGCCAGCGCTGCCTGCTGTGCAAGCAGCGTGGCCGAGGCCAGTTGCTGGTTGGCCAGAAGTGGCGAGAAGGCCGATCGGCTGGCAAACAGGCCAATACCCAGGACGGAGAGCACTCCGATCAGGATAATGACCATGACCAGCTCGACCAGGGTGAACCCCGATTCTCGCGGGGCGTTCCATTGCCTCATGCCCCCTCCTCATTAACCCATGTAGGTCGGGTTAGCGGAGCGTAACCCGACAGGAGCCCATCATAGAAACGCTTGTCGGATTACGCGTTGCTAATCCGACCTCACTTTCCGATGCGACACATTGATCAGCAGTCATCGGTCTGGCGGTTCGACACAGAGCCAGTGATGGCGCTGTAATCAAAAGAACACTCGCCAGCTGTACTGTCCCCGTCGCGATCCACCCCTACAGTGTCTGTAACGGTGATAGTGGTGACGTTCGAGGTAGCCGCACCAATCGTAAAGTCGGCTGCATCAATCTGTGCCGCTGCGCCAATACCGTCAGCGTCCGCTGTGGGATACCCGTTGTTCGTGTTTTCCATCGTCACTGTCGTTCCGTCGAGGCTGACGGAAGCCGGATCATCACCATCCGCGACGTAACGCGCATGAGCTATGCCTGCAGCTGACTTGACAGATCCAATCGCACCTTCAAGTGTTGCAAGACGGGCTTCATTGCCGAAATCCGCAAACCGAGGCAACGCAAACGCCGCCAGAATCCCCAGAATTACAATCACCATCACCAGTTCGATGAGGGTGAAACCTTTCTCTTTTCTCACTGCCATTGCTGTCATTGCGTTCATAGTGCTACTCCGTCGTTGTTGCCATTTGGCTTTCAGTTTTATCAGTTGATGTTGGTTATGATTTCGCCGGTGTCGGCATCGTAGGTGATGTCGCTACCCTCGCCGTCCGGTCGGTAGGTGAACACGCAATCCCCCGCATCGATCGAAACGGTGTAGTCTACGGTGCCCGTGGTCGCCACGGTGGGGGCATTCGATTGCAGCACACCCAGCCAGACTTCCTGGCAGGTGTCCGTGGTCATGGTGGAAGAACTGCTGTCCGAGGCAACCGAGACTGGCCAGCCCTCGTCGTTCACATCCACATTGTCATTGCCAAAGCCAACGATGTTGGTCTGGGCGGTGGTGAATCCGTTGGATACCCACTGAGTTTTTGCCAGGGCCACGCCCGCGGCCAGCGCCCCGGCGGTCGCCCGGATGCTCGACTGGTGCGCCTGCTCCGACAACTGGGCAAACCGCGGCAGGGCGAAGGCGGCCAGGATCGCCAGTATGGCAATCACCACCACCAGTTCGATCAGCGTAAAGCCCTGCTGTTTCGTTCTTTTGCTCTCCCGCTTCATGGGTCGTCCTCGTTTCGGTTTTAGTCTTGGTTTTAGCCTTGATTTAAAGAGCTGCGATCATTCAATTCCGCGCATCCTGCGCCGTCACAGGCGCGCCCGCCAACGACACTGGGGCCAGTTTCAGCCCCGTCAGCCGTTCTTCCTGCTCCCGCACACCGTTCCCGTTACGGTCCGAAAATTCCGTTGTTACCTGCCAGGCCATCGGCTGCTGCGACCTGGCGTTGCGCCTATCTATGGTTATCGGCTGCCTCGGGTTGTAAATTAACCAGCCGTCCACCTGCGCGTCTGTTTCATTGTGTTGCCTGGTTTGAAAGCACCAGGTCCCCGGATCCGGGATGGGAGCCGAACAGTGCCCCCGGTAACGGCTCCATTGATGCTCAATGAGCTCGAACGGGTTGATGCCCTGATGCTCCGCCAGGTTGCCGTCACGGCCCAGCATCACCTCCGCACCCTTGATCACCAGGGCCGACCGAAGCTGCCCCAGCACCATGTTTGCCGCCCGCTCTTCCGCGTTGCGCGTCTCCCGCTCCAGCACCCCCAGCAGGAACCACCCGAGCGTGGCCAGTATCGCCAGCGCCACTGCCAGCCGGAACCAGCGAGACATCGCCCAACCGCTCGCATCGGACAGCTTCGCCAGGGCCATTCATCCCCGCCCCATGGCGGCCGCACCCAGATCCCAGATCGGAAGAAACACGCCCAGCGCCAGGATCAGCACCAGGATGCCCATGGCCACGATCAGTATCGGCTCAATGCTTTCCGCCAGCCGCTTGAGCCCGTAGTCCACATCTTCGTCGTAAAAGTCCGCCACGTTATTGAGCATGTCGTCCACCGAACCAGTCTCTTCACCCACGGCAATCATCTGCAGGATCAAGGGCGTGAACATCTCGCTGTTGCGGGCCGTTCGCAACAGGCTCTCGCCGCGTTCGATGCCCTGCCGCATTTCCTTGATATGCAGCGAAATCCAGGCATTGTCGGTGGCGTCCGCCACAACGGTCAGCGCCGTTGTCACCGGCATACCCGCAGACAACATGGTGGCAAAGTTGCGGGAAAACCGGCTGAGGGTAATCAGTTCCAGCAATGGGCCGATGATCGGAACCCGCAGTTTGTAGCGGTCCCAGGTTAACCGGCCCTGCTCGGTCTGCTTCCATTGGCGAACCAGCAACCCGCCAGCGGCCACCAAAAACAGCACAACGTACCAGTAGCCGAGCAGAAAATTCGAAGTGCCGACAAGCACCTGGGTCAGGAACGGCAGGTCCGCACCCAGTTTGTTGAACACCGCCGCGAACTTGGGAATCACCAGAAAGTTCACCACCATCAGTGCCGCCAACAGCGCAATCACCACGAACGTGGGATAACGCATGGCCTGCTTCAGGCGTCGCCGGGTGTCCCGCTCCAGCTCCAGGATCTCCGACAGCCGCTTGAAGGCATCATCCAGCATCCCGGTGTTCTCGCCCACGTGGATCATGGCAATGAACAGCTCCGAGAACACCCCGGGGTGAGCCTGCATGGCAGTGGCCATGGTGGTACCGCCCTCAAGCCGGGTGGTTACGTCTTCCAGCACCTCCGCCAGCACCGGCGACCGGGTAGTCTCGGCCAGCCCGCGCATGGTGCGAATCAACGGGATACCCGCCTTGGTAAGCGCGTGCATCTGCCGACAGAACACAATGAGCTCGTCCAGGGTGACCCGCTTGCGAAACACCGGCAGCCGGTTCAGTCGATCGAACAGTGAGTCCCGCTCCTCCACCTCGCGGATGGTCAACGGGGTAATGCCCCGGCGCATCAGCTCCGAGGCCGCCGCGTCCGCATTAGGAGCCCCCAGGGATCCTTGCTGGACCATGCCACGATTGTCCTTACCCCGGTAACTGAACTGCATCAGACGCCACCTCCAAGAGGTTCATCCGGCAGGGGAATCTCGGCTTCCGGTGCAAGCTCTCCCTCGGAGGTCGCCGCTACCCTGGCCACCTCGTCCAGCGTGGTCGTGCCCTGTAGCGCGAAATCCATGGCACACCGGCCCAGCGGCCTGTACAGCGGGCTCTTGCGGGCTTCGCTGGTAAACGCCGACACATCGCGACGCCTCAGGGCATCCAGCATGGCCTCATTCATTTCCAGCAGCTCGTAGACACCGATCCGGCCCTTGTAGCCGGTATTGCTGCACTGGTAACAGCCTCGCCCGCGTACAAATCCGGCCTCAAGGTCGAGAGGATCCAGATCGAAACTGCGCAGCCACACCAGCTCCTGCTCGCTTGGCGAATAGGACTCGGCGCAGTTCTCGCACACCCGCCTTACCAGCCGCTGGGCGACCACCCCCAGCAGGGAGCTAGCCACCAGAAACGGCTCCGCCCCCATATCAATGAGACGCATGGCGCTGCTGATGGAATCGTTGGTGTGCAGGGTGGACAGCACCAGATGGCCAGTCATGGCGGCACGCAGGCCGATTTCCACAGTTTCCCGATCCCGCATCTCACCCACCAGGATCACATCGGGGTCCTGGCGCAGGGCCGCCCGGAGCACGCCGGCAAATTCCAGCCCGATCTTCGGATCAACCTGAACCTGGGTAATGCGAGGCAGACGGTACTCCACCGGGTCTTCCGCGGTGATGATCTTCACCTCGGGGCGATTAAGCTCTGTGAGCGCACCATAGAGCGTCGTGGTTTTACCGCTACCGGTGGGGCCGGTTACCAGAATCATGCCGTGGGGCTTCTTGATCATCCGCCGGAAACGCTCCAGCAGCTCCACCGGCATGCCAGTACCGTCCAGATTCAACATCCCCTGGCTCTGGTCCAGCAGGCGCATCACCACCGATTCGCCGTACTGCACCGGCATGGTGGACACCCGCACATCAATGCTGCGGCCCTTGACCCGCACATTGAAGCGGCCGTCCTGGGGCATCCGCTTCTCGGAAATATTGAGCCCCGCCATGAGCTTGAGGCGCAGGACCAGCGCAGCGTTGACCCGCTTCTCTTTCATCACCTGTTCCTGCAGTACGCCGTCCACCCGCTGCCGGATACGCACCACGGTTTCATCCGGCTCGATGTGAATATCCGAACTGCGGGCCTGTACGGCATCCTCGAACAGTGTCTGCAGCAGCTTGACTACCGGCGCCTCGGCACTTTCCGATTCTGCGGACAGATCGGCCAGGTCGAACGCATCGTCGCCCAGTTCGTCTTCCAGCTCTTCGGCCAGGGAGGCGATCTCGTCGGTGCGCCGATACACCAGGTCCAGGGTGTTCAGCAGCTCGCTCTCGCGAACCACCGCCTGCTTGATAGGCTGTTTGAGAATACGGACCAGCTCATCGTAGGCAAAGATGTCGAGCGGGTCGGCCATGCCCACCAGCAGTTCGCCCCCCTGCTCCGCCAGCACAATACTGCGGAAACGCCGGGCCATGGCTTCCGGCAGTTTTTTCACCAGCTCATTGTTGAACTGGTAGTGCCGCAACTGCACAAAGGGCACGTCGAGCTGACGAGAGAGAATGTTGAGCAGACTGTCCTCGTCCACATACCCCAGGTCGGTCAGGGTCTTGCCGAGCTTTCGACCGGTGCTCTTCTGCTCGCGAAGGGCCGTCATCAACTGTTGTTCGGTAATGACGTCGTTCTGAACCAGCAGGTCCCCTAACCGGACTTTCTTTTTCGGTTCTGTTGTCATCATCCCGCCTGCAAGCTTCTCAGTCGTTCACGAACGTAGTCCGCCAGCGAGGGCGACAGCCCTGGCAGCTGTGCCGCCTGGGTGTAGGCCCGTGCGGCGCTGTCAGGCTCGCCACCGGTTTCCAGCGCAATGCCCAGCCCCACCCACCAGGCCGCCCGGCTATCGTCTTCGACAATCAGCAGCGACCAGTGCCGGGCCGACTCGGCGCTCCGGCCGGCCTGCTGAAGCAGTGTGGCCAGTGTTACCCGATACCCGGCATTGTCTGCCACAGGCGGCACAGAGCTCTCCAGCGTGCTCAGGGCGCCTGCCAGATCGCCGGTGGCATGCAGGGCACGGGCCCTGAGCAGGCGCAAATCCGGCACCTCGGCGGTTACATCGGCTGGCAGCCAGGCCAGGGCATGCTCCGGCTTGCCCTCCACCAGCATCCGGCGCGCAAACACCTCGCGGCTAACAGGGGCGGACTGAGCCGCCACCAGTGCCTGTAAACGCTGTTCGGCTTTGGCAACCTCACCGTTTCCAAGAAGCGAGGCAAGTTCCTGACTGACCCGGCGATCCATCGCTTCCGGGGTTTCCCGAACCTGCTTGACCGCGGGCAGCTCTTCCTCTGGCGTCGAGGCCGATACTGGCTCCCCCGAAACTGGCGCCTCGCTTGCCTCGTGCTCGACAGTCGCAACCGGGGCGTCAACGGGCTGCTCCGCCTGCCGCTCAACGCTTGGCGTCGGCTCTGAAGCAGGCGCCTCGCTGATTCGTTCTGGCGCCATCACAACCGTCTCTGGTTGTGGTTGTGGCTGCGGCTGCGGCTGTGGCTCTTTTGCCTCCACCACGGGCGCATTCCCCGTGGCCTCGCCGGCATCGGCCTCAGAATGGTCGCGATTCAGGAACCAGATGGCCGGAACGGCGGCCAGACCGGCCACCAGCAGCAAAACAACGAACCACAGGGCCGAGCGTCCGGGTCGCTCACCGCGAACCTGGCCGGTGTAAGCAGTAGCGACTTCCGGTCGGTTCTGCCGTTGTTCGGCAGCCCTGAGCGCATCATTAAGCAGGCTCATAACCACCTCGCAATCAGACCTGGCAGCCGCACGCTTTCGGTATCTCGGATGGCCTGCAGGGCATGGGATTTCTGCACCAGCCGGTCACCGCGGCCCCAGGCCGCCAGCAGGGATTTGTGGGCGAGAATGTTTACCAGCCGGGGAATACCGCCAGACGCACGGGCAATCAGACGCAGAGCCCCGGGTGTGAAGAGGTCGGCGCCATTGTAGCCAGCCTGGGCCAAACGGTGTCGCAGGTACTGTGCCACCGACTGCCGATCAAGCGGCGCCAGCCGGTAATGGAAGGTAATCCGCTGGTTCAGCTGTCTGAGACTCGGTTTCTGCAGCAGCGCATCGAGTTCGGGCTGGCCGAACAACACCACCTGAAGCAGACGCATGCTCTCGGTCTCGAGGTTGGTGAGCAGCCGAAGTGCTTCAATAGTTTCCTCGGGCATGGCCTGGGCTTCGTCAATAACCAGCACCACCGGCCGGCGCTCCATGGCATGACCAATCAGGCTTTCATTGATGGCCTTCAACACCTGATGACTGTTGGCACAACCCGCCAGATCCACCCCAAGTTCTTCGGCAACAGCCTCGTAGAGAGTCTCTGGCGTCAGGCGGGGATTGGGAATGTAGGCAGTGTGCGCCTGCTGCTCCAGCTCATTGAGCAGCAGGCGGCACAGCAGGGTCTTGCCAGTGCCAACCTCACCGGAGATCTTGATGAAGCCCTCTCGCTGGCGCAACGCCACCAGCAATAGCTCCAGCGCATCACCATGGCTGGGCGCCCGCAGAAAATAGCGGGTGTTGGGCGTCAATGCGAACGGTGCTTCCTGCAGTCCAAAGTGGGCTTCGTACATGCTATCGCGGCGCTTTCTCCGGCTCGGGGGTCACAGACCCGGACGATTGCAGCAGCTCTTTCAGAACGCTCATGCGCTCCCGGCTCGCAGAGATGTCGGCGTTCATTTCCGGCAGCCCCGCCACTACCGGCCGCAGCAGGATCACCAGCTCGCTCTTGCGGGACTGGAAACGACGCTGCTTGAACAACTCGCCCACCAGCGGAATCTCGCTGAAGAAGGGCACGGCCGAATTCTGGTCTTCACTGGTGTTCTGGATCAGGCCGCCAATCACCACGATCTGCCCGCTCTCGGCCCGGATCACACTATCGGTTTCGCGAACGGTGCTGCTGGCCAGGGGCAGGGTCACATCCCGCTCGCCAACGGTAATGACCTTCTCCTGATCGGTCACCTCACTGACCGCCGGGTGCACGTGCAGGGTGATCGAGCCGTCTTCGGCAATCTGGGGGGTGACGTCCAGGGAGATGCCGGAAAAGAAAGGGGTTAGCTCCACGGATGTGGAGGTGCGGCCCGTCGCTGCCAAGGTCGGGTTATTATTATTGAAATCAATATCAGTGACGAAAAACTCGTCAGTACCCACCTTGATTACCGCTTTCTGGTTGTTCACGGTGGAAATTCGAGGGCTGGAGAGAATCTGTACATTGCCCTGCCGGCCCAGCAGTTCGATCAGCCCGGTAAAGTCGCCGGCACGCACGCTGGCCGAAAATAGGCCGCCGATGTCGGAGGTCTGGATCACCTGTCCGGCGAGGGCCTGGGCGGTGAAGTCTTCGGGCAGGCCATCGGAGGCGGTGATGCCGGAGGCACTCTGGATGTCCGACCAATTGATGCCCTGCTGATAGCCTTCGTTAAGGGCGATCTCCAGGATTTTGGCCTCCAGGATCACCTGCCGCTGCATGATCAGCTCGGTACGGCGAAGGTAATCCTCCACCAGTTCCAGATCGTCGGAGCGCGCGCGAACCATGACCAGACCGGCGCCGGGATTGACGATCACCTGCTGGCCGTCGCCGCCAACGATCATGTTGAGGGCAGCCCGGATGTCCTGCCAGAAATCCGACTCGGTTTCGGTAGAAATGGTGGTGCCAATCAGGTTCCGAGTGTCGCCGGAGTCGCCGGTACTGGTGTTGGCGCCGGAATCACTGCTGCGGGCATTGGTGACCTGCCCGGAACTGACCCGGGTTTCGGAGCCGCCACGACGCTTGAAATGCAGGTAGTCGATGGCAAACAGGCGGGTCTGGAGTTCGTTGGCCATTACCCGGAACAGACGGCCGTTGCGACGGATATCCAGCCCGTAGAGATCGGCGGTGATGTCCATTACCTCCGGCACCGTCACATCGCCCAGTCGCAGGTCCACGACAACGTCGACGTCCGGATGGACCACCACATTGTACCGGGTACCCTCCACCAGCGACTGGAAGAAACTGGCGGCCGGCACTCCCTGGGCCCTCACGTCAAAGCGTTCATCCAGCGAGGCGGCTGTCGACAGCGGGGGCAGCAGCGCAGCACTGACATCCGGGGGCAAGGTGCTCTTCGCTGGCACCTCCGGCTCCGGCTGGGCGGGCTGCCCGGCCTGGGCCAGGGTCTCTTCGATGGCCTGCGCCGAATCGGTGGAGGTGGCCGTAGCCGTGCGCATCAACGGGTTGTTGCTGCAGGCTGCGAGGCCCAGGGCCAGGGCCAACACGCCGAGGTGTCTGATTGTGGTCATGTCTATCCGTTTGTCAGTCATTGAGTTCCCCGAACCTGCGGAAGTCCATCCAGGTACAAGACCCGCTCGCGGCCACTGTCCGAGACCCGCACGTGATCATGGTAGATCCGGATAACCTGTACGCCATCAACCCTCTGGCCTTCCGTGAGGGCCTTGCCTTCAATCACGGCAACCCGCCGATCCTTGCTGTAGAGAATGGAATCCAGCACCAGGGCCCGCTCTGGCTGCGGCGCTGAAACCACCTGACCTCCTCCTGGGGGGCGGGTCGGGTCCTGCAAAGCCACGGCAGGTGCGGACGCCAATGCCATCATCAGCAGACCCAGCCAGCTTTGAACGGCGATACGCGCCCGACTCTTCATTCTCAAACCCCCAACCATGCCTGTTCCAGGCTCAGTGTGCGCACACGAATGGTCGCCTCGCCGGCGGGCCAGTCGCCTGCATCGTAGTGCAGCCGGACCCAGCCCAGGCGGTCGTCCATCGCTTCCAGCCGCTCCAGGTAATTCAGTACCTGCAGGTAACTGCCGCGAATCCGCAGCTCCACCTCATGGGCGTAGAGCAGAGGCTCGGCTTCCTGCTCGCCGTCGGTGGTTGCCGAGGGCGCATAGACAGGCGTGGGCTTTTGCAGTTCCAGGCCCTGCAACGCCAGCTCATCCTGGGCGGCAAGCATGGTCTGCAGGAGCGAGACCATGGCCCTGGGCGCAATCAACTCACCGGTGGTATCGGAAATCTGGCGATTGAGTGCCTCCAGCCTCTGTTGCCTGGCGCTGAGCTGGTTGCGCAGCGAGAGGGAGGGATCGGTGGCCAGTTGACGCTCCAGCGTCTGCTGCTGCGCCAGGAGGCCGTTGGCATCCGCTGACAGCGCCTGCAGGCGATTCTGGAGACGCTGGTGTTCCTGCTGCACCGGAACCACGGCAAGCTCCCAGCCCACGACAACCAGAACCACCAGAGCCGTAGCGAGCATCAGGGCCCGCTCTCTCACCGGACGCTGGTTGTATCGGTCGGCGAGACTCGCCAGCCTGTCAGACAACGAATGGGCCATCAGTCCCCCTCCCCGGTTCGCTGGCTGGCGACGCGGAACTCAATCCAGGGCCCTTCATCCACACGGGAAAGCCGGAAGGCACCGAAGGTCTTTCCTGCGAACGCCGGTTCCTGCCCGAGTTTTTCTAGGTACAGGGGTACCAGTGCGCCGCTGCGGCTACGCCCCTCCAGAATGACCTGATCGGCATCCGCGGCCAAGGTAACACCCGTGAGCCAGACGTCCTCGGGAATCTGGCGGGCGAGAGCGGCCATGCCTGGAGAAAAGCGGCGATCCTCGGAAAGCACCAGGCTCTCCACTTTCGCCAGTAATCGCTGACGGCGCGCCAGGGTCTCTGTCACATCGGCCAACTGCGCCTGCAGATCGCTATCCGGCTGGCGGCCCTGGACGGCGCCCTCAAGCCGGGCCACGTCCTGCTCCAGCTGCCGGTTCTGCTGCTCAAGGCCCGCGACCCGCGCATCCAGATCCATGTTCTGGTATCGCACCAGTCCGGCAGCAAGAATAACCAGCAGCAACCCGGCTCCGACAATCGCCAGGGCGGTCCCGGCCTGCAGTTTCTGCCTGCGGGGCCGCAGCTCCTCGGTGTAGAGATTTACCCTCTGGATCATGCGCGCGCCTCCGCTGGCAACGCCAGGCCAGCACTCCAGGCCGGCAGGCAGCGACTGTCCAGAGCCTCATTCAGGCCCACCGATGGCCATTCCAGAGTTTCAACGCCGGCAGCCACGTAGGACGAGAGCATCGAGGCAAGCGGCAGGACGCTGTCCCTCGCGACCAGGCGAATCCGGGCCGGAGGCACCTGCCCCAGTTGGCTTTCGTAGTAGTCCAGGGAGCGTTGCATTTCCAGGGCCAGAGACTGCACAGCGGATTCCTGACGCGCGGCATCCCGCAGATCGTCGGAGTTCACATCAAGGCGGCGGGAGAGATAGAGGGTGTTGTTCTTGCAAATCACCATCTGGCCATAGTTTTCACGAATATGGACCAGCGCGGCACTGCGACCGCTCTCATCCAGCCGGCACACCAAGTTACGCAGGGCCAGCTCGGCAATATCAATCTGTACCAGCGACAGCCCGGAGGCCTGAACCAGAGATACCAGCTCGGACACCAGGGCTTTCCTGGCCGCTACCACGTTCACCAGTTCGCCGCGTCCCCGGGAGGCATCCATGGGAAAGGGAAAAACATCCGAGACGGCATCAGAAGGGCTGAAATCGAGAAAATCCTTGAGCTTCCATTTAAGGGCGTCACCCAGCTCGGACTCCTCGACGCCCTCGGGGCGTTCCATCTGGAACACCTGATACTGATCCAGCGGCAAAACCAGTGTCGCGGAAGCGCCGGCCCAGCCATACCGGGACACAAGGTCCTCGAGTGCGGCCAGACGCTTGGCGGGCAGGCACTCGACAAACCCGGCACCATCCGAACCACCGGAAACCGCCCAGGCGATGCCGTCCGGGCGAATTTCCAGGCAGACCTGCTGCCGCGCACGGCTCCGACGAAATATGCCAGCCAGTTTGTTGATCAGTGATGTGCTTGTCATGCAGTCCGCTAACCTGGATCCGAGCGCGTCTCGCCAGCCCTGTTGTTATTCGCTGCCCAAAAAACAGCCGCTTTTTTTACAAACGATAACATGATCGTTGAGAAAGTGAACCTAACTCCCAGATTTGGCGGTTGATTTGACTTCTTTTTGCAAGCGCTTAACAAAAAAGCCCCCGCAATGCGGAGGCTCTCTCGTTGATCTCGTTTCCCTCAGGTATTTTTCAGAAGGGAATGTCGTCATCAAAGTCGTCAACCGGTTCCGGCATGCTGCCCTGGGACGGCTGATTGCTGTAGCCACCCGACTGGGGCGGATTGTTCTGCTGCCCTGCCGGCGCGTTGTAACCTGACTGCTGCGGCCGACCGGCCGGGGCGCCCTGGCTCATGCCACCCTCGCCACCACGGCTATCCAGCATCTGCATCTGGCCGTTGATGTCCACCACCACCTCGGTGGTGTAACGGTCCTGACCATCCTGGCCCTGCCACTTGCGCGTCTGCAGCTTGCCTTCAATGTAAACCTTGGAGCCCTTACGCAGATACTGGCCGGCCACCTCTGCCACCTTGCCGAACAGAACAACACGGTGCCATTCCGTTTTTGGAACCAGTTGCCCTGTCTGACGATCCTTGTAGCTCTCATCTGTGGCAAGGTTCAGGTTCACTACGGCATTGCCGTTAGGGGTATAGCGCGTATCCGGGTCCTGGCCCAGATTGCCAATCAGAATTACCTTGTTTACGCCTCGTGCCATGCTCTGCTCCTGACTCTGTTTCAGGGACAACCCGCGCTCCTTGCGGGCGTCCGGATTTCATGAATTGCTAGGGTGCCGGACAAATGAAAAGTCCGCAAGTGAAGCTTCGTCGAAATGCTGTCGATCCACTTTCAGGTACGCCGTAGCCGCCTCCTCCACGATCACCACGTCCTGCACACCCGGCAAGCGTCGAAGATCACTGTCCATATCGTCGTACTGCTCGCCGAGAACCTGCTGTAACTGTACCACGAAACTGGTGGTGTAGCCGGGAGAGGGCATGGTGAGCGCGACCAACAGCCACAGGCCCAGGATGCCGGCCATAAACCAGAGCACGCCGGCAATGCCCGCCTCCTGCAACAGGAACCCGCCAACGGCACCGCCGAGGAAGGCCCCCATGAACTGGGAGGTGGAATAAACCCCCAAGGCGGTGCCTTTACCTGCGGCCGGCGCCTCCTTGCTGATCAGCGAAGGCAGGCTGGCCTCCAGCAGATTGAAGGCCATGAAAAACAGGAACAGCAGGAACCAGGCTGCGACCAGACTGGCGGGCACGGCGGTAAAACTTGCGGTAGCAATCGTCAGCAGCGCAATGGCAGCGCACAGCACGGGCTTCATCTTGCGCTTTTTCTCACCCAGGATAATGAACGGCACCATCGCGAAGAAGGAGGTGACCATGACGCTCAGGTAGAACCACCAGTGGGCATCGCCAGGCAGACCGAACTGATCCTGCAGCAACGACGGAAACACCAGGAACAGCGCCGTGAGCACCAGATGCAGGGCGAAAATACCAAAATCCAGCCTCAGCAGCCGGCCGTCTGACAGCACCCGACCCAGCATCTGCCGGGCCGGCTGAGTATCGGCGCTGACTTTGTGCTGGTGCGGGGTGGGCACCATGCGGTACACGATGAACAGCGCCACCCCGGCAAGGGCGCTGGTGGCGTAGAAAATGCCAGACAGTCCCCACCAGGCCCCGACCAATGGCCCCAGCACCAGGGAGACGGAAAAGGACAGCCCGATTGTGACACCCACGGTGGCCATGGCCTTGGTGCGCTCTTCTTCACGGGTGAGATCACTGAGCAGGGCCATAAGGACACTGGCGATTGCCCCTGCCCCCTGAAGAATCCGACCCGCAATCACAACGTATATGGAGTCCGTGGCGCCTGCGAGGAAACTCCCTGAAGCAAACAGCACAAGGCCGATGTAGATCATGCGCTTGCGCCCGACCCGATCGGAGAGCATGCCGAATGGAATCTGCAGCAGGGCCTGGCTCAAACCATAGGCCCCGATGGCCAGGCCGAGCAGCGCCGGTGTAGCTCCATCAAGCTCTCCGCCCAGCAGCATGAACACCGGCATGACCATGAACAGCCCGAGCATGCGCATGGCATAGACCGATGCCAGGGCCGCAACGGAGCGTTTTTCCAGGGCATTCATGGCAACTACGTACCTCAGTCGGGGTTGAAAGCGGTCACATCAGGGAGCAGATAGCCTTCGCAGGCGGCGCATTGTAGCAAAAAGCCGTGCCATCAGGGGACCATTCCCGAAGCACAGCTCCGGATCCTTTTCGCGGCGTGGCAGGCAACACGGTATACTTTTCGTTTTTCTTCCGAGCGAGGTGTTATGGACCATATCCAGATCAAAGGGGCACGCACCCACAACCTGAAGAACATCGACCTGGATATGCCGAGGGACAAACTGATTGTGATTACCGGCCTCTCCGGCTCGGGAAAATCGTCCCTCGCCTTCGACACACTGTACGCCGAAGGGCAGCGGCGGTATGTGGAATCTCTATCCACCTACGCCCGCCAGTTCCTGTCCATGATGGAAAAGCCTGACGTTGACCACATCGAAGGCCTTTCCCCGGCCATTTCCATCGAACAGAAATCCACCTCTCATAACCCTCGCTCCACGGTCGGCACCATCACCGAGATCTACGACTACCTGAGGCTGCTGTTTGCCCGCGCCGGCGAACCCCGTTGCCCTGACCACGGTCAGCCGCTCGAGGCCCAGACCGTCAGCCAGATGGTCGATCAGGTGCTGGCGATGCCCGAGGACAGCAAGCTGATGATCCTGGCGCCCGTCATCAGGGACCGCAAGGGCGAGCACCTACAGGTGATCGACACCATGCGCAGCCAGGGCTTCATACGACTGCGCGTGGACGGCACCGTTTACGATATTGACGATGTGCCGGTCCTGGACAAGAAGCGCAAACACCAGATTGACGTGGTGGTGGACCGGTTCAAGGTGAAACCAGGCCTCGAGCAGCGCCTTGCCGAAAGCTTCGAAACCGCGCTGGAACTGGCCGACGGCATCGCCCTCGTGGCCCCCATGAGTGGCGAGGGCGAGGAACACACCTTTTCCGCCCGCTACGCCTGCACCCAATGCGGCTATTCCCTGAGTGAGCTGGAACCCCGGCTGTTCTCCTTCAACAACCCGGCCGGCGCATGCCCGACCTGCGATGGCCTGGGCGTGCGGCAGTTCTTCGATCCAGAGAAAATCGTCCAGCATCCTGAGGCGACGTTGGCCTCTGGGGCCATCAAGGGCTGGGACCGCCGGGCGGTTTATTATTTCCAGATGCTCGGCAGTGTGGCCGACCACTACGGCATTGATCTGGAGACGCCATGGATCGATCTGCCTGAAGCGTTCCGGAACGTCCTGCTGTTCGGCTCCGGCAACGAGGAGATTCCGTTCCGGTATGTGAACTCGCGGGGCCATATCATGGAGAAGGCCCATACGTTCGAGGGCATTCTGCCAAACCTTGAACGCCGCTACCGCGAGACCGACTCTCAGAGCATGCGCGAAGAGCTGGCCCGCAACCTGAGCACCCAGCCCTGCAAGGACTGCCAGGGCTCCCGGTTGCGTCGCAGCGCCCGCCATGTGTTCATCGAGAACCACAACATCTCCGATGTCACCCACCTGCCGGTGGGCGATGCCCACGATTACTTCCAGACCCTGGCACTACCCGGTCGCAAGGGCGAGATTGCCGAGAAGATCCTCAAAGAGGTTCGCCAGCGCTTGCAGTTCCTGGTAAATGTGGGCCTTGAATACCTCACTCTGGAGCGCAGTGCCGACACCCTATCCGGTGGCGAGGCCCAGCGTATCAGACTGGCCAGCCAGATCGGCGCCGGGCTGGTGGGCGTGATGTACATCCTGGACGAACCCTCCATTGGCCTGCACCAACGGGACAATGACCGGCTACTGGCCACCCTCACCCATCTTCGGGACCTGGGCAACACGGTGATCGTGGTGGAACACGACGAGGATTCAATCAGGGCTGCAGATCATGTTATCGACATCGGCCCCGGCGCGGGCGTGCATGGTGGTCAGGTAATTGCCCATGGGACTCCCGAGGACATTATCGCGAACGGGGATTCCCTTACCGGCCAATACCTCAGTGGCACACGGGAGATCGCTGTCCCGAAGAAGCGCAACAGAGGCAGCGGCAAAACCCTGACCCTGACCGGCGCCAGCGGCAATAACCTTCAGGACGTGACCCTCAACCTGCCCCTGGGTGTGATGACCTGCGTAACGGGGGTCTCCGGTTCAGGCAAATCGACCCTGATTAACAGCACCCTGTACCCGGTGGCCGCCGCCAAACTGAACAAGGCCACCAGCCTGAACCATGCCCCCTATGGCTCACTCAAGGGCCTCGAGCATCTGGACAAAGTCATCGACATCGACCAGAGCCCCATCGGCCGGACACCCCGCTCAAACCCGGCCACGTACACTGGCCTTTTCACGCCCATCCGCGAACTCTTCGCAGGCACCCAGGAAGCCCGCTCCCGCGGCTACAAACCCGGCCGCTTCTCTTTCAACGTGAAGGGTGGCCGCTGCGAGGCCTGCCAGGGCGACGGCGTGATCAAGGTCGAGATGCACTTCCTGCCGGACATCTACGTGCCCTGCGACGTGTGCAAGGGCAAGCGCTACAACCGGGAAACCCTGGAAGTGCGGTATAAAGGGAAGAACATCAACGAAGTTCTGGAGATGACCGTAGAAGAAGGCCGCGAATTCTTCGATGCCGTGCCCTTCATCGCCCGCAAACTCCAGACCCTGATCGACGTCGGCCTGTCCTACATCCGCCTCGGTCAGAGCGCAGTGACCCTCTCCGGCGGCGAAGCCCAAAGGGTGAAACTGGCCAAGGAACTGTCCAAACGGGACACCGGCAAAACCCTCTACATTCTGGACGAACCCACCACCGGCCTGCACTTCTACGACATCCAGCAACTGCTGAATGTCCTGGAAAGGCTCCGTGACCACGGCAACACCATTGTGGTGATCGAGCACAACCTGGACGTCATAAAAACTGCCGACTGGATTATCGATCTGGGCCCCGAAGGCGGCTCAGGCGGCGGGCAGATCATTGCAGAGGGTGCGCCCGAGGACGTTGCCAAGAACCCCGCTTCCCACACCGGTCGTTATCTCAAGCCCATGTTGAAGAGTTAATTAGCGGGCCATGGAGCTTTCTGTCGGCGCGGGGGCGAGGGTGTATTTTCTGCCGGGAAAAGATGTCTGAGCGAAGCGAGTTGTTTTCCCAAAGAAAATACACCCTCACCCCCGTGCCAGCCACCTGACCTCGAAGCCCACGAATTCCCTGAAAACCAGACACAAAAAAACCGGGAACCTCACGGAACCCGGTTTTTCTGTGGTTGGCCGAAGCCGAGGCAATTACTCCTCGTCTTCGTCCACCTCTTCCGCTTCGATATCCAGCGGGCGACCAACCAGCTCAACGAATGCCATGGGGGCATTGTCGCCGGCACGGAAGCCGCACTTCAGGATACGAAGGTATCCACCCGGACGCTCGCTGTAACGGGGACCCAGCTCGTCAAAGAGCTTGGCAACCGCAGCATCGTCACGCAGGCGTGAGAACGCCAGACGACGATTCGCGACCGAATCATTCTTGGAGAGCGTGATCAAAGGCTCGGCTACCCGACGAAGCTCTTTGGCTTTCGGCAGCGTTGTCTTGATCAGCTCGTGTTCAACCAGTGACGCAGTCATGTTACGGAACATGGCCTTGCGATGCGCACTGGTCCTGCTGAACTTAAGACCACTCTTACGATGACGCATTGCTCTGATTCCTTACCTTAAACTAATCGGCGATTAACCGCCCAGAA
>NZ_JBHIXV010000040.1:0-29616 GCF_041984545.1 Marinobacter sp. | reverse complement strand
CATGCCGGGTGGTGTGGGAGGGGTGGAGCCTCATGGCTCCCCCCTATCCCGATTGCCTGCAGATCCTGTCGTGTTTGTAATCGCGTTTGCCAAAGGACACGTTAAGATGGACGAAATTCACCCAATGAGAGGGATCGATATGACAATCAAGGGTTTGTTCAGAACGTTGGCCGTTGCCATGGTCATGGCGGCCATGGTGGGCTGTGCCACGGTGGGACAGGATTTTGCGACCCACAATGTGGACCAGATCCGGATCGGGGAAACCACCCGGGCCGATATCCAGGAGATGTTCGGTGAGCCCTGGCGTACCGGCATTGAGGACGGCAAGCGCACCTGGACCTACGGCAAGTATAAGTGGTCAGCCTTTGGTGATGCCGAGACCACCGATCTGGTTGTGCGCTTCAACCAGGATGGCACCGTGTCGTCCTACGTCTACAACACCACGGAGTAACGGCCGGAAACAAAGAAGCCATGCTCTGGAGGCAGAGCATGGCTTCCGTTGGCAGGCATCTGATCAATCAGATCAGCCCCGCAGGCCTCCAACCAGCTTGTCGATGCTCTCCTTCGCGTCCCCGAACAACATGCGGGTGTTGTCCTTGAAGAACAGCGGGTTCTCGACCCCGGAGTAGCCGGTCGCCATGCCCCGCTTGAGCACCACCACCTGGTGGGCTTTCCACACTTCCAGTACCGGCATGCCGGCAATGGGGCTGCCCGGGTCTTCGGCGGCGGCCGGGTTGACGGTGTCGTTGGCACCGATCACCAGCACCACGTCGGTGTCCGGGAAGTCATCGTTGATCTCGTCCATTTCCAGAACGATGTCATAGGGCACATGGGCTTCCGCCAGCAGCACGTTCATGTGCCCGGGCAGACGGCCCGCGACCGGGTGGATGCCGAAGCGCACGTTCACGCCCTTGTCCCGGAGGATCTTGGTCATCTCACTGACGCCGTTCTGGGCCTGTGCCACTGCCATGCCATAGCCCGGCACGATGATCACGGATGAGGCATTGCGCAGCTCCTCGCACACGTCATCGGCGCTGGATTCGTGCACGGTCTGGTCGCCATCAGCGGCAGCCGAGCTGCTGCTGGTCTGGCCGAAACCGCCGAGGATCACGCTGATGAACGACCGGTTCATGGCCTTGCACATGATGTAGCTGAGGATGGCACCGCTTGAGCCCACCAGGGCGCCGGTGACGATCAGCAGGTCGTTGCCAAGCATGAAACCGATGGCTGCTGCCGCCCAGCCGGAGTAGCTGTTGAGCATGGACACCACCACCGGCATGTCGGCACCGCCGATGGCCATGATCAGGTGAATGCCGAGTACAGCCGCGATGGCGGTCATGATGATCAGGGCAATGATGCCCACCGCAGTGCTGTCAGTGCTCAGGAACCAGGCACCGAGCGCCACGCATACCACCAGCGCCGCCAGGTTCATGAGGTGGCGTCCCGGCAGGGTCAGGGCTTTGCTGTCGATACGGCCGTCCAGCTTGCCGCAGGCCACCAGTGAGCCGGTGAAGGTGATGGCACCGATAAAGATGCCCACGAACACTTCCACCAGTTTGATGGTGTGCTCGGCACCGGAGGTGGCAATGAGCGGCTCCAGATAGCCGGCAAAGCCGACAAACACCGCGGCCAGGCCCACGAAGCTGTGCAGCAGGGCGACCAGCTGCGGCATCTGGGTCATTTCCACCTTGTTGGCGATCATGGTGCCAATGCCGGCACCGAGCAGGACCGCAATCAGAATGGCAATAATGCCGCCATCCACGCTGGCCAGGGTTGCGCCAACAGCAATGATGATGCCGGCAACCCCGTAGATATTACCGCGTCGAGCGGATTCCTGGTGGCTGAGGCCGCCCAGGCTGAGAATAAAGAGAATACTCGCGACCACGTAGGCCACGCTCACCAATCCTGTACTCATGTCGGGCGTCTCCTACTTGCGGAACATTTTGAGCATGCGATGGGTAACCCGGAAGCCACCCCCGATGTTGATGCTGGCGATCAGCACCGCGAGAAACGCCATGACGCCCACGGCAATACCGCTGGCCTGGGCCAGGTGCAGGATGGCGCCGATCACGATGATCCCGCTGATCGCATTGGTCACGCTCATCAGGGGCGTGTGCAGGGACGGTGTTACGTTCCAGATCACCTGCCAGCCGATAAAGCAGGACAGCACGAACACGGTGAAGTGCTGCAGGAAGCTTTCCGGCGCGTAGGCACCCACGCCATACAGAGCCAGGGCAGTGACCACCAGCAAGGCGCTCTTGCCGATCACACTGCGCTGGTCCGCCTTTTTCTTGGCGGCGGCCTTGGCTTCCGCCGACGGCTCCTCAGTACCCGGAGCCGGCTTCGGACTGACCGGGGCTTCCGGCTGGGGAGGCGGCCAGGTAACGTCTTTCTCATGAACCACCGTGAGGCCACGGATGACATCGTCTTCCATGTCGACCACCGGCTTGCCGTCTTTCTCCGGTGTCAGCTCGGTGAGCAGGTGCACCAGATTGGTGGCGTACAGGTCACTGGCGACCTTGGCCATGCGGCTGGGCAGATCCGTGTAGCCAATCAGGGTGACGCCGTGCTGGTGCGCCACCTTGCCCGGCTCGGTCAGTTCGCAGTTACCGCCGCGCTCGGACGCCAGGTCGACAATCACGCTGCCCGGCTTCATGGATTTGACCATGTCGGCTGTGATCAGCTTCGGCGCCGGTTTGCCGGGAATCAGGGCGGTGGTGATGATGATGTCCACCTCTTTCGCCTGCTCGGCAAACAGCTCCATCTCGGCCTTGATGAACTCGTCGCTCATCTGCTTGGCGTAACCGCCGCTGCCGCTGCCGTCTTCACCCTCGAAGTCCAGCACCAGGAACTGGGCGCCCATGCTCTCCACCTGCTCCCGTACTTCCAGGCGGGTATCGAACGCGCGAACAACCGCGCCCATACTGTTGGCAGCGCCGATGGCGGCCAGGCCGGCAACGCCGGCGCCGATCACCATGATCTTCGCCGGCGGCACCTTGCCCGCAGCCGTCACCTGGCCGGTGAAGAACCGGCCAAAGTGGTTGGCCGCCTCAATCACCGCCCGATAGCCGGCAATGTTGGCCATGGCGCTGAGGGCGTCCATCTTCTGCGCCCGGCTGATCCGCGGCAGGCTGTCGATGGCGAGCGACGTGATGTTCCGGGCGGCCAGTTTTTCCAGCAGCTCCGGGTTCTGGGCCGGCCAGATGTAGCTGACCAGAAACGCGCCTTCCTTCATCAGGTCGGCTTCGTGCTTGCCCAGCGCCGGGTTTTCCATGGGCGCGCGGACTTTCAGGATGAAATCCGCTTCCTGCCACAACGAGGTGGTGTCGGCCGCAATGGACGCACCGACTTTCTCGTAGGCGGCATCGGAATAGTTCGCAGGCTCGCCGGCCCCGCCCTCTACGACAACGTCGTAACCAAGGCCAATCAGTTTATGGACCGAGGGTGGGGTAGCGGCTACCCGACGCTCGCCCTCGAAGATTTCCCTGGGGATACCGATTTTCATGTTAAGTTCGTCCTCCCGAACGATCGACTTAAAGGATGTCTCGGTTTTTACTAAGGTGCGTACGGTACCAGATTTGCAGGCAATTTCCTAAACGAAAATGATTTCGATCAAGGCGGATGCCGCCTATCCGTGGCTCTGGGACCTGAGGCCAAGAATGTCGGACTCCGACAGGTCATCAAGCAGGGCGCCCCGGAATTGCCGGTTGATGAAATGTTCGGTTTCAATCTGTATAGCCGCCCTCTGATGAGGCTTCTCGATGTAATCCAGGGCCCGGAACAGTATGTAGCGAATGGTCATGCGGGAAATCTCGTGGATGGTTTCCGGCGGCACCGCGCTCACCAGGTTGCGCTCGATAATGTCTTCCGCCATTTCCCGGGCGCTGGCGTCCAGCTGTGCCTCCAGTGCGCGGCGCAGCACCGGCGACGGGCCATGCAGTTCGCGCACCGCAACGGTGGTGGCCGCCGGGTTGGCCAGGAAGTACCGGTAGACAAACGCCACGGTATCCCGGGATGCCTGCTCGGAAGTGTCCGCCATCTGGCGCAGCTCCCGAACGCCGGCTTTCATCTCCTCGGCGACGTAGCCCAGAACCTGCAGGCCGAATTCGTCCAGGCTTTTGAAATGCCGGTAAAACGTATTCGGATTTAATCCCGCCTCACGGGCAAGCTCCCGCAATCCCAGAGACGTCAGGCTACGGGTCTCGGTAATCAGCCGCAGCGCCGCCTGTATCAGTTTGAGTTTTCCGCCTGTTATTGCGTTCACGTTGTCCTCTGCTTTCGGTGAAGGTGCCGCGTTGGCGGGCGTTCCGAAAACCGCTGCAAGTACGTCCCTGTACGCTTGCTCTCCGCCATCCATGGCTACGAGCATTTTCGGAACGCCCGCCAACGCGGCCCCCCGTGCAATGGCGTAGGTTTGCCCGGTTCAAAACGAGTGTTTAAAGGCGGGCCTTGGTGAGTGTGACGGTCGTTTGTGGGGAGGGCTTCCAAAACTGTCTCTCGCCATGGATGGCGAGAGCCAAGCGTCACAGGGATGTGCCGCAAGGAGCGTGTTTTGGAAGCCCTCCCCACAAACGGCCAGCCCCCCAAGCAGAGCCCGCCGAGCGGGCCAAGTATCAGTCAACCGAGGCCAAACATCAGGTCAATAGTATACGAGTGTCTACTTTCCTGTGTATACATGTGTCTACCGGTCATCATGACCAACCGCACAACAACAGACAAGGCCACACGGGCCAACACAGGAGTGCAGCAATGACACAGACCACACGGATCGCCATCATCGGCACCGGCTTCTCCGGCCTCGGCATGGCCATCAAACTCAAGGAGGCGGGTTATCACGATTTCGTGATTCTGGAGCAGAGCGACGACATCGGCGGCACCTGGCACCAGAACCACTACCCCGGGTGCGCCTGTGACGTGCAATCGGCGCTGTACTCTTTCTCCTTTGAGCAGAACCCGAACTGGAGCCGCATGTTTGCCCAGCAGCCGGAGATCAAGGCCTACCTCAAGCACTGTGCCGAGAAATACGGGTTAATGGAGCACATTCGTCTGAACACGCACGTGACGGGAGCCCGTTACGATGAGGCCTCCAGTACCTGGACCGTGGAAACCTGTGACAGCCCGGCGCTGTGGCGCTACATGCAGGCCAAGGGCCTGAAGCCGGGGGATCGGCTGGATCGCGAGGATGGGGACCTGCCGGCGCTCGATACCCTCAGGGCCAGCGTGGTGGTTTCCGGCATGGGCGGTCTGAGCACGCCCGCCTATCCCGAGATCAAGGGCATCGAAAGCTTTACCGGCAAGCGCTTTCACTCCCAGGATTGGGACCACGACTACGATCTGAGAGGCAAGCGGGTAGCGGTGATCGGCACCGGCGCCTCGGCCATACAGTTTGTGCCCGAAGTGGCCAGGGAGGCGGCGCGGCTGGATCTGTACCAGCGCACCCCGCCCTGGATCATGCCCAAGCCGGACCGGGCGATCCGGCCGCTGGAGAAGCGCCTGTTCCGGATGGTGCCGCAATCACTGAACGCCCTCCGCCAGAGCATCTACTGGACCCTGGAGGCCCGGGTGCTGGGGTTCGTGGGCAACCCGCGGATCCTGAAAATCGGTGAGCTGCAGGCCCGTCGCCACATCCGAAGCCAGATCAAGGACAAGGAGCTGCGCAAAAAAGTCACCCCCGATTTCCACTTCGGCTGCAAGCGGGTACTGATTTCCAACAACTACTACCCGGCTCTGGCCCAGGATCATGTGGATGTGGTCACCAACGGCATTCGGGAAGTGCGGGGTAACGTGATCGTCGACGGCCAGGGCAACGAGCGCCAGGTGGACTGCATCATCTACGGCACCGGCTTCAAGGCCCAGGATCCGGTTCCCGCCGGCATGATTTTCGGGCGCAACGGGCAGGACCTGTTGGATGCCTGGAAAGATGGCGCCGAGGCCTACAAGGGCACCGCCATCCACGGCTTCCCGAATTTCTTCATGCTGATGGGGCCGAACACCGGCCTGGGCCACAGCTCGATGGTGTACATGATCGAAAGCCAGATCCAGTACGTGCTGGACGCCCTCAAGCGCATGGACGGGGAAGGCTGGAGCACCGTGGAGGTGAAGCAGGACGCCCAGAGCCGGTACAACGCCTCGATTCACGCCAAACTGGGCGATTCCGTCTGGCAGACCGGCTGCAAGAGCTGGTACGTGAACGAGAATGGCAAGAACACCACGCTCTGGCCCGGGTTTACCTGGCAGTTCCGACAGCAGACCCGTCGGTTTGACGCTGCCCAGTACCGGGTTGCCGGAGGCGCGGAGGTGGCCGCAGCGCCTGCGTTGGACCGGGAGCCTGCGCTGGCGGTCCAGGGATAAGCCCGGGGGCGGTTCAGGCTGCAAAGCGGCAGACCGAGTTGCGTTTTGGCCCTTTTGGCCAATACTTAAAGTTCGGTCGTGCCGCTTTCGGTCAAGGATTGCCCCTCCGATGAAGCTGTTTCACTGTGGCCGTTGTGCCAACCTGCTGTATTTTGAAAACAGTTGCTGTACCCAATGCGGAGCGGATCTGGGATTCGCCCCCGACGCCATGGAGCTGCTGGCCCTTGAGCCAGCAGGCGACGATACCGGAGTGGCGATTACCAGTGGTCAGCGCTACCGGCTGTGCGCGAACTACCGGGACCACAGCGTCTGTAACTGGCTGATTCCCCTCGACGACACCCACGCCTTCTGCGTTGCCTGCCGGCTTAACCGCACCATTCCCGACCTGGGTATCCCGAAGAACCACGGACTCTGGCTGCGCCTGGAAAAAGAGAAGCGGCGCCTGGTGTATTCGCTGCTTCGCATCCGGCTGCCCTTCGGACCGCTGGAAGAGCAGCAGGGGGGGCTGGCGTTCGATTTCCTGTCCGATCAGCCGGCGCGGTTCGATGAGCGCAACAAGGTGCTGACCGGCCACGCCCATGGCGTGATCACCCTCAACATTGCCGAGGCGGACCCGGTGGAACGGGAGCGCATGCGTAGCGAGATGGCGGAGCCGTACCGCACTGTTCTGGGGCATTTCCGCCATGAATCCGGCCACTATTTCTGGGACCGCCTGGTGGCAGGCAGCGCCTGGCTGGCACCGGTGCGTGACCGCTTTGGCGACGACACCGCCGACTACAAGCAGGGCCTCGACCGGTATTACCAGTACGGCCCGCCGGTGGACTGGCAAAACCGGTACATCAGCGCCTACGCCACCAGCCATGCCTGGGAGGACTGGGCCGAAACCTGGGCACACTACCTGCATATGCTGGATACCCTGGAAACCGCCTGGCAGTTCGGGTTGCGGGTGAACGCCCATGGTGGCGAGCACCCCGACACGGCCTCGGACCCGTCGTTCGACCCCTACCAGACCGACGATTTCGACGCCCTGGTCCGCCACTGGCGGCCACTGACCCTCGCCCTCAACAGCCTGAACCGGAGCATGGGGCACGAGCACGCCTACCCCTTCGTACTGGCAGAGCCGGTGGTGGAGAAGCTCCGGCTGGTGCATCAGATCGTACACGCCTGTTAAGGACACAACATGAAAAAAAACAGACTCATTGACTGGAAGAATTACGACCCGAACGACTTTTATGACGAACTGATTGCCGCCAAGGGCAAACCCCGGCCCGCCGCCACCGAGATCACCGAGTACCTGGGCAACCTGGATTCGGAGGAGATCCAGGCCCGCCAGCAGGCCGCCGAGCTGGCCATCCTGGAGATGGGTATCAGCTTTACCATCTACAGCGAGGGCGAAAACATCGACCGGGCGTGGCCGTTCGACATCATCCCCAGGGTCATTTCCCTGCGCGAGTGGGAAACCATTGAACAGGGCCTGGCCCAGCGCCTGACCGCCCTGAACATGTTCATCAACGACATCTACAACGACCAGCAGATCGTCAAGGACAAGGTCATTCCCAAGTACGTGTTCGCCAACTCCAAGAACTTCCGCGAACAGTGCCGGGGCTTTACCCCGCCGCTTGGGGTCTGGGCTCACATCTGCGGCTCGGATCTGGTACGCGACAAGGACGGCAAGGTCTATGTGCTGGAGGACAACCTGCGGGTGCCCTCCGGTGTGTCCTACATGCTGGAGAACCGCCAGCTGACCAAACGGGTGTTCCCGGAGCTGTTCGAGAACACCGCCATTCTGCCGGTGGACGACTACACCAACCAGCTGTTCGACATGCTGGCCTCTATTTCGCCCCGGCCCCAGGATCACCCGAAGATTGCGGTGCTGACACCGGGCATTTTCAACTCCGCCTATTTCGAGCATTCCTTCCTGGCCCAGCGCATGGGCGCCCAGCTGGTGGAAGGGGCCGACCTGGTGGTGGGGGAGGATGACTGCGTGTACATGCGCACGGTCGAGGGTCTGGAGCGGGTAGACGTGATTTACCGCCGGATTGACGACGACTTCCTGGACCCGGAGGTGTTCCGGGCCGATTCCACCCTGGGTGTGCCCGGGCTCATGCGGGCCTGGCGCAACGGCAAGGTGGGCCTGGCCAACGCGCCCGGGGCCGGGGTGGCGGACGACAAGGTGATCTACGCCTTTGTGCCGGACATGATCCGCTATTACCTGGACGAGGAGCCCATCATTCCCAACGTGCCCACCTATATGTGTGTAAACAAGCAGGATCGGGAATACGTGCTCGAGCACCTCGACGAGCTGGTGGTCAAGCCGGCGAACGAGTCCGGCGGCTATGGCATGCTGGTGGGGCCGCACAGCACCAAGAAGCAGCGCGCCGAGTTTGCCAAGCTGATCAACAAGAACCCGCGCAACTACATTGCCCAGCCCACCCTGAGCCTGTCGGTGGCGCCGACCCTCACTGAGGAGGGGCTGGCGCCCCGGCATCTGGACCTGCGCCCGTTCGTGCTGCAGGGGGTGCGGACCTACGTGACTGCGGGCGGCCTGACCCGCGTTGCCATGCGCAAGGGCTCCCTGGTGGTGAATTCCTCCCAGGGCGGAGGAAGCAAGGATACCTGGATTGTGGACGAGGAGAACTGATGTGCTGTCACGTGTAGCAGAACGACTGTACTGGATGGCCCGATACCTGGAACGGGCCGAGAACAACGCCCGGATGATCATGGCCTTCAATTCCATGGCCCTGGACATGCCCCGGGAAACCCAGCTGTCCTGGAGGGGACTGGTGGCCGTGACCGGCATGGGCGCGGTGTTCGATGAGCACTATCAAAGGGCCGATGAGCGCAACTGCGTGAAGTTCCTGGTGGCTGATAACTACAACCCCAGTTCCATCGCCTCCTGCATCAAGGCCGCCCGGGAGAACGTTCGCACCACCCGCGATCAGGTGCCCACCGACGCCTGGGAGGTCATCAACGAGCTGTATCGCTATATCCAGGACAACCTGGACCAGGGCGTTGGCAAGCGGGCGCGCTACGATTTCCTCACCGAAATCGTCGGCCGTTGCCAGATGCTCAACGGTCTGCTGGCCGGCTGTATGAGCCACGACATCGGCTACGATTTCATCCGGGTGGGGCGCAACCTGGAGCGGGCCGATATGGCCACACGCCAGATCGAGGTGGGCGCCCTGCAGTTCCTCGACGGTTGGGACGGCAGCGAGGCTTACGGCGGCGTGATGTGGACCAGCGTGCTGCGCTACCAGAGTGCCTTCCAGATGTACCGCCACAATGTTCGGCGCAAGGTGAGCGGACCGCTGGTGGTTCGCTTCCTGTTGCAGAACGAGCCGTTTCCAAGGTCGGTGCTGCACAGCCTCAGTGAGGTGGCCAGTGCCCTTGAACGATTGCCAAGGAACGAGATCCCCCTGCGCACGGCGCTGCAGGCAGTGCGGCATACACGAGAGGCGGATGTGGATGCGCTCATCCGCAAGGAGGGCGGAATTCTGTTCCTGGAGAACCTGCAGCTGGAGATTGGCGAACTCCACGAGGACATTGTCGAGACCTGGTTCCCGGTCTACGAGGCAGCCTGAGGCCGTCTGAACATACCTTTCCGAGTGATTGAAAGAGAGCCACCATGTCGATTCACGTAGCCCTGAGTCATACCACCCATTACCGCTACGAGCGGCCCGTCACCCTCGGGCCCCAGGTGGTTCGTCTGCGGCCGTGTCCCCACGCCCGCACCCGGGTGCTGAGTTATTCCCTGAGGGTCGAACCCGAGGGGCATTTCATCAACTGGCAGCAGGACCCCCAGTCCAACTACCTGGCCCGCCTGGTGTTCCCGGAGAAAACACCGGAGCTGAAGATCGTGGTGGACCTGGTGGCCGAGATGGCGGTGATCAATCCGTTCGATTTCTTTCTGGAGCCCCGGGCCGAAACCATTCCGTTCAGCTACGAGGACTGGCAAACGGTGGAGCTGGCGCCCTACCTGCACAAGCTCCCGGAAACCCCCGAATTCCGGAAGTGGATGGCGTCCATAGACCGATCGGAAACCCCCAGCGTGGATTTCCTGGTGGGCCTGAACCAGCGCCTGTCCCAGCGGGTGGATTACCTGATCCGCATGGAACCGGGCGTTCAGACGCCGGAAGAAACCCTGAAGAAAGGCTCCGGTTCCTGCCGGGATTCCGCCTGGCTACTCGTGCAGACGCTCCGGTACCTGGGCCTGGCCGCCCGGTTTGTCTCCGGCTACCTGATCCAGCTGAAGGCCGACCAGAAAGCCCTGGACGGGCCCTCGGGCGCCGAAGTCGACTTCACCGACCTGCACGCCTGGGCTGAGGTGTTCCTGCCCGGCGCCGGCTGGGTGGGCCTGGACCCCACCTCCGGCCTGTTCGCCGGGGAGGGGCACATTCCCCTGGCCTGCAGCCCCGAGCCGTCCTCCGCGGCGCCCATCACCGGCATGGTGGAAGACTGCGAGGTGGAATTCGAGCACCGGATGAGCGTGGAGCGCATCTGGGAAGCCCCCCGGGTCACCAAGCCCTACACCGAGGAGCAGTGGCAGCAGGTGGTGGCGCTCGGCCATCAGGTGGACAGCCGCCTGCGGGAACTGGATGTGCGCCTGACCCAGGGCGGTGAGCCCACCTTTGTGGCCAACCACGACCGCGACGAGCCCGAGTGGAACACCGAGGCCATGGGCCCCACCAAACGCCTGAAGGCCATCGACCTGTACCACCGCATGCGCAACCGCTACGGCGCCGGCGGGCTGGTGCATTTCGGGCAGGGCAAGTGGTACCCCGGCGAGCCCCTGCCGCGCTGGTCCCTGAACTGCTTCTGGCGCCGGGACGGCGAGGCCATCTGGCAGGACGAACGCTGGCTGGCGGACGAACGCAAGCCCGGCCGGGCCACGGCGGAATCGGCCCGGCAGTTTGTCGAAGCGCTGACACGGCAACTGGGGGTGGACGCCGGGCAGGTGTTTCCCGCGTTCGAGGACGCCTTCTATTACCTCTGGCGGGAGCGGCGGCTGCCGGTGAACGTGGATCCCTTTGATTCCAAGCTGGATAACGCCCTGGAGCGCAAGCAGCTGCAGCAGATCTTCAGTCGCGGGCTGGACCAACCGGTGGGTTATGTACTGCCGCTCAAGCGCGGCGAAGATAACGACAACTGGCAGACCGGCCCCTGGTTCCTGCGCAGCGAGCGTTGCTATCTGATTCCCGGCGGCTCCCCCATGGGCTACCGCCTGCCCCTGGACAGCCAGCCCTGGGTGGCCGAGGCCGACTATCCGTGGATCCACGAGCCGGATCCCTTCGCGCCGCGTGGGTCATTGCCGCGCAACGAGGACATCCTGCAGTGGAACCTGCGCGGACGCTCGGGCGATGTCGAGATGGCGGCAGCTGAGCCGAAAAAAGGCGAATCGGCCACCGACATTGTGCGTACCGCCCTGTGCGTGGAACCCAGGGACGGCATTCTGCGGATTTTCATGCCGCCGCTGGCGGATCTGGAGCCCTACCTGGCGCTGGTGGCCGCCATCGAGAAAACCGCCGCCGAACTGGCGCAGCCGGTGCTTCTGGAAGGCTACGAGCCGCCCACGGATCGCCGCCTGAACCACTTCCGGGTAACGCCGGACCCGGGGGTGATCGAGGTCAACGTGCAGCCGGTGGACACCTGGGATGAGCTGGTGGAGCAGACCGAGTCGCTCTATGCCGATGCCTACGAATGCCGCCTGACCAGTGAGAAGTTCATGCTCGATGGCCGGCACACGGGCACCGGCGGTGGCAACCACTTCGTGCTTGGTTCGCGCTCCGCCGAGGATTCACCCTTCCTGCGTCGGCCGGACCTGTTGCGCAGTCTGGTCAGTTACTGGCACAACCACCCGAGCCTGTCCTATCTGTTCTCCGGGCTGTTCATCGGGCCCAGTTCCCAGGCGCCCCGCATTGATGAGGCCCGCAACGACCATGTGTTCGAGCTGGAACTGGCCTTCCAGGAAATGGACCGGGTCTGTCCCATCGGCAAGAAAGTGGCGCCCTGGATGGTGGATCGCCTGCTGCGGGATCTGCTCACGGATGTGACCGGCAACACCCACCGGGCCGAGTTCTGTATCGACAAGCTGTATTCGCCCGATGGCCCGGGCGGGCGCCACGGGCTGCTGGAATTGCGGGCTTTCGAGATGCCCCCCCATGCTCGCATGAGCCTGACCCAGCAACTGCTGCTGCGGGCTCTGGTGGCCCGCTTCTGGGAAGAGCCGTACCGGCCCTCGCGGCTGGTGCGCTGGGGCACCGAGCTGCACGACCGGTTCCTGCTGCCCCATTACGTCTGGCAGGATTTCGAGGATGTGATTGCCGACATGCAGGGCCGGGGTTACCCGCTGGAGCGCGAGTGGTTTGCGCCGCACTTTGAATTCCGGTTCCCAAGGATCGGGGACTACGCGGTGCAGGGCATTGCCCTGGAGCTGCGCACCGCCCTCGAGCCCTGGCATGTGACCGGCGAACACGGCGCCATTGGCGGCACTGCGCGCTACGTGGATTCGTCACTGGAGCGCCTGCAGGTGAAGGTTCGGGGCGCCGCGCCAGACCGCTACCAGGTGACCTGCAACCAGGTACCGCTGCCGCTGCAGCCCACGGGCAAGGTGGGCGAATTCGTGGCCGGCGTACGTTACCGGGCCTGGCAGCCGCCCCAGTGCATGCACCCCACTATCGGCGTGGATGGGCCCCTCGTCTTTGATCTGGTGGATACCTGGAACGAGCACAGCCTGGGGGGATGTCAGTACCACGTTACCCATCCGGGCGGCCGGAACTTCGAGACCCTGCCGGTGAACTCCTTCGAGGCGGAAGGCCGTCGCATGGCCCGCTTCTTCCGGATCGGCCACAGTGACGGCCGGCAGCCCCGGCGGCCGGTCCCGGAGCACCGGGAGTTTCCGTTTACCCTGGACCTGCGCTATCACAACGGGGAGTGAATCGGGGGGAGGATTGTGCGGATACTGAGGTGCTGGCTCCACGGGTGGCAAAGCGGCTATGCTTCTAGCTCACTGAACCAACGGAGCCCGACCTCAAGGTGGCCAAGCAGCGCGCAGTAACGGACATCCTCCACCAGTATCACCCGGTGCCCGACCGGTTTGATGAACTGGGCTCCCGGGGCGGCCCCGGCAGCCACTGGCGTCCGCTTTTGCAGCAACTGAACGGCGAGTCGCTCGAGGGCCTCAACCAGAGGGCCCAGACGGTGTCCACGGCCATTGCCGAAGACGGCGTTACCTACAACGTCTACGAGGATCCCCGTGGTGTCACCCGGCCCTGGGAAGTGGACCTGCTGCCCCTGGTGCTCGGTGCGGATGAATGGCACGGCCTGTCCCGGGCGGTGGCCCAGCGTGCCGAGTTGCTGGATCGGGTTCTTGCTGATCTGTACGGAAACCAGTCGCTGCTGAAAGAGGGCCTGCTGCCCCCCGCCCTGGTCTACGGCCAGTCGGGCTTCCAGTGGCCGTGCCAGGGCATTCGCCCCGCTGGCGGCCGGTTCCTGCATCTGTATGCACTTGATCTTGGCCGGGCACCGGATGGCAGTTGGTGGGTGATGGCCGATCGCACCCAGGCGCCTTCAGGGGCGGGCTATGCGCTGCAGAACCGGCTGGTGATCTCCCGGGCGTTTCCGGCGCCCTTCCACAACCTGCCAGCTACCAACCTCGCCTCCTTTTTCCAGGCCTTCCAGAATGGCCTGGCCACTATGTCGCCGGCGGGCGACGAACGGCCCCTGTGCGTGTTGCTGACGCCGGGCCGGTTCAACGAAACCTACTTCGAACATGTGTTCCTGGCCCGCTATCTCGGCCTGCCGCTGGTGGAGGGCCAAGACCTGACCGTGCGCGACGACACCGTCTACCTGAAAACCCTCCAGGGACTGCGGCGAGTGCACGCCATCTACCGCCGGCTCGACGACGGCTTCTGTGACCCGCTGGAACTGCGGGCCGACTCGGTGCTGGGCATTCCCGGCCTGCTCGGGGCCGTCCGGGCGGGCAAGGTGCTGATGGCCAATGCCCTGGGCTCCGGCGTGCTGGAAAGCGCCGCGCTGTTTGGCTTTCTGCCGGAGATTTCCAAGAAACTGCTGGGTGAGCCCCTGGCCATGCCGTCGGTGGCTTCCTGGTGGTGTGGCGAGAAGCCGGCCCTGGATTACGTGATTGAGCACCTGGATGAGCTGGTGGTGAAACCCGCCTTTGGCAGCATGCGCATGGAGCCGGTGTTTGGCTACAAGCTCAAAGGCGCCGACCGGGATGCCCTGATCCGGAAAATGCACGCCCATCCCCACGCGTTCGTGGGCCAGGAACTGGTGCATCTCTCCCAGGCGCCGGTATGGCGCGGCCAGCCGGATCGGCCGCTGGCCACCCGATCCATCGGCCTGCGACTGTTCGCCGCCGCCACCCCTGGCGGCTGGCAGGTAATGCCTGGTGGCCTGACCCGGGTTGCCGCCGATGAAGGGGTGGAGGTTATTTCCATGCAGCGGGGCGGGTTGTCGAAGGACACCTGGGTGCAGGCCCGGGGTACCGCCAGTTCCACCTCGCTGCTCAAGAAGCGGTTGCAGGTATCAGACCTGCTTGATGGCGAACGGGATACCCCCTCACGGGTGGGCGAGAACCTGTTCTGGATGGGCCGGCATTCGGAGCGGGCCGAGGGCACCGCCCGCCTGCTCAGGGCCGCGTTCAACCGGCTGTCCGGCCACGACCAGGCCGGCGAGGAAGCGCTGCTGGGACTGCAGCAGGCGGCCATCCAGTTTGGCACCCTGCTGGAACCAGACGAGGACGCCGAGCCGGAACCGTTGCCCAAAGCGCTGCTTCGGGCCGTCAGCGATCTCAAGCTGCCCGGTTCCATCGCCTCCATTCTGCAGGGCCTGCTGTTCAACGCCAGCCAGGTGCGGGACCGGCTGTCGGCCGACAACTGGCACACCCTGAACCGGGTTGGCCGGCCCCTGACACCGGCGCCGAGAACGCCGGACCAGGCGGTTCGGGCCCTGAATCTGGTGCTGCTGGATTGCATTTCACTGGCCGGCTTTGCCATGGACGACATCACCCGCGACACCAGCTGGGGATTCCTGGTGATCGGCCGTCGTCTCGAGCGCCTGGCCAACCTGTGTACGCTGATCTGCGTGCCGCTGTTCAGTGACCGCTTCAGCCGGAACGCCATGCTGGAATGGCTGCTGGAAGTGGCCAACTCCGAGGTGACCTACCGCACCCGGTACCGTCGCACGCCGGAACTCCTGGGGGTTCTGCATACCCTGGTGATGGACGCCAGCAACCCTCATTCGGTGATGTTCCAGGTGCGGCAGCTGCAGAAGGATTTGCCCGAAATGGGCCGGAAGACGGGTCAGCTGTTCCCGCCGGACCTCGGCGACTGCCTGCAACGGTTGCGGGCGGTGGACCTTCACGAGTTCGAGCGCAAGCGGCCGGACAGGGCCTGTGAGGCGCTCGCCGAAACGCTTTACGCGGTGCGTGACGAGGTCTATCGTGTATCCGATGAAATCCAGCGCCAGTATTTCATCCATACCCGGTATTCGAACCGGTCCGTGACACCGGATTGAGGCCTCAGCCATGACGTTCGTTCGCTACCATGTGCGCCATGAGACCCTGTACCGGTACGACCAGGTGGTGGGCGAATCTCACCACCTGCTGCGGCTGACGCCCCGACCAATGCCCTGGCAGCGCAATCTGGAACACCATCTGGCCATCGATCCCGACCCTTCGGTGCGGCGCTCCTTCCTCGACAGCTTCGGCAACCGGATCACCGCCATTCATTTCACCGAAGAACACGAGTACCTGGAAATCATCAGTGAGTTCTGGGTGGAGTTGCGGGCTCGCCCGAAACCGGCCGGCGAGGCGCTGAAAGTCACCTGGGAGGCGGTGCGCGATGCCCTCCGCTACCGGGCAGACCGACCCTTCACCCCCGAGTTTCTGGAGGCGGCGGCGTTCCGGTTTGTCTCGCCCAACGTTCCGATTGATTCCCAGTACGCGGCCTACGCCAGCGCCGCTTTCCGGCCGGACCGGCCGCTGGTGGAGGCCGCCGACGAACTGATGCGGATGATCCACCGGGATTTCAGCTTCGACCCCACCGCCACCGAGACCTCGACGCCGGTGGAGCAGGCGTTCAAAGCCCGGCGGGGGGTGTGCCAGGACTTCTCCCAGATCATGATCGCCTGTCTGCGGTCACTGGGGCTGTCGGCCCGCTACATCAGCGGTTATATCCTCACCCATCCACCGGCGGGCAAGGAACGGCTGGTGGGGGCCGATGCCACCCACGCCTGGGTGGCACTGTTCGTGCCGGGATTTGGTTGGCTGGAGCTGGACCCCACCAACGCGGTGCGGCCGGATCTGGAGCACATCACCCTTGGCTGGGGCCGGGATTTCTCCGACGTTACCCCCTTGCGAGGGGTGCTTCTGGGCGGCGGCGAACACGAGCCGGAGATCGCCGTCACCGTGGTACCGGAGGCAGAGTTCGGATCGCTCTACACCGAGGGCGATACCTTCTTGGAGGAGCTTTCGTCCTGACCGCGCTGGCGCTCTGAGGGCGCGCCCAGATCGGTCAGCACCCGGTCGATTACCAGCGGGCTCCACAGAATGCGGTGATGGCCCAGGCCGCTGGTGCGAAGCAGTCCCGCGTTCTGCCATTGCGCCGCCACCCGCTCGCTCTCCTCCGGTGCGATCGACGCGTCGTCATGGTCGATGACAATCAGACCTCTCTGGGTCAGGGATCGGGCAAGGGCCTGCAGGTCGAATTGTTGCCAAACGCTTGCCCCGAACCGCTCCTCCATCAGTTGCAGATGAACAGCCAGCACCTCCGGGCTCAGGGCCAGCTGCCGTCCCAGGCTGTGCATGACCCCGCGCAGTCCGGACGGTGGCGCCAGTAGCGCCAGATACTCCGCATCCAGCCCGTCCTGAATGGCCCTGGCAGCCGCCAGTGCACCCATGGAATGGGCCATCACGCCGTGCACGCCACCAACGCTGGCGGCCACGCTACGCAGGACATCCGCCATCTCGAATAGATCGGTACTCTCGCCCTGGGCGCGGCCATGGGCCGGCGCATCGTAGAGCACCACGCGATAACCCGCCGCTACCAGTGGTGCCACCCAGGCGCCGAACTGTATGCCCGCGCCGGACCAGCCGTGCACGCCGAGAATAGTCGGCCCCTGGCCCCAGGTGTACACCGGGATGGTGCGGGTACCGTGCTGCAACTGGGTATAGCTGTCGGCGGTGTCGAACAGGTGTTCATAGCGGCCCGGTGCGGGCAGCCGGGAGGGCCGGAAGGCCATCCGGTGCACCAAACGACCCGCTTTCACCGGCGACAGCCGACCATAAAGGCGCAGGGCCAGCTGTGTGGTGGATAACACCCGATTGCGGCGTCCCTTCACCTGTGCGGCGGGAGCGATAACCGGGGATTGCACGTTCAGTTTCGAAGTCATGGCACACCTCCTTGTCCTGGTGTGGTGATTGACCGTTTCAGGTTAGGGCTTGTCACTGTCAAGAAGGAGTGTCATATTTGACATATAAAGTGCGAAAAGGGCCATTGCCATGATGAACGTTGCCGTTGTTGCCTTGCCCAACTGTCACGCCTCGGGGGTGCACGGTGTGATGGATTTCTTCACCGTGGCCAACTACTGCGCGCAGGTACCCGGTTCCCGGGATTCAGCGCCGTTCAACGCCCAGGTGGTGACCGTGGATGACCAGCCGGTGCGGGGCTACAGCGGCGCCGTGGTGACGCCCACCGTCCCGCGCGCTGAGTTCCAGCCGGACCTGATAGTGGTGGGGTCCTCGGTGGAGGCGGCCGTCAGCCTCGCTGCGCTCGACCGCACGCTGGCACCGGCGATTCCGCTTCATGGCTGGCTGCACCAGGCCTTTGACCGGGGCGTGGTACTGGCCAGTGTCTGCACCGGCAGTTTTGTGCTCGCCGACGCGGGCCTGCTCGATGATCGGGTGGCCACCACGCACTGGCGGGCGGCGCACCTGTTCCGGGCCCGTTACCCGCATATCCGCCTGGAGGAGGACCAGTTGCTGGTAGACAGCGGCCAGATCATCTGCGCGGGCGGTGCAACGGCGTTTGTCGATCTTTGCCTCTATCTGGTCGAGCGGTTTGCCTCGCCGTCGGTGGCACTGGCCTGCAGCAAGATGCTGGTGCTGGACGGTCGTCGTGTGGAACAGACGCCCTATATGGCCTTCTACAGCCAGAAGGCCCACAGTGATGACGCCATTCGCCGGGCCCAGGCCTGGCTTGAGCAGCACTTCGCAGAACCGGTCAGCATCGACGATGTCGCCGCCGTGGCCGGCCTGGGCACCCGAACCTTCAAGCGGCGGTTCAAGGAGGCCACCGGTGAGACACCCATCGGCTACCTCCAGCACCTGCGGATCGAGGCGGCCAAGCACCGGCTGGAATCGAGCCGGGAGCAGACCGCCCGGATTATCTGGGGCGTGGGGTATGAGGACGCCAGTTCCTTCCGGCGGCTGTTCAAGCGCACCGTAGGCTGTACCATGGAGCAGTATCGCCGGCGTTTCAGTTACGTTACTCCGGCGGCGTAACGGCAACGGCATCGCGGGGGCAGGGCCTGCGCGAGCCAGTCATAGGTTGTCTTCCTTACGGCAAACCGGTCGGCGGCAGGCTATGCTTGCGGGCTTTTGTGAAACCCTGGACCACCCGGAATGATTGACACGTTTTTCTCCACCTACCTCAGCAGCACCATCCGCTTCCTGTTTCTGTTGGCCCCGTTCTTCGTGGTCACCATGTTCCTGGCGTTGACCCGGGGCCTGCCCGCGCCGGAGAAGTCGTCGATCATCCGTCGGGCCTGCGTGTCCGCCTTCGTGCTTGGCCTGGTGCTGTTCTTCGCCGGGCCGCTGCTGTTCAGTGCCATCGGCATTACTCTCAACTCCTTCCGGATCGGTGCCGGCAGCCTGCTGTTCCTCACCGCCATCAGCCTGGTCACCAGCGGCACCCGCAACCACGCCACCGGCCTGCCCGAGGAGGATCGTGACGACATCGCCGTGGTGCCCCTGGCCATTCCGGTGATGATTGGCCCGGCCACTATCGGTGCGATTCTGGTCTACGGCGCCGAGCTCAAGTCCTTTGCCGAGGTAACCGGTGGCCTGCTGGGCCTGGTCTCCGGCCTGTTGATCCTGGCGGTTCTGCTGCACTTGTCCGGCTACCTGGAGCGGGCGCTGGGCAAGACCGGGCTGAACATTCTCTCCAAGATCAGCGGCCTGATCCTCTCCGCCATGGCGGCGGAAATCGTGCTGACCGGCATTGCCGGCTTTATTGCCTCCACCTAAAGTAGGCCTGTCCGGGTTCCGTGCAGAGAATGTGATGTCCGCAAACACCATTGAACACAACCGCAACCGCTACAATTTCGCCGGCGTGGAGTCGGTGTGGCTGTTCGGCTACGGCTCGCTGATCTACAAGGTGGATTTTCCGTTCCTGGAGCAGCGCCCGGCGTCCATTCGTGGCTGGGAGCGGCGCTTCTGGCAGGGTTCCCACGATCATCGGGGCACGCCGGAGCAGCCAGGTCGGGTGGTCACCCTGATCGAAAAACCGGGCGCGGTGTGCAAGGGCATGGCCTTCCGGGTGTCGCCCAATGTGTTTGAGCACCTGGATGTGCGAGAGAAAAACGGTTACCTGCGCCTGAGCACCACGCTCACCTTCGACGATGGCAGCCACGCCGAGGGCCTGGTGTACATTGCCACCGAGGATAACGAAGCGTTTCTGGGCCACGCCCCGGACGCCGACATTGCCCGCCAGATTGCCGCGGCCTCGGGGCCGAGCGGCCCCAACGCCGAGTACCTGCTGCGCCTAGCCGACTCCCTCCGAGCCCTCGGTGCCGACTGCCCCCACACCTTTGCCCTGGAAGCGCATCTGCGATCTGCCCACTCCGGCGACAGCTGAACGTCAAGCTGGCCCCGTCCCACGTAAAAATCCTGCAAAGCCGCGCCCCGGGCGCTGACAACCGCCGCCGGTTCGATAATCTGGCTCAAGAGGCATTCGGCATGGGACCGGATGCGGACTCTGTCCCTGGAAAAACCGGAGGATAATCATGAAGCGATTACTGATTGGAAGCCTGGTCACCGCGTTGCTGACGCTGTCTGCCCCCACCATGGCCGATGAGCGGCGCAGTGTTGGCTGGCAGAACCCCGGCGGGCAGGGGTTGGCGGTGCCACCTGGCCACCAGAAACACCTGCTGCCGGCCCATTACCGCGGCGATTCCCGCGACCGTTACGACCACCGGCGAGGCCATGACCGCCACCACAAATGGAAGCACGGGCACCGCAAGCATCATGGCGGCTACCGCAAACGGGACGACAGGAGGGAGTGGCACGGGCATCGGGACCGGCACGATCGGTACGACCGGCACCGTTACGGCTACAAGCACCCGGGCGGTCATTACCGAATCCGGCTGGGCTACGGCGACAACCTGCCGCCCGAGGCCCGCATTGGCCGCATTATTCACGACACTCACGTGCTGATCGAATCGAATCGGCGTTGAGCTCTGGGCTCTGGAGCCTGGGTGTCGCAGGTGATTAATGACCAGCGGCGCCTCTGTCTGAGGCTGCCGCTGAACTACAGACAAAGCCACGAAAATTTGGCTGTTATTGGGGTTGTGAGTCAGGTGTCGCCTTTCTGGGAGGCCTGAAATGTGGCATCAGCGCCCTTCGTTATCCAGTTCACGAATAAACGAGTCATAGGAGTAGTCTTCAAAACCACTGTCCTCGCCGTCCTTGAGCAGCTTACGAAGTGCGGTCAGACGTGTTTCAGACTCTTCAAGCAGGCGTAACGCTGCACGAACTACCTCGCTGGTTGAGCTGTATCGGCCACTTTTGAGCTGTTCTGCAATGAACGCATCAAAATGTTGACCCAGAGTGATGCTGGTGTTCTTTTGCATGGTGCCACCTCACCCGTACCAATAATTGGTATATGCTGGTTCAGCTGGGATGGCAATGCAATCCACGCGACAAGAGCGTGCTCACAGGCGTTATCTCATCATCTCAATGTCTGCTATGCGACCGTTCCGAGCTAAACAAAAGCGAACGTTCAGAGCTTGAAAGGCTGCCCGAAATCCAGCCGCCTGTGTGCATCTCGGTAGGCTGTTCTCCGATTATCCTTTAACCCGACATGGTTGGCTGGAATACCCCGTTTTCATCGCTTCGGCAGCGGATCATCAATGTTGATGATTCTGCGATCGTAGAAGAAATGACTGCTGGGCTGGTAGCTCTCCGGAAGGGTATGGTCGTGAGTTTTCAGCACCAACAGTTGTGAGATCAGCTTCCAGCCCATGGCGTTGGTGTTGTACAGCACTTCTCCGCAATCGCTGCAAAACACCCGCGTCATGCGTTTGGTGGGGTGCTGAAAGGTTTTCACCGATTTCGCCCCCCGGGTAATCTCCACCTGCTCTGCCTCCCACGCCAAAACAGAGTGGTAGGGTACCTGAAGCAGGTCCCGGCAGTCTTCGCAGTGGCAGTAACCGTGAACTTTGGGAGTGCCGGTCATGGTGACTTCCACCGCGCCGCAATCGCAGTGGACGGCGTGTTGCTCTGTCATGGTTTTCCTCACGGTTTGTTTTCCACGATGATCGCAATCACCGTGTTGTCGCCAACGTTTGTGACCCGTTGGGTCCAGGCCTCGTGCCAAATGACATGGCCGTCTGGCACTTCGGCCTCCAAGGTATCGCCGTTGACAGTTTCAATGCTCAATTGGCCGCCCTGTTGGAAATATACGGTCTCATCGTGGTGCCGATGCATGGCGTCGGATTCACCGGGCTCCAGCACCATTTTCAGCACCAGAACCTGATCGTTTTCCTTTAACGCGGTGTAATAGTCGGGCGATGCGATATGGGCAGCCTGATGAGGCTCCTCCTCTGCGGTAACTAAACCGATCACTGACACGAGCGTTGCTAACAGCAGCAGTCTCGGGTGTGTTTTGAGTGGCATTATCGGCCCCTGACTTATCCCGGAATGTGGGCTTCGAGGTGTTGGGAAAAACGCTGAAAGTCGTTTTCTACCTGCGGGTTTTTCATCACGTCGTAGCAGGCGAAGGTTTCCAGCGGTTCCATGGCAAAGAATCGGAAGTTCATGTGCATGGGGAACAGCAGGTCGTCCACGCTTTTGCCCCGGAACAGGTATTCGTTCGGATCGTCGAAAGCTTCCTTTGGTGCGTTGAAGGTCAGCGAGATTAAATACTTTTTACCCGCCAGCGTGCCGCCTGTGCCGTAATTCGCCTTGGGCGCATCTTCTGTGCGGCCATCGCCGTTGCACAGGGCACCACCCATGCCTGCGGTGTACACCTCGTCCATGTATTTCTTGAACGTCCAGGGCACTCCCATCCAGTTGACCGGGGTCTGCAAAATCACGATGTCTGCCCATTGGTGGTTTTCCAGTTCTTGGTCCACTTCCCAGCCTTTGTCCACCTCCACGATTCGAGTCTGATGACCCTTGGCTGTCAGCAGTTCGTCGGCCATCTGCACCAGGGTGCCGTTGAGTTTGCCCTCGGCAAAGGGGTAGTGGTGATGGGCATTAATGATGAGGATGTTGCTCATTGGGCCTCCGATCTGATCAGTTGGTAGGTTACTTGTTCGTTGCAGGTATACTATGGTGACCTGTATTCTGTGATCAATTAGTATACTTTTAGTAACCTGCTTTTTATTGAAGGTGTAATCATGGGAAGCCATGTGGAAACAGACGCTCAAGGCCGAAAAACCGCGATCAATGTCTGCCTCGAACCCTGCGCCATTGAGCGCGGCATGCGCATCATCGGAGGCAAGTGGACGGGTTCGATCATCTTTCACCTGAAAGACGGCCCTGTGCGCTTCAATGATCTGGCTCGCATGCTCGGCGGCGCCAGCAAGAAAATGATTGATCAACGGCTGAAGGAGTTGGAGGCCCGAAAGATGGTGGTGCGGAAAGTGATCAACGACCGGCCAGTGGCGGTGACCTACGAGCTGACGGACTTTGGGCGCAGCGCATTGAAGATTCTGGATGAGTTGCGGGTGTGGTCAGAAGAACACAACATCAAGTAACTGACCTGACAAAGCGCGATGAATTCTTGGATTGTGAATGTCCGCTTTGCGACCCCAGCGAAGAGCTCGAATTAGCAGTGCAACTGAAACAGAGATGCTTACAGGTGGACCCATTACCCGACTGTGGGTAGCTACGACCGGCTTTGAGTTCTAGTAATTGCTTAAACGGTGGGCATTTTGCTCTACGAGGTGAACAAGAAAATCTGCGACCGCTCGTATTCTTCTAGATTTGGTCAAGTCCGACTGTATAACCAGATAAATTGGTTGGTCGATTCCAAGGTCAGATTGTTCGCAGATCAAGCCAGCATTGGTAGCAACTAAGTGGGGCAATACCGCTAATCCTAAACCTGCCTTTGTGGCTGATATCTGCGAAGCAAGAGAAGTGGTAGTCATCACAGGCTCGCGCCCGCGCAGAATCCTTTCGACCCATTGTGCCGCAGGAAGATCAGCCTGCCTATCATTCCAGGTAATGAAATCAGCCCCATCAAAGGGGGCAGAATCGGGGTCAGAGCTCGCCTTGGGCGAATAACCGGGCCCCCGATATAGGCCATATCCTAAAATGCCAAGACGGCGCAGTGTCACGTTGCCGCGTTCTGGTCTCACCATTCTTAAAGCAAGATCCGCATCGCGACGGTGCAAGTTGAGAGTGTGGATATCCGTTATTAATTCAATTGTGACACCGGGATATTGCTCATGAAACGCCGGCAGAGCTGGCACAATCAGCTCATTCGCGAGGTTTTCGGCAGTGGCTAGTCGTACTTTGCCAGTTGGCTGCGCCTGGCCTGAATTTCCGTAAGAAAAAGCGGCTGCAGCTGTCTCCATCGCCTCGGCTCTATCGACCATGCCGGCGCCCTCTTCGGTCAGCAGATAGCCTGACTGCTGCCGGATAAATAGTGGCATTCCTAGCGCTTTTTCAAGCCGCTCAATCCGACGTGATAGCGTTGCAATGCCAAGGTTAAGGTCTAAGGCAGCCCCACTCAGCGTTCCCCGACGCGCAACGGCCAGAAACGCACGGGTATCATCCCAGACCCACTCTTGGTACTCGGCTTGTTTTCCGTTTTCAGAAACCAGGTTTCCATTATCTGCTCTTTTTTCCATAAACGGATAATGACACTCTGTTTTCTTTCAAAGCAAGGAGACATCCAATGCAACAGCGAACACTAGGAGCAGACTTTCTTACTTCAGCTATCGGTCTGGGATGCATGGGAATGAGCGAATTCTACGGCCCCAGAGAGGATTCCGAGTCCCTGCGCGTCTTGGCGCGCGCAGTCGAGCTAGGTATCAACTTTCTCGACACCGCCGATATGTATGGGCCGCATCATAATGAAGAACTCATCGGTCGATTCCTCGCGGATCAAAAGCCGAACCTCAAGATAGCCACCAAGTTTGGCATCGTTCGCAATCCCGGCGAATACTCACGAAGCCTGAACAACTCCGCCGCTTATGCCAAAGAGGCTTGTGAGGCGTCGTTGCGTCGGCTGGGCGTTGAGCAAATCGATCTCTACTACGTTCACCGGGTCAACCCTGAACAGCCGATTGAAGAAACCATTGAAGGCATTTCCAGGCTCGTCAAGGAGGGAAAAATTGCCCGAATTGGATTGTGTGAAGTCAGCGCTGAAACACTGCGTCGGGCTCATACAGTGCACCCAATTACGGCGGTGCAGACCGAGTACTCACTCTGGACACGTGATGTAGAGCGAGATGTGCTCCCAACCTGCCGCGAATTGGGCGTTGGTTTTGTGCCCTATTCCCCGCTGGGGCGTGGATTTCTGACGGGGCGTTTCCAAAGCACGCAAGACTTCAGTGCTGAGGATATTAGAAACAATCTGCCCAGGTTTGAGTCGGATGCCATCAAAGCGAATAGTCGGATCGCGGAGACCATAGCGAGAATGGCTGAACGAAAAGGCTGTAGTTCAGCTCAGCTATGCCTGGCCTGGCTTTTATCGAAAGGGCCGGACATCGTGCCAATTCCTGGCACGAAACAACTGCGCTATCTTGAAGAGAATGCGGCAGCTGCAACCATCGATCTCACTTCGGAAGAACAAGAAGAGCTTGAAGCGTCCACTGCTCGTCTATCGGTGATTGGTGAAAGATACACGCCTGAGGGAATGAAAGGAGTCAACGCATGAACAATGAGAACTCTGATCGTCGAAAGAAAGCTCTGGATCTGCTGGAATTACTGGAATCCGGAGCGCCGGCGCGTGTTTCCCAAAATATTGATGAGTTTCATCCCGAAGCGCTTGAGATACTACTTGGTTTTGCATTCCACGATGTGGTTTCGAGAGACGGAATTGAGCTACGAACACGCGAAATGCTTACTGTGGCCATGCTTGCTGCAATGGGAACGGCGCAATCTCAGCTCGAATTTCATATGCGAGCAGCACTTAATACAGGAGTGTGTCGTGAGGAGCTGGTTGAGATAGTTCTACAGGTTTCTGTGTATGCCGGAATTCCGGCGGCAATGAATGCTATGACGGCCGCGAAATCCGCCCTCCGTTCATGCTGACTTGAAAGCCGCCAGTGACGAGGGTTTTGTGCAGTACAGTTGGTCATTCTGTGGCGCTGTGCCATGCTTTTATTGGCCATCTGTACCTCTACAATGGACTTCCCCCGGTATGCATGACACACCCCAGCCTCGAACGGAGGCCATTTCAAGGGCATTGATCGAACCTCCTGAATGTTCGCTTTGCGACCGTGCATCCCCTGAACTCAGCTAAACAAAAGCGGACATTCAGATCTAGCCCTCGGTGCCTGTTTGTGAGCCTCCCTGACTTGCGGAGATCAGCGACAGTTGTCGCAAAACTTCGGCGACTGAATTCTACAGGGCTTACAAGCCTATGAGATTTATGAAATAGTGATACGGGGTAATCTTGGAGAATCGGACATTGAAATGGCGCAAAATCGACAATCTACGAATATCTCGATGCAAAGTTTCCAGAGATGAACTCGTAAGTCTCTGATAATCAGTTGTAAAAAGGGTGTTTTATGCCTTTTCCCGTCGAGGGATATACGCATGCGGGATGTACGTCATTTTTCGTTGAATTAGCTGTTAGGCATCTTCAAAAAGGATATGCATGAGCGGACACATTAAAAAAATAGACTCAATAAAAGGTGTGGCTGTCTACGATGATTTTCAATGGTCATCATCCGTGCGAGATACAGGGAATAATATCGCAGAATTTAAAAGCCTAAATATCCTGTATGGACGCAATTACTCTGGAAAAACAACGCTTTCTCGAATCATTCGAGCTTTAGAAACTGGTTACATCTCAGAGAAATATAGTTCGCCCGAGTTTCGGGTGTCTTTTGATGGTGGTAGCACTGCAACGCAAAATTCACTAAGTAATCATGGTCAAGTCGTTCGGGTATTCAATGAGGACTTTGTCCGGGACAATCTGCGTTTCATTGTTGATGATGAACAGACCATCAATTCCTTCGCTATATTAGGGGAAGACAATACAAAGCTTGAGGAAGAAATCGAGAGACATGAAACCGAACTTGGCAACGAAGAGATCAAGTCTGGACTCATTGGAGAGTTGCTCGGTGCTGAGGAGAGTTTCAAAAAAGCCCGAAAAGACCATGGCGACAAGTCGTCAGAATTGGAAGGGAAATTACGTGATAAAGCCAATAAATCAGACACTGGAATCAAACATAATAAAACGTTTGGTGATGCCAACTACAATGTTTCTAAAATAAAGACAGACATCTCGACTGTTACCAAAGACACGTACTCTCCGCTTACTGATGGGCAAGTAGGCAAGTTTCATGACCTCCTCAGAGAAGAACCCAAACCGGAAATCCCTGAATCAACGACTTTCAATCTCCAATACTCTGTAATCGCTTCAAAGGCTGAAGAATTAATCGAAAAAAAGATTCAGGCATCTGAACCAATTCAGGAGTTGCTAAACGATGCTGCTCTGGCAACGTGGGTACGGACTGGTCGGGGCCACCATCAACATAAAAGAGATAAGTGCGCATTTTGCGGCAGCGACCTACCTGAAGATTTGTGGCAGAAACTGGATAAGCATTTTAATCAGGAGTCTGAAGCACTTCGTCAAGCACTGGAAACCCTGCTTGGGTCAATTGAAGGTGAGCGATCCAGAGTTCCTAATTTACTGAAAGTAAAAAACTCGGATTTCTACTCTAACTACACAGCCGACTTGGATTCGCTGACAGAACACTGGTCGACCCTATCAACGTCTTACATTGATAGACTGGATTCGATAAAAGAACAGATCGAAAGACGAAGAGATGATGTTTTTACACCTCTTGAATTCAATACACCTGAGTCGGTTGAAAAAGATTTGAATGCGGTCAGGAACTTGTATGAGAAACTCAGAAACGAATCCAACAAGCTTACAGCTTCACTAAGCTCTGACCAATATGAAGCTCGTGCAGCTTTACGCCTCCATGAGGTTTTTACATTCATAACCGATATAAAGTATAAAGAAGAGAATACAGCCATTGAGTCACTGAATGAGGCTATGGGCTTAGCGAAGGATGCTAGAAACTCGGCAAAAGAAAAAGTTGATAAAAAACGAGAAAAAATAGCTGAACTAAAGGCTCAGCTTAAAGATGAAAGCAAGGGCGCTGACCGTGTAAATGATTATTTAAATAATTTCTTCGGCCATCAGAATCTTTCACTCAAGGCTATTGAAGCGATCCCCGGGGATTCATCATCTGGGTACCGATTTGAGGTAACCAGAAATGACAAAAAAGCATTCCACTTAAGTGAAGGCGAATGTAGTTTGATAGCCTTCTGTTATTTCATGGCTAAACTTGATGACATAGAAACTAAAGGCAACCAGCCGATCATTTGGATCGACGACCCTATCTCCAGCTTGGATGCAAATCATATATTTTTCGTTTATAGCCTTATTAATGCTGAGATTGTAACGCCAGAGAAATATAAAGATGGTGGTGAAATAAAAGAGCGTGATCGTTTTAAACAGTTATTTATTTCAACCCACAACTTGGATTTTTTGAAGTATCTGAAGCGACTGCCCGGAGCTTTGAATAAAAATAAGTCTCAATATTTTGTGATTACTCGAACAGATCAAATCAGTGATATTACGCTGATGCCTCGATACCTGAAGGACTACGTCACAGAGTTCAATTTTCTGTTTCACCAAATTTATAAGTGTGCCCATGCCCAAGTAGATGGTGATGAGAATCATGATTGCTACTACAACTTCGGTAACAATGCGCGGAAGTTTCTAGAGGCCTTTTTGTACTACAAGTACCCAAATGCAGTAGAAAAAGATGACAAATTGGCGCGCTTTTTCGGTGATGATGCATTGGCTGCGTCGTTAACTGATCGCATCAATAATGAATTCTCCCATTTGGCGGGTGTCTTTGAGAGAAGTGTTTTGCCCATTGATGTTCCTGAGATGAAGACAACGGCGAGTTTTATATTACGAAAAATTGAAGAAAAAGATCCAGATCAATATTCAGCGTTACTCCAAAGTATTGGGGTAGAATATGCCTAACCCGAATTTCTCATAAGGGGATAAAAGAAAGCGGCTGAAAGTGCTATGATTTCAAGAACCTAACCAATCCACCAAGCACTAACAGCCGCTATCCAAAATGGTACCTGAAAAACTGACCTTCTCGCCACTTTCCCGCCGTCAAATTGAAGCCGATTTTTCCGGCGGCCACATCACGTCCGATGCCGGATTGCTTTTACTTCGCGAAGTCGACAAACAGCACCGTCTGACTCAACGTCTGGCTTCAACTCTCAATGACCCGCGGAACCCGGAATTGGTTCGCCACAAACTGGAAACCATGACCCGACAGCGGGTGTTCGGCGTAGCGGCCGGGTACGAAGACCTGAACGATCACGAGGCACTCCGTTTTGATCAGGCCCTTCAGACCGCTATGGGTGAGGATGCCATCCTGGCGGGCAAATCCACTCTGTGCCGGATGGAGCAGCGCGTGGACCGGCAGTCGGTGATCGACGCCCATGAACTGCTTTGGCATCACTTCATTGAGCAGCATGACGAACCACCGAAGGAGATCGTGCTGGATTTTGATGGCACCGATGTGCCAGTGCATGGCGACCAGCCCGGCAAGTTCTTCAATGCCTACTACGATCACCACTGTTACTTCCCCTTGTATGTGTTCTGTGGCCGTCACTTGTTAGTCAGTTACCTACGCACCAGCAACCGAAGCGACAGTCGCCACAGCTGGGCCATTCTGGCTCTTCTGGTTCGCTTCATTCGTCAGTACTGGCCTGACACCCGCATTGTGTTCCGGGGTGACAGTGGC
>NZ_JBHIXV010000039.1:0-30847 GCF_041984545.1 Marinobacter sp. | reverse complement strand
CCAGCGACAAACGGATTAACAGTCCGTTGCTCTACCAACTGAGCTATCGGGGAACGTCGTCGTGTGACGAGGCGCGTATATTAAGTTGGCTATACCGCCCCGTCAACCCCTGCCTCCGAACTTTTTAGCCCAGGGCTTTCTGCAGACGCTCGATGGCCTTTTCCAGGTTTTCCATGCTGGTCGCAAAGCTCAGACGCATGTGGCCAGGGCAGCCAAAGGCCGAGCCGGGTACCAGCGCCACGCCGGCGTCGGTGAGAAGCTTCTCGGCAAACTCCACGTCATTGCTCACGCTGGAGTCGGCATCAATGGCACCCTGGAAGCTCGGGAACACGTAGAAGGTTCCGTCGCCGTTCAGGCACTCAACGCCCGGCAGCTTGTTCAGCGCACCCACCAGCCAGTCGTGGCGTTCCTTGAACGCCTTCACCATCTCGCCAACGCAGGCCTGGTCGCCGTCGAGGGCTGCCTGGGCAGCCGCCTGGGAGATGGAGGCCGGGTTGGAGGTGCTCTGGGATTGAATCTTCTTCATGGCGCCAATGATCCTGGCCGGGCCAGCCGCGTAACCGATACGCCAGCCGGTCATGGAGTAGGCCTTGGAAACGCCGTTGAGCACGAAGGTGCGGTCGTACAGTTCCGGGGTCGCGTTCAGGATGTTGCAGAACGGCTTACCGGTCCACAGGATCGGTTCGTACATGTCGTCGGTGGCGATCATGATATTGGGGTGCTTCTTGAGCACTTCGCCAATCGCCTTCAACTCTTCCAGGGTATAGGCCATACCGCTGGGGTTGGACGGGCTGTTGATCACGAACAGACGGGTGCGCTCTGTGATGGCGTTTTCCAGCTGCTCCGGAGTGATCTTGAATCGGGTGTCGGCGCCGGTCTCGATGATCACCGGCTTGCCTTCGGCCACGAGCACCATATCCGGGTACGACACCCAGTAGGGGGCCGGGATGATGGCTTCGTCGCCCGGGTTCAATGTGGCAAGGGCGAGGTTGAAAAAGCTCTGTTTGCCACCACTGCTAACCAGTATCTGGTTGGCTTCGTATTCCAGTCCGTTGTCCCGCTTGAACTTCGCAATAATCGCTTTCTTCAGGGCCGGCGTACCATCAACGGCGGTGTACTTGGTCTGGCCGTTGTTGATGGCCTCAATGGCGGCCTTTTTGATGTGATCGGGGGTATCGAAGTCCGGCTCGCCGGCACCCAGGCCAATGATATCCTGGCCAGCCGCGCGCAACTCGGCGGCTTTGTTGGTGACTGCGAGGGTAGGGGAAGGCTTGATCGCCTGTACTCGGCTGGAAAGTTGAAGGTCCAAACTTGCGCTCCTTAAAGCTGCGTCTGATTAGGCTGCGACCGGCGGGCTTTGAAACGGAGCCAGATTGGCACTGGCTGGTTTTGGCCCAGCCGTCGATCGCAGTGATGGTATCATGAAGCCGGCATATCGCTAAATTTCTAGAAGGTATACGCCCGTTTTGCCGGGACGTGCCAGACATCCGGAGGTTATCCGCCCATTATGGCCAAGAAAGAGTCCACTGCAGCCAGAGAAGGCGTGTTCAGGGTTGATTCCCCGTACCAGCCCGCCGGTGACCAGCCCAAGGCTATCGAAGGCCTGGTGGATGGCATCCACTCCGGCCTTGCGCACCAGACCCTCCTTGGGGTGACCGGCTCCGGCAAAACCTTCACCATTGCCAACGTGGTTCAGGAAATCCAGCGGCCTACCATCATCATGGCCCACAACAAGACCCTGGCCGCACAGCTTTACGGCGAATTCCGAGAGTTTTTCCCGGACAACGCGGTGGAGTACTTCGTCTCTTACTACGACTACTACCAGCCAGAGGCGTATGTGCCGTCTTCCGATACCTTCATCGAGAAAGACGCCTCCATCAACGAACATATCGAACAGATGCGGCTATCGGCCACCAAAGCGTTGCTGGAACGGCCGGACGCCATCATCGTGGCAACCGTCTCGTCTATTTATGGTCTGGGCGACCCCCAGTCCTACCTGAAGATGATGCTGCACCTGGACCGTGGCGACCAGATCGACCAGCGTTTTATCCTGCGCCGGCTGGCCGAGCTGCAGTACACCCGCAACGACATCGAATTCCACCGGGCCAATTACCGTGTGCGCGGCGATGTCATTGACGTATTCCCGGCGGAATCGGAAAAAGAGGCCATCCGGATTGAACTGTTCGATGACGAAGTGGAGAACCTCAGCTACTTCGACCCACTCACCGGCGAGGTGCTGCGCCGCGTGCCCCGGGTGACCATCTACCCGAAGTCTCACTACGTGACCCCGCGCCAGACCGTGCTGGACGCCGTTGAGCACATCAAGGTGGAACTGGACGAGCGCCTGCAGCAACTGCGCGACAACAATCGCCTGGTGGAAGCCCAGAGGCTGGAGGAGCGCACCCGCTACGACATCGAGATGATGCTGGAGCTGGGCTACTGCAACGGCATCGAGAACTACTCCCGCTACCTCTCGGGCCGGCGCCCCGGCGAGGCGCCGCCCACGCTGTTTGATTACCTTCCGCCCAACGCGTTGCTGGTGGTGGATGAGTCCCACGTAACCATTCCCCAGATCGGCGCCATGTACAAGGGCGACCGTTCGCGCAAGGAAACCCTGGTGGAGTACGGCTTCCGCCTGCCGTCGGCGCTGGACAACCGGCCCATGCGGTTCGAGGAATGGGAGCGCATCGCGCCCCAGATGATCTTCGTCTCAGCCACCCCGGGCAAATACGAGGGAGAGCATGCGGGGCAGGTAGTGGAGCAGGTGGTTCGGCCCACCGGCCTGCTGGACCCGGAAATCGAAGTACGCCCCGCCTCCACCCAGGTGGACGACCTGCTCTCGGAAATACATGCCCGCGTGAAGGTGCAGGAGCGGGTGCTGGTAACCACGCTGACCAAACGGATGGCGGAAGACCTGACCGACTTCCTGATGGAGCACGACATTAAGGTGCGTTACCTGCACTCCGACATCGACACGGTGGAGAGGGTTGAAATCATTCGCGACCTGCGCCGCGGTGAATTCGACGTGCTGGTGGGCATCAACCTGCTCCGGGAAGGCCTGGACATGCCCGAAGTTTCCCTGGTGGCCATTCTGGACGCCGACAAAGAAGGCTTCCTGCGCTCCGACCGCTCCCTCATCCAGACCATCGGCCGGGCCGCCCGGAACGTCCACGGCAAGGCTATCCTCTATGGCGACCAGATCACCGGCTCCATGCAGCGCGCCATCGACGAAACTGAACGCCGTCGCGCCAAGCAGCAGGCCCACAACGAAGAGCACGGCATCACGCCCCAGGGCCTGAATAAGAAAATCGCCGACATCATGGAAGGCGCCAGCGGTGGCGGCGGGCGCGGCAAACGCAAGGCCGAGCGTCCGGGTCAGAAAGCGGCTGAGGAAGCCGAACAATACCGTGCCAAGGCCGGCAACAAATCGCCGGAAGAAGTACTCAAGGAAATCACAAAGCTCGAAGACGATATGTACAAGGCCGCCTCGGATCTGGATTTCGAGACGGCAGCGCGACTGCGAGATGAGATTGCAGAGCTCAAGGAAGCGGCGCTGCGAACCGGTTAGTTTCTGTTGGACGACCACTGCGAGGTTTCATCGCGTGGGCCGGCGTATTCTTTGCCAGAAACGTGGAGCGCCAGGGATGGCGCGACCGAGCCCTACATGGATGTATTCACGGGCGTTTTCTGGCAAAGAATACGCCGGCCCATGCAGCCCCCGAAGTTTAAGAACCGAGGACCAGGCTAGCGCTTGGGCCCCACAATCACCGCAGCCTGCAAAGGCTGATTCCGCCCATACTTCGAAATCTGACTGAACACCCGCTTATCCACCGGCAAATACTGCTTGTCGACCACCGTCTCCCCGGCTTCAACATCAATTTCCGGATCGTGCAGATACACAAACTGATCGTCCATGGCACACACCGTCACCCAATGGGGCACCCGACTGCGGTTTAACTGCCAGGTACTGATCAGGATCACCGGAATCTGCCCCTCGTGCAGGGCCTGCTCCATGGCCTCCAGTGTTAGCGGGTCATGGTGCAGCTTGATGCCCGTTTGGCCAATGTCGTGCAGAAAGCCCTCGTGCACCAGTTCCAGCACGCGCTTCTTGTCCTCATTGCGAACCGTATCCTTGAACAGGGCGCCCTCCATGCTGATCCAGGCGCTGGCCGCAAACCCCCGATTCCAGGCCGCGAGGGCCAGCCCATGGGGGCCGCAGCCGCCGTGGCCAGCCAGCATGAAAATGGTGGTGGCCTCGCGCCAGATCTTCAGCTCCTCCAGTGTGGTCAGAGGCTGCTGTTCATCGAGGGATGCCATGGCCATGATCAATGCCGCCGGGCCACAGGAAAATTCCGTGGTCTGAGGGTAATAAGGCACCGCCGGGTAATCCCGCGATGGCTCATAGAACAGAATGCGGCGCTCGAACCGCAGCGCGTTGCCGTGATCCTCGTAGTAATCCCGGTAGGTGCCAAACTGCCGGTAACCGAGCCGCTTGTAGAGGTTGATGGCACCTGCGTTGTCCTCCCGGACCTCAAGCCGCATGATAATCCGGTCTGCGTCTACCGCTTCCTTTTCAGCTTCGCGTACCAGGGTTTCGCCAACACCCTGGCCCCGGGCAGACGGCGATACGGCAATCGAGTAAATCCGGGCAAGACGTGTGGCGGCGCTCATGAGCACCAGGCAATACCCCACCAGTTCGCCATCTGACTCGGCCACGATCAGGCGGTCCCTGGGCATCTCCAGGAAACGGCGGAAGCTTCGTCGGGACAGCCGGTCCTCGGTAAAACACCGGTTCTCCAGCTTGACGATGGCATCGAGATCTTTGCCGGTGGCTTGGCGAATGTGAAGTTCGGGCATCAGGTGGGGCCTTGAGAAGAAACGTGCGGGCATGCTGGTAGGCTTCCCTTACTGGGCTATTATGGGTGAGAGACAGCAATACTCAAATAGCGCAAGTATGCGTAAAAGCACGCATTATTCGCCGATTGTGAGAGGCCGCCCGGCAGCGTATTGTTGCGGCAAATAATCACAGAATAACCTCCAGGGAGGAACATCCTGCATGTCCCGATTGCTCATTGTAGTAGACCGAGCCAAAGACTGGGCACCGTATTATCCCAGTGAAGATGTGCTGACCTTTGATCAGTACCTTCAGTTCTCTGCGCCGTCCACCAGCCGGGTTCGGGTAATCAACCTGTGTCAGAGCGCCCGCTACCTCAGCCGGGGCTATTATTGCTCGTTGCTGGCGGAGGCCCGGGGCCATCACGTGGTGCCCTCGGTGATGACGCTGAACGATCTGAGCCGGAAAGGGCTGTTTTCCCTGGAGCTGGAAGAGCTGGACGCCAGCGTGATCAACTGGCTGGATGCCGCCGGTTCAGCGATTGATCCGGCCAGCGACGATCGGGACGCCACCCACGAAGTCAAGGTACGGACGTATTTCGGGCAGGCTGAACACCCGGATCTCAAACCGGTGGCCCGGGCCCTGTTCGAGCGCTTCCCGTGCCCCATTCTCGAGGTTGTCTTCAAGCGACGGAAACAGTGGCAGATCGAGTCCATGAAACCGGCGGCGCCAGCCGATCTGGGTGAGAAAGAACAGGATGCCTTCGCGGCCGCACTCGACCGTTTCAGCAGCATGGTATGGCGCAAACCGCGCACCCGCCGCCGCTACCGATACGACCTGGCGGTGCTGGTCAATCCGGAAGAGGAGATGCCCCCGAGCGACAAGGTGGCGCTCAAGCGCTTCGAGAAGGCCGGTCGCAAGCTGGGGATCAACGTAGAGCAGATTACCCGCCGGGATTACATGCGCCTGCCGGAGTACGATGGCCTGTTCATCCGTGAAACCACCGCCATTGACCATCATACCTACCGCTTTGCCCGCAAGGCGGACGCCGAGGGTATGGTGGTGATCGACGACCCGGTCTCGATCCTCAAGTGCACCAACAAGGTGTTCCTGGCGGACCTGCTGAAGAACAACAAGGTGCCCACGCCGAAAACCTTGATCCTGTCCAAGGATCAGAAAGACGCGGTGGAGCAGGTGATCAGCGAGCTGGGCTTCCCGGTGGTGATCAAGATACCCGATGGTGCTTTTTCCCGGGGTGTGACCAAGGCCGAGGATGAAAAATCCCTGCGGGCCGGGCTACGGGATCTGTTCAAACAGTCCGCCCTGGTGCTGGCCCAGGAATACCTTTACACCGACTACGACTGGCGCATCGGCGTTCTCGGTGGCAGAGCCATCTATGCCTGCAAATACATGATGGTGAAGGGGCACTGGCAGATCTACCAGCACGGTGAGTCGAAGAGCGAGAGCGGCGGCTTTGAGACCATGCCCACCTACGAGGTGCCCAGAAACGTGATTCAGGCTGCGCTGAATGCAACCAAGCTGATTGGCAACGGCCTTTACGGCGTGGATATCAAGCAGTCAGGCAACCGTGTGGCCGTCATCGAGGTGAACGACAACCCCAGCATCGACGCCGGTGTCGAAGACCGCTTTCTCGGCGGCGAACTCTACACCCTGATCATGCAGGAATTCCTCTCCCGGATGGAAGAAAACCGGCGCCGCTAGCTGCCGGTCTTACACTCAGGGGCCGGCTACCCAGACCCGAACGCTGCCAAACCAGGGATAGTCGCCGAGGCGAGCTTTGATATTGGCAGCGTTGAAGGGGGTGTCCGCTTCGGGTTCTTCCAGGAAGAGCTCGAGGTGGACGCGGTTTTTCAGGTAATGCAGGCGAAGCCGGCTGTGATGGGGGAGCGCTCCCAGCTGGGCCGCCAGGATCGACCGGATGTCCTCCCTGGATGGCAATCGTTCGGAGGTAACCGGCTGGTCCTCGTCGTTCTCGGCATCAATGTGAAAATTGATGCTGCGAATGTTGTCCAGGGCGTCGCGCATGCCTGCCACTACGCGCATACCGATCTGGTGCCCTTCCGACACGCTGATTTCAGGGCGCACCACCAGATGTATGTCGAGGAGAATGTCGTGGCCCATGCGTCGGCTGCGCAGTTCATGGACATCACGGACCCCGTCGGTGTCCCTGGCAATGGTCTTCAGCATCTCCGTATCTTCCCGGGACAGGCCGGTATCCACCAGCTCCTTTACGCTGTCCCAGGTAAACTTCCAGCCGATGTGAATGATGATTGCTGCGATCACCACCGCGGCCAACACATCCAGCCACACCATGCCAAGCATGGCGCCGGCCGTCGAAACCAGCACGACCACCGAGGAGAAAGCGTCGGTACGGCTGTGCCAGGCATTGGCAATGATCAGGTCTGAGCGAATTTTCTGGCCGACATGGCGGGTGTAGCGGTAGATCCACTCCTTGCTGCCAACGGAAACGGCAGCGGCCACCAGAACCGGCCAACCGGGCACTGTATCAATGCCTCCTTGTAGTAGCCTCAGGGTGTTGTCCCAGGCGAGGGCGGCGCCAACCGCAATCAGTATGCTGCCGAGAACCAGCGTGCCGAAGGTCTCGATGCGTTGATGGCCATAGGGATGGTCCTGGTCCGGTTCCTGGCGGGAGACCTTCATGACCCCGAGCACCACCAGGTCCGAGGCCACGTCGCTGAACGAGTGGATTCCGTCTACTATCAGCGCCTGGGAGTTAAAAAGAGCACCTGAAATGACTTTAATTACCCCGAGCACGGCATCGAGGATCATTCCGATAATGGTGACCCTGGACGCGGCTTTCATTTCCGAGGCAAGGTTTTCTCGATGCTGCTGGGCGGGTGAAATCGACTCTTCCATGGACCACTCCGGACACAACGAGGAGACGCCAGTATAGCCTTATTCCAGAGACTTGTGACGGGGTGGCCCAAAAGGCGGTGTATTGTGTGATTTATACACATCATTGCAGAACGGTGACTGGGTAACATTTTGTTTAGGAATTGTCGATACCCGCTATAAAAATTTATAACCTACTGAAAATAAACAATAAAATAACTGATCAAAAAATGATCAATCTGTAGATGGGCGCAGTTATCAAGGGATAGAAACCGTTGCCCCTCGATTTTCAACAGGGTTATCCACAGATTCCGTGGAAAAGCTCTCGGGGTACTGACAGGACAACCATTTAGAGACGATTTTGGTGGATTCCGGGATGCTGTGGAAAACTTCCGGTATACTCCGCCCACCTGGATCAACGGAGTTTTTTTTCAGATGTACGGCGTTCTGCGTAACCTGCTGTTCCAACTGCCACCGGAGCAAGCCCACACGATTGCCCTCAACGGCCTTGATGTGGCCCACCGACTCGGACTTCTGAGCGTTTTTTCGCCAAAAATAGATCCATTGCCGGTCAATGTTATGGGGCTGGATTTTCCCAACCCGGTCGGATTGGCCGCTGGCCTGGACAAGAACGCGGATCACCTGGATGCCCTCGGCGCACTCGGGTTTGGCTTTATTGAAGTGGGAACGGTCACGCCGCTGGCCCAGCCGGGTAATCCGAAACCCCGCATGTTCCGGCTACCGGAGCATCAGGCCATCATCAACCGGATGGGCTTTAACAATGAGGGCCTTGAGCACCTGCTCGCCCGTGTTGATAAGCGCAAGTACCGGGGCGTGCTCGGTATCAACGTGGGCAAGAACAAGGACACCCCGAACGATCAGTCGGAGTCCGACTACCGGAAGGGTATTTCGGCGGTCTACAGCCGTGCCGATTACATTACGGTCAATGTGTCATCCCCCAACACTCCGGGCTTGCGGGATCTCCAGTTCGGCGACTCGCTGAAGGGACTGCTTGGAGCCATCAAGGATGAGCAGCTTGCCTGTGAAAAGCAGCACGGTCGGTACGTACCAGTCGCGGTGAAGATTGCGCCGGACATGGACGATGAGGGCATCCGGTTTGTGGCCAACGCACTCCGCGATACCGGTATTGACGGTGTGATTGCCACCAATACCACGGTCAGTCGCGACGCGGTGGCAGGGCACCGGCATGCGGAGGAAACCGGTGGGCTCAGCGGGGCGCCGGTCAGGGAGGCCTCGTTGCGGGTCATTCGGGGGCTTTACGCCGAGCTGGGCGATTCGTTGCCTATTATTGGCGTGGGTGGCATTACCGACGGTGAGAGTGCGGCTGAAAAGATTCGTGCGGGAGCGAAGCTGGTGCAGGTTTACACGGGGTTTATCTACCGGGGACCGGAACTGATCAGGGAATCTGTTGAAGCCATTCGCCGGCTGAAGTGATTTCCCGGGCGCCAGAACGAAGGTGGGCCCGCTTAGCGGGCCCGAGCGGGGAATGAACCCCGTGGCGCTTCATCGCATGGTACGGGGCGGGAGGCCCCGTTTGGGTTGCTCTTGGTACTGCGTCAAATTGTGTAGAAAAAGATCAGATTAAGATTCGGGGTTGGTTGTGGCGTCACGCCGTCGTAACGTTGGCCAGTCTGTGAATGCCGGATACGCCGGTCATGCCCTCCCATTGATCTGTGCGGCCTTCTCGCCACCCGTTGAGCCATTCCTGGCGGATTTCCGCCTGTTCAATCGGGCAGCTGTCTTTGGATTTTCCGGACACGCCAGCGAGATAACCCCGCTTGAATGCACGAGCGTACATGTCTCTTTTCTGTCTTTTCATGCCGTTCCTCACTGATGGATTAACAGAACAAGCGTGTACACACCTGCAGTGGCTGCGACCTGTGGTATCCGATCCCGGATAACCCACTATTGTCAGCTCAAGCCAGAGCAGTCAGGATCCTGTTAACGGAGGGAGTTTGCCCTTCCGGAACGACGCGTCAGTTACAAGGTAAGTCGAACTTTGCGCCCATGTACACTATTTATTTCATCTATGTGACCCTTTTTTTATAGTTGCATGAAATAACAAACGGCACGGATTTGCGTAAAAGCTGCTATTCCGGAAACTTACTTCGAGCCGTCCAATCAACCTGGAGTTGAACTTGTCCAAACCTGTCTTTTTCGTAACCTGCCCCAAGGGAGTGGAGTATCTTCTCGCGGACGAACTTGCCACCTTCGGTCTTGCCACTGTACGCAACGCGCCGGCGGGTGTGTGGGTCGAGGGACCGCTGGAGGCCGGTTATCGGGCCTGTCTGTGGTCGCGCCTGGCCAATCGTGTGATCCTTCACATTGATGAGGTAGATGCCACCAGTGGCGATCAGCTCTATGACGGCGTTGTGCATTTGGACTGGCAACAGCACATCCCCGTTCACGGTAGTTTCCGGGTGAACTTCCTGGGCCAGAACGAGGCCATCCGCAACACCCAGTTTGGTGCCCAGCGCGTCAAGGATGGCATTGTGGACCGCTTTCGGGCAGGTGGCGGGCCCCGGCCCTCGGTTGCGGCGAAGCACCCGGACATTGTTGTCTCCGCGCGGCTGAACCGTGGTCGCCTGGCTTTGGGCATTGATCTGAGCGGGCACAGCCTGCATATGCGGGGCTACCGCACCGATAAGGGCGTTGCGCCCCTGAAGGAGAACCTGGCCGCCGCATTGCTGATGCGGGCTGGCTGGCCCGATATTGCGGCCAATGGTGGCGATTTTGTCGACCCCATGTGCGGTTCTGGCACCCTGGTGATTGAAGCGGCCATGATGGCCCTGGACCTCGCTCCCGGGCGAAAGCAGGAGCGGTTCGGCTTCGAGCAGTGGCCGGGCCACAAGCCAGAGCTCTGGTTGTCGCTGCGTCAGGAGGCCGAGCGTCGCGCCCATGAGGCCAAGCAGCGCAGGATCCCGCGGTTTGCCGGGTTTGACCAGGACAGCAGGGTGGTTGCAACGGCCTGGAAGAACATCCAGCGTGCGGGCCTTGAGGGTATTGTGCACGTGGAGACTCGCGCGGTGGCAGACCTGAATCTGGACGGCGACTGGTTCGATCAAGGCCTGGTGCTGACCAATCCACCCTATGGTGAACGCCTGAGTGAGCGCAAAGAACTGGGCGGGCTCTACCTGAGCCTGGGTGATGCCGTTAAACGCGCGACGCCGGGCTGGCGCCTGGGTGTGTTCACCGGTGCCCCCGAGTTCGGTCGCTCTATTGGTCTGCGCAGCTTCAAGCAGTACCGGCTCTTCAACGGCAAACTGCCGGCCCAACTGCTGCTGTTTGACGTTGACGAAGCCAGCGCGATGACCCCCAGGCAACCTGCGGCACCGGGTGAGGTTGCGCCACGTATTGCCAACGAAGAGCGCGCAGCCATGCTGCGCAATCGCCTGAAAAAGAACCTGAAAACCATTGGCCAGTGGGCCCGGAAGCAGGGCATCGGCTGCTACCGGCTGTACGATGCCGACATGCCCGAATTCGCCCTGGCCATTGATGTCTACGAGGGGCGGGTCCACGTGCAGGAGTACGCGGCGCCCAAGTCGGTAGACGAGCGAGCGGCCCGTGAGCGTCTCGCCGAGGCCCTGGCGGTGATACCGGAGGTCCTGGGCATTGATCCCGAGGAAATGGTCTGCAAGCAGCGCCAGCGTCAGGCCGGCACCAGCCAGTATGAAAAACAGGCCGCGAGCGGCGAGTTTTTCAATGTGCACGAGCACGGCTGTGCGCTGAAGGTCAACCTCAAAGATTATCTGGACACTGGGTTGTTCCTGGACCACCGGCCGGTGCGCCACTGGATTCAGCAGCATGCGTCCCACAAGCGGTTTCTGAACCTGTTCTGCTACACCGGGGCAGCAACGGTGCACGCGGCAGTGGGTGGTGCCAGCCGGTCACTGAGCCTGGATATGTCGAAGACCTATGTGGCCTGGGCGCAGGATAACCTGGCGCTCAACGGGGCCGATCCGGCGAAACATCGAGTGGAGCAGGCGGACTGCCTGGCCTGGCTGGCCGACCGGAAAACCATGGACCAGCGCTTCGACCTGATCTTCATGGATCCGCCCACCTTCTCCAATTCGGCAAGGATGGCTGGCGTGCTGGACATCCAGAGAGACCATCCGGCTCTGGTGCGGCAGGCGATGGCCCGGCTCAGTTCCGATGGGCTTCTGATCTTCTCCAACAACTTCCGGCGTTTCCGGCTGGAGGAAGCCCTGGAGAGCGAATTTGAAGTGACGGAAGTGACCCGGGATACCCTGGACAAGGATTTCCAGCGCAACGCCCGCATCCACCGGTGCTGGCACATTCGCCACAAGGCATAACCGTTACCCGGGGCAGGGCGGATCAGAATTCGTAGCGGAGACCGCCGGAAAACTGGAAGGTGTTGACATCGGTGCCGGTGTCCTCGAACAGTTTTCCGCCCTCGAACACCAGGAAGGTATTATCCATCACTTCGAAATCCAGCCCCGCCAGCCAGCTGACGCTGAAGCCACTGTCGGGGAATTCGCCGTCCAGTTCCTCGAAGGGCCGGTTGCGGTCATTGTCCGGGTCGCTGATGTCGCCCTCGCCCTGGATGTAGGAAAACCCGAACTGTCCGTAGACGTTGGCGTACTCGGTGATCGGGTAATGCATTCCGATGTACCAGCTGGCGTAGTAGTCAACCGCCAGGCTCAGGTCCGAATCCGGTACCTCGGCGTCCTTGAAGCCGCCACCGGCGCGCAGTTCGGCGTGGAACCGGTCGTTAATATGGCCGCCAACAATCAGCGTACCGCCGGTGCCCCAGGCCGATTCCTTGATGTTTTCACCGATGGTCCGGTGGTTGTAAGTGGTAGCCAGCAGACCGATGTAATGTTTGTCGGCCCGGGGTGTTTCCTGCGCCAGAACCGTCGGGGAAAAACCCGGCAGGGCGGATGCGGATGTAAAAACTGCAGCGGTGACCAGAGAAGTTCGCACGGCCTTGTTCATTGTTATCGGGCTTCCAGACATGGGCGAATAGGGGCTGATTCTGCCTCGTGTAACGGTTTGTTACGTCGACCCGTGTCACACTTCCCCGTCTCCGGCGGGGCCGTTCAGAGCTCCTCGTCAAACAGGCCTTCTTCCCGTGCCAGCAAGAGCAGGGCATACACGCCGTTCTCTGGCAACTGGGGCTCCAGGCTTTCCTCGAACAGAAGCTGGCGCCTGCGATCTTCCAGGCTGTCGCTGTCGAGGCCGGTAATCAGCTCAGTGATTGGCGCGATCTCAAAAGGCGCTTCCTGACCCACGGCGGTGAAGATGAGGTCCACCAGAACCTCGTCCGGATCCAGGCCATCCACGTACACCGTCTGGTCGGGCAGATCCTGATGCAACTCGCGGGCAAGCTCGATCAGGGGCACGCCCTGTTCCTCCAGGTAGAACAGGTCGACATCGCCCAGGTCGCCATCGTCCGGCAGCCAGTCGTCGGAAGGCGCTATCACGACGGTTTTCATCCGACCGTCCTCCAGGGACCAGGCCATAGCCGTGGGGAACAGCGCGTCGTCGGTCTGGCAGTATTCGATATCGAGAAATCTCGGTGCTGGCACGTTCGGCTCCCGGTTGTGTTGGTAAGGGGTGGGTGGAGTCAGCGACCAATAGGTGATGTCCGTTGACTTGCTATAAGCCTTTGCGGCTTCATGCCATACTGTTGCGGCCATTATCTTCAAATCAGGGACATCATGGAACACGCTGAATTCAACAAAGATTTGCTGAAGTTTCTGAATGCATCGCCAACCCCCTGGCATGCGGTAGATACCATGAGAAAGCGGCTTGATGCCGCCGGTTTCCAGGCGCTTGACGAGCGCGAAGACTGGTCACTCGCCGCCAGGCAGGGCTATTACGTGATTCGCAACGGCTCGTCGATCATTGCCTTTCGAACCGGCAGCCGCGATGTCGCCACATCGGGCGTTCGCATGGTCGGCGCGCACACTGACAGCCCCTGCCTCAAGGTCAAGCCCAATCCCGAGCTTCGCCGCAAGGGCTTTTTCCAGATGGGCGTTGAGGTGTATGGCGGCGTCCTCCTCAACCCCTGGTTTGACCGTGACCTGTCCCTGGCCGGTCGGGTAACCGTGCTCGACGAGGACGGTCAGGTGCGGGACACACTGGTGGACTTCCGCAAACCGATCGCCTTTATTCCAAGCCTTGCCATTCATCTCGATCGTGAAGCGAACAGCAACCGCACGGTCAACGCCCAGACCGATCTGCCACCGGTGGTCATGCAGGTACCCGAAAGCGACACCACCCGTTTTGTGGATCTGCTGTCATCGCAGATCAAGTCCGAATCCGGTCTTGCGGTTCGCAAAGTACTGGGTTACGAGCTGAGTTTCTACGATGCGAGGGAAGCCTCGTTTGTGGGGCTTCGGGACGAGTTCATCGCGTCCGCCCGCCTGGACAATCTGCTCAGTTGCTACATTGGCCTGCAGTCGCTGCTGAATACCTCGGGTGAGGAAGCGGCGCTGCTGGTGTGCAACGACCATGAGGAAGTTGGCAGCATGTCGGCAGAGGGCGCCCAGGGACCGTTCCTGACCTCCGTACTGGATCGCTGGGCCGGCGCTGGCAAGGGCAAGGCCATTGCCCGTTCGATGATGGTGTCGGCTGATAACGCCCACGGCATCCACCCGAATTATATGGACAAGCACGACGAGAACCACGGGCCCATCCTGAACCGGGGGCCGGTGATCAAGGTTAATCACAACCAGCGCTATGCCACTAACAGCCGTTCGGCAGCGGTTTACCGCCACATCAGCGATGAACTCGGGCTGCCCCACCAGACCTTCGTGGTGCGCAGTGACATGGGCTGCGGTAGTACTATTGGACCGCTGACGGCGGGTAACCTCGGTGTGACGACGCTGGATATCGGTGTGCCTCAGTTTGGCATGCACTCCATTCGTGAACTGATCGGTAATGAAGACGGCTACACCCTGTTTCGGGTGCTGACCGAGTTCATGCAGCGTGAACAGGTTTTCTGAGGCCAGAAACGAAAAATGCCGCCAGGCTTTTGGTCTGGCGGCATTTCGGAATAAGTGGCTCCCCGAGCTGGGCTCGAACCAGCGACAAACGGATTAACAGTCCGTTGCTCTACCAACTGAGCTATCGGGGAACAGCATCAAGTGGCGCGAATCTTAAGCGCTTTAACTAGCGGGGTCAAGCCCCTGATCTGAAAGGCTAAAAATTGTACGAAAGCAGGATCCTCCAGTACCGACCACCGCTCTGGTTGCGGAACGGCCATGTGCAATCGGTGTGGCCTACGCTGTTCCGCAAGGTCCCGATGGCCGAGCCGGAGCGTGAAGTTCTGGCGACGCCTGACGACGACGAACTGCATCTGGACTGGTACCGCCAGGGTAGTGGTCGTCTGGCCATTGTCTCCCACGGACTGGAGGGGCATAGTCAGCGGCCCTACGTGCGGGGTCTTGCGCGGGCCTTGTTGAAAGAAGGCTGGGATGTGCTCGCGTGGAATTTCCGTTCCTGCGGGGGTGTCATGAACCGGCAGCCGCGGTTCTACCACAGCGGCGCAACGGGCGACCTGAGGCTGGTTGTCAATCGCGCCCTGGGTGAGCGCTACCAGGCCCTGTTTCTCTCCGGTTTCAGCATGGGAGGTAACCTTACGCTGCTTTACCTGGCCGAACAGGGCGAGCGCGTGGACAGCCGTATCTGTGGCGCCGTGGGGTATTCCGTGCCCTGTGATCTGGCAGGCAGTGCCGACATGCTGGCGCTGCCCAGCCGGAAAATCTACATGCAGCGGTTTTTGCGGGACCTGAAAGCGAAGATGGAGGAGAAGGCAAAGCGGTTTCCCGACCTCATTGACGTTTCAGGCTTCGACGATATTCAGCGCTTTCACGAGTTTGACGATCGATACACCGCTCCCTTGCACGGCTTTGCGAGTGCCCGGGACTACTGGGCCCGATGTTCCGCCCTCGGCCGGCTCAGGGATATCCGCGTACCCGCGCTTATGGTGAACGCCTCGGACGACCCGTTTCTCTCGCCCGCCTGCTTTCCGGAATCCCGACGCCAGCTCGGCCAGTATGTGCGACTGGAAGCGCCGCGCTGGGGTGGACACGTGGGTTTTGTCGAGCACGCGCGCGACGGATTCTACTGGTCGGAGCGCCGTGCTCTGGCGTTCGTTCAGGGGGTTGCCGGCTAGCCCTCAGTGAGGATGGGCTTGAGAACCGGCCAGATATTGTCGAGCAATTTGCCTTGTGCCTGCTCGGAGGGGTGAATGCCGTCGTCCTGCATCATGCCCTCCTGGTTGTAAATGCCATCCAGGAAAAAGGGAACCAGAGCCGTGTTGTAACGGTCTGAGAGCGTCGGGTAAATGTTGGCGAACATCTCCGTATAGCGCTGACCGTAGTTGGGGGGAATCTGCATGCCAACCAGTACCGCCTGGGCACCGGCATCCTGAACCTGTTCAATCATGGAGGCGAGGTTGGACTGGATTACCTGGGGCGGGAAGCCCCGCAGGCCGTCATTGCCCCCGAGCTCGATGACCACCACCTCCGGGGTATTTTCCTCGATCAGCTCGGGCAAACGGCGGGCACCGCCGTCGGTCGTTTCGCCGCTGATGCTGGCGTTTACCACGGTCCAGTTACCCAGGCCGTTTTTGTCGAGACGGTCCCGCAACAGTTGCACCCAGGCCGCCTCGGACGGTATGCCATAGGCGGCGCTGAGGCTGTCGCCCACGATAAGGAGAGTGTTCTGGCTGGCCAGGACGGGCATCGCGAACAGCGTTGCAGCGAGAAAAACAATTGATCTGACGTACACCAATGCCGTATGCATAGACAACCAATACACCTCTTTCAGTATTTCGCAGCCAATTACTGACCCAGGACGGGAGCTTCCGTGAACCAGATGACCAATGTTACCCCGGAGACCGACACCCCGGACGGCCAGGGCCCCATGTTGCGGGTCCGGGATCTGACGCATCGAGTGCGCCTTGAAACCGATACGCTGACGATCTTGCAGGGGGTCAATCTTGAAATCAATCGCGGAGAATCCGTAGCCATCGTCGGCCGGTCGGGTTCGGGCAAAACCACCCTGTTGGGGCTGCTGGCCGGCCTGGACACGCCCAGTGATGGCACCGTGGAGCTGGATGGCGCAGTGATCAGCCAGTTGAGTGAGGATGAGCGAGCAAAGTTGCGGGCCCATCGGGTCGGTTTTGTTTTCCAGTCGTTCCAGCTGCTACCGGCCCTCACGGCGTTGGAAAACGTAATGTTGCCGCTGGAGCTGGCGGGGCTGGAAGCGCCGGAGGCCAGGGCGCGCGAGCTGCTTGAGCGTGTAGGGCTTGGCGAGCGACTGTCGCACACTCCCAGGCAGCTCTCGGGTGGTGAGCAGCAGCGGGTTGCCATTGCCCGGGCCTTTGCCTCCGATCCGCTGATCCTGTTTGCCGATGAGCCAACCGGCAACCTGGACAACCGCACGGGCCAGGCGGTCTCTGACCTTTTGATGGCGCTTAACCGGGAGCAGGGCACCACCCTGGTCATGGTGACACATGACGAACATCTGGCGGCTCGGTGTAACCGGCAATTGCAGATTGAGGCCGGCATTCTGAGTGAGCCCGAGACCGCCGGGGAGGCCGCACACTGATGGCGGCTGCGAAAAAACTCATGTCCGTTCGGCGCGACTGGCGCGAGCGCGATGTCCGTGTCGTTCTGGCGGCCCTGATGATTGCGGTGGCCACGGTGGCCACCATAGCCCTGTTTGCCAGCCAGCTTCAGCGCACCCTGGTGTCTTCGGCCAGCACCTTTCTGGCCGCCGATCGGCAGCTGGAAGCGGAGAATGGCCGGCCGGTTCCGGACGCGTGGCTGCAGGAAGCCGCGGAGCGCAATCTTCAAACCGGGCGAATGGTGGAATTCTCCACCATGGTCTTTGGTGCCGACAATTTCCAGCTGGTGTCGGTCAAGGCGGTCGGTGACACCTACCCACTGAAAGGTGAGATTGAGATCCAGCGCGACCCGGCTGCGCCCAGGGAGCTGGTTCAGCAGGGGCCGGGTCCCGGAGAGGTATGGATCAACCCACGGCTGCTGAGGCTGTTGGACCTTCAGATCGGGCAGTCTCTTGACGTGGGCAATCTGAGTCTTACCGTCTCGGGTTTACTGCTCCGGGAGCCCGATGGCGGCTTCCGGCTCTCCGCCCTGGCGCCCCGGGTGATGATGCACGTCGATGATGTGGCGGCTACTGGCGTCATTCAGGAAGGTAGCCGGGTAGAGTATGTCTACCTGTTTGCCGGCGGGGAATCGGCCCTTGAATCCTACTATCAATGGCTGCAGCCGCGTCTGGAACCGAGCCATGAATGGGAAGGCGTGCGCGACGGCGAAACCTTTTCCCGTTCCCTGGAGCGGGCGGAGCGCTTCCTGCTGCTTGGAGGCAGCCTGGCGGTGCTGCTGGCTGCGGTGGCAGTGGCAGTGGCCAGCCGCCAGTACGCGCTCTCCCAGCGTGATACGGTGGCGCTCCTCAAGACCCTGGGCCTGAACAGCTCCGCCATTGGCGGTCTGTATCTGCGGCGGTTGGCGTTGTGGGGCCTGGCCGGCGTGGCTGGCGGTCTGGCGATAGCCCTGCCACTGTACTGGCTGCTCACGCGGATGCTGGGCGAGATGCTGGATCGGGCAGTCGACTTTCAGCTGGACCCGGCCGCCCTGATTCCTGCACTGCTGACTGCCCTCGTGTCGCTCTTCGCCTTTGCTTACCCGCCAGTGCGTCGGCTGCGGAATGTGCCTGCCATGCGGGTATTGCGAAGCCAGCCCGGGGAAACCGGCCGGGAGGCCTTGCCCGATCTGGTCATCGCAATCGTGGCCGTTTTTGGTCTGGTGTGGATGTACGCCGGGGAGTTGGCTCTGGTTGTTTCCCTGCTGGGCGGTCTGGCGCTGTTGCTGGGCGCCCTGGGCCTGGTGGGTTGGTTGCTGGTAGCCGCGCTGCGCAAGGTTAGAGGCGGTGGCAACGCCTGGCGGCTGGCCCTGGTGGGCCTTTATCGGCACCGCAGGGCGAGTCTGTCGCAAATCGCCGTATTCGCCATGACCCTGATGCTGGCGGCCACCCTGATTCTGGTACGCACCTCCCTGCTGGCGGACTGGCAGGCGCAATTGCCCAGCGACGCCCCCAATCATTTCCTGATCAACATCGCGCCAGACACTGTAGAGCAGGTGGACACCTTCTGGCAGGAGCGGGGCCAGCCCCTGGACAAGCTGTACCCGATGGTTCGCGGCCGGCTGACGGAGCTGAATGGTCAACCGGTCAAGGAAGCCGTCAGCAAGGACGAAAACGTTGGTGCTCTCAACCGCGAATTGAACCTGACCTGGATGTCGGAGTTGCCCGAGGATAACCGGATTGTCGAGGGGCAATGGTTTGAGCCCGGCCAGGCCCGTGGCGTGTCGGTGGAAGCCGAACTGGCCGACCGGCTGGGACTGATGCTGGGCGACGAGCTGACCTTCACCATCGGCTCGGAGAAGGTGACCGAGGAGGTGACCAGCATTCGCACCGTGCAGTGGGACAGCATGAAGCCCAACTTCTACATGGCGTTCCCTCCCGAGGGTGGCCTGACAGACATGCCGGCGACCTGGATTACCAGTTTTTACCTGCCCCGGGAGCGCAAGGACGCTCTTAACGAGTTTTCCCGGCAGTTCCCTACGGTGTCGGTCCTGGAGATCGATCACATCATCGAGCGTATCCAGGAAATCGTAAGGCAGGTGACCCAGGCCATCGAAGCCATCCTGGCACTGATTCTGGCTGCCGCTCTTGTGGTTATGGCGGCGGTCGTAAGCGCTACCCTGAGGGACCGGCAGCGGGAAGGCGCATTGCTGAGAACCCTGGGCGGCCGCCAGAACCTGCTGGTGCGGAGCACCATGCTGGAGTTTGCCTTGCTGGGGGGCTTTGCCGGACTACTGGGGGTAACGGCCGCCGAGGCCGCGGTGTGGGCGCTCCAGTTCCGGATGTTCGAAGGTACGTTCCAGTGGCATTGGCATGTGGTGTTGCCGATTCCTCTGGTCAGTGCTCTGGTTCTGGCCATTTTCGGACGCTGGCAGCTCAGGCCGGTACTGAGTGTGTCGCCGATGCTCCTGCTCAGGCGCCTGGAATGATTCCAGGGCGCCTGCGTCCGGCAACCTGCGGGTAGGTTAGCGGTAGTTTGCCAGAATGGCGTCCAGTTCCCCGTTTGCTTTCATGCGGGCAAGCTCGGCATTGAAATCGTTGGCAAAGGCCTGCCAATCCTTTCTCAGCATCAACCGGAAACCATAATTGCTGATGCTTTCGCTGGTAATGCTGAACTGCTTCTGAAGACCCTCGTTGCGCAGGATCCACCTGCCCACGAGTTTGTCGGCCACAGCGGCGTCAAACCGTTGCCCATGCAGCACAAAGGTGAACATGTCCCGGTCTCTGGATACGTCAAAACGGCGAATTCTGCCGTCCTCGAAGTATGGCTCCAGCGGCGGGTATCGGTAGCCCAGGTGAGTCACAATGGTTTTCGAAAGCAGGTCTTCCGGGCTTGAGTAGGAAAACGGCGTTGGGCCGGGCACAAAGAAAACTTCTTCGATGTCCACCACCGGGTCCGTGAACAGGAAACGCTCCGGATTCTCGACCCATTCCCGGGCCCGGGGCGTTCCGTCGATATAGCCTTCCAGCAGCATCTGATCAACCCGCTTGCGGGGAATCTGCTCCGGCTTTATCCCGTAGCCAAGACGTTTGCAGATGGTGGTCACCACATCCCACATGATGCCCGAGGGCTCGCTTCCATCCACGATCAGATACGGAGGGTAGCCGTTGGGAGAAATATTGAAGTGAAACACGCGGGATTGATCGGTGTTTCCAACTGCGCTCACGAAGGGCGAGGCCAGGAAGAGGAAGGCGCTGACGAACAGGAGCGCAAGACGGGATGTTCGGTTCTTCATGCTGAAGGGGCTCTCTACGGATCAGAACTGTAGTTGGAAAACGAACCCGGCTAACATCCCTGCCAGAAAATGTGATTGTCCCCGCTTTTCGGGCCAATTTCAATGATTTCAGTTCTATCTTAACGGGGCGGTCCCGGGTGAGAGGCCAGAGACTTCACCTCCCCCGGGACGCCCTGGTATCCGCTACGCCCAGGCCCGCCGAAGGACAGAGCGGGCGTCCTCCAGAGTTACTTCTTTTGGATTGAACATGATGGACCCGTCGTCCAGCGCCATCTCCGCGATATGGTCGAGTTGCGACTCGGTTACTTTACCGGCTTCCTTCAGCGTACGTGGCAACTGGCAGCGCTTGTAAAGCGCGTCGCGGAGCTTGCGGATGGCCGAGATGCTTGCCTCCGCGCGACGGCTGGCGGGGGTGGCCGCGTAGACTTCCGGGCCTTCCAGATAAAGCAGAAGTTCGCCCAGGGGCGCCCGAACCGATTCCAGGTTGTATTCCAGCACGTAGGGCAGGTAGAGGCTCATGCAGAGCCCGTGCGGCAGGTGGCAGATGGCTCCAGTGGCGTGCCCCAGTGCATGTACCAGGCCCACCATGGAGTTGGAGAAAGCAATGCCGGCCATGGTGGAGGCCTGGGCCAGTTCCAGTCGGCCATCGCTGTCTTTCGGGTTATCCATCACGTGCAGCAGCGACTGACTGATCTTCTTGATGGCCGCGGTAGCGTAGGCGTCGCTGAGCGGGTTCTTGGCCATGCAGGTGAACGCCTCGGTGGCGTGGGTGAGGGCGTCCATGGCGGTGGCCGCGGTGATGTGCGGCGGCAGAGTGAGCGTCATGCGCGGATCGATGATCGCGGCATTGGGCAGCAGGAACGAGGAAGTGAAGGGCAGCTTGACGCCCTTGGCTTCGTCGGTAATCACGGCCACGGAAGTAACCTCGGAGCCGGTGCCCGCCGTGGTGGGTACCACGAAAAACGGCTTCAGTGGGTGCTTCAGCACACCAGCACCACTGTATTTGGCGATGTTGTCGCCGCCTTCGGAAACCAGGATATTGACTGCCTTGCCGGTATCAATGGCCGAGCCGCCGCCAACAGCGATAATGGAGTCGCATTTTTCCTGGCGATAAATCCCGGCAATGTCACGGACCACGGTGGTTGAGGAATCCGGCGGCACATCGTCGTAGATGGTGGCGATTTCCAGGCCGCTTTCCTCACAGGCGGCAATGACCGGTTCCAGCAGGCCGGCGGCACGAACACCCTTGTCCGTTACGATCATCGGGCGTTTTGCAGCGAGCCCGGCGAGCTCATAGGGAATGTGTTCCAGGGCCGCTTTGCCGGCGATCACTTTCACCGGGCAGAAGAATTCGTAGTATTGGTTGGTCATCACGCTCTCGCTGTCTCAACAAAATTGGTGGCAACTTTCAGATAAATGCGGGCAGCACTGATCAGCTTTTCCGGCAGATGCAGGTCTGCCGGGTATTCCTTGACCGCCCGCTTGGCGATCAGTTTGGGAAGAATGAACGACTCCAGACGGTTCAGCACCCGGGTCATGCGCACGGCGTAGCTGATGTCGCCGTCCACCAGCATGCGATCATTGGCAAACGCCACCGAGGTCTTTTCCTGGAATGACAGCACGAGGAAGGCGTGGGCAATGTGTTTGAACTGGATCGACAGATCCACCGGGCGCGGCGCGGAGTCGCCGTGGTAGCGGAACCGGCCCTGACCGGTGTGCTCCACAATCAGCCTGGAGCCGTCGGGCATTACCATCATTTCGAACAGGAAGCCGTCGGGGAGGGCTCTGGCTTCGTGCTGAACTTTCTCATCCACCTCGCTTACGGCCTGCAGGGCCCGCCCCATGACCTGGAACATCAGTTCCACGTACAGGCGCCTGGCCTGGAACACCATGGGCTGGATACGTTTCGCTAGCATGTGCGTCGTCCAATCGTTGTTGATGTCACCTGATTTTTAGAGCTATTGCTCTAAAAGTCAATGCAGTCGATGACGGGAATGTGCCGTCACGGGGGCAAATGCCCGGATACCGAAACAGAAAGGCCGGAAACCTTGCGGCTTCCGGCCTCTGTAAACGGGGTTTATGAGGGGCAGGGGATTTACTGGGTAAGGGCGGCCAGCTTGCGCTTGGCCTCTTCGGCCACGTCGCCACCGGCTTCGGCAGCCTTGCTGTAATAGGCAACAGCCTCTTTCCGGTTGTTCTGTTTCACAGCAACGTCACCCAGGCGAAGGAATGCGATGGACGTTGGCACCACCTCGTTGGCTCGCACCAGGTTCTCCCGGGCCTTGTCCAGATTGTTCAGCCGCAGCGCATTGAGGCCGTTGTAAAGCCGATACTTGAACATCTCCGGGTAGAGGCTGACCGCTTTTTCGAAATCCTCCGCAGCTTTCTCGGGCTGCTTCTGCTCCTCGTAGATGCGGCCACGCAGCGCGTAGAACATGGCCTCCCGGGGCAGGATGCGAATGGCTTCATTGACCTTCCCGAGGGCGGCGGTCATGTCGCCCTTGGAGGCGAGTTCCAGCGCCTTGTCGTGGGCGTCGTAGGCGGGCTGCAGCGAACGCAGCTCAGCAAGTTTGCGCTTGTATATGTCCTCGCCCCGGTAGCCGCCGGTGCCAATCTTCTGCGCCAGTTCCCGGTTTTCCTGTACCCGTTTGGCTGACGGCGGGTGGGTTGCAAACATCCCTTCTATAAAGCCCGGGTTGCGACCTTCCGAGAGCTTCAGGAATATCTCCTGGAGTTCCACCGCGGCGGCGGGGTCGTAACCGGCCTCTTTCATGTACAGGATGCCGTAATGGTCGGATTCCAGTTCGTCGCCCTGGCTGTACTGGGCCAGAGCCAGTTGGGCGCCGAGGGCGGCACCGCCCATGATCAGTCCGGCCCACTCGTTGTCGGAGAGCGCAAAGCCGAGCCCAGCCACGCCGGCGCTGATCAGCATGCCCTGCTGCATGCGCTGCACACTGTGCCGCGCCGCGGCGTGGACAATCTCGTGCCCCAGCACCGAGGCAAGCTGGGCTTCGTTTTCAAGTTCGGTCAGCAGGCCCCTGTTGATGGCAATTTTGCCGCCTGGGAGCGCCCAGGCGTTGGGAACGCTGCTATTTAGAACCACGAATTCGTAGGGCAGGTCGGGGCGATCGCTCACCGCCGCCATCTTGCGACCAACTTCGCTGACGTACAGGCCCAGTTCGGGGTCTACGTAGAACTGGCCGCCCTGGGTCTGCTGGGTAGGCACGTACTGCTCGGCACCCATGGCCAGTTCCTGGCTTTCGCCGATCAATGACAGCTGCTTTTCACCGGTAACCGGGTTTACCGAACAACCGGCCAGTACCGTGGCCAGGACAAAGATCAAAAGGCTCGATCTGACAGCGGACAGATTCACGATGAACTCCCTTGTTGTATTACGATGGTGGTGCGCTCGCAGGCGCCACTGCTCCTGACGCAGGTTATAGCACACAAGCGCATGGCTTTGGATGACCGGTTGTCCACAGGCGGTGGTGGCAGGCAAGGGCATGGCGTATCATAAGTGATTGTTCCCACGCTGTTTAGAACGCCCTGACCACTCTTGCATCTGGACAAGCCATGACCAATCTTCTCGAGCTGATTGCCCTTTCCTGGTTTCTGGTCTGCTGGCTCGGCTACACCGAGTACTCCAAGCGCCGGGCGGCGGATCGCCCCTGTCTGTCCAATACCCTGGACCTGTACCGTGAAGACTGGATGCGAGTAATGCTGCGGCGCGATAACCGCATTGCCGATGCGTCGGTGGTTGGCAACCTGGAACGCAACGGTGCCTTCTTTGCATCAAGCTGCCTGCTGATCCTCGCCGGTATCATCACGGCACTGGGCTACACCCAGGAAGTCATGGAAGTGTTCAGCACCATGCCGTTTGGCACGCTGCCCAGCCGGGAAATCTGGGAGCTGCGCATGGTGATCCTGCTGGTGGTCTTTATCTACGCCTTCTTCAAATTCACCTGGTCCATGCGCATGTACAATTTTGTGTCCGTGATGATTGGCAGCGCGCCACCGCCTGATGACACCAAAACCAGCCCCGCTGCCCGAGAAGCGTTTGCCCGCAGCGCCGGCAACGTGTGCAATCAGGCCGGTGATGCCTTTAACCTGGGGCTGCGGTCCTACTACTATGCCCTGGCGGTGGTGGGCTGGTTCATTCACCCGATTGTGTTCATGGCCGCCTCCACCCTGGTTGTGATCGTTCTCTATCGCCGGGAATTCTGCTCGGCGGCCCTGGATGCCCTTCGCAGTGGCAAGGTGTTTGAAGAACCACTGCCGGGTAAGCCCTCTGCCGCGCAGAACCAGAAAGCCGACTGACAGGTTGCCATTGAATGAACGACGAACTCCGCAAACAACGGGTCTCACGATTTATTGAAACCCTGAACCAGGCCAGAGCGCTCGGCCTCTCGGTAACCGAGGCCAGCGAGGGCGGGCTTACCCTCTGCCTGCCGTACAGCGACGGCATCATCGGCAACCCGGAAACCGGCGTCATCCACGGTGGCGCCATCACCACGCTGATGGACACCGCCTCCGGCTCGGTCATCCTCTGCTCACTGGACGACTTCGAGCTTTGCCCAACCCTGGACCTGCGCGTGGACTACATGCGCCCGGCCCATCCCCACAAGCCGGTTTACGCCCGGGCCGAGACCTATCGGGTCACCAGTAACATCATCTTTACCCGTTGTGAGGCGTATCAGGAGGGTGGTGAAACCATCGCCAACTGCGTGGCCACCTTCATGCGCATCGGCAAAGAAGCAACGCCGAAGCACTACCGGGACCTGATCACGGGAGGTGAGCAATGACCGATCCTGAAATTCTCCGCTACACCCAGGAAACCGGCGATTTCGGCCGCATGCTGGAGAGCATTCCCTACGCGTCCTGGATTGGCCTGCAATGCGAGCGCTTCGGCGACGACCTGATCTTCCGCCTGCCGTGCAAGGAGTCCAACCTGGGTAACCCGATTCTGCCGGCCATTCATGGTGGTGTGATTGGTGGGTTCATGGAAATGTCCGCGAACATCTATCTGATGATGTCCCAGGACTCCCTGCGCATGCCCCGGATTGTCGACTTTTCCCTGGATTACCTGCGGGCTGGCCTGAACCGGGAAACCTTTGCCGAGTGCCGGCTGACCCGCCAGGGCAATCGCGTGGCCAACGTGATGGTCACCGCCTGGCAGAAATCCCGCTCCCAGCCCATCGCCACGGCCCGTGCCCACTTCCTGCTGGAAGACTGATTTTGCTGCAATTACCGGGGCTTGAAATGCCCCGGCATGCCCCCATTCTCCTTCCATAATTGATTGCCTCGGTGCAGGCAAGCGCGTGGGAGTGGCTTTCCGAAACACGCTGTGAATACGTCCGTGTACGCTCGGCTCCGCCATCCATGGCTCCGCACGGTTTCGGAAAGCCACTCCCACACGCTCGCTCAGACCCCGGGGCGAATGTGAACAAACGAATATGTCTGTCTCACAGACAGCAACACAAGCAGGAGACACTCAAGCCATGACGGTTGAAGCGCAGAAAGAAACCCTGGGTTTTCAGACAGAAGTGAAGCAGCTGCTTCACCTGATGATCCATTCCCTGTATTCGAACAAGGAAATCTTCCTTCGTGAGCTGATCTCGAACGCCTCGGATGCCGAGGACAAACTGCGGTTCGCAGCCCTGAAGGACGACAGCCTCTACGAAGGCGACCCTGACCTGAAGATCCGCCTGGACTTCGACGAGAAGGCCAACACCGTCACCCTGACCGATAACGGCATCGGCATGACTCGGGATGACGTGATTCAGAACCTGGGCACCATCGCCAAGTCCGGCACTGCCGAATTCCTCAAGCAGCTGTCTGGCGATGAGAAAAAAGACAGCAAGCTGATTGGCCAGTTTGGTGTGGGCTTCTATTCGGCCTTTATCGTTGCCGACCGGGTGGAGGTGTTCACCCGTCGTGCCGGCACGCCAGCGGAAGAGGGCGTGCACTGGGAGTCCCAGGGCGATGGCGAGTTCACCATTGAGCAGACCGCCCGGGAAAACCGCGGCACCCAGATTGTGCTGCACCTGAAGAAAGAGGCCAAGGAATTTGCCAACGGCTGGAAACTGCGCAGCCTGGTGAAGAAGTACTCCGACCACATTTCTTTCCCGGTGGAGATGCGCAAGGAGGCCGAAGGCGAGAACGAGGAGAAGAAAGACGAGTTCGAGACCGTCAACGACGCGACAGCGCTCTGGACCCTGCCGCGTACCGAGATCAAGGACGAAGAGTACAAGGAGTTCTACAAGCACATTGCCCACGATTTTGAAGACCCGCTCACCTGGTCCCATAACAAGGTGGAAGGCAAGCTGGACTACACCAGCCTGCTGTACATCCCGGCCCGTGCGCCGTTTGACCTGTACAACCGGGAAGCGCCCCGTGGACTGAAGCTCTACGTGCAGCGGGTGTTCATCATGGACGACGCCGAGCAGTTCCTGCCGCTGTATCTGCGGTTCGCCAAGGGCGTGATCGATTCCAACGATCTGTCCCTGAACGTGTCCCGCGAGATTCTGCAGAACGACAGCACTGTGGAAAGCATTCGTACCGCATTGACCAAGCGGGTTCTGGACATGCTGTCCAAGCTGGCCAAGAAGGATGCGGAGCAATACCAGAAGTTCTGGGGCGAGTTCGGCACCGTGCTGAAAGAAGGCCCGGCGGAAGATTTCAGCAACCGCGAGAAAATCGCCGGCCTGCTGCGGTTCGCCTCCACCCACACCGGCGAGCGTACCCAGAACGTATCACTGGACGACTACATTGGCCGGATGAAGGAAGGTCAGAAGAAGATCTACTACATCACCGGTGACAACTTCAGCGCCGCCAAGAGCAGCCCGCACCTGGAGGTGTTCCGCAAGAAGGGCATTGAAGTGCTCATCCTCTCTGACCGGATCGATGAGTGGATGATGGGCTACCTCAACGAGTACGACGGCAAGCAGTTCCAGGACGTTGCCCGGGGTGATCTGGACCTGGGTGAGGTGGAAACCGAGGAAGACAAGAAGCACAAGGAAGAGGCCGCCGCGGAGCACAAGGACCTGCTGGAGCGCATCAAGAAAGCGCTGGATGACCGTGTGCAGGAAGTACGTGTAACCAATCGCCTGACCGATTCACCGGCTTGCCTGGTTGTGGGCGACTTCGACATGGGTGCGCAGATGAAGAAGATCATGGAAGCCGCTGGCCAGAAGGTGCCGGACAGCAAGCCGATCTTCGAGATCAATGTGGACCATCCGCTGGTGCAGAGGCTGGAAAGCGAAAAAGGCGAGGAGCGTTTCAACGAGCTCTCCGCCGTGCTGCTGGACCAGGCCACCCTGGCCAGCGGCGAGCAGCTGGATGATCCGGGCGCCTACGTTACCCGCCTGAACCGCCTGTTGCTGGAACTGGCCAACTAAGCCCATGCAGCAGATCATTGTGGACATCAGTATTGGCCCGGATGAGTGGATCAAGCTCTACCAGGGCGTGGCCAGCGATGTCCACACGACGGCCCGGGACGGACGTTCTGTCCGTTTCCCGGCCCGTATTCTCTCCCGTTTCTACCTCCCCGACGGCATTCGTGGCAGCTTTCGTATCGTTTTTGACGATGCCGGAAAATTCGCCTCCATTGAGCGCCTCTGACCTTTCACCACTCTTGATTAATAAAAACTTTCATAAACGTATTTTTAATTAATTGTATTGGTCTCTTGTTCCCGGGCTACAGTGAAGTTGTTCTCGTGAGGCAGGAGCTGATCCATGAAAGATCCGAATTCATTGAGTGTCGTACCGACCTGGCAGGACCTGCTGGGAATTCTGACGGATTACTCGAGCAATTTTGCCTGCTCGCAATAGGTTCGGTGCGTGCCGCAAGCCTGCGGGAACCCTATAGGCAATCGCTATTCAGGGCATAAGAAAATCTCAGAGCAGTGCGTTTTTTCTGTCCTATAGTTAGTTGTGCCTTTTCTTTGAAGCAGTGTCGTTTTGCCAAACCCAACGAGGAGAGAGAAATGACCCAGAACAACAGCTCAGGCGGAAAGTGCCCGGTAATGCACGGTAGCAGCACCGCCCACGGTCAGGACAACACCAACTGGTGGCCGGAGAACCTGAATCTCGACATCCTTCACCAGCATGACCGCAAAACCAATCCTATGGGTGAAGACTTCGACTACCGCGAAGAGGTCAAGAAACTCGACTACGAAGCCCTTGAGAAGGACATGCATGCCCTGATGACCGACAGCCAGGACTGGTGGCCGGCTGACTGGGGTCACTACGGCGGCCTGATGATCCGTATGGCGTGGCACGCCGCAGGTACTTACCGTCTGGCCGATGGCCGCGGGGGCGGCGGCACCGGTAACCAGCGGTTTGCTCCCCTGAACTCCTGGCCCGATAACGGCAACCTCGACAAGGCGCGGCGTCTGCTGTGGCCGATCAAGAAGAAGTACGGCAACAAGGTGAGTTGGGCCGATCTGTTTATCCTGGCCGGCAACATTGCCTATGAATCCATGGGCTTCAAGACCTTCGGCTTCTCCTACGGCCGTGAGGACATCTGGCATCCGGAAAAAGACATTTACTGGGGTGCTGAGAAAGAGTGGCTGGCGCCGTCCGACAACCGTTACGAAAACGTTGAAAAGCCGGACACCATGGAGAACCCCCTTGCTGCCGTTCAGATGGGCCTCATTTACGTAAACCCCGAGGGTGTCAACGGCAACCCCGACCCGCTGAAGACCGCGGAGCAGGTTCGCGAAACCTTTGCCCGAATGGCAATGAACGACGAAGAAACCGCAGCGCTGACAGCGGGCGGCCACACTGTCGGTAAAGCCCACGGTAATGGCGATGCCGAGGCCCTTGGGCCGGAGCCTGAAGGTGCCGACGTCGAAACCCAGGGTTTCGGCTGGATGAACCCGAACATGCAGGGCAAGGCGACCAATGCGGTTACCTCCGGCATTGAGGGCGCCTGGACCACCAACCCCACCAAGTTCGACATGGGGTACTTCGACCTCCTGTTTGGCTACGAGTGGCAGCAGACCAAGAGCCCGGCTGGCGCCAACCAGTGGGAACCGGTCGACATCAAGGAAGAGCACATGCCGGTTGACCCGACCGACATGAAAACCCGGGTCAAGCCGATGATGACCGACGCCGATATGGCCATGAAGATGGATCCGAAGTATCGCGCCATCTGTGAAAAGTTCATGGCTGACCCGCAGTACTTCCAGGACTGCTTCGCCCGCGCCTGGTTCAAGCTGACGCACCGGGACATGGGGCCGAAGTCCCGTTACATCGGCCCGGACGTACCGAAGGAAGACCTGATCTGGCAGGATCCGGTACCCCAGGGCGAGACCAACTACATCGAGGAAGTGGTCAAGGAAAAGATCGATGAAGCCGGTCTGAGCCTGAACGAGCTGATCTGTACCGCGTGGGACAGCGCACGTACCTTCCGTGGTTCCGACATGCGTGGCGGTGCCAATGGCGCCCGTATCCGCCTGGCGCCGCAGAAGAGCTGGGAAGGCAACGAGCCTGACCGTCTGGCCAAGGTACTCAAGGTGTACGAGAAGATTTCCGCCGACACTGGCGCCAGCATCGCTGACGTGATCGTGCTGGGCGGCAACCTGGGTATCGAGAAAGCGGCCAAGGCAGCCGGTCATGACGTGCACGTGCCGTTCCTGAAAGGCCGTGGCGACGCCACTGACGCGCAGACCGACGCGGCGTCCTTCGAGCCGCTGGAGCCGGTCGCCGATGGCTTCCGCAACTGGCAGAAGAAGGATTACGTGGTCAAGCCGGAGGAACTGTTGCTGGATCGTGCCCAGCTGATGGGCCTGACGGCACCGGAGATGACCGTTCTGCTGGGCGGTATGCGAGTCCTGGGTACCAACTACGGCGGCACCAAGCACGGCGTGTTCACCGATCGCGTTGGCCAGTTGACCAACGACTTCTTCGTGAACCTGACCGACATGGCCAACCGTTGGGAGCCCACCGGCAAGAACAGCTACAACATCGTGGATCGCAAGAGCGGCAACACCAAGTTCACCGCGACCCGTGTTGATCTGGTGTTCGGTTCCAACTCCATCCTGCGCGCCTATGCCGAGCTGTACGCCCAGGACGACAGCGAGGAGAAGTTCGTCAAGGACTTCGTAGCCGCCTGGACCAAGGTGATGAACGCGGATCGTTTCGACGTGAAGCACTGATCACCTGCCAGTTGAAAGGGCGCCTTCGGAGGCTGTGTGAAAACTCGATTTACATAGCTTCTGAGCGGGCCCACAAAATGCCT
>NZ_JBHIXV010000038.1:0-34999 GCF_041984545.1 Marinobacter sp. | reverse complement strand
TCCTGCGGCCTTCGGCCGCGTACTGACGCGACTGGTTAGCTGGGGGTAATTGCGATGCCCAATCCCTGGCTAAAAACATGACGGCCTACTGCGCTGCCCTGGCACCAGCAACCGCCGATGCACTTTGATGAAAACACCGATGTTGATGCGGTGAACGAACCTGAACTTCAGACTAGCAGATCACAACCGAGTTAGCGGCGGATTGCCCCACACGGCGAACACCGGAGTTGCTGAAAATGACGGTGATCGATTTGGCTGCGATTATGACGCCGGTTTGAAACCCATGGGCACACAGCCAACAAAAAACTACGCCAAACCAAACAGATAACAGCTAATTATACGAACGCGTTCGTATATCACCCGTTCGCAAAACTCCATCTTACCAATCCCTGAAAATCGGGATTCCCCAACAAAACTAGCACCTTGCCCACCATTTGCCACAGCTATCATCGGAGTTATACGCCCGCAGGCAGCACACGCTGGCCCCGCGATGGGCGTATAACACCAGCCTTCCGATCGCAATCTTTCAACCCTATCAGATAGTTACCTCAATTTCTCAGGAAATGCCTCGTGCTTTTGCGAACGCGTTCGTATAACTCCGGGCGGGTGGCCGTATCATGGGTGCCTTTGATTAATGTCCAGTTTACGGCGATGACCTGTTCCTGAACCCATTCGCTCGATAACGGACGAATTCGGAGCCGCACCATGCACCTTCCCTTCTGGTTGACTACTGCCCTGCTCTTTCCGGTTTTGCTCTACCAGGGCAAGCGGGTGCGGCGCAGCACGCCCAGGCTGCAGGAGGCTGCGGGGCCCAGGTCTGGCCAGTACGGCTTGGGGGTACCGGCGAAACGTATCCTGGTGATTGGTGAATCCACGGCTGCCGGTGTCGGTGTTGAAACCCATGAACAGGGGCTGGCCAGCCAGTTGGCGCGGCGGATTCACGATCGCACGGGCCAGACGGTTGCCTGGCATACGTTTGGTATAAACGGCATTCGGCTTGGCGATCTGATCAAGGAGCTGAAAAAAGCCGAGCTGCCGGAGGCAGACGCGGTGCTACTGAGCATGGGGGTGAATGACACCACGGGGTTCACGCCCCGCTTTCGTTTCCGCAGGCAGTTGATCGAATTGCGCCAGTGGCTGGCAGCCCGTTATGCCGGTCCCTTGCAGCTTCTGAGCGTGCCGCCGATGCACTTGTTTACCGCGCTGCCGGCTCCACTGCGGTACGTGGTGGGCTGGCGGGCGCGGCAGCTGGATAACGTCTATGTTCGTCTCGCTCGGCGGTCCCCGGCGGATTTTGGTTACCTGCACTACCCGGTGATTACCGATCCGGGGCTGCTCGCCAGTGACGGCTACCACCCGGGGCAGAAGGGCTACCAATATATCGCCCAGGCACTGGCAGGATCGATCAACGACGATAGTCTGAAAGGAAGGAATGTGACAGGAGGTCACCCCCATGAAACGGATCGCTATCTGCTTTGATGGCACCTGGAATCGCCCGGAGCAAATTCTGGGTGAGGATTTCCCCACCAATGTTCTGCAGTTTGCCCGCGCTATCCGGCCCACCGACGGTAACGGGGTGGAGCAGGTGGTGTTTTATGACTGGGGCATCGGCTCCTATCACGATGAGATTCGCGCCGGCGCCACCGGGTACGGGCTGGAGAAGCAGAACGCCAGGCTGATCGAGCAGGCCTTCCGGCTTTACAAGACGAAGAAGCACACCGCCAACGGTGATCACTCGATGGAGTGGAAGGCCCGCCATTCGGTGGAGCAGCGCACGCCCATCAAGTTTGTGGGCGTGTGGGATACGGTGGGTGCGTTGGGTCTGCCCTCTGGCCGGAGTAACCGGGCCCAGCCCGCATATCCGGTTTTTCACGCACGGCTTGCCGCCTGCGGGGTTTGCTAGACTGTCGGGTTTTCAGATCCGGCCCGTGAATGCGGGCGAGTGGAACCCGGTGCAGGAGTTGAGCATGTTGAAGAGCTGGATTTTTCTGGGTGTCGCGATTGTTGCCGAAGTCGTTGCCACGTCTGGCCTGAAAGCCAGCGAGGGCTTTACCCGGCTGTGGCCCAGCCTGCTGGTGATTGCCGGTTACTCGGTGGCGTTCTATTTCCTGTCGATCAGCCTGAAGGACATTCCCGTGGGCCTGGCCTACGCCATCTGGGCCGGGCTGGGCATTGTGCTAGTGGCGCTGATCGGCTGGCTGATCTACGGCCAGACTCTCGATGCCGCCAGCGTGATTGGCATGGCCATGATTATTGGCGGTGTTGCGGTGATCAATGTGTTTTCCAAGACCGCCGTTCACTAACCGGCGACGATCACCGGAGCCCGTGGCCGGGCTCCGTCTTCCCCCACATCAAACCGCGCGCCTGCGATAACTCCTGTACCGCGGTCGCCAGAAATTGCGTTCGATGGATTGGCGGATAGTTTCGTCATCGGAGCCCAGTGCCACGCCTTCTTCCTGGGCCTGTTTGGCCACGTCGAAGGCGATGGCGCGGCTGATGTCCTGGATGTCGCGCAGCTTGGGCAGCAGCTCGGTGCCGGTGCCCTGAACAATCGGCGCCTGCTTGGCCAGGGCGTTGGAGGCGGCGGTGAGCATGGCATCGGTCACCCGTGAGGCGCCGGCGGCCACCACGCCAAGGCCGATACCCGGGAAGATGTAGGCGTTGTTGCACTGGGCAATGGCGTAGGTTTTACCGTCCAGCTCCACCGGTTTGAAGGGGCTGCCGGCAGCCACCAGGGCCCTGCCGTCGGTCCATTTCAGGATATCTTCGGGTGTGGCCTCAACCCTTGAGGTCGGGTTCGAGAGGGGCATCACCACCGGCTGGTCACAGTGTCCGTGGAGCGTTTTGATCACCTCCTCGGTGAACAGGCCGGGCTGGCCAGAGACGCCGATCAGCACCGTCGGCTTTGCCTGCTTGACGACATCGATCAATTCCCGGCCCTGCCAGTCCTTGATGCGTTTCGGGTCTTGCGCCAGTGCTTTCTGGAAATCCTGCAAGGCGTCCTGATCGGTGGTCAGCAGGCCGTCCCGATCCACCATGAAGATCCGCTTCCGCGCCTCCTGCTCGGACATCCCGTCGCTGGTCATGGCCACAATCACCTGCTCGGCAATGCCACAGCCGGCAGAACCCGCGCCCACGAACGTCACGGTCTGCTCGCTGATTTTCTCGTTCTTGGCCTTGCAGGCCGCCAGCAGCGTGGCCAGGCACACCGAGGCGGTGCCCTGGATGTCGTCGTTGAAGCAGCAGGCCTCGTCGCGGTACTTGTTCAGTAGCCGCATGGCATTGTTCTGGGCGAAGTCTTCAAACTGCACCAGCACATCGGGCCAGCGTCGCTTCACCGCCGCCAGGAAGTCGGCCACGAAGGCGTCGTATTCCTTCTGGCCGATGCGTTTGTGCCGCCAGCCCATGTACATGGGGTCGTCCAGCAGCTCCTGGTTGTTGGTACCCACGTCGAGCATGATCGGCAGCGTGTTAGCCGGGCTGATGCCGCCACAGGCGGTATAGAGGGAGAGCTTGCCGATGGGGATACCCATGCCTCCGATGCCCTGGTCGCCCAGGCCGAGGATGCGCTCGCCGTCGGTAACCACGATCACCTTCACCCGCTGCTTGGTGGCACTGTGCATGATGTAGTCCAGGTGCTCACGGTCCGGGTAGGAGACGAACAGGCCGCGATGGTTGCGGTAGATGTTGGAGAATTCCTGGCAGGCATCCCCCACCGTGGGGGTGTAGATAATCGGGAGCATTTCCTCCAGGTGGTCTTCCAGCAAACGGAAAAACAGTGTTTCGTTGTCGTCCTGGATCGCCCGCAGGGTGATGTGGCGGTCGAGATCGTTCTGGCACAACTGGTACTGCCTGTAAGCCCGCTCCGCCTGCTCTTCGATGGTTTCCACGTGCTGGGGCAAGAGGCCAATCAGGTTGAAGTCCAGGCGCTCCTGATGGGAAAACGCACTGCCCTTGTTCAGCAGTGGCAACTCGAGCAGCGAGGGGCCAGCGTAGGGAATGTACAGTGGGCGTTTTTCGCTATCGGTCATGATCACCTCTCAATCCGGGCGGGCAGTGCAGGCGGGCGAGGCACGAATCACAATGGCCGATATGTGCCCCGCCAGTCGCCTTTTCTAAAAGCATAGCCGCTGGTGCAAAAAACAATACTGCCAAAGCCTAATGGGTGAACCCGCACTTTTCGTTTAGCTTGCTACGCTCAAAAAAAGACCGTCCAAAAACAATGAGGTATCGCATGCTAGAGAGAGCATCCAAACCCATGGTGAGCCTGGTGGACAAGTACCTGCCAGACCCCTACCTGTTTGTGATCATCCTGACCCTGGTGGCATTCGTGGCTGCCATGGTGTTTGAAGGCCACAGCCCGATGGCGGTGGTGGAGATGTGGGGCAACGGCTTCTGGAACCTGCTTACCTTCTCCATGCAGATGTTGCTGGTACTGGTAACCGGCTTCATGATGGCCAGCACGCCGCTGGTGCGGGGAATCCTGAACAAAATTGCGGGGCTGGCCAGAACGCCGGGCCAGGCGATTGTTCTGGTGACCTTCATCGCGCTGATTGCCAGCTGGATCAACTGGGGCTTCGGCCTGGTGGTGGGCGCCCTGTTCGCCAAGGCCCTGGCGCGCCAGATCCGCGTTCACTACCCGCTGCTGATCGCCAGCGCCTACTCCGGGTTTATCGTGTGGCACGGCGGCCTGGCGGGCTCCATTCCGCTGACCATTGCCACCGAGGGCCACTTCACCCAGCAAACCATCGGCATCATCGGCACCGGCGAAACCATCTTCGCGTTCTTTAACCTGGCCATCGTGGTGGCCCTGTTCATCATCGTGCCGCTGGTGAACCGCCTGATGCTGCCGGCCGAGCGGGACAGCATCTACGCCGACCCGAAAGTACTGGACGACGAGCCGGACACCTCCGTGGTGATCAACCGCCCGGCCGATTACCTGGAAAACAGCCGCACCCTGGCCTGGCTGATTGGCTTCAGTGGTCTGGCGTTTATCTTCCAGTACTTCATGGACAACGGCGGCCTGAACCTGAACATCGTGAACTTCATGTTCCTGTTCATTGCCATCATCCTGCACCAGACCCCCAAGCGGCTGCTGGATAGCCTGAACGAGGCGGTTAAGGGTGGTTCGGGGATTGTTATCCAGTTTCCGTTCTACGCCGGCATCATGAGCGTGATGACCGCCTCGGGGCTGGCCGCCAGCATTTCCTCGGGCTTTGTTTCCATTGCCAGCGCCGATAGCCTGCCGTTCTGGAGCTTTATCAGTGCCGGGCTCGTGAATATCTTCGTGCCCTCCGGCGGCGGCCAGTGGGCCGTACAGGCACCGGTCATGCTGCCGGCGGCCCTGGAACTGGGCGCGGATATTCCACGCGTGGCCATGGCCGTGGCCTGGGGTGATGCCTGGACCAACCTGCTGCAGCCGTTCTGGGCCCTGCCAGTGCTGGCCATTGCCGGGCTGAAGGCCAAGGACATCATGGGTTACTGCCTGATGCTGCTGATCATCACCGGCATTGTTATCAGTGCCGGCCTGACCTGGCTGTAACGCCCTTCCAAACCATGAACCCGGAATGTCTCAGGACGCTCCGGGTTCATGCCCCTCGCTAGTCTTTCAATGCTCCTTCTTTGCCGCCTCAGGGCGCCAGCTTGCGCTTCAGCGCCCGGGACACCGACACCGGCAGGCTTGGCAGCGCCCGCAACATCCAGGGTAGCACCCGGCGTTTCACGCCGCTGAGGGATTCGGGAATCATCGCCTCAATCAGATGCGGCCCCGGCATGCGCTGGGCGTATTCCAGGGCCTTGGCCATTTCCTCGGCGGTGTGAACGCGCACCCCGTGCACGCCCATGCCGTTGGCCATTTCCGCGAAGTTGATCACCGGGCCGCGTAGGTCGAGCTGGGATTTGGCCTTGTCGCCCGCTTCCTCGGCGCCCACCCGCTCCAGCTCTATGTTGAGTACCGAGTAGGAGGCGTTGTTGAAGATGATGGAGGTAACGTTCAGCTGCTCCCGCGCCATGGTCCACAGGGCCTGAATGGTGTACATGGCGGTGCCGTCACCGATCAGGGCGATTACCGGCCGGTCCGGGCAGGCTACGGCGGCGCCCACGGCGTTGGGCAGGCCCTGGCCGATGGCGCCACCGGTGAGGGTGAGCATGTCGTGGCGCGGCGCGCCTGCGGTCATCACCGAGAGCATGAGGCTGGAGGTGATGCCCTCGTCCACAATGATGGCGTTCTCAGGCAGCAGCTCGCCCACGGCCTTGCAGACCTTTTCAGCGGTGAGCTTGCCGCGCGGGCGGCCCGGGCGTTTGGCCGGTTGCAGCACCGGCTGGGCCTGGCTGGCGCCCACGGCCTCGTTGAGCTTGTTCAGGCTGGCCAGGATGTCCTGGTCCGGCGCGGCCAGGGTATGCACCTCGCAGGCCTCCGGTACCAGATAGCTCTTCTTGCCGGGGTAGGCAAAGAACGAGACGGGCGCCTTGGCATCCACCAGAATCAGCTGTTCCACGTCGGTAAGCTGCACCGTGGCCAGTTCGGCCAGGTAGGCAAGGCGCTCGATGTAGGGCAGCCCGGCACCGCGCTCCATGCGCGTGGGGAAGGTTTCCGCCAGCAGGGTTACGCCACTGTGGGCGGCCAGCTTGGCGGCGGCCACCATGCTCGGCTCCCGCAGTGAGTGACCGCCCATCAACAGGGCGGTCTTCTTGCCGGAGCGAATGGCCTTGGCAATCGCCTCCACGGTGGCATCGTCGGCGGGTTCAGGTGTTGGCGGCGCCACCGGCGCGCTCGGCACACCGCCCTCGCCCCAGGAGACATCGGCCGGGAGGATCAGCGTAGCCACCTGGCCGGGTGCGGTGCGGGCGGCCGCGATGGCCTCGGCGGCGTCCTGGCACAGGGTTTCGGTGCTCTTGGCGGTACGCACAAACCCCGGGGAGACGTTGCGGGCCACGGTCTCAATGTCTGACTGCAGCTGGGCGTCGTACTTCACGTGGTAGGTGGCGTGGTCGCCCACAATGTTCAGCACCGGCACCTTGCCCTTGCGGGCGTTGTGCAGGTTGGCCAGGCCGTTGCCCAGCCCGCAGCCCAGGTGCAGGAGGGTGGCGGCCGGCTTGTCGGCCATGCGGGCGTAGCCGTCGGCAGCACCGGTGGCCACCCCCTCGAACAGGGCCAGCACGGCCCGCATCTTCGGCTCGTCATCCAGGGCCGCCACAAAGTGCATCTCGCTGGTGCCGGGGTTGCTGAAGCACACCTCCACGCCGGCATCCACCAGGGTTTTCATCAGGGCTTGTGCGCCGTTTGTCATTGTTGTTCTCCCGCCTTTGAAAATTCGAGTGTTCGGTTAAGTACGCCGGCCATGGTGTTCAGCCGCCCGCCACAATGGCGCGTACCGCCGCCCGGGCTGTCAGGATGCAGCCGGGCAAAAAGGTGCCTTCCAGGGAGCGCTTGCCGTTGGCGCCACCGCCGCCGAAACCGGCCGCTTCGCCCACGCAGTACAGGCCTGGCACCGGCGAGCCCCCGGCGTTCAGGATGCGGCTCTGCAGATCGGTTTGCAGGCCGCCCAGGCTCTTGCGGGTAATCAGCTGCATGCGGATGGCAATGTAGGGGCCGGCACCGGATTTCTGTAACGGCGCGGGCTTGCAGGTGCGAAGTCGGTCTGGCTTCCATTCCCGGGCGTGCTGGATCATGCGGATCTGAGCGTCGTTGTGCAGGCTGGTGCCATTGGTGAAGTTGGCATCGAAGGCATCCGCCGTGGCCTGCAGCGTTGCCGGGCTGACATCGTGGGAACAGGTCAGCGCATTCATCTTACCCGCCAGCTCGGCCAGGCTGTCTGCCACCAGGAAATCCCGGCTTTCGTGCTGCATCTGCCGAACCAGGTTGTGGTTGCCCAGCAGCAGCTCTTTCACGAACTGAGGGAACTGCTTGTCGCGAATGCGGGCGTTGTGCTCGGCACCGGAAATGGCAAACTCCTTGGCGGCAATGCGCCAGTTGAGCAGGTGCCATGTCCAGGGTTTTTCCTGTTCGGCCACCCGCTGGCACAGCCAGTGGGTATCAAACCCGGTAACCAGAGGTTCGGGGCCAATGCGCTCGCCCCGGTGGTTCAGCCACAGGGCGGATTTGCAGGGGATGGTGGAAAGCCCGTGGCCGGGGAAATGCGGGTATGGGTGCGCGAACCCCGCCGCGTAGTTCCACATTTCGCCGGCGTGGGTAATCTGCCCTTTGAGATGGTCGGCCACCCAGTGATGCATGCGGCCGTCGGCGTAAGGGTGGGCGCCGTTCAGCATCTGCGTGGGCATCGGGCGATCCGCCGGCCAGTTGGCGCGGCATTCCTCATGGCTGCCGTTGATGCCGCCGGTGGCCATGACGACTGCAGGCGCCGCCAAGGTCACTTCCTCGCCGTTGGCTTCGTTGATGGCCAGGGCCCCGCACACGCGGCCGGCCTGGTGATCCAGCGCGGTGATACGGTGCCCGTGCAGCAGAGTCAGCCGGCCTGCCGTGTTTTCGCGGTGAAGCGCGGCCATCAGGCAAGACACCAGTTCCCTGGCCGTGCCCCAGACCACATGGTAGCGGGGCAACCGGTTACCGTCGCCAAACCGGCCCCGCTCCACCCAGTTAACCGCCGGCAGGAATTTGATGCCTTCGTTGCGGAGCCAGTCGTAAACCTCGGTACGGGAATGCTCCACGTAATAGCGGGCCCATTGCAGCGGCCATTCGTCGTCTTCAGACAGTTCCGCAAAACTGAGCCAGTCCTGCAGGGCGATCTCGGGGGTGTCGGCGATCTTCATTCGTGCCTGAAGCGGGGTGCCTACCAGGGCCATGCCGCCGAAGGCCCAGCGGGCCAGGCCACCGATTCTCTCGGGGGTATCCCGGTCGGCCAGGGTGACGGATTTGCCCGCCCTCAGCGCCTCGAGCGCCGTTACAATGCCCGCGAGGCCACCTCCGATCACCACAATGTCCGAAGAGAGTGTCTTGGCCATAATCTGAATCCGCTCGCCACGTCGTTGTTGTCAGCGTCAAAGATATACCGCTACCATGGCTTTAAAATTGACCTCATAGGCCAGAAAAATTGACATTAGAGGCCACGGTTTCCATTGGCTGGGTGAATACGGTGATCAGCGCGGCGGAGCGACTCTCGGTAACGGCCGATCACCTGCTTGCTGAGGCAGGCATCCCAGCCTCCGCCAATGAGCTGGAACGCTGGCCCATTGATGACATCACCCGGCTCTGGCATGCGGCGGAACGCTGCACCGGAGACCCGGGCTTCGGCCTGAAGGTGGGCGCGGAGTTCTCCCCCATGAGCATCAGCGGCGTGGGGTTCGCGCTCCAGTCCGCGGCCACGCTGCGCGAGGCCATTGTGATGGTGCAGCGCTTCCAGCGGCTGATCTCCGATGGCGGCCGTTTCCAGGTGGTAGCAGGCAATGCCGCCACCTGGCTGGTGTACCATCCTCGCCAGGGCCGGCTGGCGTTCAGCCCCCATCAGATTGAGGCGGTGCTGGCGTCGGTGGTGGGTTTTGGCAGCTGGGTGACCGGCACCCGCATGCAGCCAGCGCGGGTGCAATTCAGCCAGCCACGGCTTGGGCCTCTGGCGGGTTATCAAACGGTGTTTCACTGCCCGGTGGAATTCGAGCAGGCCTTCAGTGGCATCCTGGTAGACAACGCCGTTCTGGATCAGCCCCTGCCCCAGGCCGACCCGCAACTGGCCCAGCTGCATGAGCGCTATACCACCGCGCGCCTGGCAGCGCTGTCCATGAACAGCGCCTCGGCGCCCGAACTCAGGCGCTGGCTGGCTGCCCGAATCGGGCCGGTGCTACCCCGCAGGGCAGACGCTGCGGCGGCTCTGGGCATCAGCGAACGCACCCTGGCCCGACGCCTGAAAGATCAGGGCCACACGTTCGACCAACTGCTGGACGACGTTCGGCGCGAGCGGGCACTGCATGCGGTGGCCAGCACCGATACACCCCTGCCTGAGATCGCCGAAGCCCTGGGCTTTGCCGAAGTCAGCACCTTTTACCGCGCTTTCCAGCGCTGGACCGGCCTGCCGCCGGTGCGCTGGCGCAAGCAGCGGACACATAACTAGAGCAATCGAACTGCAACAGAAAGATCACTGACCTGTCACCTCGGTGACACGGCACTGTCACCTGCCGGGCATACCTTTGCATTGTAAGTCGCAATCAAGCGCGCTTATTCATTGCAAAAGGTGATCTTATGACACCCGCTTCTCCCCAACACACCATGCTGCGCATCAAGGATATGGGGGTCACCTACCCTGGCAATGTCCTGGCTCTGCAGCCCACCACCATCGAGTTCCACAAGGGCGAATTTACCGTGCTGCTGGGCCTGTCCGGCGCTGGCAAGTCCACGCTGCTGAGGTCCCTCAATCACCTCGTACAACCAACGTCGGGGCAGGTAGTTTCGACCGAGTTCGGCGTACTGGATAACCGCCGCACAGTACGACAGCACCGCAGCCGTACCGCCATGGTGTTCCAGCATCATCAACTTATTGAACGCCACACCGCCCTGCAGAACGTTCTTACCGGCCGACTGGCCTATCACGGTACCTGGCGAAGCCTGCTGCCCCTGCCAAGAGCCGACCTGGAACTTGCCTATCACTGCCTGCAGCGGGTGGGGCTGGCAGACAAGGCCCTGGCCCGGGTAGACCAGCTCTCCGGAGGGCAGCAACAGCGGGTAGGCATTGCCCGCGCCCTGGCCCAGCAGCCGTCGATGATCCTGGCCGATGAGCCAGTAGCCAGCCTGGACCCGGCAACGTCGGAAAGGGTCCTGGGACTGCTACGGGATATCTGCCGCGAAGACGGCATTACCGCGGTGATCTCCCTGCACCAGCTGGAATACGCCCGCCGTTTTGCCGACCGCATTGTCGGGCTGGCCAACGCCCAGATTGTGTTTGATGCCGCACCTGCCCTGCTGCGGCAGGAGCACCTGAACCAGATTTACCACCAGCAGGAAAACGCCGCTGCCGGCCATGGCCAGTCGCCGGCGTCACCGGCTGCGTTCATCCACCCGACCACCCAGAAAACCGCCACATCCCAACCCAAGAAACTGGAGATAGCCCGATGAAACCAATACTCAACCTCTTGATGGCCCTGTGTCTGATCGCAGGCTTCAATACTCAGGCCATGGCTGCGGACCCTGACCCGGATGTCCTGAAAGTCGCCCTGCTCCCGGATGAAAACGCCTCCGCGCTGATCAAGCGTAACCAGCCCCTGAAAGACTACCTGGAAAGCACACTCGGTAAGGAAATCGAGCTGATTGTAACCACCGATTACTCCTCAATGATTGAGGCCATGCGCTTTGGGCGAATTGATCTGGGCTACTTTGGCCCGCTCTCCTACGTTATGGCCAAGAGCAAGAGCGACATTGAGCCCTTTGCCGCCATGGTGGTGGACGGCAAGCCCACCTACCGCTCCATCATCATTGCCAACGCCGATTCGGGAGTAGAGTCCTACGCCGACATCAAGGGCAAGAAGATGGCCTATGGCGACCGCGCATCAACGTCCAGCCATCTGATTCCCAAGACCGTGCTTCTGGAGAATGCAGGTCTTAAAGCCGGTGACGACTACGAGGCCCACTTTGTCGGCTCCCACGATTCGGTTGCGGTGAACGTAGCCAACGGCAATGCCGAAGCCGGCGGGCTGTCGGAAGTTATCTTCGAGCACGTGATGGACCGCGGCCTGATCGACCGTAACAAGGTGCGGGTTCTGGGATACAGCGGTGAGTTCCCGCAATACCCCTGGGCCATGCGCTCGAATCTGGATCCGGAGCTGAAGGAAAAGGTGCGGGACGCCTTCCTGAGCATTGACGATGAGGAAATCCTCAACAACCTCAAGGCCGAAGGTTTTGCCGCCATCAGCGATTCCGACTACGACGTCATCCGCCGCATGGGTGGCCTTCTGAACCTCGACTTCGCGAAGATGTGAGCAGTCTGATGACACAGACCACGACGGACCCGGCGACCCTGTCGCCGGCGCCGTCAGCCTCCGTTCTGGATGATCATGCCCGGGGCTGGCGGAAGAAACTCATGCGGGCAAGCCTTGTTCTGGCGGTGATTGTTGTTGCCAGTTGGTACGTGGGGCTGCTCGATTTCACCACACTTGCTAACGGTGTACCGGCCATTGGCACTCTGCTCGGCGAGTCCCTGCCGCCGGATTTCACCAACATCATGAACTGGGTGGCGCCACTGATCGACACCCTGGCCATGAGCATTGCCGGCACCGCCATTGCGGTGGCCGCGTCGGTTCCACTGGCTTTCCTGGCAGCGCGCAACACTTCCCCTCACCCGGCCGTCTTCCACGTTACCCGCACCCTGCTCAACGGCCTGCGCTCGGTGCCCGAGCTGATTATGGGCATCATTTTTGTTGCCGCCGTTGGCTTTGGTGCCCTGCCAGGTGTACTCGCCCTGGGCCTGCATTCCATTGGCATGGTCGGTAAATTCTTTGCTGAGGCCATCGAACATGTGGATGAAGCTCCGGTTGAAGCCGCCGATGCCGCCGGCGCAACCAGGCTTCAGGTGCTCTGGCATGCGGTGCTGCCCCAGGTATTGCCTCAGTTTGCCGATGTTTCGATCTATCGCTGGGAATACAACTTCCGGGCTTCCACCGTGATGGGCATGGTGGGCGCCGGCGGTATTGGCTTTGAGCTGATGGGTTCCCTGCGCATCATGCAGTACCAGGAAGTCAGTGCCATTCTGATTGTTATCCTGCTGATGGTCACCCTGGTGGACAGCCTCAGCGGTCATCTGCGAAAACGCTTCAAGTAAGGACAATGGATGAAACCCAGAGTTGTAATAACCCACCGGGTGCACGAGGACGTTCTTTCTAAACTGGCACACCACTGTGAACTGGTCACTAATCAGTCCAACGCCACCCTGCCGGCAGATTCGGTGCGCGCCCGCGTGGCCACCGCCGACGCCATGATGGCCTTCATGCCGGACACCGTCGGGGAGGAATTCCTGCGGGCCTGCCCGAACCTGAAAGTCATCGGCGCAGCCCTAAAGGGCTTTGACAATTTCAACGTGGAAGCCTGTACCCGCCACGGCGTGTGGCTCACTTTTGTGCCCGACCTGCTGACGGTGCCCACGGCGGAGTTGACCATTGGCCTGACGGTTGGTTTGACCCGCCAGGTGCGTGGGGCCGACGAATTTGTCCGCTCCGGCGAATTTCGGGGCTGGCAACCGAGGTTCTATGGCCTTGGAGTAGAAGGCAGCACTATCGGCATTGTCGGCATGGGCGCCATCGGCCAGGCCGTGGCCAGTCGGTTCCGAGGCTGGGGCGCAGAGCTGCTCTACGCGCAACCCGAAGCGCTGAATGCGGCGAAGGAATCTCAGCTGGGCGTCAGCCGGGTCAGCCTGGAGGCTCTGCTGGCTCGTGCAGACATTGTTATCCTGGCACTGGCCCTGAACGAGCACACGCTCCACACCATCAACGCCGACCGCCTGGCACAGCTGAAACCTGGCGCCTTCCTGGTCAACCCCTGTCGCGGCTCGGTGGTGGACGAACAGGCCGTGTCGGTGGCACTGGAATCCGGGCAGCTTGGAGGCTATGCCGCAGATGTCTTCGAGATGGAGGACTGGGCCCGGGCCGACCGGCCACGGCAGATTAACACTGCCCTTCTGTCCCATCCCAACACGCTGTTCACCGCGCACATTGGCTCGGCCGTTCGGGAAGTGCGCCGGGCCATTGAACACCGCGCCGCCGATAACATCCTGCAGGCCCTTGCCGGCGAGCGACCAATGGATGCCATCAACACGCCTGCCGGCGGCGAGGGCACCGCATGCTGAACCTGGTCTGGCTCAGGAGCTTTCTGTCACTGGTCCGCCACCGGAGTTTTCAGGCCGCAGCAGACAGCCTCGGGATCGCCCAGCCCACGCTGTCGCAACACATCCAGAAGCTGGAGCAGCAGCTCGACGTGATGCTCGTTCTTCGTGGCAAAGCCCGCTGCGAGCCCACTCGCGCTGCGCTGGCACTGGTTCCATTCGCCGACAGCATGCTCCGGCTGGACCGGCAGGCCCGGGAGGCGGTTCACGGCTCCGGCATTCGGGTAGGCGCCAGTTCCAACATCGGCATTTACATGTTGCAGCCGAGCATTCGAGCGTTCCGGGATTCGCCCTCAGCGCCGGCGGTGGATCTGGTGATCGACACCAACCCGGCGATTGCCCGCCAGCTCTCCAATGGGGAGCTGGATGTAGCCGTCGTGGAGTGGTGGCAGCCAACACCTGGTTTCCGGACAATGAACTGGCGCCAGGAAGAATTGGTGCTGATCGTGCCACCGGATCATCCGGCCCAAAACCTGACCGAAATTGACCGGGAAACGCTGGCGGGCATGACGCTACTGGGCGGCGAACCCGGCACAGGCACCGGCCGGGTGCTTGCGGAATTCTTTGGGCCGAACGGACCCTTCCCGAGCGTTTCCATGCAACTGGGTAGCACGGAAGCCGTAAAACAGGCCGTCAAGGCTGGTCTGGGCATCTCACTGGTTTTGGCAGCCTGCGTGCGGGAAGAAGTCCGCAATGGCAGCCTCAGGGCAATACCGGTCAGCGCTCCGGGCTTGGCCAAGCACCTGATGGTGGTGTGTCCGGAGGCCTTCGCCAACCACCCGCCGGTCACAAGCTTTGTCAGCCAGCTCTGCCACTGATTCCCTGCCCTGGGGCAGGTTACCAGGGCAGTTCTTCACCATTGCTGTGCCAGAACGACCCGGTGTTCTCCAGGGTAAGTCCTTCTATGCGTGCCGCCAGGCCCTTGGCAGACTCCTCCGGGGTAATCAGGCCGCCGAAGTTCACCATTCGGGTTTTAACGTAGCCCGGGTGCAATTGGGCCACGGCAATACCACGGGGCTTCAGGTCCATGGCCAGGGATTTGCCAAAGGCATTGAGAGCCGCTTTGGAGGCGCGGTAGCCGTAGCGGCCGCCGGAATCGTTATCGGCGATGGAGCCCATGCGGCTGGTGATGTTGGCAATCTTGCCTCCTGAGGGAATCAGGGAGACCAGCGCCTCGGCCACCCGCAAGGGAGCGTAGGCGTTGATTTCCATCTGGGTACGAATGGAGTCGAAATCGATGCTGCCGAGCTTTTCGTCCTGGAGCAGGCCGGCGTTGTTAATCAACAGGTCGATGCTCTGGCCATCAAGTTCGCTGGTGAGCTTGCGAATGCCCGCGTCGGTGGTTACGTCCACGCCATCAATTACCCGGGCGGCTACCTCAGTGAGCTCGCCGGAGGACTGGCGGCACACGCCGATGACCTGCCAGCCTTCGCCCGCGTAATGGCGGGCAAGCTCCAGACCGATGCCCCGGTTGGCGCCGGTGATGATTACGGTTCTGTTGTCTGTCATGGAAACCTCCTGCGTTTTGGTAAAGACTATCGGGTACGAGAAACGCCGGGCGGCCGTTCACCTTTCGGGCCGCGAAAACGGGATACCACGATGATTACCGATGACCAATGGATTGGGCAAATCTACCAGCAACAGTCACGCCGGGTGCTCTCCACCCTGATCCGCCTGCTTGGTGATTTCTCATTGGCGGAAGAGTGCATGCAGGAGGCCTTTGCCGCCGCCGTTCGACAATGGCCAGTTGACGGCATTCCTGATAATCCTGCCGCCTGGCTCATACGCACCAGCCAACGCCGGGGAATCGACCAGATTCGCAAAGCGCAGACCGCGCGCAGCTATTCCCACCTCGTAGCCGAACCCGAGACCGACGATCCCAAGACCGATGAAGAAACCATCAACGATGACCAGCTCCGGTTGCTGTTCACCTGCTGCCACCCGGCCCTCTCACTGGACGCCAGAATTGCTCTTACCCTGCGCGAAATGTGCGGGCTGACCACCGAGCAGGTGGCCAGCGGCCTGCTGCAGAAACCCGCCACCCTGGCCCAACGGATTGTCCGGGCCAAGCGCAAGATCCGGGACGCAGGCATTCCCTATGAGGTGCCTGAGGCTAAGGAACTGCCCGAACGCCTGCCCGGCGTTCTACGGGTAATCTACCTGGTATTCAACGAGGGTTATTCCCGCAGCGACGGCGATCAGGTTGTTGATGTTCAGCTTTCCTCCGAGGCCATTCGCCTGGCCGAAGTACTGGCCCGACTCCTGCCGGATGGGGAAGTGTTTGGCCTTCTCGCCCTGATGCTGCTGCAGAGGTCCCGGGATAAGGCCCGCCAGGATGCCGGGGGCAACCTGATTACCCTGGAAGATCAGGACCGTTCCCTGTGGGATCGTGCCAGCATCGATTCCGGGTTTCGTTGGCTCGAAGCCGCTCTGGCCCGCACACCGACCGGACCGTACACCCTGCAGGCGTCGATTGCCGCTGTCCACGCAGACGCCGATACTCCAGGAGAAACCGACTGGGCCCGCATTGTCCGCCTGTACAACGCGCTCTACCAGCAGCAACCTTCGCCGGTGATTGCGCTGAACCGGGCCGTGGCTGTTGCCATGCGGGACTCACCCGCTGTCGGCCTGGAAATGCTGGAGGCGTTGATGGGCCAGCGGGCGATGGCCGGCTATCACCTGTTTCACGCGGCTCGCGCCGACCTGCAACGCCGTAGCGGCCATACCGAAGACGCCCGGCAGTCGTACCAGCGGGCTCTTGCGCTCGTGTCCCAGGGGCCAGAGCGTCGGTTTCTTGAGCGCAGACTGGCAGAGCTCGAAAAATCACCCTGATTTCTTACCCCCTGTCGATTTCCGCGCCAGCCATACGACTACCTCTCAGAACACCACCAAGAAACGGAGGATCACCCATGAAATACGTTGCCCTGGTGTATTACCAGGAGAGCATTATCAACGCCATGACCGAGCAGGAATGGCACGACCTCAATCAGGAATGCGTGGCCGGCGTGGAGCGCCTGATCGATCAGGGCAAGTTCATTACCGGCCAGCCCCTGCAACCGGTGGAGACAGCAACGACAGTGAGGGTCCGCGAAGATGAGGTATTAGTGTCTGATGGCCCGTTTGCTGAAACCAAGGAACAACTGGCCGGCTTCTACCTGCTGGACGCCCATGACCTGAACGAAGCGGTGCAACTGGCCAGCCGTATCCCGCCGGCCCGCTTCGGCAGTATTGAAGTGCGGCCAGCGCGGGAGCTGCCGCCGAAAGACTGAAACGGAGATTAACCATGAGCTATGTCGACGGATTTGTTGCCGCTGTGCCAACCGCAAACAAGGAGAAATACATCAAGCACGCCAGCGATGCTGCTGTCGTTTTCAAGGAACACGGCGTCCTGCAGATGGTGGAGTGCTGGGGCGATGATGTTCCTGAGGGGGAGGTAACTTCGTTCCCCATGGCGGTAAAGTGCAAGCCCGATGAAACCGTGGTGTTTGCATGGCTGTTCTGGCCGTCCAAGGAAGTGCGAGACCAGGCTATGCCACGGATCATGGAGGACCCCCGCCTGCACCCGGACGTTAACCCCATGCCGTTTGACGGCAAGCGACTGATATACGGAGGCTTTTCAGTCATTATCGACGAGTGAGAACCGGCGGAAACAGACGGTGCGATTACTGCCATCTAGTCTGATGGCACGGACGTCACCCTGCCCCGGCGTTTCTGCCAGACGCAAGGCAGCCTGAATTGGGTGTTGAGCAGAAGACAGCCAACCAGTACTCTTCTGATCAGACACCAACGCCCGGGGCCCCATGAAGTCTGACCCTAATCCGCCTTTCAACACCTCACCTGAGGGCCAGCAGCCGGCAGCAGCTCTGGCGACGCCCGAACAGGTGGCCTCACTGATTGCCCGGGTCGCCCGCCAGGACCGTCAGGCCTTCGAACAGCTATACCGGCAGACCGCACCGAAACTTCTGGGTACCGTGTTGCGTATCCTCAGAGACCGGGGTTGGGCGGACGATGTTGTGCAGGAAAGTTATCTGAATATCTGGCAGAAAGCCGAGCAGTTCGATGCCGGCCGTTCCTCACCCATTACCTGGTTGGTGTCGGTGGCTCGTAACAAGGCCATTGATGAACTGCGCAAACACCCAACCGGGCGCACCACCACCAGCGATGAGCTGGACGACCTGGCGGGAAAACAGGCCACTGCCCAGGAGCACCTGGAGGGCCGGCAGGCGGTGAATCACCTGAACCGGTGCATCGACGAGCTGGAAAAAGACCGCCAGGATATGGTGCGCCTGGCCTACCTGAACGGCTGGTCCCGCGAGGAATTGGCAAGCCACTTTGACCAGCCGGTGAATACGGTGAAAACCTGGCTGCACCGTGCCCTGAAACAGATCAAAAGGTGCCTGGAACCATGACTGAACGAGACGACCTGGACATGCTGGTTGCCGAGTTCGTTCTGGGCACGCTGCCAGCGAACGAGCGGGACGACCTTGAGAAGCGTCGTCAAACCGACACCGAGCTCGACAACCTGATCCTGCAGTGGCAGGAACGCCTGGGTAGCCTGGCCGAGGAAACGCCGGAGGTGCAGCCATCGCCCGAGCTGTTCCCCAGGATCGAGAAAGCGCTGGATCAGCTTGGGGCGGATCAGCCCGCGGCCGCGAACTCCGCCAAGACCACTGTCCAAAGCCCTGGCGAGAGCAATGTGGTCACCCTGCGCAGGCAGCTTCGCAACTGGCGCCTGAGTACCGCCCTTGCCTCGGCGGCGGCGCTGGTCCTGGTGGCCGTGCTGGTGTTCCAGCCAGCCCCGACGCCCTCCCAGCAGTCGTTTGTCGCGGTGTTCCAGCACAACGATGAGCAACCGGCTTTCCTGCTGTCTGTGGATCTTCAGAACCGTCGGCTTGATATCCGGCCAATCACTGCCGAGCCCAGAGAAGACAAGTCCTATCAGCTCTGGATCAAAGACGACGAACTGGGCCCCAACCCCCGGTCCGTGGGCGTTCTGGGCAATGGCTTCACACTGAGCGACGACGCCCTGAAGGACTACGACCCGGCGCTGCTCAAGCGCGCCACTTTCGGCATCAGCCTGGAGCCGCCCGGAGGCTCTCCCACCGGCCAGCCCACGGGCCCGGCCATTCATGGTTACCTGTACCCGGCCGGCACGGGGGCGGGTAACGCCACACCCTGAAAATTTTTATCAGGTGGCTGAAACCCTGCGCCTCCTGCTCCGTAGCTGCCAGTATCCTGCTTCCGAAAACGGGAATGGGAAACACTGACAGATAAGGAGAATTCCATGAACAAGCACGTGAAACTGTCTACCCTTCTGGCCGCTCTGGTCGCTGGTAGTCTGACCGCCGGCGCAGCCGTTGCTGGTGAGCACAAGGCCGGCGTATGGAGTAATGATCAGTCGGTCGCCAATGGCGTGGTCTCGGCCCGCAAAGTGGTGGCCGAAGATAACGGCTGGCTGGTTGTTCACAGAACCGATGAAGCCATGAAGCCCGGTCCCGTGGTTGCCCATGCGCCGCTTCGCGCAGGCCAGAACATGGACGTGGCAGCCATCCTTACCGAAGACGTTATGCCCGGCGATATGCTGATGCTGATGGTGCACAGCGAGGCCGGCGGCATGAAAACCGGGATTTTCGAGTACACCCTGGGTGCCAAGGAGGACGGCCCTATCCGCAAGGATGGCAAGCTGGTGATGACGACCATCACAGCAAAGTGAGCCAGCCAACGCTGAACGGCTGTTAACGGCCGTTCGCGTGCGCCGGGGCCTGGCCCTTGCGGTCAGGCCTTTTGCCGGCGTACATGTTGGTGTCGGCGCGACCGAGCAACTCCCCCGCTGTTGTCCCATCCTCCGGATACATCGCCACGCCAATGCTGCAGGCGATGCGAATGGACTCCCCGCCCAGATCCACAGGCAGGGTCAGAAGTTCTCGAAGTTTGCTGACAGCCGTCTCGACGTCGTTTCGGTCACCAATGTTGGTGAGCAGTACAGTAAATTCGTCCCCGCCCATTCGGGCCACCGTGTCCGTATCCCGGGTGCCGTCTTCAAGACGACGCGCCACCTCAACGAGGATGCGATCCCCCGCCTCGTGTCCGCGGGTGTCGTTGATCTCCTTGAAGCCGTCGAGATCCAGAAACAGAAGCGCAATGCGGTTTTCATGGCGATTGGCGGAGCGCAGCGCGGTTTCCAGGCGATCGTAGAACAGTGCCCGGTTGGTCAAACCAGTCAATCCATCGTGGTGGGCCAGGAATCGGAGTCGCTCCTCTGCCCGTTTGCGATCCACCACCGTTGCCACCTGGGTGGCGACGAATTGCAGCAAATCCTGATCGCCCCGGTCGTAACCCGAGCGAGGCTCCCGGGTTTCAATCACCAGGGCCCCCAGCAGTCGGTCCCCCACTGTCATGGGCACTCCGAGCCAACTGGCGCCATCCGTGTCGGCAATACCAACGCCCGGCGTGGTGGGGTCTACCGTTGCCAGCAGTGGACGTTTGGCCAGGGTGACATCGGACAAGCCAGTACCCGGTGTTAGCGCCTGTTCGGTCCAGTCGGCGGCGGTGTGCCAGTCGGGCGACCTGAGCGCGCCGGTATCCGGGTCCTGGAGAATCAGGAAGAAGGCGGACTCGGGAAACAGCTCGCCAATCAGTCCCCGCACGCCGTCGCACAGGGCGCGGATGGTCGGTGCCTCGTGGGCCGCCTCGGAGATGCGGTACAGCGCATCCCGGGTTTTGTTGGAACGCCTGAGCGCTGTAACATCCCTCGCAACGGCGACCCGCAGGCGGTCTTCCTCGTACCAGCGCGCGGACCACAGAATGTGAACCACATGGCCGGCCTTGTGCAGGTAGCGGTTCTCGAAATCAATGTGGGGCTGACCGGACATCACCCGTTCAGCGGCTGCGAGGGTGCGCTCGAAATCATCCGGGTGCAGGTAACTGAGTACCCGGGTGCCAATCATTTCCTCAGGCGTATAGCCCAGCAGTTGTTCGCAGGCTTCGCTGACAAAGACGATCTCGCCATGCTCATCCACTGCAAAGACAGTATCGAGCAACAGGTTTACGAGCTTCGGGTAAAACGCGCTTACATCCACCTTCAACTGCCGTCCCCCTTCACGCCGAGCCGGTCCAGATAGAGATGAAGCTCCCTTTCACTCATATCGGCGTATTCCAGCACGCGGCCATAGAGCATGGCCGTGGGCACGTTGCGGCCACCCAGCTCCCGCTGGGTCTCACGCAATACGTAGAGAATCACGCGCTCGGTGCGGGTCAGTCCGTCCCGGACATCGGGAATGGTCTCAAGGAGCGCAGAACGATCATCGGAAGTGGCCACTATGAACTCAATATCAGACAACGGACACTGACATAGTAGCAGGATAGTTGCAGGCCGACAGCCACGCCCGGGGCAGCGCGGCTGTCTTTTTCAGAGGGTTCAGATCTGCTTGTAGACAACCTCGGACAACCGGCTGCGGTTGCCATCGGTGTCGAGGGTGCGGATGGCGAAGTACCAGGTGCCCTCGGCCAGCTCGTCCACCAGCAGTTCATCAACCGAGGCATCGCCAATGGCCAGGCTCTGGTCCAGGTTTTCGGCGCTGGTGCCGTAGACCACTTCGTAACCCGCAATCTCGCCCATGCTGAGGCTTTCGCCATTTTCCCGGGTCAGGGGCGCGGTCCAGCTCAGCAGCGCGGCATTGGCCGGAATCGCAGGTTCTGTGGTGGCGGTTTCCCCGGTACCTGATCCTGTGGTGGATCCGGTGCCAGACTCCGTGCCGGTTTCTGTGGTGCTGCCTGTTTCCGTGGTACTGCCGGACGTGCCGCCGGTCGCGGTTTCGGTGGAGCTGTCGGTGCTACTGCCGGAATCGGCAACGCTGGTTTCACCACCATCCACCTCGTCGATGGTTTTGAACCGGGTTACGTTCCGGTATTCAACTACCACCAGCTTCTGGCTGATCACGCTGGAGCTCACCACAGCCTGGAGTTCAGACGACTGCAGGGCGGCGGCGCTGATCAGGTCGGCCAGCGCCACGTTGGTACCGTCACCCATAACGCTGATCTGACCGGTGGCGCGGATCTGGCTGGTGGCATCCGCAAGCACGTCGGAGATGGAATTCCACTGACTGTTGTCGTTGACCAGGGCCAGGAAGGCGGCGTTGGCAATGGCCACCTGGATGGCGTCGGCGGAAACGCTGGTCATCTCGTCCAGACGGGTCAGATCCGGCGGCGTCAGCCGCAGGGCGCCGGCGGGCAAACCAAACCAGTTCTCCACCGTGGTGTAGGCCCCGGAGATGGCTCCCGGGGAGAGACCATCCGTGCCACGCTCTGCCAGGGTCACTGCCAGGTGGGTCAGCGGAGTGAGGTTAACGGTTTCCAGTTTCAGGTCCCCGGCGCCGCGAAGGGCAAAGCTGCTGTCCACCGGCATACCCTGACCGAAGGCAACCGTCTCGCCGCCGGGCTGATCACAGCCGGGCACGACGTCGCAGATCATCCGCGTGTTGTTATCCGCGGTAAGCTCCACCAGAGCCCAGCCATCGGCCTTGCCACGCAGTTGCCAGGTGTAGCTTCCATCGTCTGCGGTCAACACAGGCTTGGCTGCCTGGCGCTGGGGGGCATAGTAACCGTCCTTGTCGGCAATCAGACGATTGGCCACCACCAGGCCCCGCTGAATCACTCCCTTTACCGCCGAACCGGCAATCTGGACACCGGGATCGGCCGATGCGCTGTTGGCGCTGGTTTCCTTCTCGGATAAGTCAAAGCCGCAGCCTGACAGCAGCAGCGCCATGGACAACTTCAGCACTCCCTGCTTAGACATTTTTTCGCCGCGATATGACATGTTTTTGCACCAATATTTTGACTACGATGGGCAAATCTTACAGCGGCGGTTTTTGGTTATATGCGCTCTGGTTCCGGATTTTTCCGCAAAATCCGTCAGGAATTTGTCGTTTACGGAGAGATACACGTTGTGATGGAAGGTAACAGCCTGGCCACCATAAACAGAGACTTAAAGCGTTGTTTTTTCGAGCTTCCGTGAACTAAGCTGGTTATGGATCCGGGCACGGCGCCCGACTGGCGCGGGGCCTGATTACAAATTTAAACGTTGCTCAAGCGCGAGCCATTTCACAGTTTTTCACCGACGGCTCCGCTCCGACGGAGATTCAACACCTGGCCATGCTCTGTTTCAGTTACGGATCAAACATGTCAGCCCGCAGACTCCAGGCCCGGGTGCCCTCTGCCCGCTTCGTGGCGGTGGCGGAACTACCCGGGCACCGGCTTCGATTCCATAAAGTGGCGGGCGACGGCTCAGCCAAGTGCGATGCACAGGAAACCGGCAATCCAAGCGATCGGGTGATCGGTGTCGTTTACGAGATAGACGATGCCGAAAAGCCCGAGCTGGATCGGCACGAGGCGCTAGGGTTTGGCTACGATGAGAAACCGGTGGCACTGAACACGTCGGAGGGGAAAATCGAGGCCTGGATGTACTACGCCACCCGCATCGACAGAACACTGAAGCCCTTTCACTGGTACAAGGATCACGTGCTTATGGGGGCAAGAGAGAACGGTTTACCTCCAGACTACATTGCCCGGATTGAAGCCGAGCCATCCATTGACGACCCGAAACCCGAGCGCCATGCCCGCGAGCTGTCCATTTACGGCAGCCCGCACGCACACTGATTTTTTAAACGCCGAGCCGGTCCCTTAAGGCGTAGTACCAGGCACCAAGCGCCGTGAACGGCACCCGGAAGGCCCGGCCACCCGGGAAAGGGTAATGGGGTAAACTGGCGAAGGCATCAAACCGCTCCGCCTGGCCCTGCACCGCAAGCGCCAGTGCCTTTCCGGCCACGTGGGTGAAGGTAACGCCATGGCCGGAGCAGCCCTGGGAGTAGAACACGTTGTCCTGCAAACGGCCCATTTGTGGCAGGCGCGAGAGCGTGAGCAGGAAATTGCCGGTCCAGGCGTAATCAATGCCCACCCGGCCCAGTTCCGGGAAAGTTTTCAGCATCTTGGGGCGAATCAGCCGCTCGATGTTGGCCGGATCGCGGGCGCCGTACACCACGCCGCCGCCATAGATCAGCCTCTTGTCCGCGGACAGCCGGAAGTAATCCAGCAGGTAGTTGCAATCCTCAACGCAGTTGTCGAACGGCAAAAGCTTTGCAGCCAGCGCTTCGTTCAGTGGCTCGGTGGCGATGATCTGCGAGCCACAAGGCATGGATTTGGCGCCAAGCGCCGGCACCAGGCCGCCCAGGTAGGCGTTGCCCGCGAGCACCACGTATTGGGACTTCACCTCGCCCTGTTCGGTTTGCACCGTGGCGATCTTGCCCGGCACAATTTTTACCACCGGTGAGTGTTCGTGAATCACGCCGCCGCGGGATTCAATGGCCGCGGCCTCGCCCAGCGCCAGGTTGAGCGGGTGGATATGGCCACCGGTGTGGTCAATGGCGCCGCCCACATACCGGTCGGTGCCAACCCTCTCCCGGATGCCATCCCGATCCAGCAACTCGAGCTGCTGGTAGCCGAAGCATTGCCAGAGCGCCCGCTGACCCTCCAGATGGTCCAGCTGCCGGGCATTGAGGGCAGCAAAGATACCGCCCTCTTTCAGGTCACAGCGGATGTGGTAGTTTTTCACCCGCTGACGGATGATCTGACTGCCCTCGAAGGCCATGCTGGCCAGCAGGTTCAGGTGGTCCGGTGTGGTCTGGCGTTCAATGTGGTCCAGATCGCGGCTGAAGCTGTTGACGATCTGTCCGCCGTTGCGTCCAGAAGCGCCCCAACCCACCGTTGCCGCCTCGAGCACCACCACCCGGAATCCCGCTTCCGCCAGGAACAGGGCCGTGGACAGCCCGGTATAGCCGGCACCGACAACGCAGACATCCGCCTCACAGGTTCCGCGCAACGCGGGGCGTACGGGCGCGGGATTGGCCGAGGCGGCGTAATAGGACGGGACCGGGGGATACTGCATCGTGGGGGCTTCCTCTGGTTTCGCGGGAACGCAGCAAGGGCGCTGCGCGGGCGCTCGCAGAACAGAGTCTATTCCAGGTCTCGCGTTCGGGAAGACACGTTCTTCTACCTATAGCCCATCGCCTGCCGTACGGGCGATTGTGGCTGAAAGTACTGCTATGATGGGGCCATCACCTTGCCTGCGAGACACACATGAACCAACCCCTCAGTTCGTCAACGCCCTCCTCCACTTCCGACTGGCAGGCGTTGGCCGGAAAGCTCACCATCGAAGGCCGGGCCTACATCAACGGTGCCTATCAATGGGCCGCCCGGGGTGAGACTTTTGCCTCGGTGAGCCCGATTGACGGACGGGAGCTTGCCGCCATCGCCAGCTGCGATGACGCCGATGCTGACCTGGCCGTTGAGGCAGCAAAGTCGGCTTTCGAAAGCGGTGTCTGGAGCCAGTTGCCCCCCGGCAAGCGGAAGGCGGTACTGCTGCGGTTTGCTGACCTGATACAGGCCCACGGCGATGAGCTGGCTCTGCTGGAAACCCTGGATATGGGCAAGCCCATCTCTCATGCCCGATCGGTGGATGTGCCGGCCACGGCCCGGGCTATCCGCTGGACCGCCGAGGCCATCGACAAGGTGTACGGCGAGCTGGCACCCACGCCCCACAACCAGATTGGCATGATCTCCCGGGAGCCGGTGGGCGTGGTGGCGGCCATCGTGCCCTGGAACTTCCCGATGATCATGGCGTCCTGGAAGATTGCCCCGGCCCTGGCCACCGGCAACTCGGTGATTCTCAAGCCCTCCGAGAAATCGCCACTTACCGCCATTCGCCTGGCCGCCCTGGCCGAGGAAGCGGGCATTCCCTCCGGGGTGTTCACCGTGCTGCCCGGCTACGGCCACACGGTGGGCAAGGCCCTGGCCCTGCACATGGACGTGGATTGTCTGGTGTTCACCGGCTCCACCAACGTGGCCAAGCAGCTGATGATCTATGCTGGCCAGTCCAACATGAAACGGGTGTGGCTGGAGGCCGGCGGCAAGAGCCCCAACATCGTCTTTGCCGATGCCCCAGACCTGAAGAAGGCCGCCGCCGAGGCTGCCAGCGCCATTGCTTTCAACCAGGGCGAAGTGTGCACGGCGGGCAGCCGGTTGCTGGTGGAAAACAGCATTCGCGGCGAGTTCGTCGGGCTGATTTGCGAGGCCCTGAAAAACTGGCGCCCTGGCCATCCGCTGGACCCGGCAACCACCTGCGGCGCCATCGTCGACCAGGCCCAGCTTGACCGCATTATCGACTACATCGGCATCGGCCGGTCCGAGGGTGCATCCCTGGTGGAAGGCGGCCAGCGCATCATGGAGGAAACCGGCGGCCTGTTCGTACAGCCCACGGTGTTTGACGGGGTGAACAACCGCATGCGGATTGCCTCTGAGGAAATCTTCGGCCCGGTGCTGTCGGTGATCGGGTTCGACGCCATGGACGAGGCCATCGCCATTGCCAACGATTCCATCTATGGCCTGGCAGCGGCGGTGTGGACCGCCAACATCAATACCGCCCACAAGGTGGCCAAAGCCCTGCGCGCCGGTAGCGTGTGGATCAACCACTACGACGGTGGCGACATGACTGCCCCGTTCGGTGGCTTCAAACAGTCCGGCAACGGCCGGGACAAGTCGGTGCATGCCTTCGACAAGTACACCGAACTGAAGGCCACCTGGCTGGTTCTGGAATAATCCGCAGAACGCAAAACGGCGCCCCGTTGGGCGCCGTTTTTGTATCAGGCTACCGTATGGCCGCCGCGCTCATACCGTGTGCAGGTACCAGAGGTATTCCAGGTCCGAGATGGTCATCTCGAATTCCTTGAGCTCGTTCTCCTTGCAGGCGACGAACACATCCAGGAAAGCACTGCCAAAATAGTCCGCCATCACGGCCGATTGCCCCAGCTCCCGCAACGCATCCCGGAGGTTATTCACCAGGGTGGGCTCGTGCTGTTCATGGGCGTTACCCACGGTGGCAGGGGGTGGTTCAATCCGGTTGGAAATGCCGTAGTGGATGCCGGCCAGCACCGCCGCCATCAGCAGGTAGGGGTTGGCGTCGGCGCCAGCCACCCGGTGCTCGATGCGCAGGGCATCGGGATCTCCGCCGGGCAGCCGCAAGGACGCCGTGCGGTTGTCCACGCCCCAGGTCGCGGCACTGGGCACGTAATACTCCGGGCTGAAGCGCCGGTAGGAGTTGATGTTCGGGCAGAACAGCGCCATGGCATCGTTCATGGTAGCCACCAGGCCGCCCACGGCCCAACGCAGCATGTCGTTAGGCTGCTCGGCGTCGCCGGCAAACACGTTGCGGCCCTCGCTGTCCTTAAGGCTCACGTGCAGGTGCATGCCGCTGCCGGCCTGGTTGTGATAGGGCTTGGCCATGAAGGTGGTGTCCATTTCATGGTCGTAAGCCATGTTCTTGATCAGCCGCTTGAGCAGGGTGGCATGGTCGCAGGCGCGCACGGCGTCCTCGACGTAATGCAGGTTAACCTCGAACTGCCCGGGTGCGGATTCCGCCACCAGGGCGTCGGCCGGCAACTCCTGCTCGTGGGCCGCATCCAGAACGTCGGCCAGAAATTCGGCATATTCGTCCAGATCATCAATGGAATAGGCCTGGGTACCTGCGGGGCGTTTGCCGGAAATCGGTGACTTGGGCGGCTGAGGGCGGCCCGAGAGGTTTTCCTGGTCAATCAGATAGAATTCCAGCTCGAAGGCAGCCACCGGCGTGAGGCCAAGCTCGTTGAAGCGTTCGACGATGTTCTGCAACACCACCCGCGGATCTGCGAAGAACGGCGTTTCCCGATCCAGTTCGTACATGGTCAGCAGCATTTGGGCGGTCGGCCGCTTCTGCCAGGGTTCCATGGTGAGGGTGCCCCCGATGGGCAGGCAAACCCGGTCGGCCTCGCCAATATCCAGCCCCAGGCCGGTCTCCTCAACCGTTGTGCCCTGAATATTCAGGGCAAAGATGGAGGCGGGCATGGCAACGCCCCGTTCGAACACCTTCGCAAGGGTGGAAGGATCAACCCGCTTGCCGCGGACAATGCCGTTGATGTCCGGGATCAGAAGATCAATAAACTGCAGCTCGGGATGCGCCTGCAGGAAGGCCTCAGCGCCAGCAAAACCAGAATCCATAGGGAACGCCTTACAAAAACTCCGTCAGGCCTGTGGCGAAGGGCCGGCACAGGAGGACCGATCGCTCCTTTATCCTGTTTTTCCGGGTGTTTTGCAAGATAGGCATATACCGTATGCGCCCCGGGCCCGCGCCGGAAAGCCGTGGAGACGCGAGGCCATAAACGGTATGGTTGAATCTCGGCTCGAAAAACGCAATTCACCGTCGTGCTCGGGAGTACCCATGAAATCGTCCCTCTGCCTGTCACTGTGCCTGCTGGCTTTCAGCCCGACCGGCCTGGCGCAAACCATCGATTACGACCAGCGCAATCTGCATATTTTCTGCGCCTCGCACCTTGCGGTGGTCAGTGAATCGCTGGACAAGGAGGGAGATGAATACCAGGCACTCGAATACCTCTCCGGCATGCACCGTACCGCGGCCCGGCGTTTACAGGCGGAGCCACAGCATTTCGCAGACGTGGTGCAGTATCTGAAGCGGGTGCGCGCCAGCGATCCACAGAAATGGCAGGCGCTCTCCGACCAGAGCAAGCGGGTGTGCCTGCCCGATTCTCAATGACCAGAAGCAGAAAAGGCTTCGATAGGGATAACCCCTGATCCCCGGCGAAAAATTTCAGTAGCGCGCAGCAAAATCTCATGCTAAATATCGCGCGAATACGGTTGGTTCCCTACCGCCGTTTCCAGGACAAGCCTTAAAGGAGTCAAAAGGCGGCAACCCGGTGCTTCGAGCAAACACCTGCCACCTCCGGCCACCCTCAGCAGACCTGCACAACACCGCGTGCGTCCTGCACGCTTTGTATCCATCCCTTTTAACTGAGGGACAACACCGATGTTGAAGTTGTGTAAGCCCGCGGCGCTGGCCGCCGCTATTGCTGTGTCACTGGGTACGTCTTCTGCCATGGCGGCCGAAGAGGTGCGTGTCTATAACTGGTCCGATTACATCGCCGAGGATACCCTGGCGAAGTTCACCGAAGAGACCGGCATCAAGGTGATCTACGACGTTTACGACAGTAACGAGATCCTCGAAGCCGCCCTGCTCTCGGGCCGCTCCGGTTACGATCTTGTGGTGCCCTCCAACCACTACGTGGCCAAGCAGATTTCTGCCAACGCCTTCGTGGCGCTGGACCACAGCAAGCTGCCGAACATGAGCAACCTGAACCCGGACCTGATGGACGACCTGGAAAAGGTGGACCCGGGTAGCAAGTACTCCCTGCCCTACCTCTGGGGTACCAACGGCTACGGCTACAACGAAGGCCGTATCCAGGAAATCCTCGGTGACAGCGCGCCGACCGACTCCTGGGCCCTGGTGTTTGATCCGCAAGTGACCGGCAAACTGGCCGCTGGCGGCTGTGGCATCGCCATGCTGGATTCCGGCGAAGAGATGGTGCGTGCGGCCATGGCCTACATCGGCCTGGACCCGAACAGCAACAACGCCGACGACATTAAAAAAGGCGGTGAAGTGATCAAGGCCGTGCGCCCGAACATCACCTACTTCCATTCGTCCCGTTACATTGGCGACCTGGCCAACGGTGACCTGTGCGTGGCCGCCGGCTACTCCGGCGACATCCTGCAGGCCGCTGCCCGTGCCGAAGAAGCCGGCAACGGCAATGTCATCCGCTACACCATCCCGAAAGAGGGTGCGGTGCTGTGGTTCGACATGATGACCATCCCGGCCGGCGCCCCGAACGTGGAAAATGCCCACAAGCTGATGAACTTCCTGATGCGTCCGGAAATCATCGCGGACGTTACCAACTACGTGTGGTATGCCAACCCCAACAAGCCGGCGGATGAGTTTGTGAACCCGGAAATCCTCAGCGACACCAGCATTTATCCCACCGAGGAAGTGCTGAAGAAGCTGTATGTGATGGAAGGCCGGCCTCAGGACGCCCAGCGCCTGATGACCCGCACCTGGACCAGCGTGAAGTCTGGTCGCTGAGCGGTGGAAAACGGCAACAACACCTCCGCGCAAGCGGAGGTGCTTCTCAGCATCCGGGGTGTATCCAAAAGCTTTGACAGCACGCTGGCCGTGGACGATGTCAGCCTGGACATTCACAAGGGCGAGATCTTCGCCCTGTTGGGTGGTTCCGGATCAGGCAAGTCCACGCTGCTGAGGATGCTGGCCGGCTTCGAAACACCGAACGCCGGTCGCATTGTACTGGACGGCCAGGATATCACTGGCCTGCCGCCGTACCTGCGCCCTACCAACATGATGTTCCAGTCCTATGCCCTGTTCCCGCACATGACGGTGGAGCAGAACATTGCCATGGGCCTGAAACAGGACAAGCTTCCGAAGGACGAAATCCGCGAGCGCGTGGCGGCCATGCTCAAGCTCGTGAAGATGGAGCCCTACGCCCGGCGCAAACCCCAGCAACTCTCCGGTGGACAGCAGCAGCGTGTCGCCCTGGCCCGTTCCCTGGCCAAACGCCCGAAGCTGCTGTTGCTGGACGAGCCGATGGGGGCCCTGGACAAAAAGCTGCGCACCGAAATGCAGCTGGAGCTGGTGGACATCCTCGAGAATGTGGGCGCCACCTGCCTGATGGTCACCCACGACCAGGAAGAGGCCATGACCATGGCCAGCCGGATTGCCATCATGTCCCATGGGCGCATTGCCCAGGTGGGGTCACCGGTGGATATCTACGAGAGCCCGAACAGCCGGATGACGGCGGAATTTATCGGCTCGGTGAACATCTTCGAGGCCAACATCCGCGAGGATGAGGCCGACAGCGTTACCCTGGCCAGCGCCCTGCTGGACGCGCCGGTGTTTATCGACCGGGGTGTCACCACGCCCGCAGAAACCACCGAGACCCTCATTGCCCTGCGCCCGGAAAAGATCTATCTCACGGCAGACAAGCCCGAGAGCGAGCACAACTGGAGCTGCGGCACTGTCGACAACATTGCCTACCTGGGTGACATCACGTCCTATTACGTGAAGCTGGCCAGCGGCAAGCGGGTGCAGGCCACCATGGCCAACGTGGAGCGCCGTGGCGAGCGGCCCACCTGGGGCGACCGGGTCTACGTGTCCTGGGAAGCCTCCAGCCCGATCCTGTTGTGGAACTGAACCCATGAAGCGCCGCCTGTTGCCCGCGCCGATATTCGAGCGCGTGCGCGCCGTGCTGTTCCATCGCCGGGCCGTGTTCGGCATTCCGTTCCTTTGGCTGCTGCTGTTCTTCCTGCTACCTTTCGCGCTGGTGCTGAAGATCAGCCTGACGTCGGCGGTGATGGCCATTCCGCCTTACGAGCCGGTGTTCCGGTGGGTGGAGAACTCACTCACCATGGTGGTGAACTTTGGCAACTACCTGTTCCTGGCCTCCGACAGCCTGTACATCGCCGCCTACTGGGGCTCGGTGAAAACTGCCTTCCTGGCGACCGTGGTGTGCCTGCTGATTGGCTACCCCATGGCCTATGCCATGGCCCGGGCGCCGAGGCACTGGCAACTGGTGCTGCTGCTGATGGTAATGCTGCCGTCCTGGACGTCGTTCCTGATTCGCGTGTATGCGTGGATGGGCATTCTCGGTAACCAGGGCCTGCTGAACAGCTTTCTGATGTGGCTGGGCCTGATCAGTGAGCCGCTCCGAATGCTGAACACCAATTTTGCGGTGATTCTGGGCATCGTCTACGCCTACCTGCCGTTCATGGTGCTGCCCATCTACACCAACCTGGTGAAGCTGGATGTGCGCCTTCTGGAGGCCGCGTCGGATCTGGGCTGCCGCAGCCTGACCACCTTCTGGGCCATCACCCTGCCGCTCTCGAAGGCCGGCATTCTGGCCGGCTCCATGCTGGTGTTCATTCCCGCGGTGGGTGAGTTTGTGATTCCGGAACTTCTTGGTGGGCCGGACACCCTGATGATCGGCAAGGTGTTGTGGGAGGAGTTCTTCAACAACCGCGACTGGCCCGTGGCCTCGGCGCTGGCGATTGTGATGCTCGCGTTGCTGCTGGTGCCGATTGTGCTGTTCCACCGCTTCCAGGCCAGGGAGATGGAAAAGAATGGTTAAGCTCAGGACGCCCGGTTTCTCCAGGACCATGCTGGTACTGGGCCTGCTGTTCCTGTACCTGCCAATGTTCGTGTTGATCGTGTATTCGTTCAATGCGTCCCGGCTGGTATCGGTGTGGGCGGGTTTCTCGACCCACTGGTACGGCGAGCTGTTCCGGGACCAGCAGATCCTGTCGGCGGTGTGGATGAGCCTGCGGATTGCCTTTTACGCCGCCAGCATGGCGGTGTGCCTGGGCACTCTGTGCGCGTTCGTGATCACCCGGTTCAAGAAGATGCGTGGCCGTACTCTGCTCTCGAGCATGATTACCGCGCCGCTGGTGATGCCTGAAGTGATCACCGGTCTGTCGCTGTTGCTGCTGTTTGTGCAGATGGCGCAAACCATCGGCTGGCCGGCAGACCGGGGCATGGCCACCATCTGGATAGCCCATACCACCTTCTGCAGTGCCTACGTGGCGGTGGTGGTCTCGGCGCGATTGCAGGAAGTGGACCGCTCCATTGAAGAGGCGGCCATGGACCTGGGCTGCACGCCCCTCAAGACCTTCTTCGTGATCACCCTGCCGGTGATTGCCCCGGCGCTGGTATCCGGGTGGCTGCTGGCCTTCACCCTGTCCCTTGATGACCTGGTGATTGCCAGCTTCGTGTCCGGACCTGGCGCCACCACACTGCCAATGGTGGTGTTCTCCTCCGTGCGCATGGGCGTTTCCCCGAAAATCAACGCCCTGGCGACGCTGATCATCCTGGCGGTCTCGCTGATTGCGTTCATTGCCTGGTATCTGATGCGCCGGGCCGAACACAAACGGTTGGAGAAGCTGGACGCCTGACCGGTTGTGCCTGACCGGCGCCGCTCACACCGACGCTGGGAAGGCCGCGATCAGGAAATCCACGAGGGCACGCACCTTAGGCGAGACAAACTTGCGGGTGGGGTAAACCGCGTAGACCCCAAGCTCGGTGGACCGGTACCCGGGCATCAGCTCCACCAGTTCGCCGGCGGCCAGATGTTTAGCCACCAGAAATCCGGGCTGCAACACGATCCCCTGGCCCGCCAGGGCGGCGCCGCAGCAGGTTTCGCCGTTGTTGGCGTACATCCACGGGCGAACCCGCACGCTGGTGGCTCCCTCAGGGCCCTCGAAGGGCCAATCGTTACCCGTGGTGAAATTGCTGTAGCCAATGATGCGATGACTGGCCAGATCCCCCGGGTTGGTCGGGGCTCCCCAGGCCGCCAGGTAGGCCGGCGACGCGCAGGCCATCAGCCTTGTGGAGGTCAGCTTGCGGCTGACCAGTGTTGAGCTCTGCAGAGTGGCAATACGAATGGCCAGGTCAAAACCCTCCTCAACGATGTCCACCAGCCGGTCTGACAGATCCACCGATAACTCCACCTCCGGATAGCGGGCATGGAACTCGCCCCATAGAGGCGCCAGGTGGCTGATTCCAAAGCTCACCGGCACGTTCACACGCAGCATACCCTTGGCCACCTCATTGCGGGCGGTGATTTCCGCCTCGGCCTCCTCCACACCCGCCAACAGCTCCCGACAGCGTACATAGAAAACCTCGCCCTCACCCGTCAGCGACAGGCGACGGGTGGTGCGTTGCAACAGCCGCACTCCGAGCCGGCCCTCCAGTTCGCTGACATACCGCGAAACCGCCGCTTTCGACATGCCCAGGCTCTCGGAGGCCGCCACGAAGCTGCCGGCGTCCACCACCGCGCAGAACGTCTGCATTTCCAGCAATCGATCCATTGTCTCATTATCTGTAACAGTTAATTTATTAAAGACACGTTTATCCCGTTTTTTGATATTTGTAAAGTATCTCCATGCTCAAACACACCCAAGGAGATTGACCATGAACAACGCATTCCTGAACAAACTGATCGCCACCGACGCCGGCTGGGGCGCCCTGGCCCTTCGCATTCCCGTTGGTATCATTTTCGCCGCCCACGGCGCCCAGAAGCTGTTTGGCTGGTTTGGCGGCTACGGACTGGAAGGCACCGGCCAGTGGATGGACTCCATCGGCCTGAGCCCGGGTTACCTGATGGCGCTGCTGGCCGGTGGTGCGGAATTCTTCGGTGGCCTGGCACTGATTGTTGGCCTGCTGGTTCGCCCTGCCAGCGCGGTACTGGCCTTTGCCATGCTCATCGCGATCTTCAGCGTGCATATCGGCAACGGCCTGTTCATGAGTAACAATGGTTACGAGTTTGGCCTGGCCTTGCTGGCGGTATCTGTGTCGCTGGTGTTCAGCGGTGCCGGCCGGGCTTCCATCGATCGGGCCATCGCAGCCCGATAAACACGGCCAACCGGAGGTGTCTGCCATGAGTCTGTTCGTATCCCACGGCGCTCCCACCTTTGCACTGGAGCCGGGCCTCGCTGGCCCGGCTCTGACCAGGCTGGGGAGGCAACTGCCCAGACCCGAAGCGGTACTGGTGGTGTCGCCCCACTGGATGACGGAAGGCATCCGGGTAGGCACCTCGGCAAAACCTGAGACCATTCACGACTTCGGGGGCTTTCCTTCCGCGCTTTACGAGTTGAGTTACCCGGCACCGGGACATCCGGCGCTGGCGGAAACCACCCTGGCCCTGCTGAAGGCAGATGGATGGCCGGCCCAGGCAGACGCAAACCGCGGACTGGACCACGGAGCCTGGGTGCCCATGATGCACCTGTTCCCCGATCACTCGGTGCCGGTGTTTCAGGTTTCAATGCCGATGGATCTTGATGCCGAATCCGCCTGGCGACTGGGGGAATCAATGCGCCCCATTCAACAGAAAGGCGTTATGATTGTGGGATCCGGGAGCCTGACACACAATCTGTACGAGGTGCGCTGGGGCGACAAAAACGCCTCGCGCTATGCCCAGGAGTTTACCGACTGGATTCGCTCACGCGTTCAGGCAGGTGCCCACCAGGAGCTGATAAAAGCCCTGGAAACAGCTCCCCATGCCCAACGGGCGCACCCAACCAGCGAGCATTTCCTGCCCCTGCTGGTGGCCGCGGGCGCCGCAGGCGAGCGTTGTTCAGGTTCATTGATTGAGGGCGGCATTGAGCACGGCGTGCTGGCCATGGATGCGTTCGTATTCAAATCGGGATAGGGGGGAGCCATGAGGCTCCACCCCTCCCACACCACCCGGCAT
>NZ_JBHIXV010000037.1:0-37344 GCF_041984545.1 Marinobacter sp. | reverse complement strand
ATCAATCTGACAGGAGCGCTGCCTGATGGTCATACACCAGATTTGACAATAACTCGTCAAATTCGGGCATTGAGGCAAATTCAGGTCATTCCCTATTATTCTCAGGGATAATAGGGAATGACCGACTACAAGCTCGACAGTGCATACTGGACTCTAAAACTCAATCACGACCCGTAGTCCTCCACTGGGGCTATTCGAGAAAACGAGCTTCCCGCCATACCGGCTAACAATGTCTTGAACTATTGCAAGACCGAGCCCGTGGCCTGGGGTCTGTTGGTCCAGCCTTAGTCCCCTTTGGCCGAGCTTGCTTAATTCGGATTTGTCAACGCCGGGACCATCGTCTGTCACGACAATTCGCTTGGTGGGGCCGCGTTGTTCCAGCAATAGCTCAACCTCTTTGTGAGACCATTTCCCGGCGTTGTCCAGCAAGATTCCCAGTATTTCAGATAAGTCGTACTCTTCAATTGGCCAACGGATACTCTTCGGAAGTGAAGCGGAAAGCTCAAAGGATTTGTCGGGATACAGTCTCCCCATCATCCACACTAGATCCCTTGCTTTTTCTATTGGAAAAGAGCTTTTTCCGATGTGCGGGCCGGCAAACCGACTGCGGCGCATTTCCGCTTCAAGTTGCTTATCAATGTCGCTGAGGCGCACTGCTAAGTGTTGCCTTAATTCGCTATCTAGTGGTCTTGAGGTGTCTCCAAGAATTTGCTGTACCGCCGCAATCGGCGTTTTGACGCTATGTGATAGGTTTGCCAGTGCATCCCTGGAACGGTCCAGTCGTTGATCAAGCGAGTCAAGTAAATGGTTCAACTGTTCGACGAGAGGAAGAAACTCCTCGGGAACGCTCATATCAATGCGCGAAACCCTTCCATCTTGAAGTTTCTTAAGTGACGCCTTGAGTCGAGTGACAGACCGCATAGACAGATTGATGCCGAACCAGATTGCGCAAACCAATAACGAGATAAGTACGAGAGATGCGATCGCCGTCCAAGCATGCAGCTCTGTCTGACTATTCTTCAAGGCGCCAAGGTCTTCCCCAACAATAACCACAAACGGTTTTTCGCCCGCTATGAAGGAGCTTCGATAAGCCAGAATGTCTGATGGAGCCTCTGGCACTTCCGTGTTCTTTATCCGAATTATGCCCTCTTTTGCCGAATCGATGAGCGGCGCCAAAAGCGGTGCCCAAGAATCAGGAGAAATGACGGTCTCGGATTCGGAGTGCTGAACGAAAGCATGATGGAATACGCGCTGAAAGTAGTCGCCAGTCTTAAGGTCGTCGAAAGTACCGTCGCTATCTCGAATTTGGTGTTCTAGGAACGAAACCTCTTCTTTTAACCTGTCCTTGACAAATTCACGGGCCATCCTTTCCAGCAAGGTGCCATGAGCAAACCAGGCAATTGCCATCAAGGTAACACTTGCGGGCAGAAGTAACGCAAGCAGGGTGCCTTTTACAGACGCAGGTTTTTTAAACATCATCGTTAAACATATAGCCTTGGCCGCGTCGAGTCGAGATGGTGGAGTTTCCGACCAGTATTCTCAGTCTTCGAATGTACGCCTCGATAACGTTCGCACTCGGACTATCTTCTAGACTGTAAAGCTGCTCCAGTAATTGATCTTTTGAAAAGACATAGCCCGGCTTGCTCATCAGACAGCGCAGAAGACGAAACTCTGTTCCGGTTAGTAGATGATCAGGTCCATCATCCACCGACAAGCATTGACGATTCTCATCCAGTACGAAACGGCCTGCTTTTACCAGTGCGTTAGTTCTCCCTTCGCTTCTGCGAACAATGGCATTTAGTCTTGCTATTAACTCTTCGGTCTGGAAGGGCTTCGCAAGGTAGTCGTCTGCTCCAGCCTTCAGTCCGGCTACTTTGTCATGCCAGTCATCTCGCGCCGTCAAGATTAGTATGGGGAAATTTATATTTTTGGCGCGCAATTTTTTCACTATATCCAAACCGTTACCGTCAGGCAGTCCCAGGTCCAATATACCCACCTTATATTCTTCCTGTTCGCTCAGAACCATCGCCTCTTTTGCAGTGTAAGCTCGGTCCACGCTAAATCCTGACTTTTCAAACTGTTGCGTAAGGCTGCGTGAGAGTAGTTGATCGTCTTCTACCAGTAGTAAGCGCATTTTTTTCCTTTTTTCTGGGCTATGTCTGTGAACTAGACGTAGTGTCTTTCATGATCGTGAATTCAGCCTAAATTATTTTTTTTGAATTTTCAGTAAGAATTCAGGTTGGTAAGCGATGCTAGCGAACGATTCTGGACATCGATCAAGTGTCCTTGAAATGCGATTGATTGTTATTGAATGATTCCACAGGAGAAGCTGGTATGAATGCATCAAAACTTATGGTCGTCGGTGTAGCGCTTTCTTTGTCTGCAGGCGCTTTTGCCGGTGGTGTTCATGGTGGCGGTCACCATGGGGCTAGCAGCGGAGAGCCCGGTAAGGTTTCCGAGGTTGCGCGCACTGTCACCGTTGAAATGCACGACAACTATTATGTCCCTGAGAAAGTCACCGTTAAGCCCGGTGAAACCGTGCGTTTTGTTGTAAAGAACAAGGGCAACCTGGTGCACGAATTCAACATCGGAACCCCTTCCATGCATGAGGCTCACCAGAAAGAAATGATGATGATGGTCGAGCATGGCGTGATTCAGGGCGGCAAGCTGAACCGGGACATGATGACCATGGATATGGGGAACGGTAAAACCATGAAGCATGACGACCCCAACAGCGTTCTGCTGGAGCCTGGCCAAAGCAAGGAAGTTGTCTGGAAATTCTCCGATAAAGGCAATATCGAGTTTGCCTGCAACGTGCCCGGGCACTACCAGGCCGGTATGTACGGCGATGTTAATTTTGAATAATCCATTGCTATGAAGATCTGGAATGTCCGGGTTGTTGCTCCCGTCTACAACCCGGCTTCACCGTTGATTGCATTGAGGTAAGGCAGATGAATATGCGCTTTCTTGCAGGGGTCTTTGGCCTCCTGCTGCCGGGGCTGGTTTTAGCTGGCGAGTACAACTTGACGGTTGACAGGGTCGAAATCGATACCGGAGATTTCGTCAAAGAAGGTATTGGGTATAACGGTGCCTCCCCAGGGCCGGTATTGCGATTTAAAGAAGGAGAAAACGTCAGGATCAACGTGACCAACAACCTGGATGAGACGACGTCTATCCATTGGCACGGACTCATTCTTCCATTTGATCAGGACGGCGTGCCTGGTATCAGCTTCCCGGGCATTCAGCCAGGGGAAACGTTCACCTATGAGTTCCCGATCCAGCAGGCTGGTACCTATTGGTTTCACAGCCACTCTGGTTTTCAGGAGCCGGACGGTGCCTACGGTGCCATTGTTATCGAGCCCAAAGAGCGTGAGCCGTTCCGTTATGATCGCGAATACGTGGTACAGCTGACTGACAAGCATCCCCATTCCGGTGACCGCATTATGCGCAACCTGAAAATGATGTCGGACTATTACAATCGCAAACAACAGACCGTGGGTGAATTCTTCACAGACGTGTCCAAGAACGGCCTGATGAATACGGTCCGGGACCGGATGGCGTGGGGCGACATGCGCATGATGAAAGCGGACGTTGAGGACCTGCAGGGCTTTACCGGCCTGATCAACGGGAAAGGGCCGGACCAGAACTGGACCGGAATTTTTGAGCCGGGCGAACGCATTCGCCTGCGTTTCATCAACTCCTCGGCAATGACCTATTTCGACGTCCGGATCCCCGGCCTGGATATGACGGTCGTGCAAGCCGATGGCAACAACGTGCAGCCGGTTAGTGTCGATGAGTTCCGGATTGGTGTGGCGGAAACCTACGATGTGATCGTGCGCCCGAGGGACGAGCAGGCTTACACCATCTTCGCCGAATCCATGGGGCGTTCAGGATATGCAAGGGCTACGCTGGCTACGGAAGATGGCATGGAAGCAGCCGTGCCGCAATTGCGTGAAGCCGCCCGACTGACCATGGCTGATATGGGCGGTATGCCCGGTATGGACCACGGCAGTATGTCTGGCATGGATCATGGAAACATGGAAATGAGTAGTGCGGACGGGATGGAGCATTCCAGCATGGGGAGTATGAATCATGGGACTATGAAAAACATGGATCATTCGGCCATGTCTGGTATGGACCATGGTTCCATGTCGATGGGGAGCGAAGGAAAAAGCGATCCTTTTTACGCCAGGGGCAGTGGTCTAGTGCCTGAAGCTGCCAATGGCGGCAAGTTTTTGTCGTATGCTGACTTGAAGGCTCAGGATCCGCTGTATGAGGACCGCGAACCGACCCGTGAAATCGAGCTTCGATTGACCGGCAACATGGAGCGCTATACCTGGAGCATTAACGGAGTGAAGTATGAGGACGCTGATCCGATTCGTCTCAAATACGGTGAGCGGGTCCGCTTCAAGTTTGTGAATGAAACCATGATGACTCACCCCATGCACCTGCACGGTATGTGGTCCATTCTCGATGTTGGTGCAGGCCAGTGGAACCCGATCAAGCACACGGTCAGTGTCCAGCCAGGCACCACTGTGTATATGGAAACAGAGGTGGACGAGCCAGGCCAGTGGGCTTTCCACTGTCACTTGTCCTACCATGCGGCCGCCGGGATGTTCCGGAAGGTGATTGTCGAAGGCGGCCCTGAGTCCGCGCAGGTCAAAACAAACGTTTTTGGTGAAGAAGGAGGTGAGGCGTGAGCCGTATTCGATCCATTGTCGCTATCAGCCTGCTTGCGTCCTTCGTATTCCCGACGGTGGTCGTGGCTCAGGAAATGATCTCCGACACCACCGCCCGTAAGCAACCGCTAACAACATGGGGTGTTCAGTTTGAGGAGTTTGAATACCGGTACAGTGACGACGACGAGGAGTTGGGAGTCTGGAACGCGGATGCCTTCTACGGTACGGATGATTTTAAAGTCCGGTTGCTAACTGCTGGGGAGTATGAAATCCAGGAGCAGGCCTACGCAACATTGGAAAACCAGCTGGTTGGCCAGATACCCATTTCCAAATTCTTCGACGCGAAAGCCGGCGTACGTTTTGATACCCCTGAGGGGCCGGACCGCACCTATGCAGTGCTGGGTGTCGCCGGATTGGCGCCGCAGTGGTTTGAGGTAGATGCAAGTCTGTATGTGAGCAAGGAAGGAGATACTTCAGCCGAACTCGACGCAGAATACGAATTGCTGGTCACCAACTACTGGGTGCTGGGCGCAACGCTGGATGCGACGGTGGCGTTTAGCGAGGATAAGGAAATAGGCGTCGGTAAAGGCTTGGTTTCCACCGAGACCGGGCTCAGACTTCGCTATGATCTGATTGATCGCGCCTTTTCGCCCTATGTGGGTGTCGTGCATGAACGTAAGTACGGCGATAGCGCAGATTTCGCAAGAGCTGAGGGCGGTGGTACTGGAGACTGGTTTGCAGTCATCGGTGCCCGTGTCGTTTTCTGATTGAATAAAAGAGCCAGGGTTTGTCCTGGCTCTTTTTTTGATTCTCGTCAAATTCTTCGACAGCCTTTGTCGATTTTCAGTCGCAGTTCAGGTCCGCATGCTTTCATTGTTGTGAAATGAATAGGCAAAGAGGTGCCTACCATGACTAAAGCACATAAAGCATCGAATCAGGAGCAGTTCCTGCTGCGACGGAAACTTGCTGTGGAAGGTTTTAAAGACAGTGAGTGGCCTGACTTTATTCACGAACTCAACCATCACCCATGTGTCGATTTCGCCGAGCGCAAGCCAAATAATCGGCTACATGTCACTTTTGATGGAACTCATTGGTCCACCGACGAGTTGCTAGAGGCTATTGAAGCGCATGGTGGTCGATTGAAATCAGGGTGGTGGACTCAAAGAAAATTGGCGTGGTACCGGTTTACGGATGAAAACGTTCGTGCCAACGCAAAACATGATCCGTTTTGCTGTTCAAAGATTCCACCAATGAAACGAAAATGACTGGAGGTTAAATGAGCAGGGAGCAGGACCGAACTACTCGCTACAGGGAAGGCAGTCTGACCCTCCCGGGAACAGTCATGTTAGGTACCGGCGTCATGATTGGCGCCGGTATTTTTGCTCTGACAGGACAGATGGCACAAATGACGGGTGTTCTCTTCCCGTTGGCATTCCTGGCTGCGGCGGTGATCGTCAGTTTCAGTGCTTATTCCTACATCAAGATTTCGAATGCTTATCCCTCTGCCGGTGGTATCGGTATGTACTTGCATAAAGCCTACGGTAATCGGTTACCTACGGCTTTCAATGCACTGCTGATGTATTTCTCCATGGTGATCGCTCAGAGCTTTCTCGCTCGTACCTTCGGCGCTTACACCATGCAATTGTTTGGTGGCGATGAAAGCGGCCGAATGGTGCCGATTCTTGGCGTATCCCTGATTCTTGCGGCATTTCTGATCAACCTTCTGGGCAACCGAATGATTCAGGGTGTGGCTTCTTTTATAGGCATCTTAAAGATCGGGGGCATATTGGTTTTTGGAATTGTGGGTGTCTGGGTTGCTGATAGCTTGGAAGTGGATTTCTCGAGCGCGGGGGAGGCGGGGGCAACGGGAAACTTCCTTGGGGCAACGGCACTTGGAATACTTGCCTTTAAAGGCTTTACCACTATCACTAACAGCGGTTCTGAAGTGATAGATCCTAAGCGAAATGTAGGGCGAGCTATCGTTATTTCCATCGCTGCCTGCGTGGTTATTTATACCTTGGTGGGATTCGCTGTTGCCAGTAATTTGTCTCTAAGCGAAATCATCGAAACGCAGGACTATTCGCTTGCTGCCGCCGCTCGCCCGGCGCTTGGAGAGTTCGCTGTCTGGTTCACTGTTGCCATTGCCATGATGGCCACTGCCGGAGGGATTCTCGCCAGTATTTTTGCGGTCTCCCGTATGCTGGCGATGTTAACCGAAATGAAGCTGGTTCCCCATCGCCATTTCGGCATGCCCGGCAGTATCCAAAAGCACGCGCTGGTGTATACCGTGGTTCTAGGACTGGTTCTGACGGCGTTCTTTGATCTCTCCCGGATTGCAGCACTCGGTATTGTGTTCTACTTGGTAATGGATATTGCCATTCACTGGGGGATCCTTCGTTATTTGCGTAACGATGTGAAGGCAGAGGCGTGGGTGCCTGCGGTTGCTATCTTCCTGGATTTGCTCGTACTTGGAGGTTTTGTCTGGGTCAAACTGAACTCCGACCCATTTGTGATTGGCGTTGCGGTTGTCACGATGGTTGTTATCGCCTCCTCGGAGCAGATTTTCCTGAAAAGGTTCCGGGAATCCGGACATTCGGGACATGATGAAACCCATGCCCATGATCACGACTAATCAGATGTCAATAGGGAGGAGAGCACAATGATGGAAGGCAATATGTTTGGCAACACAATGTGGGCAGGTCACTGGCTCTGGATGCTGGTGATTGGCATTGTGGTGGTGATACCGGCCTGGCGTATTTGCCAGCGAACGGGCTACCCGGGGTGGATGGGCGTCTTGATACTGATCCCCGTCGTCAACCTGATTCTCCTCTACTTTATCGCTTTTAGTGAATGGCCTAATGAGCGGAACGGGAACTAAATGGGTTGTTGTAGTCTGACCAGCGCATTGAGCTTTTTACAAATATAAGATATAGCTTACGTTATACTGTCAATGTTCTGACAATTATTGAATAAAAACGGGAGATAACCAAATGAAAGCAACAAATCTAAAACTGCTTGTATGTTTGCTGTTTTTGCAAGTGCCGTTGGCGCAGGCTGAAGAGGTTCTTTCTGGCGAAGATGTTGCTAGTTTAGTCGTTGGAAACACGGTGCAAATGGAATTTCGAGATGCTCAGGATGATTTCCGAACTCGGACTTTTCATGAGTACTATGATCCTGATGGTTCGATCTATGGAATGACCAAATATCGCGAACATCAGGGAAACCTTACCCACTACATAGGAAGATGGGAGGTGAAAGATGGCAAATTTTGCACATCGGTGTACGGACGCGACTATTCTTGCAACCGAATAAAGCCTTTACCCGGCAATAATTACGAATTGGTCAATGAAGGAGGCGAGATCAGGAACGTCAAGGTATACGAAGGCAAGCATCATGGACTGGAGTAAGGATACCTGAGGGGGAGTTCTTAGCCTTTGTTCACTTAGACATTACGGTTCGCTCACGCGGAACCAAGAATCGAGTTAAGTCCATATTAATCTTGTCTCTGGTGAGGGGCGGAGGGTATGTTTGGTTGCGCGACTTGAGGATTAGACGATGAGTGTTTTGGAGCAGTACCGTCTGCTGCTTGCCTTGGTGCTCGGAATCGCAGCTACGGTTTTTGTCCTGTACGGGCTTGCCCGCGCGATAGGTCCGACACGCCAAGAGCCGGGTAAGGATGTACCGGCGAGTTCCGGAGTCTTGTCGCGGGATCCGGTATGGGGGCGCTATCATGCACGCTACTACGGTTACGCCTTGCTGTTCCTGGCCTTCGATATGGAGATGGCGTTTATGTACCCCTGGGCAGTTGTGTACAAGGAAGTAGGGCTGGTTGCTTTGTACGATATGGGCGTATTCCTTGCCATTCTCTTTCTCGGCCTGCTCTATGGCTGGAGCCAGGGTGCTCTGAGGCGGCAATGACTTCTAATCCAGAATTATCCAGGGCTGGCGCGCGCCAGCACCGGGAGCGTTTCACAACACTGCAGAGGTGGGTCTCGCGGGCCCTGGTGCGTAGTCTGGGCTGTCTGATCGTCCCGGGGCCGGAGGTGGCCCTGGCGCATGGTCTGGATGTCAAGGCCGCAGGCATGCGTACAACCGCGACGCCGCGCGACGCGGGCGTACTCCTGATTGTCGGAGAGCTGCCAGAGAAAATGGGCGAGGCCGTGGCAGTGCTCTACGCGCAGATGCCCCGGCCACGCGCCGTCGTCATGTTGGGCGGACAAACACCGTCATCTTTACCGAACGCTGATATTTCCGCAGGCCTTTCGCAGGAGAACCTGACGGACGCCGTAGGTCGGCTGCAGCGGGCATTGGCCGAAGGCGTCTTTGCCGCATCATCTGAGGACTTCGAATCATCGGTTCTGCATACCAGAATTGAGTATGTCTGCCCCATGCACCCGGAAGTTGTTCAGGACGAACCGGGCAGTTGCCCCAAGTGTGGAATGGACCTGGTAGCCCGGGAAGCCGGGGAGTCGGCTCCGGAGCACGGGCACGACCATGAACACGAACAGCATCATGATCACGGACACAAGCATCATGGCCATGAGCACCATGGGCACGAACACTGCCATGATCATGGACATCAGCACGATCAATCCGATGCTCGCGCAGAACATGAGCATGCCGGCCACGATCACGGCGGGCATAATCATGGTGGACACGATCACGGCGGGCATAATCATGGTGGACGCGATCACAGTGGCCATGATCATGGTGCCTCGGGATTCATGTCCATGATCGAAGTCACCAAAGACCTGCCTCGCAGTGCCGATGGTCTGGCGATGGACTGGCTTGAGGTGCCCTTCGGTCCGGTCTTCCCCGGCTTACCGGGTGGTCTTAAGTTGACGCTGACGCTCGACGGCGATGGGGTGACTGAGGGGCAGGCGACAACCCTGGTGGGTATGGCCACCGAAGCCGAAACGATGGATGCCGAGACCTTCATTGAGTGTCTGTCGGCTGCAATGCCTCTGGCCGCGGTGAGCTACCGCCTGTTGGCCTGCGTGGCTATCGAGCGGGCGGCCGGGCTGGAGGACGATCCGGCGACCGCCCGGGCCTGTGCCCTGGAGCGGGAGCGGATTGCCAGTCATCTGGGTTGGCTGGCCCAGTTGGGGCGTCAGCTTGGCTTTGTGTGGTTGATACACCGTGCGTCGGACTTGCAACTGAAAATTCGGCACGCCAGCCAGGCGCGGCTCACTGAGCTTGAACCGGCACTGAGGGCTCTGGCTACCCGTATCGGACGGACGCCTTTGCTTAGGGCGAGGATGAGAGGTATTGGGCTATTGCCCGCAAGTTCTTCTGGCCTGCGTGGCCCCGTGGCGCGCGCTGCGGGCGGAGCCGGTGATGCCTGGGCGCGCCTGTGGCAGCGCCTGGCTGAAATCACGACGAGCATCGAATTCATCAAGGCGAATGGAGAACCGGAGTTGCCCACTCTGCGAACCATCGGCCATGCATCCGGGGTCGGTGAGGCAATCGTGGAAACGCCACGGGGAGAGGCTCAGTTGAGTGTGACTCTGGAGCACGGCCAGGTGAAATCCTATAACCTGGACACCGCCTGCAGCCACCATATCGGCCTGGTGGCAAAGCTTGTCGAGGGGCGGGAGCTTGGCGACGCGCTGGTGGCGGTCGGGTCACTGGACCTGTCGCCCTGGGAGGTGATCGCGTGAACGTTGCCATCGTGTTGCTTGCGTTGTTCGGCAGTGCCTGGCTGCTCGCCGTAATCGAGGCCTGGACCACAACCGGTCGTCTACGGCTAACTGCCCCACTCCTCAGTGGCCTGGCGCACCTTGGCCGCGAGTCCATTGTACCGCGCACGCCGGACCGGGTCTTTTTCGAGGCGGCGCCGATATTGCTTCTGGTGGTTGCGGTGCTTGGTGCCGCGGTGCTGCCGCTGGCGCCTGCCCTGGTGATCGCGGATCTGGCCACCGGCGCCCTGTTCATTAACGCAGCACTTGCCTATGTGCTGGTCGCGCTGATCATGGCGGGTTGGGGCCCTAATGGGGCCTATGCCATGATCGGCGGCTGGCGATTCCTTGGCCAGCTGATCGCTTACGCCATGCTCATTGTGATGCCTATAACAGCGGTGGCCATGCGTGCCGAGTCCCTGGTGAGCACAGTGATCGTTGGCTCCCAGGAAGGCTTGTGGAACATTGTCTATCAGCCCCTTGGTTTTGTTCTGTTTTTCATTGCCGCCATGGCGCTGGCGTTCCGCGCGCCTTTCGACCTGCCAACCGCAGAAGGGGAGCTTGGCGGAGGTGTGGATGCCGAATATACCGGCGTGCGCCTGGCGGTTCTGCGCCTTGCCCGGCTGACGCTGGTGGTCACGCTGGCTTCCGCGACCTCGGTGTTCTATCTCGGCGGCTGGCACGGACCGCTGCTGCCGCCGTGGGCCTGGAGCCTGATCAAGACCCTGGCGGTGGCCGTGTCGATGCTGCTGGTTGGTCGTTATCTGCCGCGCATTCGCGAGGCGGATCTGATGAGGTGGTGCTGGACGCTGGGAATTCCCCTGGCTCTGCTGAATATCATTATTGTCGGTCTACTGGTTCTGGTGGTGCCCTAATGTACGCTCAGGCTTTTTTTCTCGCTGTCTTTGGACTGGCTGCCATCGGCTTCGGCGTGGTGGTGTTTCGCACCTCCTCCATGATGCGCTCTGCGCTGGCGTTACTGTTTTCTCAGACGGCCATAGGCTGCATGTTTCTGGTGATGCAGACGGAATTCCTGGGTGTGCTCCAGATCATGATGATGGCCACGGAGATGAGTATTATGGCCATCTTCATGGTGATGTTCATGATGGATCCAGGAGGAATGGGCGGCATGGACATGAGCCACCAGAAGAGCTTCTCTATAGGTGCCGGGGTGGTGGCTGCCGGCGCCGCGATTGCGGTCGCGCTTCTGGCCGACTGGGGGCCGGTCACGGTCGAAGCGCCGGATGCGGCGATGCAGACACGGGCGCTGGGCCTGGAGCTGCTGGGGCGTTCCATGCTGATCTTCGAAACCGCCGGCGTGACGATCCTGACCGCCATGATTGCAGCCACGGCGGTGGCGATACCGGTGCAAACGCCTACATATAATGCCGCCAAGGAGGGTTCGGAATGACTTTGGTTCTGATCGTGGCGTTGGTGACCGGCGCAATCCTGTTTGGCGTCGGTGTCTATGGCGCATTGTCCCAAACCAACCTGGTGATGATCATGATGGGGGTCGAACTGATCCTCGCGGGCGCGCTGGTGAACCTGGTGGCCTTCTGGCGTTTTCTGCATCCCGAAAGCTACTCCGGCCAGATGTTCGTGCTGGTGGTGATGACCGTCATGGCGGTTGAAATGGCGGTCGGCTTCGGCGTCGCAATCGCCCGCTTCAGGGCCAAAGGCTCGGTAGAAATGGAGGAAGCTGGGGACCTGAAGGGATGAGTGCTGTGCTCCTGCCAACATTACCGCCGCTGATCGCCGCCTTGGCGGTGTTGGTACTGCGGCGGGGCAGTCCTGCTCTGGCCCTGTCCGGCGCAATGCTGAGTCTGGCAGGAAGTCTGTGGCTTCTGGCCCGGGTCGCTGGCGGTCAGGGGGACACTCTGCTTCTGCCCGGCCTGCCGGAAATGCCGCTTCGACTGGTCGCCGGGCCGCTGACGGCACTGCTGGCCGTCGTGGTGGCTACGGTGGGCACATTTGTGCTGATTTACGCCGTCGGTTATATGAAGCGGGAGTCTGGTCAGGCGCGTTTTTATGCCGTGATGTCTCTGTTTCTGGCTGCCATGCAGGCGTTGGTGCTGGCTGGCGACTGGGTTCTGCTGCTGGCGGCCTGGGAGGTGATCGGTTTATGCAGTTACCTGCTGATCGGCTTCTGGTTCCAACGGCCCGAAGCCGCAAACGCCGCCGGCCGTGCCTTTCTCTATACCCGCAGCGCCGATCTGGGGCTTTACGTGGCGGCATTCATGCTGATCGGGTCGGCCGGTAGCAGTGAGATTGGCGCCTCGCTGGAGGCGGGCGACAGTGCATCGACCGCCGCCGGGCTTCTGTTGTTGCTGGCTGCCATGGGTAAGTCTGCGCAGGTCCCCTTGCAGGATTGGCTCATGCGCGCCATGGCGGGGCCGACACCGGTTTCGGCGCTGTTGCACTCCGCCACGCTGGTGGCGGCGGGTGCCATTCTGCTGATCCGTACTGCGCCGTTGCTGACCCCTGAAGCGCTTTTCGCTGTCGGGCTTGTCGGTGGTATCACCACCGTGGCGGCCGGGGTGATTGCGCTTGCCGAGCGTGATCTCAAGCGCCTGCTCGCAGCTTCCACGGCCAGTCAATACGGCCTGATGCTGATTGCAGTGGGCGCCGGTGTTCCTCTGGCCGCGCTGTTGCATCTGCTCGCCCATGCCGCCATCAAAAGCACTCTGTTCCTGGCTGCCGGCGACTTACAGCATGCCCGCGAGGGTACCGGTTTCGATCAGTTGAAGGGTGTTGGCCGCGCCAGGCCCTGGGCTTTCGCCGGCTTTGCGCTGGCAGCACTGGCACTGGCCGGCATTCCTCCACTGAGCGGGTTCTTCTCCAAGGATGCGGTGATTGCAGCCGCCCTGTCGGCGCAGGGCGCTGTGTGGCTCGGCTCCCTGGCCCTGGCAGGCACTCTGCTGACCGGCGCCTATATGGCCCGGGCTTTACGCGTGCTCTGGCAGGGCTCCGGTGATACTCGCCCGGTCGCCGGTACTGGCTGGATGCGAGCGGGCGTCTGGGGGCTGGCGATCCCCGCCGCCGGCCTGGGCCTCGCCTTTGGTCCACTCGAAACAATGCTTGATCTACCGGCTCCTGAAACCGCGGGTATCGGCGTCATATTGTCCGGACTCGTCGCCGCATTGGTTGGCCTGGCGCTGGGCTGGCTGGTGCCGGCCAAGCGTCTGCTAGGCCCTGTACATCAATGGGCGGCATCGGGGCTGGTGGTTGCGGGCGGTCTTACTGCCTGGATAGCGCAGCCCGTAATGGCCGTTGCCCGGGAGTGTGAACGTTTGGAGGGGCTTTTTTACCAGGCCACGCTGCGCATTGGTCGTGGAAGCCTGACTGTCGCCAAGTTTGTGCGGCTCGGGGATGAACGCAGTATCGACGGTCTGATCTTTGCCCTGGTGGCGAGTGTGCGCGCCATGGGTGCGCGAGCGCGAACCCTGCAAAGTGGTCTGATCCACCGTAGTCTGGCCATCAGCGCAGGAGCCATCGCCGCCATACTGCCCATTTTGCTGCTAGCTTCACTGAGCTTCTAGAGGAACCCGCTTTTCATGCTACCACTTGTCTCTCTTACCGTGTTTTTGCCACTCGCCGGCGCAGTGCTGATTCTGTGTTCGCCGAAGGCCACGGCCCGCACGGTGCATGGCATAGCGATTGCCAGTGCCGCCCTGACCCTGGTGGGTGCTCTGGCCATGTGGTTGCAGGGCGCCAGTGGCGCGGGCTTTTCCCAGGTCGAGGAGCTACAGTGGATCCCTGCCATCGGTGCTGCCTATCGGGTCGGTGTTGATGGTATCAGTCTGCCGTTGGTGTTGCTGAGTGCGGTGCTGTTTCTGGTTGCGTTCATTTACGCTTCGTCACTTCGTGAACGTCCGCGTGCCTACGTGGCCCTGGCACTGCTTCTGGAGACTGCAGCCATTGGTACCTTTACCGCCCTCGACGGGATTTTGTTTTACGTCTTCTTTGAAGTGTCCCTGGTGTCGATGTATTTCATGATCGCCGGGTGGGGACACGAGGACCGGCAGCGCGCCGCCCTAATGTTCTTTATTTACACGCTGCTGGGTAGCCTGCCGTTGTTGCTCGCCATCCTGGGGCTTTACCTTGGCAGTCCTGAACCGACCTTCGACATGCGAGCATGGATCGAGAATCCGCCGCTGGAGGGGGCGGCAGCCATGTGGGCCCTGGTCGCCATGCTGATTACCTTTGCGGTAAAGATCCCCGCAGTGCCGCTGCATACCTGGTTGCCCGCCGCTCACGTCCAGGCGCCGACCGTCGGCAGTGTCATCCTCGCCGGCATCATGTTGAAATTCGGCACCTACGGATTGGTGCGCTTCGCGCTGCAGATGACCCCCGAGGCTTTTCGTGAAGCCGGAGTCGTTGTTCTGGTCTTCGGTGTTGTCAGCGCACTATACGGCGCCTTTGCTGCCCTGGCACAGACGGATCTAAAGCGCCTGGTGGCCTATACCTCGATCAACCACATGGGGTATGTAATCGTCGGTGTTGCGGTTGCGGCTCTGACACTGGACCCAAGCATACGTGCCACCGCGCTTGACGGTGCCGTATTGCAGATGTTCAGTCATGGCCTGGTCACTGGCGCCCTGTTCTTGCTGGTTGGCATGATTCAGGATCGCGCCCATACCCGCGAAATGAGCGAATTCGGGGGGTTGCTCAAGACGGTCCCGATGCTGGGCTGGTCATTTGTGTTGGCGGCCTTTGCATCCCTCGGTCTGCCGGGGCTGGCGCATTTTCCGGCTGAGTTCCAGATATTTCTTGCCACGTTGAGTGGTGCGCCCGCTGCGGTTATTGTGATTCTGGGTATTGCCATTATCGCCGGTGTCTTTCTCAAGGCGCTGCGCGAGACCTTTCTGGGTGAGGCCCGGGAGCGTTGGAATAAAATGCCTGACCTGAGCGCGCGCGAAATGCTTGCCGTGGCACCACTGCTGGTGCTCACCGTCGCCACGGGGGTGGCGCCGTCCTGGGTGCTGGATCTCATTCACCGGACGACATCGGCACTGGTGCTGTAATGGCTCGTGACCTTGCGCTATTGATCCCAGAGATCGCCGTACTATTGACGGCTGTCGGCGCGCTGATCGCAGAAATGCTGCGCAAGCCGAGATTCTCTCTGTTTGTCGCGGTCACTGGGCTCCTCGCCGCCACCGGCCTGACTCTGCGGCTGATCGGCACGGACACCACAGTGTTCGGCGGCAGTTTCCGCATTGACGAGCTCAGTGTCTGGGCCAAGCTCATCCTGCTGCCCGCTACCGTGCTCAGCATCTTGCTGGCGCGGGTGGATGTAAGAGGCACTGCAAGGGAGGGCACGGTCTACAGCCTGCTGTGCTTTGCCACCCTGGGTGCTTTGGCTCTGACTGGCGCGGGCGATACGATGTTCCTGGTGCTGGGCACACTGTTGACGGGGTTGGCCACCTTTGCCCTGGTCGCCTATCCGGACACCGACCCGGCTACCGAGGCCGCCATGAAATTCTTCGTGTTCGCCTCGGTCACCGGTGCCATCATGATTTTCGGCCTGAGCTACTGGTTTGGTGCTGCCGGTTCCACCTTGTTAGCGGATCTGCCGGGCATGGACACCATTCCGATGGCCGTCCTGCTCGGGTTTGTGGCCGTGGTTGTTGGTCTGGGCTACAAGGCATCGCTGGTTCCGTTTCATTTCTGGGCACCCGACGCCTACGAGGGCGGCCCCCTGTCGATTGCCGCCTACCTGTCTGTAGTTCCCAAGGTTGGTGCGCTGTTTGCGCTCGCGCAGGTGGTTCGTGAGCTGCCGCCGGACAGCGGTTGGACTGTCGTCATCGCGGTCTTGGCGGTGTTGAGCATGACCTACGGCTATCTCGCCGCGCTGGTACAGGACAACGTTGTCCGGTTGCTGGCGTATTCGTCGATTGCCCAATCCGGCTATTTTCTTCTCGGTATTTTGGCTATTGGAGCCAGTGAGCTTGCCTTACCATCCATCATCGTGTTCGCTGCTGCCTATGCCGCGATGAATCTGGGTGCTTTTGCCGTTGCTGCCGCAACGGGACGTACGCTGAACGATTTTGGCGGACTGGGGCGTTCACGGCCTCTGACAGGCATTGCAATGGTGATCTTCCTTCTATCGCTGGTCGGTATTCCGCCACTGGCCGGCTTTGTCGGCAAGTTCATGCTGTTTGCTGCGACCATTGATGTTCAGTTCACCTGGCTGGCCGTCGTGGCGATCATCAATAGCGTACTGTCACTGGCGGTGTATCTGCGCATCGTCGTTCCTATTTACAGTAGAAGCAACGGGGTACTGGCCAGATCTGACGGGTGGTCGGAAACAGTAATGATTACAGCGCTGGTTGCCACGCTCGTGATTGGTGTGTTCGCGCAGCTTTTTGTCTATCCGAGCACGTGATGCCCAGAGCTTAGGCATGCATCACTGGGTGGGAAGATGGCTCGGAGGTCCGAGATCAAATCAGCCGTATGTTAAAACGGCTGTGGACTTACCTCGGTCCATTCGACGCTCCCCTGGCAGGATGTGCAGTTTCGTAGGAATGTTCCCGGTGAGAGCGGTAGAACCCGATAGCCTGTTACTACCGAAAAAACAACCAGCGCCAGGCAGGTGATCTCCTGGATGTGAGCTTCGGCGGTGGAATTGGCCAACGTGTGATTTTCAGGTGTACTTTGGAGGATGCCTGAAATCAAATAACCGCGAGCTATGCCGCGGTTATTTGTTACCCCCGAAAGTCTGTTTTCACAAAGTCTTCCAAGGGCGGTAGAGATTTTCAGGTCGCCGGATCAATTATTTGATCTTGGCTTCCTTGTACGCAACGTGCTTGCGGACAACCGGATCGTACTTTTTGATCTCGATTTTTTCCGGAGTGTTACGCTTGTTCTTCTTGGTCGTGTAGAAGTGACCAGTACCTGCTGATGAAACCAGCTTGATTTTCTCGCGCATGATGCGGCTCCTTAGAATTTCTCGCCGCGGGCACGAAGATCGGCCAGCACAGCGTCAATGCCTTTTTTGTCGATGATGCGCATGCCCTTGGTGGAAACACGCAGCTTCACGAAGCGCTTCTCGGACTCAACCCAGAAACGATGGTTCTGCAGATTCGGCAGAAAACGACGACGAGTGTGGTTCATCGCGTGGGAAACGTTGTTACCGGACAGCGGGCGCTTACCGGTAACCTGACAAACTCTGGACATACTTGCCTCCGACCTGAGCAATGGTCTTAATAATACGAATTCGTTTTTAATGCGTCTCTGGTTGCTCGGGTGCCATTCAGCCCCCGTTCGCGCCTCTAAACTGAACGCTGCTCGCCAGACGCCGCCAGAAAGGGACGCTTTTATACCAGAACTCGACCCCCAACGCAAAAAATTGTTGGGAATTTGGCCAGTTTTCCGGTACCCGTGTACACGGTCCGCACCTCATGCCGCCCGGGCGTTACATCAAACCCCGTTCAGCCAGGGATATTACCTCACCGTGCCCCACAACCATATGGTCAAGAACCCTGATATCCACCAGCCCCAGGGCTTCCTTCAGACGGCGGGTCAGTGAGATGTCCGCCTGACTGGGTTCAGCGACGCCCGACGGGTGGTTGTGGGCGAAGATCACGGCGGCGGCGTTATCCTCCAGCGCCTGTCGAACCACTTCACGAGGATACACCGCAGCTCCGTCAATGGTGCCCCGGAACAGTTCCCGGTACTGGATGACCCGGTGCCGGTTATCCAGGAAGAGGCCGGCAAACACTTCGTGGGGGTAGGTGCCCAGCCGGCTGGTGAGAAAACGCCGGGTATCCTCTGGAGACCGCAGCGGATCGCCCTGGCGCAGGGGCTCGTCCATGACCCTGCGGGCCATTTCCATGGCGGCCTGAACCTGGGCGTACTTGGCGGTGCCCAGGCCTCGCACCTCACAGAATTGCCGACGCGAGGCGGTGAGCAGCCCTCGCAGCCCGGAAAATTCGTCGATCAGATGACGCGCCAGGGCCATTACCGGCATGCCCGTGGTTCCGGTGCGCAGAAAAATGGCCAGAAGCTCCGCATCGGAGAGGGTCTGGGCACCGTGAGTGAGCAGGCGTTCCCTCGGACGTTCGTCCGTGGGCCAGTCGGATAGAGGCATATCGGCTTCCTTGCGTTGTCAGGTGTGAACCGGGGCATCCTGCTCCGGGTATGGCGTCGTTTACCGAAAAACGGACAATCTGTTGGTCTGTGCCGGGCTAACCGGGCTGTTGTGCCGGCCAGAGCATGCTATCTTATAAGCCTTTATTTTCATATGGAATCGGAGCCTTCATGGCCGCCAGAAAGATCCTCCTGGGAGTGACGGGTGGCATTGCCGCCTACAAGAGTGCCGACCTGGTTCGTCAGTTGAAAAAGGCGGGCCATGAGGTTCGCGTGGTGATGACCCGGGGCGCGGAAGCGTTTGTGACCCCGTTGACGTTCCAGGCGCTCAGTGGCGAACCGGTACGAACCTCACTGCTGGATCCGGAAGCCGAGGCCGGCATGGGGCACATCGAGTTGGCCAAGTGGGCCGATCTGGTGGTCATCGCCCCGGCGTCTGCCGATTTTATCGCCCGGCTGGCCCAGGGCATGGCCGATGACCTGCTGACCACCGTCTGCTGCGCCACCGAAGCCCCGATTGCCGTCGCCCCCGCCATGAACCAGGCCATGTGGCGCAATGGCCGCACCCAGAGAAACCTCCGGTTGCTGGAGCAGGATCCCCAGATCGAACTCTGGGGGCCGGACCAGGGTGATCAGGCCTGCGGCGACACCGGGCCTGGTCGTATGCTTGAGCCCTTGGCGCTTGCCCAGCGGGTACAGGAGCAGGGCGCCTCGGGCGACGGTGCGGCCCTGTTCGGCAAAACCGTGGTGATTACCGCCGGCCCCACCCGGGAGCCGATTGATCCGGTGCGCTACATCAGCAATCACAGTTCGGGGAAGATGGGCTATGCACTGGCCGTCGCTGCCAGGCAGTCTGGAGCGAGGGTGGTGCTGATCAGCGGTCCGGTCACCCTGGCGCCCCCGGCGGGTGTAGAGGTGCGTCACGTAATGACGGCCGAAGACATGCTTCGTGAGGCCTCGGGCGCGGTGGATGAAGGCTGCGACCTGTTCATCGCGACGGCGGCCGTGGCCGACTACCGCCCGGAAACCTGTGCCGACGACAAGATCAAGAAATCCAGTGAAGCCATGTCGCTGCCCCTGGTGCGCAATCCGGATACCCTGGGCACCGTTGCCGGTCGTGCAGATGCGCCTTTTACTGTCGGGTTTGCCGCCGAAACCAGCGACGTGGCCCGTTATGCCACCGACAAGCTGCAACGTAAAAAACTGAACATGATTGTCGCCAACGATGTCTCCGCGCCCGGCCTGGGCTTCAACAGCGAGAACAACGCGGTGATCGTGTTCTGGCCCGGCGGCCAGGAATCGATCGGGCCGGATACCAAAACACGCATTGCCCGGCGGTTGATCGCAATGATCGCCGAGCGTCTTTAACAGGTCTCTCAGCAGCCATTGCAACAGGATGTCCCATGACCAGGAAAAATCTGCAGGTACGAATTCTCGATGACCGCATCGGCAACCAGATCCCGTTTCCGGAGTATGCAACGGAAGGCTCCGCCGGTCTTGATCTGCGCGCCTGCCTGAAAGAACCGGTGACCCTGGCCCCGGGTGACACCCAGCTGATCCCCACCGGGCTGTCCATTCACATTGCCGACCCGTCGCTGGCGGCCATGATCCTGCCGCGAAGTGGCCTGGGCCACAAGCACGGGATTGTGCTGGGTAACCTGGTGGGGTTGATTGATTCCGACTACCAGGGCGAACTGATGGTGTCCTGCTGGAACCGCGGCCAGACCGCGTTCACCCTGAACGTGGGCGAGCGTCTGGCACAGCTGGTGCTGGTGCCCGTGGTGCAGGCCGACTTCGAGGTGGTCTCGGAATTCGATGCCAGTGCCCGCGGTGACGGTGGCTTCGGCTCCACCGGCACGGCGTGATTGACTGGCCGGCCACGCAGAACAGGGGGCCGGCGTCTATACTTTGCGGATAACTGTTTGTCCAGGACGAAAAAATTACAACTGCAGGATGGACTATGAAGCTGGGTAAGAAGAAGACGGCCGAGGCGTCGGTGAGCGGGAAACCGGACAAGACGACGGGCAAGAAAGGCAAAGCCAAGCCAGCCGGCCCAAAGCTCAAGCGGCTCAATTCGGTGGCGGTAAACCAGTCGCTGGTGGTTCTTCTGGCCGGCGTGCTTGCGATTGCGCTGCTGCAATTTATGGTGGTGCAGCCTTCGGCCCGGGATCGACTCGAATCTCTCCGGACGCTGGAGGTGGACGCCGCCGCCCTTCGTCTGAACCAGTACTTTGAACAGTTGCAGCAGAGCGTCGGCGGGCTCGCCAGCCAGCCCCATGTAAGGGCGGCGCTAACGACCACCGGCAACCTTGATGCCACCGAGCGCCAGTTGCTCAGTGCCTTGCCGGGTATTGAGGCGGTTCACCTGTTCCCCTATCGGGAGATCCCGAGGACCGCCGGCGGAGAGGGCCTTCTGGGCTTTTCCGGGCTGGAGTTGGCGCGCCGGGCCGAGACCGGGCAACCGCTTTATCCAGACGCCTTCCCGCGGGATAACCGGTGGTTTGTACAGATGGCCGCGCCGGTGCGCAATCCCAACAGCAAGGCGGTTATTGGCAGCCTGCTGGTGATTTTCGATACCGCCCGCATCCAGCCGCTGCTGCAAGTGGTCAACCAGCCCCTCGGTGGCCAGCTCGCGCTGGTGCAGACCGTCTCCGGCACTTCGCGCACCGTGATCAGCAGTGGCAATGGCTCGGGCCCGGCGGCGTCCCGCCCCTTGACCAACCCCGACTGGACAGTAACCTACACCCCGGCCAGGAGCCCGCAGCCACCGGTTGATATTGTCCTGCTGGCCCTGCTGGTTGGCGTTCCCGGCCTGTTGGCGGCGATTGTGGTCTGGGTGTTGCTCGGTGGCGCCCAGAAGGGCCTCCGCCAGGACATGAGCGTTCTCATTCAGTGGGCCCACAAGGTGTTCAGTGGCGAGCGGGTAAAGTTGCCGGCGTTCCGCTGGGATATGGCGGCGTCAACCGGTGAGGTGCTGTTCCGCTTGTCCCAGGTGGTCGATAAGCGCGTGGCCAAGGCCGGCGAATCGGCCAGGCCCAAGGGCAGTGCAGCGAAGCCCAGGCCCGGTGGCACCGAAGGCGCAGACGAGCCGCTGTTCCAGGACAAGGATATGCTGGACATTGATATGCTTGACGGAGACGAGGACGTACTCGGTTTTGGTAGCGGCGAGGATACCGTCTTCGGCTCCGAGGACACGCCCGAGGTTGAGGAAGTAGCATTACCAGAAGTGGCGCTGTCTCGCGATATCTTCCGGGCCTACGACATCCGCGGAATTGTCGGCGATAGCCTGACCGCCGAGGGAGTACAGGTCATTGGCCGGGCCATCGGTTCCGAGGCCAGGGAGCGAGGGGTTGACCGGCTCTGTATCGGCTATGACGGCCGGCATTCCAGTCCTGAGCTTGCCAATGCACTGGCCCGGGGTGTGATGTCGACCGGCTGCGATGTGATCCATGTTGGGGCGGTGCCTACCCCCGTTCTGTACTTTGCTACCCACGAGCTTGGCACGGGTTCCGGCGTTATGGTTACCGGCAGTCACAACCCGGCCAACTACAACGGCCTGAAAATCATGCTCGGCGGCGAAACGCTCTCCGGCGAAGCCATCGAGAAACTCTACCAGCGCACACAGACTGGTGATTTCGCCAGCGGCCAGGGCAGCCAGAGCAATGAAGACGTGCGCAGGGCTTACCTCGACCGGATTGTGGGCGATATCGCGGTTGCCGCGCCCCTGAAAGTGGTGGTGGATGCCGGTAACGGTATCGCGGGCGAGCTGGGCCCCATGCTGATCGAGGAACTGGGTTGCGAGGTGATCCCCCTGTACTGCGACGTTGATGGCGATTTTCCCAACCATCATCCGGACCCGGGCAAGCCGGCGAACCTGGCGGATCTGATTGAGCGGGTGCGCTCGGAAAAAGCGGATATCGGCCTCGCGTTTGATGGCGACGGAGACCGCCTGGGTGTGGTGACCAATTCCGGCAAGATCATCTGGGCTGATCGTCTGATGATGCTGTTCGCCCGGGACGTGGTGTCCCGCAATCCCGGCGCCGACGTCCTGTACGACGTGAAGTGCAGCCGGCGCCTGGCAGGTGTGATCTCCGAGGCAGGCGGCCGTCCGATCATGTGGAAAACCGGCCACTCCCTGATGAAGGCCAAGATGAAGGAAACCGGGGCTTTGCTGGCCGGCGAGATGAGTGGCCATATCTTCTTCGGGGAGCGCTGGTACGGCTTTGACGACGGCCTGTATTCTGCTGCTCGCCTGCTGGAAATTCTCGGTATCGAGGACCGTCACAGTGATGATGTCTTCGAGGATTTCCCGGAGGACATCAGCACGCCCGAACTCAACGTTGACGTGACGGAAAGCTCGAAGTTCGACATTGTTGCGCGCCTGGCGGAGACCGGCGAATTCGGCGATGGCAACATCAGCGCCATCGACGGCATCCGGGTCGACTATGCAGATGGCTGGGGCCTGTGTCGCGCCTCGAATACTACCCCGGTGCTGGTCCTCCGGTTTGAAGCGGAGACCGAGGCGGCTCTGGAGCGCATCAAGACAGTCTTCCGGGAACAGCTGCAGAAGGTGGCACCGGACGTGGTCACGGATTTCTGACTCCGGGGTGAAAACCCCGGGTAACCCATTCAATCAGGATTGCGAAGGCAGGAACATGGCACTGGATCGTGAAACCGCAATGCAGGTGGCCTCGGTATTAAGCCGGGGTCTGCCCTACATACAGAGATTCACCGGCAAGACCGTGGTCATCAAGTACGGCGGTAACGCCATGGAAAACGAGGATCTCAAGAGCAGCTTCGCTCGCGACGTCGTGCTGATGAAACTGGTGGGCATCAACCCGATCGTTGTGCACGGCGGCGGGCCGCAAATTGGCGAGCTGCTGGAACGGCTCAATATCCAGTCCCGTTTCGTCAATGGCATGCGGGTGACCGATGCCGAAACCATGGATGTGGTGGAGATGGTTCTTGGCGGCCAGGTTAACAAGGAGATCGTCTCTCTGATCAACGCCCACGGTGGCACCGCGGTTGGCTTGACCGGTAAGGACGCCAACCTGATCCGGGCCCGCAAGCTTGAGGTAGTGAACCGCTCACCGGAGCTGGAGCGTCCGGAGATAATCGATATCGGTCATGTGGGCGAAGTGGCGAGCGTGAATGTCGATGTGATCGACATGCTCACCCGCAGCAATGTGATCCCGGTGATTGCGCCGATTGGCGTGGGTCCGGACGGGGCCTCGTACAACATCAACGCCGATCTGGTTGCCGGCAAGGTGGCCGAAGCCATGAAGGCGGAGAAACTGATTCTGCTGACCAACGTCTCGGGCCTGAAGAGCAAGGAAGACAAGGTGCTGACGGGGCTCACCGCCAAGCAGGTCAACGACCTGATCGAGGATGGCACCATCCACGGCGGCATGTTGCCCAAGATCCGTTGTGCCCTGAGCGCGGTGGAGAACGGCGTGCGCACGTCGCACATCATTGACGGTCGGGTTGCCCATGCCTGCCTGCTGGAAATCTTTACCGATGAGGGCGTGGGCACGCTGATTTCCCGCAACTGACGGTCCGATAAGGAGCACCCGGATGAAGCGCCTGTTCGCGACGCTGGTGATTGTGGTGGTGGTCGGCCTGGTCGCTTTCAAGGCCGGCGTCTGGTGGCTGGCGGATCAGCGCCTGGCGGAGCTCAGAACGGGCCTGGAGGCATCCGGTGTGTTGCATCGGGGCAGTATCAGCTCCGGGGTTGATGGACGCCTGGTCCTGAACGACGCCAGTTGGCAGGATTTCGAGCTGACCCAGCCCCTCGACATCCAAAAGGTGGAGTTCGATGCGGGCTCCCCGGTCAGCCTGCTTTCAGCCCTGATCGACCCTACCCGCCTGCCCGGGAGCTGGGCGCTGAGCCTGGAGGGGCTGGAACTGGACCTGGAGCCGACCATGCTCCGCAACTGGGTCACCGCTGAAGGCCCCAACAGCGACGACGAGCCGCCGCTGTTCATGCTGTCCTGCGCGCCTGATCCTCGCCAGCAACTGGGCAGTGGCGACCTTATCCGGATGGGCGTCACCCGTCTTACCGGTGAAGCCTTTATTCGCCAGAGCCCGGAAGGACTTCAGGCCGAACTCAATACCCTCAGCACCGGCAGTCTTGAGCTGAACTGGCCCGGCTCCCGGGTGCAGGTTACCGATACCCTGCCTGCCATCGACGATGCCGGCGAGCCGATGCGCCTGACCGTGCGGGATGCCGGATTGATGCGCCGCATCGCTGCCTACTGTGCCCGGGAGGTGGGTGTGTCTGCCACCGAGTGGGCCGCGCGAGCGGTGCAGGCCCTGGAGGGCGGTCTGGCGGCACGTGGCCTGGCGCCGAGCGACCAGTTGAAGGCGCTCTACCGGCAATGGTTGCTGGAAGGGGGTGAGCTTATCCTCTCCATCCGGCCGGAGGCGGCGCTGCTGGGCATCTCGGTGCGTACCGACGAGGTAGGCCAGGCCGGTAACAGCTGGCCGGTCCGCTACAATGGTTCTGAGGTGCCGGATGTCTATCTCAATGAGGTGGCGCCGACCGCCGAAGTACTCCCGGAGACGGCCGTGGAGCCAGTGGTACAGCCGGAAAATCCGGATGTGGAGGCCTGGTATCCGGAACCCCTCGACACCGCCGGTCAGTGGGTCGGGCGCAAGGTCCGGGTCACGCTCTCTAATGACAACAGTGTGGAAGGTCGACTGGTCAGTGTCGGAGAACGGGAGCTGGAAGTCGCCCGGGTGATTGCCGGCGGCGAGGTGGCCTATCCCATGCTGATCCGTGCCATCACCAACTTTGAAGTATGGCGGCGTGGCCGTGCACAATGATTCCAGGGGGAATTTGAGAGGAAACTATGTCGCAGTCCGATAACTCATCTGCCACGGTGCCGGGCATCCGTGACATGCTTGCCCGGCTGATTTCGCTGCCGTCCATCAGCAGCGCCTCCGCCGAATGGGACCACAGCAACGAGCCGGTTGTCCGAACCCTGGCCGAGTGGCTTGAGGCTCTGGGTTTTGCCGTGGAGATACTGGAAGTGCCCGGCATGCCGGGCAAGTTCAACCTGATTGCGACCCTGGGCAGCGGCCCGGGTGGGCTGGTGCTGTCTGGCCACACCGATACGGTGCCGTTTGACGACAAACGCTGGCAGAGCGACCCCTTCACCCTGACCGAGCGGGACAACCGCTGGTATGGTCTGGGCACCTGCGACATGAAAGGCTTCTTCCCCCTGGCCATCGAAGCGGCGAGGGCGTTCGTGGATCAGCCCCTGAAGCAGCCTTTGATCATCTTGGCCACTGCCGACGAAGAGAGCTCCATGAACGGCGCCCGGGCGCTGGCCGAGGCCGGCAAACCGAAGGCCCGCTATGCGGTCATTGGCGAGCCCACCAGTCTGAAGCCGGTGCGCATGCACAAGGGCATCATGATGGAGCGGCTGAAGTTCGAGGGCCAGTCCGGGCACTCCTCGAACCCGGCGCTGGGCCGCAACGCGATGGAAGGCATGCACGAAGCTATGACCGAACTGCTGGCCCTTCGCGCAAGCTGGCAGGAAAAGTACCAGAACGCCAACTTCGAGGTGCAGGTACCAACCCTGAACCTCGGCTGCATTCACGGTGGCGACAACCCGAACCGCATCTGCGCCCAGTGCGAGCTGCACTTTGATCTGCGGCCACTGCCGGGCATGAACATGGAAACCCTGCGTCAGGCGATCCTGAGCAAGGTGCAGCCAGTGGCCGAGCGCCGGGAGCTGTCGCTGGAATTCGAACCGCTGTTCGATGGTGTGCCGCCGTTCGAAACCCCGGCCGACGCCGCCCTGGTCAAGGCCTGTGAACAGCTGACGGGCCACACGGCCCACGCGGTGGCCTTTGCCACGGAAGCCCCCTGGCTGCAGCAACTGGGTCTGGAGACGCTGGTCATGGGCCCTGGCTCCATCGACCAGGCCCACCAGCCCGACGAATTTATAGAGCTGTCGCAGCTGGATCCGACGGTGAAGGTATTGAGGGGACTCATCCAGAAATTCTGTCTTTAACACTGGCGCCGGCAACGCGAAAGTCTGCGGAGAGTCCTGGCGGGGAGGTTTGCCAAAACCGTGGAGCGCCAGGGATGGCGCGACCGAGCCCTACAGGGACGTATTTACGGGCGTGTTTTGGCAAACCTCCCCGCCAGGACTCGGCGAACTCCCGATGATTGATGCCCGGCTGTTAGCGGATAACGAATAACCAGGAGAAAGGTTTGAAATCAAACGACTGGCTGCATGGATTTCGCCACTCATCCCCCTACATCAACGCCCACCGCGGCCGTACGGTGGTGCTGACCATTCCGGGGGATGCCATTGAGCATGGCAATTTCATTAACATCATTCATGACATTGCCCTGCTCAGCAGCCTCGGTGTGCGACTGGTGGTGGCCTTCGGGGCGCGCCCGCAGATCCAGGCGCGGCTGGACAGCGCCGGCGCCGAATCGTCGTTTGCCCGGGGCCTGCGCATCACCCCGGAAGATCAGCTGGGCATGGTAATGGAAGCCATCGGCGGCCTGCGCGCCTATCTGGAGAGCCAGTTGTCCATGGGGCTGGTGAACTCGCCCATGCACAACGCCCGCATCCGCGTCAGCAGCGGCAACTACGTGGCGGCCAAGCCCGTGGGTGTACTCGACGGCAAGGACTTCGGTTACACCGGCAAGGTGCGTCGGGTGGACGTGGCCGGCATCGAGAAGCTGCTGGAGCAGGGCCATATTGTGCTGTTGCCCCCCATGGGCTATTCCCCCACGGGGGATGCCTTCAACCTCTCTTACGAGGATGTGGGTAGCCAGGTTGCGGCGTCGCTGCAGGCGGAAAAGCTTATTGTGTTCATTGATGATCCGGGCCTGCTGGAGGAAGACGGCTCGCTGATCCGGGAGCTGTCGGCACGTCAGGCATCCGAGCGTCTGGCTTCCGGGGCGGTGACCGGACACGACGCCGCGCTGCTGCGCGCTGCCTGCGACGCCTGCGTGAAAGGGGTACGTCGGGCTCACATCATCAGTTACGTGGACGACGGCGCCCTGCTGGAGGAACTGTTCACCCGGGATGGCTCCGGCACCCTGGTCAGCGGCGACAATTACGAGCAGATCCGTCAGGCGCGGGTAGAGGATATTGGCGGTATCCTGGAGCTGATCCAGCCCCTGGAGGAACAGGGCATTCTGGTGCGGCGGTCCAGGGAAATGCTGGAAACCGAAATCGACCGGTTTGTGGTGGCCGAGCGGGACGGCACCATCGTGGGTTGTGCCGCCCTGTACAGTTACCCGGAGGAAGGTGCTGGCGAGCTGTCGTGCTTCGCGGTGGATCCTTCGTATCGCCGGGCCGGGCGCGGCGACGAGATCCTGGCCATGGTCGAGAAGCTGGCCCGGGGGCACGGGCTGCAAAAGCTGTTCGTGCTTACCACCCAGACCGAACACTGGTTCCGCGAGCGCGGTTTCCAGGGCTCCACCGTGCAGTCCCTGCCGGGCCCGAAACTGGCCTCCTACAATACCCAGCGCAATTCAAAGGTGTTCGTCAAACCGCTCTGACAGGGCGGAGAGTTGCTGTGCCCGCAGTTCGGCGGGTTGCTCGGAGAGGCGTTTTACCTCTTTGTAGAACTCCGGAAAACGGTAGTCGTTCTCCCTGAGCAGCTGGCGGAACGCCGGCAGGTGCTGGTTGTACTGGCGGAACAGTGCCAGGTGGGCGTTGTTCAGGGCCAGCGGCGGTGAGCCGAAGGGGCCAGGCTCCGGCCATTCAGCCACCATCTCCTGATACCGTTGTTCAAGGTCTTCGAAGACCTCCGCCTTGCGAGTTCTGATGGCTTCTTCGGGCAGGGAGCCCTGGCGCGCGTACAGGCTTTCCAGTTGCTCGGTGGTGTGGTCCACCAGGGCCAGGGTCTGGTTGCGCCGGCGGATCCGGTCCAGGGCCCGCTCGAACTGCTCTGGCTCTCCCTGTTCCTGCAGCCAGAGTCGCAGACCTTCCAGCTCGACAGCGGTCGCGAAACTTTCGTTGAAGGCAGTATCGTCGCCAATGTATACCACTCGATGGGCCAGTTCGTGGAACATCAGGGCCACCATGCGCGCCTTCGGTAGCCGGGTAAAGCCGGAGTGCAGGGGATCGTCAAACCAGCCCAGGGTCGAGTAGGCGGTCACGCCGCCGATAAAGGTATCGAAGCCCCGGGCCTGGAACCGCGCCTGCTCGGCTCGGGCGTCGTTCAGGTCAAAGTAGCCCCTGTAAGCCTGGCAACCGAGCACTGGGTAACACCACTGGTGCGGCTCCAGCGAGAACTCGGGGGTGGCCACCACATTGACCACAACCCAGGGCCGGTCCAGTTCCACGTAGTCGGTGAAGGCGTCGCCGACCGGCAATGCCAGGTGCCTGGCGGCAAACGCGCGGGCGGACTGGGCAGTGGCCAGCTGCTGGCGCAGGTCGTCGGGTGTATCCCGATTCCGGATGAGCGCCTGCACCGGTTCGCCCCCCATCATGAGAGACAGGTGACCGGTGACGGCCTGGCTGTAGTAGCCGAAGGTCGTACACCCGCTAAGCATTGTTACCAGTAGCAAAAGTAGATAGATCTGACTAAGCTGTTTCATAGGTCAGGATGTTATCGAGGGTTGTTTTGCCCGAGGGGGCCGGACCGCTATAGTAATGCCATGGATCAGAGCGTAACGCCATGGCTTGGATAGTAGCAGGTGGCATCCACCCCAGTGTTAGGGACGTAAGTCGGTAGCGGGCAGCAGACCCACAGACCCGTCCGGCTTTGCGAGATATCAGGTATACATGGACCCTAGAGAACGTCGTAGCAGCCCCCGTCAACCCATCAAGCTCGCCGCGCAGATTGATCTGGGAACCGGCGAGTCATGGCCGTGCCAGATTGCCGATTTCTGCGCCGAGGGCCTGTTTGTCCGTTATTCCACGGAGACATCACGCAAACTCGACCGGGTTTTCGCCACCGAAACGCCGTCGGAGCTGATCATCCGCTTCCGCGGCCTGGACGGCGCCCGTCGCCATGAGCTGCACGTGGGCGTGGTAAGGCGCATTGATGGTGCCATGGGGGTTCATTTCAGCCGGCCCAACCCGCAGGCCGTCGATGCCATGCTGCAGCTGTGCGGCGGTTCCCGAACACAGGATCGCTCCTCCCTGCGAGCGCCGAGCGATCGAATCCAGTTTGTCCTGCACCAGTCGGCCAAGGCGGTCACCCAGTATATCGAACCGTTGATGGACGCATGCTTCGTGAAAATGGTCGAGGCGCTCAAACTGGCGGCCCAGAAGGCAGCCAATGATCAGCAGGCCAACGAATACATGGATGCGTCTGGCCAGATCCAGGCCCGCCAGCGGGTCATCTGGCACCAGATGTCGAAGAGCCTCGAGTCGCCCCTGAAACCGACACCCAAGGGCTTTCCCGGCTCGGAACTGTCGGTGGTGGACAAAGGCGAGTTCGAGGACTGGCTGACCATTCGGGTGATGGTCACCAAGGCCGATACCCTCTATCGCGGCGATCTGCTCCAGCTCAAGCTCCGGCTCGATAAGCTCGGCATTGCCAATGCCACCGGCCATCACAATCCGCTGGGGCCATCGCTGGTCTGTGAAGCCTTCCATCATGGCCTGAACCAGCTCAAGGCGCCCAGGGAGGTCGAGAAAGTCTGCCTGAAGGTGTTCGAGCAGACCGTGCTTCAGCAGCTGGGACCGCTTTACAAGGAACTGAATGACATTCTGATCCGTCACGGCGTGTTGCCGGACCTGGATCTGAGCAAATACCTCAGCGAACAGTCTGGCACCAAATCCGAGCCAGTTGAGCCGCCGAAGAAGAAACCGGACGCCTCGCTGAAAACTCCGGTCGCCGAGACTTCGGCAGGCAGCGAAGCGACTGCTAAGGCAGCCGCTACTCGCCGCAAGCCCAGCCGCCTGGGCAGCGAGTTCCAGGGTTACGCGCAGGCGGCCCAGACCGCGTTTGCCACCGTTCGTAACCTGCTCACCACGCTGAGTGCCAGTCGGGTGGCCCGGGGCGATCCGGAGCCATTGCCGTTTGCACCCAATGCCCGGCCCCTGTCATCGGGCGAGCTGCAACGGGAACTCCAACAGCTGCAGGTCGAAGTGCCGGAGGCCGGTGAAGCGGTGGCACCCCTCAGGGAGCGAGTGGTGGAGAAGGTTCGTGAGAGTGGCGACACCCGTCTTGACGAGGAGCAGCAGGGCACCCTGGATGTGGTGGACCGATTCTTCCGCTCCGTGGTGGAGAGCCCCAAGCTCAGTGAATACGCCCAGCAGCGGATGCGCCAACTGGAAGTGCCCGTGCTCAGGGTGGTCATGCGCGATCCGGGCTTTTTTGACGATCAGGATAGCCCGGTAAGGGGCGTGATGAACCGGCTGGCGCAGCTGGGGGTCAAGGGTGGTCGGATCAACCCGGTGGTGCAACGCCGGGTTGACGAATTGATCCAGCGGATCACTACGGATTTCGAACAGGACACCGGGGTCTTCGAGCAGACGGTTCAGGAGCTGGATACCCTGATCGACCGCCAGAACCTGGTGTACCGTCGCAATGTGGAACGGGTAACCGCCGCCGCGGAGGGTGCCCAGAAAGTGGCGGAATCCAAGAAAGCGGTTGCCGAGGTGCTGGACCAGCGCCTGGGTGGCCGCAAGGTGCCCCGGGCCATCGTGAGTCTGCTCGATGGCGGCTGGCGCGACCTGCTGTCGCTGACCTGGATTCGTCAGGGGCCGGACAGCCAGCTCTGGCAGGACTACCTGTCGGTGATTGATTCCCTGCTGGCGTTCGCGGACGACCCCAACAGCTCGATCAACCTCCCGGAACTGCTGCGGGTGATCCAGGACGGCCTGGCGTCCATTTCCAGTAACCATATGCCGTCGTCGCAGATCCGGGATGAACTCAAGCAGTTCCTGGTGCGTGGACCGGACCAGTCGCCGGAACTGGTGGAAGTACCTTCGGCGCGCCCGGAAAAGCCCGGCACCGTTCAGCTTTCGGAGCGGGAACAGCGCAGCTTGCAGCGCTGGATCAACCGGGCCCAGCAGCTGCGCACCGGCGACTGGCTGCGGGATCAGGAAAAACCGGACGAGCCGCAATACATTCGTCTGGTGTGGATTGCCCGGGGCTTCAGCCGCTTTGTGTTCGTCAACCACCAGGGTATGCGGGTGGTAGAGCTGGAACTGGAGGCCCTGGCCCGGCAAATGCGCAAGGGCATCATCGTGCCGGACAACCAGTACGAGCGACCGCTAGTGGACGAGAGCATCGACCGGATGGTGCGCAAGGTATACGACCAGCTGTCCTGGGCGTCCACCCACGACGAGCTGACCGGCCTGCTCGGGCGTCGTGAGTTCGAGCGCATGCTGGACCAGCAGCTGGCCCGTCAGGAGGATGAACGCTCGCTGGTGCGCCTGGACCTGCGTCGGTTCCGGTTGCTCAACGACACGGCCGGTTACCAGGCTGGCGATGAGACCCTCAAGCGGGTGGCGGACATTCTGCGGGAACACGTGGGGGATGGCATGCCCGTGGCCAGGCTGGCTGGCAACGAGTTTGCCATGCTGGTGCCCTCTGAAAATGCGGTCACCGCGGCAGAGAGGCTGGTGAAGGCGATCGAACAGGCCGAATTCAGTTTCGAGGGCCGCACTTACCGGCTGTCGGCCAGTGTCGGGGTGGTACCAACCCTGCCGGCCCTGGTGAGTGCGGAACGGTGGCTTAGGGCCTCTGAGCAGGCGCTAGGCGCAGCCCGGCAAAAGGGCCACGGCAAGGTGTCGGAATACACCCTGGATGCCGGCGACCAGGCGCGCCAGGAGCAGATTGCCGCGAAGGTGGCGAGCCTGAGCAACCTCAACGAAGAGCGCATGCTGCTCAGATGTCAGAAAATCATCCCTTTGCACCAGGGTGCCGGTATGGCTGCCCAGTACGAGGTGCTGATCAGCATGTACGATGACGAAGGCACGCTGATCACCGGTCGGGACTTCGTTCGGATGGCCGAACGCTACGACCGCATGCAGGCGGTGGACCGCTGGGTGGTCGGCCATATGCTGGACTGGCTTCGGGAACAGGCGCCGGATCCACGCCACTTCGGCGGCGTGTGCATCAACCTGTCGGGTTACTCCATGAATGACCAGTCGCTGCTGGAGTTCATCTATGAAAAGCTCAGCGAGAAAGATGCTCCCATCGAGCGGCTGTGGTTCGAGCTGACAGAGGCCTCCGCCATCACCGATGTGCAGTCGGTGGCGGACTTCATCCTGGAAATGAAAGAGCTCGGCTGCCGGTTCTGCCTGGGCAACTTCGGCAGCGGCCCCAGCTCCTTCGAGTTCATGCGCTCGCTGCCGGTGGACCTGATCAAGATTGACAGCGCCTTCACCGGCCAGGTGGCCAGCAGCGAGACCGACCGCGCCATGGTCAGGTCCATGGTGGACATGGCCCACTACATGAACCGGGAAGTGATCGCCTCCCAGGTGGAATCCCGGGATGTGCTGGATATGCTTCGCCAGCTCGGCGTGGACTACGCCCAGGGCTTCGTGGTCGAGAAACCCCGACTGCTCGACAGTCTCACCTGAATCCGGCACTCTGCCCCTATGTCAAAACGTCACCCCATCATTGCGGTCACCGGCTCCTCCGGTGCCGGTACCACGACCACGGGCCAGATCTTCAGCCGGCTTTTTGCCAGCGAGGGGATCCGGGCAGCGGTGGTCAGTGGCGACAGCTTTCACCGCTACAACCGCGAGCAGATGGCCCGGCTGGCGGCCAAGGGCCAGTTCGGGGAGCGCAACCACTTCGCCCTGGCGGCCAACCACATCGACAAGCTTGAAGCCCTGTTTTACGACTACGGCCACACCGGCAACGGCCGCTATCGCCAGTATGTGCACGACGAGGATCGGGACCTGGTTGCCGCTGGCCACAAACCCGGAACCTTCACCCCCTGGGGCCCGCTGCCACCGGAAACCGATATGCTGTTTTACGAGGGCCTGCACGGGGGTGTGGTGAGCGACACCTACAACATCGCCCAGTATGTGGACCTGCTGATCGGGGTGGTGCCCATCGTCAACCTTGAGTGGATCCAAAAGATTCACCGGGACACCCACAAACGGGGCTACAGCCAGGAAGCCGTGGTGGAGACCATCATCAACCGTATGGACGACTACGTGCACGACATCGTGCCCCAGTTCTCCCATACCCACATCAACTTCCAGCGTATTCCGCTCGTGGACACGTCCAACCCGTTTGTCGTCCGCGACGTGCCCACCGAAGACGAAAGCATGATCGTGATCCGGTTCCGGGATACCTCGGAAGTCTCCTTCTCGTACCTTCTGCAGGTGATTCCCGGCAGCACCCTCTCTCGCCATGACACCCTGGTGATCCCGGGCACAAAAATGCCGCTGGCCATGGACCTGATTGTCAGGCCCATGGTGCAGCGGCTGATGGCCAGAAAGCCCTTCGCCTGAGCGCCGGAGGCGGCTCAGGCGGTCAGGCGACCGTCCCGGTAATCCCTGAGTGTCTGCTCGATTTCCTCGCGGGTGTTCATCACGAATGGCCCGTACTGCACCACCGGTTCGCCAATGGGCTTGCCAGCGATCAGCAGCAGCCGTGCGCCCTCCGCTCCAGCCGACAACGTGATCTCGTCGCCTTCGCCGAGGACAGACGCCGCGCTGCGTTTCAGGGCCGATTCGCCCAGCTGGGCGGTCCCCTCGTAAAGATACAGCATGCCGTTGTGGGTACCGGGGATCGGCAGCGTCACGGTGCCCTCAGGCTCCAGATGAATGTCCGCATACAGTGGCTGGGTGCTGCGCCCGGGCATGGCGCCAAGGTGCGTTTCCCCGCCAACCTGCAGCGTACCGGCGATCAGCTTCACGGTCCCGCCAGAGAATGCGATGGCCGGGATTTCCTCGGGCTGGATGTCCCGGTAACCCGCTTCCACCATCTTTTCGGCCGCTGGCAGATTCAGCCAGAGCTGGAACCCGCGCATCACGCCCTCCTCCTGTTGGGGCATCTCGGAATGGATGATGCCGCGACCGGCGGTCATCCACTGCACGCCGCCATTGCGCAGGTCACCGCGGTTGCCGAGATGGTCCTCATGCAGCATGTGGCCCTCGATCATGTAGGTGACAGTCTCGAAGCCGCGATGGGGGTGCGAAGGAAAGCCGGCGATGTAATCGGCCGCCTCCGCCGAGCCGAATTCGTCGAGCATCAGGAACGGGTCCAGGCGGATGCTCTGGTGCTGGCCGATGGAACGCTTGATGCGTACGCCAGCGCCATCGGAGGTTTCCAGGGCCGGGATTGTCTGTTTCAGGGAACGCTGGGTCATGATGTCCTCCTCTCGTTAGCCAATAACACTATTAGAACGGGACAGGAGGCGAGAATAAAACGCAGAAATCTGGCGGGTGGGATCAAAAAAACTGAAGGATCTGTGGTGGCCGGTCCCGGCCACCACTCGATCACCGGTTATTCCACGTTGCGGGAATAGAAGATTTCAAGCATTTCCCGACGCAGGCGGTCCTCGATGGACTGGGCTTCCTTCGGGTCGAGATCGCTGGCATTGACGCCAAAGACGTAGTTATCCAGGTTGAAGTTCTTCAGCATCATTTTGGTGTGGAACAGGTTTTCCTGGTACACGTTCACGTCGATCATCTGATAGGCGTTCTGGGTATCCTCGGTCAGATAGTTCTGGATCGAGTTGATGTCATGATCGATGTAATGCTTGGTACCGTCGACATCGCGAGTGAAACCGCGCACCCGGTAATCCACGGTCACCACGTCCGAGTCGAAGCTGTGGATCAGGTAGTTCAGCACCTTCAGCGGCGAGATAAGGCCACAGGTGGAGACATCGATGTCGGCCCGGAAGGTGCTCACGCCGTCGTGGGGGTGACTTTCCGGGTAGGTGTGCACGGTCACGTGGCTCTTGTCGAGATGCGCGACAATGGTATCGGGTAGCGGGCCGGGGGATTCCTCGTTGTCTGGCTCCTCTCCGCTGGTCAGTTCGTGCTCGGCAATCAGCATGGTAACCGAGGCGCCGTGGGGCTCGTAGTCCTGGCGGGCAATGTTCAGGACGTTGGCGCCAATGATCTTGACCACGTCGGTCAGGATCTGGGTCAGACGCTCGGCGTTGTACATCTCGTCGATGTAATCAATGTAGGCCAGGCGCTGCTCTTCGGTCTGCGCATAACAGATGTCGTAGATGTTAAAGCTCAGGGATTTGGTCAGATTGTTGAAACCATGCAGCTGGAGTTTTGATTCCATGCTCAGCCCCTCCCGATCGTGGAGATGAATGTCTTCAGGACGCTGTCTGTTGTGTCCTGCCGAGGCCGCCACCGACTACTGACCGGGTTGTTCACCTTTTGCGCAGACCGGCGGAGAGGGTGCGTATTATGCACACCGCAGGTGATGTTGAATAGTATTCGCAGGGACATTTTAGCATCCGTGATTTCCGTTGCACTCCGGGCGTGGCGGCCGCCCCGGAGCACGGCTTTGGGCCTCGCCTCAGGCACCGGCTTCTGATGCTGCGCCGGCCTCATGAACCTCGTAGCTGTGGCTGATCTCCACGCCCGCTTTTTCCAGCATGATCGACGCGGAGCAGTATTTTTCCGCCGACAGGCTTACCGCGCGCTTCACCAGGCTCTCCTTGAGATTGTGGCCGGTAACCACGAAGTGCAGGTGAATCCTGGTGAAAACCGCCGGCACCGCATCGGCCCGCTCGGCCTCCAGCTCCGCGTGACATGCGGTCACTTCCTGGCGGCTTTTCTTGAGAATGCTCATCACGTCGAATGAGGAGCAGCCACCCAGCCCCATCAGAAGCATTTCCATGGGGCGCGGGCCCAGGTTTTCACCGCCGTGATCCGGCGGGCCGTCCAGTTGCACGCTGTGGCCACTGCCGCTGGTGGTTCTGAAACTGGCGTTGCCGGTCCAGTCGACGGTTGCTTTCATGGGGTTCTCTCCCTGGTGGTTGCGCGGGTCGGTTGTGGCGCCGGCCCGGATAACGACGATATGAGCCGGGATGCTAGCACAACCGGCGCCGGTGGGCAGCCGGGCAGGTTGCCCCCGGATACATGTTGTATACTCTTTCCGGTTGCCCGGAACAGGCCTTCTTGTTATAAGTTGCGCAGTTTTGCAAGAAAAATGACCAAACCCGCAGGGAAAGCCGGGTGAATAAAAAAACACTGGGACCCGCCAGCATCTGAGGAGGCACGACTCGCATTATGGCCACTATCGTCAAGCCGGTTGAGCAGAAAACCAAGCATCTCGACTATTTCCTTTCGCAGTGCCATCGCCGCCGTTATCCAGCCAAGAGCACCATTATCTACGCCGGTGACAAGAGCGATTCCCTGTTCTACATCGTCAAGGGTTCGGTGACCGTCATCATCGAAGACGACGACGGCCGCGAAATGATCATGGCCTACCTCAACGCCGGCGATTTCTTCGGTGAAATGGGGCTGTTCGACAACATGGACTCCCGGAGCGCCTGGGTAAAGGCCAAAACCGAGTGCGAAGTGGCGGAAATCAGCTACACCAAGTTCCGGGAAATCGCACAGCAGGACCCCCGGGTGCTGTATTTCATCGGCGAGCAGATGGCGTCCCGTCTGCGCCAGACCACCCGCAAGGTTGGCGACCTGGCGTTTCTGGACGTGACTGGCCGCGTTGCCCGTACCCTGCTGGACCTGTGCAAGGAGCCGGATGCCATGACGCACCCGGACGGCATGCAGATCAAAATCACCCGCCAGGAAATCGGCCGCATAGTGGGTTGTTCCCGGGAGATGGTGGGCCGGGTCCTGAAGACTCTGGAAGATCAGGGGCTGGTGCGCGTCAAGGGCAAGACCATGGTGGTGTACGGCACCCGCTAGCAGGAGCCGTACTTGAATCATTGGAGAGAGGCCGCTGCAGACAGCGGCCTTTTTTGTGGTGCGCCAGGCATGGCGCGTAGCGCCTTGACGGGCGCTGTTCCG
>NZ_JBHIXV010000036.1:0-39611 GCF_041984545.1 Marinobacter sp. | reverse complement strand
AGGATACGCCACCCCTTCAACCTGCTTCCATACACCAGAAATCACCATAACTCTCCGACAACAGCCGCTACCTTAAAGCCACCCGGAAAACCAGCCCGGGGCAACCCGCTATTGCCTGACGACCAGAAGTTGATCAAAACGCGCCCAAATTTGGCCGCTGATCGACGTCAGACTGCACGTTCCGGCATTATCAACCTGCTTTTGACCAAGTGATGGCTCCCGTTAGCGCCGATGGCGCTTTGCGGAGTATACTGGCCTGCAAAGTCACTGATTCAGGCCTGAATCAGTGACTCCGCTCGCCAATATACCCGTCATGTCACCCTCTGCGCCAATAAAGGGCGAGAACCTGGTGGGATTCCGATTTTGAGGTCAGGGTGCAATGAGCGGAAGCGACCGATAGCCCGAGATTGATCAATAAACAACCGGCCGACAGAGTTCAGACAATAGCAGGCCGGCCCGGTTTATGGTCCGGGAGACATCCGTTTTTGTCCGTTATTGAGTTGGCCTACCCAGCGGAGGCAAGGCCCCGATAAAGATCGCGGTAAACCGTAAAGCCTGGACAGTGTCGGCCAAATCTCAGGATCCACTGACGGCCACTGTGCACCAGGCGGCAGGCCATGGTCATGATTTCCTGCATCACGGTTCTCAGGCGACGACGCTTGGCTGGGTGGCGCACGGGGGCATCCGGGCCGGTCAGTCTCAGGCCCATCCAGCGCAACACGTTGTAACCCATCGTTGCGAAGACCATGACCAGGTTGTTGGTGTCGAACTTGCCGGACGGCAGTCGCTCCAGATCCAGGTCGGTTTTGAATTCACTGTGGAACTGCTCACTGGTGGCGTGATCGCTGTAAAGCGCCATGACTTGTTGCTCATTGGCCACCTCGGCTGGCAACGAGGTCACCCAGCCTTCGAGGCTGACTTCCGGTTCGAGATACAACTGGCCCTCGGCGTCGCTGGTGCGAACGGTGACCTTCACGATGCGACGCAGACCGGGTTCGTCCGGCATCGCTTCCGACAGAACCGCTTCCATCTTGCCGTCGCGCTCCAGTGACCAGGCTTTCCGGGCCTGAGCCTTGTCCGCCCAGACGAGTGGATCCTCCTTGCGAGGATTCCACTTGATCAGGAAGTCGACCTGGTCCTGCTCACCCAAGAAATCGCGATTGGCACGGGCATCGTGCGCACTATCCAGGCGCAACAAAATGGGCTTGTCCGTCAGTGACCGAGCCCGGGGCAACACCCGTTTGAGGGTGTCGAGAAACCCCTTGTTGGCGTGCTGACTGCCAGGGCGTAGTTCGCATCCCAGGCACCAGCCTTCCTGTCCCAGGTAGGCGGCCAGAGGCGCATAGCCGTCATAGCCCTTGTAGGTGTAGCTGACACCCTCCTTATGGGTCTGGCTGTTGTCCATGGGAAAGACATCCATATCCAGGGCAACGTGGCCCATCGCCAGAGGTGACACCGGGGCGTCGACGGACTGAAGAAACTCGACACTGGCATCGTTCAACAGGGGCGTCAGGCCCTTGGCGTCTTCATCAAACCGCTGGCGCAACCGAGCGGAAGACGGAGACTGCTTGATCCCCAAGGCGGACTTGAAGAACGGATCGGTTCGGACCGGCTCGGCCGCCTCGAAGTCACTCTTGCCCAGCGTGATCAGGCCAAGGTAGGTCCGGATCAGTTCAATGTTCGGGATACCGTGCCGCTTGGCGACGGTGCGGGCAGTCTTGGCAAGCGATGTATGCCGGTTCAGGCAATGACCGACCAGGGCCAGCCCGCCGTTGGGTGTATAGACTTCGGTTCGGGATTGCTGGAGAGTGAAGTTACGCATGAGCCGAAAGCACTGACTGGGTGAATGGATGTCAGGGGCTATTATATCGTTCAAGGCCCTGTTATTGCAGGCTTTGAGCGTGGCTTCAGCTCGTTGAAGTCACGGATTCAGGCAAACGTTATGTGCAAAAAATTAGGAGTTCGTCGTGGAGTTTTTGCCAAAGTTAGGCAGCGACAAGTTTAAGTGCCCTCACTGCCAAGTTGTATCTCAACAACGATGGTTCGATGTGAGCTCAGCGAGCGAGGCCGCAAATGCAATTTCAAATGAGGTTTTTTACAGCTACAGGGCTAGAATTCAGCACTTCCAGCAAGACGTGATAACAGAGTTTCTAAAAAGTCTCCAAGTGGCAAACGACAGGCACATGCAGGATTTTGTCCCGAGGAACTTCTCGGTCGCCACCTGTGCATCTTGTGGTGGATTCACGTTATGGGCAGAAAATGACCTAGTTTATCCGAAGCATGTTTCGGTTGATCCACCGAACGAGGATATGAACGAGGATATCAGGTCACTGTACTTCGAGGCTGCAACGATTGTTACGGATTCTCCTCGCGGAGCTGCGGCCTTACTGAGACTGGCCCTGCAAATACTTCTCAAACAACTGGGGAAGTCTGGCAAAAACATCAACACTGATATTAAAGAATTGGTCTCAGAGGGATTAAGCCCAAAAATCCAGCAGGCATTGGATCTGCTGCGCGTCGTTGGTAACAATGCAGTTCATCCGGGCAAAATTGACATCGACGATAGCCCCGATGTCGCTTTAAAGCTTTTCCATGTCATTAATTTCATAGCCAATGAAATGATTACGAAGCCAAAGGAACTTGAGCTTCTTTATACAGACCTTGTTCCCGATGATACCAAGCAGCACATTCAGGAGCGGGACCGTAAAGATGCTCCTGAGTGACCAGGCATCACATAACCAGGCCAGGCACGGCGACGCCTTTCTCGTTGCGGCTTCGCCTCCACTACAAAGCCGCGCATGCTGGCGGCGTTAGGAATTTCCATGGGTCATCCACCAATAGGGTTTGTTCAAGTTGGTCAACACAAATACGCTGAGTATGCGAAGCGGCTCGGAATGAGTCCCGCGGGGAGGCATTTGATTGTTCGCGGCAGGACCGTTGGCTGTAGAACCAATCGTCACGTCTACGTAGACCCAGCAGTGTACTTTGCGCTCTTCGGCAAAGATCCATTTGGGTATCAAGGGGCTTACCACGCGAGCGACGACCGGCCCACTCTCAAAGATTTATTAGGAACCCAATCTGAATCTCAAACGAAGGCACAGGCTTGCCCGACGTGCAGGACAACGAATGTCGAGCGCTCAGAATCTGGAGCATTTAAATGCCTCTTTTGTGCCACAAGTTTTATGTACTGATTCCTAAGCAGTTATTGCGGTGTTTTCCGGCCCTTGCGGGCCTCCACCGGACGGCCTTTTCTCCGCTTCGCTACGAAAAGGCCGCCGCTGAATATTGGCGTTAATGCCTGGAGGAATCTATGTCAGAGATAGCCAAAACTCCTGAGCCGCCGTATTACGCGGTTATTTTCAGTAGCCATCGCACCGGGGGCGACAATGGTTACGGGGAAATGGCAGAGAGGATGGTTGAGTTGGCGGCAACCCAACCGGGCTTCTTGGGTATGGAGTCTGTCCGGGAGGATTTGGGTATCACCGTATCCTATTGGGAAAGCTTGGAGTCCATCACCAATTGGAAACAGAACGCCGAGCATCGAGAGGCTCAGCGATTGGGCCACCGAAAATGGTACTCCACCTTTCGGGTTCGTATTGCGAGGGTAGAGCGTGAGTACGGCATTTAACCAGCCAGTTGAAGGGTCATCCCGATCCACATCTATTTTTGAAATAAGTGTTGTATGAACCAGCCTTTGAGCCTCAGACCCGCCACCGAAACCGACCTGCCCTCCATCGTTTCCCTGTTCACCGATTCGGTCCATCAGCTCGCGGCCCGCAGCTATACGCCAGAGCAACGGGCCGCATGGGCGCCGGAAGCTCCGGACATGGAGCAGTGGCGATCCCGGCTGGCAAAGGTGGAAACCTTAATCGCGGAATCCGATGACACCATGGCGGGCTTTATCTCTTTCACCTCCAACGGTCACATTGAGTTTCTTTTCACTGCGCCGGCGTTCTCCCGCCGAGGCGTCGCATCGTTGCTCTACGAGGCTGCCGTAGAACGCCTTCTTGGCAAAGGCGTCCGAACGCTGACAACAGATGCCAGTCTCGAAGCCCGTCCGTTTTTTGAATCCCGGGGTTTCTCGGTGGTGGAAGCTCAGACCGTCGAGCGCGATGGCGTTCAGCTACAGAGGTTCGCCATGGCTCGGTGCCTGAGTCAGAACGAATAATGCTTGATTCCGGAAGCTGGCTGCTCAGCGACCGATACGGCGCTGCACTGCGGTTTCAGACGGAGCCCTTGCGTTATATATTCTGGCCCGGCTGCGTTCACCGTACCGACAAGAAGCCCGGCAAATGGCAGCAGGCTGTTCTTGTTGAAGGCAGGTCCAGAAAGTAAAAGTGGCCGGCCTCTTAGCAAGGCGGCCGAATCTGTTCTACGTTCCCCCAAGTTAATCAACACGCATCGAGACCTGATCTGAAGGGGTGACGAATGACGGAAAGCATCGCTGTTACGAGACTTCTGCCGAACATCTGTACGGAGAAAATGGAAGACACTCGCGATTTCTACAAGGAGTTGCTGGGCTTTGTTGTTGGCTTTGAGCACCAGGGCTGGTACATCCAGATGGCCTCTCCCGAAAGGCCGGAGCTGCAGATCGGTATCATGCGCCTTGATCATGAGTTCACACCACGGCCTTTCCAGCACCCGGCACAAGGCGTCATCCTGTCGGTACAGGTCGAGGACGTTGACGCCGCCTGTGCTGCCGTCAAAGCCCGTGGTTTCGAGCTGGCTCAAGACCTGTGCACTGAGGAATTCGGGATGAGGCGGTTTATGGTGGCCGACCCGAACGGGTTACTTGTCAATCTTTTCTCGTTCCCGTGATGTAGGTGAAGCCCGGATCTGTGTGAAGCCCGGGACAGATCTGGTTTTATCCGAACGAGCGTAAGTCGCGACTGAACCAGAACGGTTCTATCTTTCATCCAGCAAGCTCCAAACCCAACCGGAGGCCAAACGTGAGCGAACCCCGCAGTGACGACACCGACCACGCCTTTCTGCAGGAAGCGGTTCAACTGGCCCTCGACTCCGTCGACCAGGGCGGCGCCCCGTTCGGCGCAGTGGTGGTTCACAACGGCCGGGTGATTGCCCGGGCGGGCAACCGGGCGAAGCAGGATTGCGACGCCACCGCCCACGCGGAGGTCGCTGCCATACGGCTTGCCGGCCAGGCGCTGGGTAACGCCCACCTGCCGGAAGCCACACTGTACGCCAGCTGCGAACCCTGCCCGATGTGCCTGGCGGCGGCCCACTGGGCTCGCATTCCCCGCATCGTGTACGCCGCACCCCAGGAAACGGCCAATCGGGCCGGCTTTGCCGATGGCAACATTGCCGAGCAGCTGTACGGGCAAATTCACCCCGTAAACCCAGAACTGCTGGGGTTGTGTCACATTGAAATCGAGAACTCGGCGGCGCCTTTTCAGGCCTGGCTGAGAAAGCACGAAGGAGGTCTACGATGAACATTGAACTCACCGGTAAAACGGCCATAGTCACCGGTTCCACCCAGGGCATCGGCCTGGCCATTGCCAAGGGGCTGGCCGGATCTGGCGCCACGGTTGTGGTCAACGGTCGCAAGCAGTCGAACGTGGATGCCGCTGTGGCCGAAGTTCGCGAGAGTGCGCCCAACGCAACCGTTCGCGGGGTCGCTGCCGACCTGGGAACGGCCGAGGGCTGTCAGGCGTTGGTGGATGCCGAGCCGAGCGCCGATATCCTGGTAAACAATGTCGGTCTGTTCGGCCCGCAGGACTTCTTTGACACCCCGGATGATGACTGGCAGCACTTTTTCGACGTCAATGTGATGTCTGGCGTGCGCCTGTCGCGGGCGTACCTGCCGGGCATGGAAAAGAAAGGCTGGGGTCGGGTGATTTTCATCTCGTCCGAATCCGGCCTGAATATCCCGGCCGATATGATCCACTACGGCTTTACCAAGACTGCCAATCTGTCGGTGTCTCGGGGTCTTGCGAAGCGCATGGCCGGTACCGGCGTCACCGTCAATGCTGTACTGCCCGGGCCAACTATGTCCGAGGGTGTGCAAGGCATGCTGAAGGGAGCTGCGGAGAAATCCGGCAAGAGCCTCCAGGACACCGCCATCGACTTCGTGAGAGCCGAGCGGCCCAGCTCCATCATCCAGCGCCCGGCGGAAGTGGACGAGGTTGCCAACCTGGTGGTTTATGTGGCCTCTCCCCTGTCATCAGCCACTACCGGCGCTGCACTGCGGGTGGATGGTGGTGTCGTCGATTCGATTGCCTGACGGACAAAGGCGGGAATAGGCAATCCTTGCGAAACAGCGGAGGAAGAGCCTATTCCCCCCGAGAAACACCGGCTTTCTCAAAAACCCTGATTACTGGGGCCACAGGTCCCAGACTTCCTTCGGATGCATTTTCTTGACCTCGGCCAGCTCGTTGCTGTCGAGGTGGCGATCGAGCACTTTCAACACAGCTTTCAGGGTTTTCTCGGCGTCCACATCACCTTCGATGGTCTGCTCGAAGGCCTCCAGGTATTGCTCCCTGTCCCGCCACTTGTGCGGCGTTTCCGCAGGCTTCCAGCCTTCGAAGAACAGCCCCCGGGCAAGGATCGGTAACTGGGCGGCAAAATCGGCCGCTTCGTTGACCGTAATGCGGTCTCTGAGGGTTTGCAGCACGGCTTTCAGTCGCGCCCATGCCTCCTCTTCACTGATGGCGTCCAGCTCAGTCGAGATGTCCTTGAGCCAGGTGTTGATGGTCTTTACGTTCTGATCAACGATGTCGATGCTGGATTGCATCAAGACCTCCTTCTTGCGAACGAATTGATGAATGCTTACCTGAGTCCCTGAGGTCATATACTCTCGTTTCAAGAACCGAAGGCTCGCGGCTTGGGCCATCGAATGATTCACACAGTGACTGGAGAACCACAATGACGGCCTATGTGATTGGCAACATCACCGTGAAAGATCCTGAAAAATGGGCAGAATACCGCAGCCAGGTGCCGGCAACGCTGGTACCCTGGGGCGCGGAACTGGTGCTTCGGGGCAACCAGGCGAAGGCGCTGAGCGGCCAGTACCGGCACACAGATACGGTGGTTATCCGCTTTCCCGATATGGATGCCGTCGCCGGCTGGCACAACTCCCCGGCCTATCAGGCACTGGTTCCGTTGCGTAAAGAAGCGGCGGATGTGGATCTGGTGAGTTTTGAGGGCGACGAATAGATAAACAACTTGCGGACCCGGGCCTCTGTCCGCCATCAGAGAACAAAAAGGAGATGACTCAATGACCCAAACCGGCAGTTGCCTCTGTGGCGGCGTCAAATACGAGATCCATGGTCCACTGACCGATGTCCTGAACTGCCATTGCACCATGTGCCGCAAACTTCACGCATCCGCTTTCCGGACCCGCGCAAAGGTAAAGTCGGCAGACTGGCACACGGTGCAAGGTGAGGCACTGCTCACCTTCTACGAGTCGTCCCCCGGCGAACACAAGGCCTTCTGCTCCAACTGCGGCTCCAGCCTTTACACGAAATTTGATGCTCATCCGGAAGTGCTTGGATTCCCCATGGGCACCCTCGATACGGATCCGGGCGTTAAACCGGAGCGGCATGTATACGTGGGCAACAAAGCTCCCTGGTTTGAGATCACCGACGATCTGCCCCAGTACACGGAAAATCCCTGAGGCCGCAACCCGAGGCCTTTGAATTTTGTAGAACCAAATCAAGGAAGATTATGAGAGTATCAGCGCTTCCCCTCATCGTGCTCTGTCTATTCATGGGCTTCACGTTCTGGGTCATGGCTGGCGCAGACCAATCGCTTCTCGCCTTCGGCGCCCAACTGATGTCCAGCCCCAATACCGCGCAGGTTGTTATTGATCTCTACATTCTCGCGGCGCTGGCTTGCATCTGGATGTACCAGGATGCGAAGCGCCGTGGTATGGGATTGGGTTATCTGCTTCCGTTTTTCGTGGTGACCGCCGTGTTTGTGTCCGCAGGGCCGTTGCTTTATCTGGCGTTAAGGCAAGGACGGGCGCCCGTGGGCGAAGCCGAATGAAAGCGCTTCTACTGAAGGGCCCACAAGCACTTACTATTGAATCCGTGCCTGCGCCGAAACCATCGACGGGCGAGGTGGTTCTCGATGTAGAGATCACCGGAATCGGCGGCAGTGAACTTGCCGCCATTCAAGATCCGGGGCTCCGACCTCTCCCGAACATCATGGGTCATGGCCTTTGTGGCGCAACGTCCTCAGGGGAACGCGTTGCGGTTTTTCCTTTATCCGGCTGTGGGCGCTGCGATTCTTGTCATCAAAATCGGCATCAACTCTGCAATGAATGGTCTCTGATTGGCGTTCAGAGACCGGGAGGCTTTGCCGAGCAGGTCGCGGTTCCAGAGTCGGCCCTTATTACCCTGCCCTCAGTGCTCAGCTGGGAGCAGGCCTCGTTTATTGAGCCTTTCGCCAACTCCGTCAATGCGTGGGAACGAGCGCAACCCAAACCCACGGATTCTGTCTTGATTATCGGGGCGGGTTCACTGGGTTTGGGGTTGGCGGCCGCGGCACGTCACCACGGCTGCGCGTCCGTGGCCGTTTCCGATCCATCGCCGACCCGGCTCGAAGCGGCTTTGGCGCTGGGCGCCAGCGAAGTTGCGCGCGGGTTCAACACCGGGTTCGACGTTGTTTTCGATACGGTTGGCAGCGAGCAATCCCGAACGGCATGCCTTCAGCGCACCCGGAAGGGAGGAAAGGCCGTTTTTCTGGGTTTTGCGTCGCAGTCACTGAGTGTGGATTTTTCGCGCCTGATACGGGAGCAGAAAACGCTGATCGGCTCGTTCGTGTTCTCCCGGGAACAGTTCATGAAAGCCATGGAGCTGGCTAGTGGGTGTCATTCGGACTGGGTCCGGAACCTCTCATTTGATGAGGTTTTCGCAGAACTTCAAGCCTATTCAAATGGCAATTTTGAACCCGTGAAGTCAGCACTTCGGCCGCAACGCTGAGCGGTGCCGCTGTCTGCATAATTACTGCCACCATCAGCCAGACTGGCGCCTATACTGGATAGCAAACCACCAGAGAAGCGCCATGGAACCCAATTCAACAAGCCTGAGCATGACCGTGCTGATGACGCCGGACAAAGCCAATTTCTCCGGCAACGTGCACGGTGGCACCCTGCTGAAGTACCTGGATGAGGTGGCCTACGCCTGCGCCAGCCGGTACGCGGGCACCTATGTGGTGACTCTCTCGGTGGATCAGGTGATGTTTCTGCAACCCATCCATGTGGGCGAGCTGGTCACCTTTCTGGCCAGCGTGAACTACACCGGCCGAACCTCCATGGAGATCGGCATCAAGGTCGTCACCGAAAACATCCGTGACAAGCTGGTGCGGCACAGCAACAGTTGCTTTTTCACCATGGTGGCGGTGGGTGACAACGGCAAAGCGGTGGAGGTGCCAGAGCTGGTGCCCCGCACCGACGATCAGATCCGGCGCTTTGCGAACGGCAAGGAGCGCCGGGCGATTCGAGCTGAGCTTGAGGAACGCTATAAGGCGTTACATCGCAAAAACGGATAGAGGTTAGCCGAAGAAGGAATCGATCAGGGAAACAGGTGGCAATGCTCCCACACATTTGGTTACCAATATCAATTTGTTTTCTCTGATATCAGGGCAATACTGATTTCAAATGGCAAGGTTACCCTGGGGGACAGACAATGCTCTTTGCCGCAAACAGGCGCCAGGCGGCGCTGCATGAAATCAGCAGCCTTCAGCAGGAGCGGAACGGACTGTCTCAGGACCTGCAAGCTATCCGGGACCACATTGGCTCTATCGAGTTTACCCCCGAGGGCCGCATCCTCAACGCCAATGACCTCTTTCTCTCGATGGTCGGCTACCGGCGTGAGGAGGTTGTGGGCCAGCATCACCGCATGTTTTGCACCAAGGAGTACGTCCGCAGCGCCGGTTACCAATCCTTCTGGGAAACCCTCGCTGCGGGCGAGGCCCATCGCGGTACCTTTGAACGGGTAAATCGGGAGGGGCGCCGGTGCTGGTTGCAGGCATCCTACTTCCCCGTGAAGAATGATTCAGGACAGGTGGTGAAGGTGATCAAGATCGCCTCGGATGTCACCGCAGAAAAAGAAGCCCTGGCGGACCGGGAGGCCCAGATCTCTGCCCTGAATCGCTCATTGGCGGTCATTGAGTTCGAACCGGACGGCACCATCCGCTGGGCCAACGAAAACTTCCTCAAAACCATGGGCTACAGCCTCGAACAAATAAGGGGTAAGCATCACCGCCTGTTCTGTGAGGAGGAGTTCTACAAGGATAACCCGAACTTCTGGCGCCACCTTGCCGCTGGCGAGTTCTTCAGTGGACAATTTGAAAGGCGCAACAGCGCCGGCCAGCGAATCTGGGTGGAAGCCACTTACAACCCGATTTTCAATAGCGAGGGCAAGGTCTACAAGGTGATCAAGTTTGCCACTGACATCACCGCGCGCCTTGAGTCGTTCCATGCCACGGCACACCTGGCCGCTGAAACCTCCGATGAGACCGCAGAGATTACCGCCAGTGCCCGACACGCCCTGGATAGTGCGGTTGACTCGTCCAATACCATTGGCGAGAAAATTGAACAGGCAGGCGGCGTCAGCGAGCGGCTCAACGACCAGTCACGAAGCATCAAGAAAATCGTGTCCACCATCGCGGACATTGCCTCCCAAACCAACCTGTTGGCCTTGAACGCCGCGATTGAGGCGGCGCGTGCCGGCGAAGCCGGTCGGGGATTCGCCGTGGTGGCCGACGAGGTTCGCAAACTGGCCTCTCGCACGGCCGAAGCCACGAATGAGATTACCGGCGTTGTGGACCAGAACTCGGGGCTGATTGAATCGATTTACGCTCAGATGAGCTCCATCCGCGAGAGCTCGAACGAGGAAAAGGAACGTATCGGCATCGTTGCAGCAGGCGTCAAGGCCCTTGAGGAGGCTGTTCTGAAGCTCACGGGCGCCGTACGTTGCATGGATCAGAAATGACAAACGGCTGGATCAACCGGAACCACCGCGCGGCGGTCTAGCCCAGAAGTTTCTCTAGTTGCTCATCAATAGCCTGTCGCCCCTGCGGCCGCACCACCCGGGCAATCTCCTGCCCGTCCCGCAGGAAAACCAGCGTTGGCCAGAGCTTTACACCAAAGGTCCGCCCTAACCTGCGGCCTTTGCCATCCTCAACCTTCAGGTGCGCAACACTCGGGTGGTCGTCCAGGGCGGCTTTTATATCCGTCTGTGCCCCCCGGCAGATCCCGCACCAGTTGGTGCCGAATTCCACTACCATCGGGCCTTGGGTCTGATCCAACTCGTCACGGCTCAGCGTTTCAGGTGTATATTGGCTGATGTACGACATGGTGTTTCCTTGTTGGTTGTCGGCTATCTTTGAGCGCCCACGTTCGAATGATACCGTTGAGTGGTTTCCGTCATCCAGATTCCGGAGGGCTCATGGCAGGTGGATGGTCCCGTGATGGTGCGGTTCAGGAACAGATTGATGCAAGTGTTGAGGATGAAATCCGGCGCGCTCGCAGCCAGCTGGCCAAAGGCGAGAGCGCCAGGGAATGTGACGAGTGCGGCGCCAGGATTCCCGAGGCCCGGCGCAAGGCCATTCCCGGTGTCCGGTTGTGCATTGACTGTCAGTCGGCCCATGAGAAGAAAAATGGCCGTTCAAGCGGCATTAACCGTCGTGGCAGTAAGGATAGCCAGCTTCGCTGACTCGCTGGTGCCACCATCTTTGAGAACCGTTTAATCGTGAAAGCAAACCTGTTGGAAAAGCGCGTGCCCCCGGTCGCACTGGTGCTGATCGTGGGATTGGTTATGTGGCTTGTCGCGGTCTCTGCCCCTCGCGTTGATGTGGGTGAAACACTTCGGCTGGCAATCGCAGGTATCCTGTTCCTGCTGGGCATTGTGTTTGCTATCTCCGGAGTAATGGCCTTCCGGGCTTCAAAAACCACCGTGGATCCTCGCAAACCCGAGGCAAGTTCTGCACTGGTCAGCTCCGGGGTGTACCGCTATTCGCGCAATCCCATGTACGTGGGTTTTGCCCTTGTGCTCGCGGCCTGGGCCGTGTTCCTTGCGTCCGCCTGGGCGCTGCTCGGCGTTCCTTTCTTTGTCGCGTATATGAACCGGTTCCAGATAGCTCCGGAGGAGCAAGCGCTCGGGGAAATCTTCGGAGAGGAATTCACGGCCTACATGCAGCGGGTACGTCGTTGGATCTAACAACGAAGGAGGTAGACCAATGCCCTATCATCGCAACACTGAATTACCCTCCAGTGTTCGTAACAACCTGCCGGAGAAGGCTCAGGAAATCTACCGTAAGGCCTTCAATTCCGCTTGGGACGAATACGAGGACCCGGAAGACCGACGCGATAACGCCAGCCGGGAGGAAACGGCCCACAAGGTGGCCTGGGCGGCGGTGAAGAAGGAATACCACAAGGAAGGCGATCGGTGGGTGAAATCGTGAAATGATTGATCTGACCAGGCTTGCTGCCCTGAAAACCAGATGCGGTCTATTCTTACAGAAACCGCTCGAGGCCTGGTGGAATGTCATGAAACAAGCCTTGTTTCTTTTACTTTTGCTGGCGTTGTCCGGCTGTTCTACAACTCAGGCGCCAGAAAACGACACCGGTTTCGCGTCCGTCGCTAAGCTTGAGGCCTTCGCCGGCTGCTATAAAAACTGCAGCAGTCCGGCTGACGGCTCGTCACCCGTGTACCTGACTTCCATCCTCTGGCCCGGACAGTTCCCGGCAGAATCCCTGCCGGAGGCGGTGGCCATTCGAAGCGGCAGTGGCTCAAGCCTGATCGCTTCGGCCATTCTGGACAACGCCGTTTTACAGGAATCGCGGTTCGAGGAAGGCAAACACTTTTATTTCAGGGACGGACGCATTGAGCTGAATCGCGACTTCCTGGCCTCGGGCGCCCGGGAACCCGGCAATCCGTTTATTGGGCTCGCGACAAGCGCCACCGAACTTGGGCTGGATGCGTCTGGCCAGGGTCGTATCAGCCAGTCAACAGCCTTCGCCGGCACAGGGTTTCTCATCGTACCCATTGCCGGTAAAACCTCGACTATTCATAAGATTGACCGGGCGCCATCGGATCTTTGTGCGATAGACTAGTGTCCCATCAGCTTCCGACTGTGAGCGAACCAAGGATAACTCCATGAAAGGCGAATGCCTGTGCGGGGACGTTGCATTTGAGATCGAGGGCAACCTCCCTAACCTTTACCAGTGCCATTGCTCCCTTTGCAGAAAGGCAACGGGATCAGCAGCCAATGCCGCCACTTTTGTGCCAAGCACACGCTTTCGTTGGCTTTCCGGCCAGCAGAAGATTTCGTCATTTCAGAAGTCCACCGGCTATCGCAGCGACTTCTGTTCTGCCTGCGGCAGCCCGGTGCCCAATCCTCTAAGAGGCAAGGAGCTGGTCTGGGTGCCTGCCGGTCTGCTCGACGAGTCGTTCGAGGCGTTGGTCACAGTGCATCTGCACCTCGGGTCGGCGGCATTATGGGAACATGATGCGCAACATTGCCTGCGGCTGGAAGCAGGGCCAGAGAGCCTTGAAATGCTGGAAGAGGCGCTAAAGCAACCTGCGCACTAACAGGAGAGCAGAGGAATGACCAACATCACTTTGGAATCCACCCTCACCTGCCCACATTGTGGTCACCAGAAAACGGAGACCATGCCCACGGATAGCTGCCAGTACTTTTACGAGTGCGAGTCCTGCGGACGCTTGCTGAAACCCAAGTCGGGCGACTGCTGCGTTTTCTGCTCCTATGGCACCGTACCCTGCCCACCCATTCAGCAAGGCACCGATTGTTGTGCGCCGCCAGAGTGAGACCGGAGGAAGCCGTTTTGCCTGAATTGAAAACCGTTGGGCTATTTCTCGTCACAGCACTTGCTGAAATCGTCGGCTGCTACCTGCCCTATCTTTGGCTTCGTGAGGGCAAGAGTATCTGGCTGCTGGTGCCAGGTGCCCTGAGCCTGGCCGCCTTCGCCTGGCTATTGTCCCTGCACCCCACCGCAGCCGGCCGGGTGTATGCAGCCTATGGCGGCGTTTATATTTTCATGGCCATTCTCTGGCTCTGGGCCATCGACGGTATCCGGCCAACCGTCTGGGATCTTGTGGGCTCCGGAGTGGCACTGCTAGGTATGGCGATCATCATGTTCGCGCCGCGGGCTTCCTGACTTCCTGGCAGGTATCCTGCAACTGTTACTGGGCAACCATGCCCACGTGCCCCACCAACCGGCGTTCGTCTCCAAAAAAATTACCGTGACGGTGGAATAACGCAGAAGCGCCGGTAACGGGCTGTTTTTCCGCCAATTCCAATCCCGGACAATCGTGGTAGTCTGGGCACTTTCGATTCGATGGACCAGGGGTACCACATGCGGAAAAACATTCTGATTACCGGCGCCAGCACCGGCCTTGGCGAGGGCATGGCCCGCGAATGGGCGGCCAAGGGCTGTAACCTGGCCCTGTGCGCCCGTCGGGCAGACAAACTGGAAGCCCTGCAGCGGGAACTCCAACAGGCCCACCCGAACATCCGGGTACTGGTGCGCGGTCTGGACGTGTGCGATTACGAGCAGGTATTCGACGTATTTCGTGGCTTCCGCGAGGAGTTGGGCAGCCTCGACCGGGTGGTTGTCAACGCCGGAATCGGCAGCTCACAGCCCATTGGCCGCGGACAGTTTGAAGCTAACCGAAAGACAGCTGAAACCAACTTCGTAGCCGCCATCGCCCAGAGCGAGGCGGCCATGGAAATCTTCCGTGAGCAGAACAGCGGTCACCTCGTGTTGATGTCCTCGGTGAGTGGCGTGCGTGGTTTCCGGGGTCCTCTCAACGTTTACGCTGCAACCAAGGCCGCCGTAGCTTCCCTGGCCGAGGGCCTTCAGCTCGACACCAAAGGCAAGCCCATCAACGTGAGCAACATCCTGCCCGGTTACATCCTCACCGACATCAACCGGGACACCAAGAATGCGCCTTTCAGGGTGGATCTGGAAACTGGCGTCAAAGCGCTGGTGAAAGCCATCGAATCGGAAAAACGCCGCGCCTACGTACCCTGGTGGCCCTGGACGCCGCTGAGCTATGTCATCAAATCCCTGCCCTTTGGCCTGTTTGCCAGGGCCATGTAACCGGTTCGGATCCTGCTCAATGTTCAAATCCCTTGCTCTGGCAGCACTGATTGCAGTGCTGCTCGCCTTCCTCGGCTTTCAGTATTACATCACCTCGGTGCCCGAACTGGTGGAACCCATCGCGGTGGAAGACGCGCGCTTTATCGAACAGGACAACAGCCTGATCGTCACCTTCCAAGGCAGTGCCGGGCACCGCTTCACCTTCGGGCTGCGGGGCGACGTAACCAACGACCCTGACCAGACCGCCCTGTTCTTCATTCGCAATCCGGATCTGGTGCCCTACGTCTACTGGCCCGGTTTCCGGAGCAACGACGAAAAGCGGGTATTGGAGCTTCTGGAATACTGGTCAGAAAGCCACTTGCCCGCAGACCAGCTGGAATCCTTCAGGCAGGCCGAACCCGGTGAATTAATGCCGGACAGACTGGGCGGAGAAGCAGCCGCCTATCGTATCTATCAGGTGCTTGCGGGCCGCAACTGAGAGCAGGGCCCCGAGCACAGGCTTTTTGTACACTAATCGCTTTCAGATCGAGGAATCACGATGACACCCGCCTTCAATGTCCTCACGCCAGCAGAAATTGTTTTCGGTCGCGGCCGGATGGCCGAACTGAACGAACGTGCCAGCCGGATGGGCCGACGGGCACTGGTGGTTCATGGCCGCAGTCCTGAGCGACTGAGCCCGGTATTCCAGTCGCTGGCCGACATTGAAGTGGTCCAGACCCTGTCCATTGGCAAGGAGCCGGATCTTGATACGCTCTCTGCCGCCATCGCTGCGGGCAAAAGCCTTGGCGTGGATCTGGTTCTGGGCATTGGTGGCGGTTCTGTGATGGACTCAGCCAAAGTGCTGGCGGCCATGCTGCCCAGTCCCTCCGGGCTGATGGATCACCTGGAGGTGGTGGGCAAAGGCTTGCCTCTCAAAGCTGACCGGCTGCCACTGATTCTGGTGCCAACCACCTCGGGCACCGGTGCCGAAGTCACCAGGAACGCCGTAGTGGATATCCCGCAGGCTCAACGGAAGGTCAGTCTCCGGGATAACCGTCTGTTGCCAGACCTGGCCCTGGTAGACCCCGCGCTGACTGACCACTGCCCCAGGTCTGTCACGTTGCACTCGGGCCTGGATGCGGTCACCCAGGTGATTGAGCCGTACCTTTCTTCCCGGGCCACGCCGTTTACCGACATGCTGTGCATTGAAGCCATTCCACGTGGCTTGCAGGCCCTCAAACAGCTTATGGCGAGCGAATCGGAAGACGCCCGGGATACCATGGCCCATGTCAGCCTGTTTGGCGGCCTGGCCCTCGCCAACTCGGGACTGGGCGTGGTGCACGGTATTGCCGGGCCTTTAGGCGGGCTCATTGGGGCACCCCACGGCGCCATTTGTGGCGCCCTCCTTCCGGCAGGCATTGCCGTAAATCGCGACCACGCCGAAACAGACGAGCAGCGGGCAAGGATTGATCGGGTGGTCGGGTGGATTGCCGAGGCTTTCGAAACTTCGCCAGGGCAGGCTTTGACGGTGTTCCGCGACTGGATTGACGAGAACGGCCTGCCCGGCCTGGCAACCCTTGGCGTGACTGAAGAACAGGTGGTTGCGGCAGCGGACGCAGCGGCCAGCTCATCCTCCATGAAGGCCAACCCGGTGGTACTGGCTCGGGAGGCTGTGGAGGGCGTCATACGCCAATCGATGGGCTAGGCGGAAACGCACAAGGGATAGGAAAAAATGGTTGGAGAAGCGGGTCCAACGACTCCTCCAACCAGCGCCACGGCCGTGGCGACTTTCTTTGAATCGGTTAACGCACCTTGGAAAGGAACTTCTGGGTCAGCGGATTCTGGGGATCGGTAATCACCTGCCTGGCTTCGCCGATCTCGGCAATCACGCCCTGGTGGAAGTACGCCACCCGGTCGGAAACATCCCGCGCGAAACCCATTTCATGGGTCACACAGATCATGGTCATGCCGTCTTCTGCCAGCATGCGCAAGGTGTCGAGCACCTCGCCCACGAGCTCCGGGTCCAGGGCCGAAGTAACCTCATCCAGGAGCATGTAATCCGGCCTCATGGCCATGGCACGGGCAATCGCCAGGCGCTGCTGCTGGCCGCCGGACATCTTGGTTGGGTACACATCCAGCTTGTCCCCCAGGCCAACGTGCTCCAGCTCCTTCTTGGCGATCTCCATCGCCTCTTCCTTGCTCATCTTCTTGACGATCCGGGGCGCCAGCGCCGCGTTTTCCAGCACTGTCATGTGTGGGAAGGAATTCCACTGCTGGAAAACCATACCCAGCTTCTGGCGCAGCTTGTCCTTGTTGGTGTCCCTGGCGTGGACATCCACGTCGTCAACCAGGATCTTGCCGCTGTTGATGGTTTCAATGGCGTTGATGCAGTAAAGCAGGGTGGATTTGCCGCTACCAGAGCCCCCGATAACGCTCACTACCTCGCCCTTCTGCACATCCAGGCTGACGCCTTTCAGGACTTCAAGATCGCCAAAGGATTTGTGGACATTCTGGACGCTGATCATATTGCCATTTTCCTCTCAACATACCGGCCGTAGTAGGACAGCGGGTACGAAATAATGAAGTAGAAGATACCAACGCCGATGAGTATCTCGAGCGGCTGCTGGGTTCTTGAAATCAGTTGCTCCGAGGTGCGCAGCAGTTCCATATAGCCGATCACTGACACCAGGGCCGAATCCTTGATCACACTCAGGGAAACGCCCAGCCAGGACGGGAACACCGCACGCAGGCCGATGGGCAGCCGGATGTGATAGATGGTCTGCCACTTGGTCATGCCCAGGGAACGGGCCGCTGTCTGCATGGACGGGCTCACGCTCTCGAAGCCGCCGCGGAATACCTCGCTCATGAAGGCCATGGTGTACAGCGAGAGCACGATGGACCCCGCTACGAACGGCGCCAGCGGGCTCCCGGCGGCACCCATGAAGGTGGAGAACAGAATGAGCTGGATGATCAGCGGCACGCTCCGGAGCACGTCCAGCACGCCGCCAAACAGCATGTTCACCCATCGATTACTCTCAGCCCGGGCAAAACCCACGATCAGGCCCAGCACGGTGCCCACAACGATGGCCAGTACCGAGATGATGACCGTGTTCCAGACACCCGTCAGGATCAGGCCGCTATCGCTCCAGGACAGGGGTGTGAATAGAGATCCCATCAGATTTCCCCCTTGAAGAGTCTGCGCGCCAGAAGCGATGAACCAAACAGCACCAGCTTGGTGATGATGAAATACATAACCGCCGCCACAATGAAGAACTCAAGAGTCCGGAAGCTCAGTGACTGCAACCGCTGGGTGGTACCAGACAGCTCGCTCATGCCCACCAGAATGCCCAGCGAGCTCATCAGGATCGACCACACGAACTGGTTGGTCATCGGGTGATAGATACGGCGCAGCATCTGCGGAAGGATAATGTGCCAGTAGCACTGAAAGCTGGTCATGCCCAGGGATTTGGACGCACTGTACTGGGTGCTCGGAATTGACTGGAAGCCGCCACGGAAAGTTTCCGTGAGATAACCGGCGTTGATGAATACCAGCGCACTGAGAACCGCCGCATAGGGACTGAGGTGTATGCCAAATGCCCCCAGGCCGAAATACGCCATGTAGATCTGGAACAGGGCCGGCGTGTTCCGGGCAATTTCAACCCACACCGTCGCGACCTGGCTGAAGAACTTGGTGTTGTTCATTTTGGCAATCGCCAGGAGGATGGCGATGACAATGCCCAGGAGCATGGCGAGAACGGAAACGTGCAGGGTAACGAAGGCGCCGTTCAGCAACTGGGGCATGTTCTGGAACACAACGTTCCAGTGAAATTCGTAGTCCATACCTTTGCCATTTTATGAATGGAAGGAAACTCGACCACCAGCCCGCCACGGCGGCGCTGGCATCAATACTTCGGGGCGACCGCCCGATCGGCAGCCGCCCTGTCGCCCGTTGCTTACTTGTTGTCTCTCAGGGTTTTGATCAGATCGGCAGGTACATCGGTGCCAAAGTGCTTGTTGTAGGCTTCGTTCATGTTGCCATCACGAATCTGACGCACCAGGAACAGGTTCAGGTAGTTGATCCAGGCCACCTCATCACGCTTGGCAATGATGCCAACAACGTCGTCGTAGTTGGGCACGTAGGGGCCGGCCACGAAGTCTTCGAATTCTTCACTGCGCAGTTTGGTGGCAATGTTGGTGTTGGTGGAGATGATGGCGTCTACCTTGCCCTGGTAAAGGCCGAGGTAGGCATCGTTCTCGGACTTGAAGGAAGTGTAGTTGTCCTTGCCCCAGCCCTGCTGCTCTGCGTAGGCCAGGTACTCGGTTTCGTAGGTGGTGCCGAGCGCGGCGCCAACCTTCAGGTTCTTCAGGTCCTCGAAGGACTGAATGTTCTTGTCTTCGTGAGCAATCACCTGGAATTTGAAAACGAAGTACGGGTAGGTGAAGCCTACGGTCTTGGCGCGTTCGAGAGTATCGGAGGTGGAGCCAATAACCACGTCAGTCTTGCCGGAAACCAGAGAGGGAATCCGCTCACCCCAGGTGAGGTTGAGCACGTTCACGTCCACGCCAAGCGCCTCGCCCAGGTCGTTGCAGTAATCCACATCGAACCCGGCCGGGTTGTTGTTTTCGTCAAAATAGCCCATGGGTGGGAAATCAAGAACCACGCCACAGTTCAGCGTGCCACGCTGAATCACGGTATCCAGCTGGTCGGCTGTTGCGTTGATTGGAGCGGCTGCAGCACAAGCAAATACCAGCGGTGCAAGTTTGCGAATCATAGTGTTTCTCTCTTTTTCTTTTGTGGGCGAAAGGTTTCTGACCGATATGCCTACACATCACGCGCTATGTGCAGAAAGCATACGTATAAATGCTACCCCAGAAGTTTTAGTAAAATGTCTTGAAATAGGCAAATGCGTAGTGAATTTTCCTAAATTTTGCCATCACAAAACGATTTCACGAACCAAAACGACGAATTCCAGCCAGTAAGATCAAAAAAATATTGCATTAATCATATAAATTGCCGATTTCCCTGTGTTTTCCAGCACCTGCATGGCAGGCCCCAATCCTGGCCGCAAAACTAGCCTTCCCGCAGTAAAACGGCCGGATTCAGGCGCATGGCCTTGAGGGTTGGCAACAGCCCGCCCAGCAGGGCCAGAGCACTGACCGTGCCCGCAACAAGCATGCCCAGCCACCACAGATCGGCGGCTGGCAGTTTCAGCACCTGATCCGCCAGCGGCAATGCAATCAGCGCGCCCAGGCCAGTGGCAAACACCGTGGCCAGGAGGGTGAGCAAACAGGTCTCCAGTAGCAGGGAGGTGCGGATGGTCTCGTGCCGGGCACCCAGGCAGTGCAGAAGGTTGGCCTCGTATAACTGTCGTCGCCGGCTTACGCTTACCACACTGGAAAGCACCAACAGACTTGCCAACAGGCTCACAGACGCCACTGCGGCCAGTCCTGCTGCCGCCTTGTTCAGGAGATTGCCGGCTGTCGCCAACCAGTCGGCTGTGCGGAGCGTGATGACGTTCGGCAGGTTTTGCGCAAGCCAGCGCTGGGATTGCTTCGCCGCCTCGTCACTCTGATAAACCGCGCCCACGTTCAGACTGATGAGTCCGTCCAGGGCGCCATCCTGCAGAATGCCCTCAAACCAGAAGCGCGTCTGCAGCCCCTTTTGCCGGTAAATGGCGCGAATTTCCGCGGTAATAGTCTTGTCCTGCGCGGTAAACGTCACCTGGTCGCCAATCCCGAGGCCAAGCTGGTAGGCCTCCCGGTCTTCCATGGCCATGAACGCCGGCTGTCCGCGTGGCGCGGGTTCAGTCCACCAGTTGCCCTCCACCAGCTCAAGGCCCTCCGGATTTCCCGACAGGTAACTGAGCTTGTATTCATCTCCCATAGCCTCGCGCCGGGCATCGGCGTCGTCGGCCAGTACCCGGGCAATGGGTTGCTGGTTGATGGTCGACAGTCGCGACCGCACCAGCGGTAACAGCTCGGTCTGGCTGGTACTATCCAGTTGCGCAAGCCCTGTCCGTAGCGGTTGCCGCTGATCCGGGAACACCTCGTACAGAATCAGCGCGGGCGCCTGCTCGGGTATGGTGGTCTCCAGCGCGCGCAACAGCGTGGTCACCATCAGGGTGCAGGCCACAACAAGAGTCAGGGCTGTGCCCAGCGACAGCAGCGTGGCCCGCAGGGGCGAGTCGGGCCGGTGCAGGTTCGCCAGGGCAAGCCTGCGGGTGAACTTCCCGTCGGCAAAACCTGCCGTTTCGAGGGCCTTGGCGCCTTTTCGCAGCCCCTTGATCAGGCCTTCCAGCAGAGCCCAGAGAACCATCACCGCCAACAGAAACAGAAACCCCAGATGCGGCGAAGGCAGCCACAGAAGCGTTGCTGTGATGTAAAACGCCAGCAGGCCGTAACTCGCCCGTCGCCAGCTACGGGGCTCGTTGGGTGCCGCCTCCACCTGGCCCCGGAACAGACCTGCCGGCGGCGCAGCCAGCGCTCGCGCCAGGGCCGGCAATGCAAACACGTAGGCCGTCAGCACGGCGAACACCCAGCTTAACAGCAAGGGTATAACCCAGAGCGAGAGCACATTTGCCGCACCCGCCGAACCGCCTGCGGTGAACGCATCGCCAGCCACGTGGAGCGCCACGGACGACAGCCCCAGCCCGATACCGCCGCCAATCAGCCCGGCCAGCGTGCCCAGAATGCCAATCTGCAACAGGTAAATGCACACCAGCGGCTTCCGGCGCAGGCCCAGAGTCTGCAGGGTGGCGATGGTGCCCAGTTTTTCGTCGAGATAGGCATGAATGCTGTTGGCCACGCCCAACCCGCCGATGAACAGAGTGGTGAAGGCAATCAGAATGAGCGCAGTGGCAATCTGGTCCAGCCGCTCGGAAATCCGCTCGCTGCGTTCAGCAAAGGTGGTTATCTCCCAGCGGGCATCAGGAAAGGCCTGTTCAAAGGCCTGGAGCCAGTCCTCGAGGTTGCGGTTGGTCTGTATCCGGTACTCGTAATCCACCCGGCTGCCAGGACGAATCAGGCCGGTGGCGTCTACCGCTTCGCTGGCAATGATGACGGGCAAGCCACGCCAGTTGGCGTTCAGGCTTCTGTCGGGTTGTGCCTGAATCAGCCCGGTGATGCGAAAGATCGCAGCGCCAATCTGGATGTCGTCGCCAACGCCCTGCCCCAGCCGCTCGGCCAGCAGCGGGTCGATCAAGGCGCCCCACTGCCCATTGTTTTTCGCGGTCAACTGTTGCCGCGACTGGTTCGGGCTCAGCTCCAGCTCACCGTAAAGCGGATAGGCATCGTCTGGCACCAGGATTTCCGCACGGAAAAAGCCTTCGCCGTCACTGCCGGAGACAATCGTGTCGAATTCCCGAACCAGCGAGAGACGGCCCGTGGCCTCAATCCAGTCTCGCACCTCTGGCGGGAGCGCTTCGCTGGCTTCCAGTTCCACGTCGCCGCCAAGAAGAGCGCGGGTATCGGCCAGCAGGCTCTGCTCGATCACTCGGTACAGACTGGCGGTGGCCGCCACCAGGGTAACCCCAAGAATCAGACAGGCCAGAAACACCCTGAGCGCCGAGATGCGCGAGCGCAGATCAGCGATGGCAAATCGCAGCATCCAGGCCGGTTTGCGGGAGGCGCTAGGCTTCATGAAGACACCCAGCGTCCATGCGTACCCGGTGCTGGCAACGCTCGGCTACCCGTTCATCGTGGGTTACCAGCACCAACGTGGATTGGCTGTCCTTGTGCAGATCAAACAGCAGCGACAACACTTTCTCGCCGGTCTCCCGGTCCAGATTCCCGGTGGGTTCGTCACCAAGCAGCAGGCTCGGCCTGTGTACCAGTGCTCTGGCGATGGCGACACGCTGTTGCTCCCCGCCCGACAGCTGGCTCGGGTAATGCTGCAGCCGATGACTCAGTCCCACGGCTTCGAGCATGTCGAGGGCCTGTTCGCGGGGGTGCTCCGCGCCCGCTATCTCAAGCGGCAGGCTCACGTTGCCGAGGGCCGTGAGTCCCGGCAGCAGATGGAAAGACTGGAAAATAATGCCCAGGTATTCGCTACGCCAGTCCGCCAATGCGTTGGCATCCATGTCACCCAGGCGCTGATCGCCGACCACGATTTCACCGCTGGTTGGGCGTTGCAGCCCCGAAAGCAGCAGCAGGAGCGAGGTTTTACCACTGCCCGAGGGACCGGTAATCGCCAGTGTGTCCCCCGGCGGCACGGTGAGCGAAGCCTTATTGAGCACCGCGACCTTGCCGGATTCGGTCGGGTACTCCAGAAAAATGTCGTTCATTTGTACGCGGGTGGACACGGTCGTTCCTTCTGCCTGTGTGTTTCCGGGAAAGCCTGAACTAAACTACGAGCCTTTTTCGCAAGTGGTGCATCCGGAGGCACACGCAGTTCATGACTGTACCCACTCCACGACGCCGCGGTAGATGTCTTGGGGACGGTTAAGGGATTGAGGAGAATGGCCCAGATTCTGGGCTCTGGAACTGGCTGCAATCATTCATTATCGTCACTGAACGCCGAGCGGTGGAACTCTGCGGCCTCCTCCACTTCCGCAACACCGATCTCCCGCACTTCCGGCACGTCCCCTCCGGCCAGTACCTCAAGCACCGCGTGCACGCCCCGGGACAGTGAACTCAGGCTGTAACCCCCTTCAAGAACCAACGCAAGGCGTCCGTCGGCATGGGTCTCGGCCACCTCCTGCACAATGCCGGTGAGCATCTTGAAGCCGTTGTAGGTGAGATTCATGGCCAGATCGTTGCGGTGGGGGTCGAAGCCGGCGGACACCAGCACCAGATCCGGCTTGAAGTAATCCGCGGCCGGCACCAGGATGTCGCGAAACGCCCGCTCAAAGGCGACATCCCCGGCTGTTTCAGGCAGCGGCACGTTGATGGTATAGCCCTCTCCAAGGCCTTCCCCCACTTCCTCCAGATGCCCCGACCCCGGGTAAAACGGCGCCGCGCAGTGAGTATCGAAAAACAGCACGTCCGGGTCGGCCCAGAAGATGTCCTGGGTTCCGTTGCCATGGTGGGCATCCCAGTCGATGATCAGGATCCGTTCACACCCGAGCTTGGCCTGGGCGTGGGCTGCGGCGATGGCGACGTTGTTGAGCAGGCAGAAACCCCGCGCACGCACCGGTTCAGCGTGATGCCCTGGTGGCCGAATCAGGGCAAACGCGCTCTGGCACTCACCGTTCACCACACTTTCCACGGCGGCAATGGCGTTACCGGCGGCTGCGGTTGCGGCCCGGATACTGTCGGGCGATACCGCCGTGGTGTCCTTGTCGAGCCATGCCCGTTTGCCGGCCAGGGAAAAGATGTGGTCCAGGTAAGAGGTGGTGTGAACCCGGGCCAGTTGCTCGTAGGTGGCAGCCTCGGCGCCGCTGCAAAACTGCACCCCGGCAATGGGGTTTTCATCGAGGTAGTCCTTGACCGCGCTGATGCGGCCCGGGTGCTCCGGGTAGCTCCATTTGAAGTCCAGACCCTCGAGTATGGTCCGTACACGCTTCTCCACGCGACTGGGCACAAACGGCAGGTCCACTTCCGGGTTATGCCCAAGCATGATTTCATCGTAGAACACATTGACACTGCGATCGCCGATCATGGCCGGTTTCCTTTCTCAGGGGTGGTTATCCGCAAGCGCCTGTTTAACGGCGGATGTAAACGCGGCCGCCCGCACCCCGGTGGGTTTGAACCCCAGGCGGGTCCAGGCAGCCTTGGCTTCCTTGTTGGAGGTGGAATATTCGAGGATCAGTTCGGCGGCGTGGTGCGCTTCAGCAAACGCGACCAGATCACGCAGCAGAGCCCGGAAGATGCCCATTTTCCGGAACTCGGGCTCTACCCAGACATCATCAATGATCCCCGACTTGAACTCCACGGGCTCCGACTGCTCCCAGATGCCCTGGCTTCGCCAGATGTAGACATACCCCATGCCAACCAGCCCGGCTGTGCGGTTTTCTGCCACCACCAGCCGCTTGTTGGGGTCGTCCAGTGCGGAATGCAGGGTTCTCAGCAGCCGCTTGTATTCACTTTGCTTGAGCTCGTGCGGAGGCGCGCCCGACACATGCAGGGCGAGCTTGGCAAGAAAACCCACTAGCTCGGGGAGGTCCCCTTCCCGGGCTTCCCGGATGATGAAGTCTTTTCGGTTGTCCGATCGCTTTCCGGACATGCAGGGCTCTCCAGGCAAAACTTGGACTAACTGAAAGCTTAGTCGCTCACCAGGGAGCCTACAAAAGTAGAGGCTTGGCATAAGGCAAGGTTCAGGGTACCGTCCCAGCATTCCTGATTAACCGACAGACAGGTGCCATGTCCTTCTTCCGTCTCTACGAACAGGCCGTGCTGCAGAAAGGCGGCGAATCCGAAGTGAAGTCCCGGCTGCCCCGAGTGGCCACGGCCGAGGAGCTCGCCGCGCTCGGCGATGATCGTTATCTCTCCGAGATCACCCGCTGCATCTTCAAGGCCGGCTTCGTGTGGCGGGTTGTCGAGAACAAGTGGCCGCAGTTCGAGGCGGCCTTCGAGGGCTTCGTGCCACTGTACTGGCAGCAGGTACCACCCGAAGTGCTGGAGCAACTGGCCGGCGATGAGCGGATTGTCCGCAACGCCCAGAAGATCCAGACGGTTCCCGAGAACGCACGCATGATTGTGGAAACGGCTCGCGAACACGGCAGTTTCGGGCAGTTCCTGGCGGCCTGGCCTCACGCCGATCAGGCGGGTTTACTGCTCTGGCTGAAGCGCAATGGCGCGAGGCTTGGCGGCAACAGCGCCCAGTATTTCCTGCGCCGGGTTGGCTGGGATGGGTTCATTCTTTCCCGCGATGTGATCGCGGGTCTGCAGCGGGAAGAGTTGCTGGATGCGTCCCCCACCAGCAAGAAAGGACTGATGCAGGCACAGCAAGCCTTCAATCGCTGGCACGAAGAAACCGGGCTGCCGTACAGTCACCTGTCACGCATACTTTCCATGACACTGGACTGAGTGCCATCGCGCAACGCCTCACTGAGTGTCGTTCACGGCAACCTCTCGCATGTCAGTAAGGTATGTAGTCCGATTCATCACCTACTACCTTTGCAAAGCGCCCTGCCCGCCAGTCGGCTTTCGCGGATTCAATCCGGTCCTTGCGGGACGAAACAAAATTCCATTCGATAAACCGCCTCCCCAGCGGTTCGCCACCGATCAGGGCGATCCTTGTATCCTCCTGGGCGGTAACCGAAACCCCGGGTTCATTGCTCAGGACCGCCATGCTGTGGGCCTCAACCTCAGAGCCATGGGCCTTGAGAGACCCGCTCACCACGTAGAGGCCGCGTTCGGTTGACTCCGGTAGCGCCAGACTCTGCCCGGCTCTCAGAAACGCTTCCAGGTAAAGGGTATCGCTATGCCGGATAACCGGTGATGTCTGGCCATAGGCACTTCCGATCATGATGCGTACGGTGGCTCCATTCACCTCCACGGAAGGAATCTCCGAGGCCGGGTAGTGGTAGAAAGCTGGGTCCACCTCCTCGTCGTGTTCGGGCAACGCCAACCAGAGTTGCAGGCCGTGGACACGATGGGCCTGTGCGGTGACTTCCGGCCGCTCCCGCTCCGAATGGGCAATGCCACGTCCTGCCACCATCAGGTTTATGTCTCCAGGTCGAATGGGCTGAAAGCTGCCAACGGAATCCCGGTGCAGTATTTCACCGTCGAACAAATAGGTGACCGTGGCGAGACCGATGTGTGGGTGCGGCCGCACGTTGATGCCCTCGCCCGGGGGAAAATCCGCAGGGCCCATTTCATCAAAGAAAATCCACGGACCCACCATTCTCTGCTTGGCGGTCGGCAGGAGCCGCCGAACCGAGAAGCCCCCCAGATTGGCAACCCTGGGACTCAATATCGATTGTATGGCGCTGCACGGCGCCACTGTTTCACCGCAGGACTGCTCGGCCTCTGGCATCAAGTTACTCATGACTCATCCTCCCCGTGTATTGGTTCAGGTTAGTCCATTCCCGCAACACCTGAGCGCACCGCCCATCAGCAATACGCCAATGTTGTATTTTTATTAACAATCATTATCATTCGCCTCTGCGTTTCATAACAGGAGATTCCAAAGCCATGAACCTTCCTTTCCGCCGCCGCTGCGGCTTTATCGCCCTGGCCTCGCTGATGGGTACTCCGCTGGTCGCTCTGGCTCAGTCCAACGCAAGCGAAACCGAAGAGCTTGCCCCACTGGACGTTGTGTCAGACGCGATCACAGCGCCGGAACACATGGATCTTCAGAAGCAGCCCCAGGTCGGCAAACAGAACGTGGCCATTGAGGAGCAGCCGTACTCGGTGTCCGTTGTCGATGAGCAGTTCATCCAGGACTCCGGCGCCAAGACCATTCAGGATGCGCTTCTGTACACCCCGGGTGTTTACGCAGGCTCCTTTGGCTTTGACACCCGAATAGATTCAGCCACGGTGCGCGGTGTGGATGCCGGCCGCTATCTGGACGGCCTGCGGCAGATTTATGGCTCCTACAACACAGTACGCAGCAACGTTTATGCACTGGAAAGCATCGAAGTGCTGAAAGGGCCCTCCTCCATGCTCTACGGTCAGGGTGACCTCGGCGGCATCATCAACGCCGTATCCAAGCGGCCCGAAGAGGAACAGGCCGGGGAAATCTGGGCCCAATACGGCACCTTCGATCGCAAACAGTTGGCGGTGGATGTTACCGGCCCCGCAACCGAAGACGGTGAACTGCTCTATCGGCTTATCGCGCTGGGTCGTGACAGCGATACCCAGGTGGACTACGTTGAAGACGACGGCTACGTGCTCTCGCCTTCCCTCACCTGGCGCCCCTCGGAAGACACCAGCCTGACCCTGCTGCTGAACCGGCAGGAAAACAACGGCCAGGTGTCTGCTCAGTTCCTGCCCCAGGCCGGTACGCTTGATCCGGGCTCGCAGGGGTTCATTGGTTCCGAACGGTTCGTGGGTGAGCCGGGATGGGACCGGTACGACCGTGAAAAAACCGAAGCCACTGTCTTTCTCGACCACCGCCTGAATGCCAATTGGGCGGTCTCCACCACCGCTCGATACACCGACTCCAGTGCCGAAACCCGGGAACACTGGATCACCATTCCCAGCGTTCCGGATGCCAACGGCGAGGTGCCACGCACCATCTACACCGTCGATGCCGAGACCCGTATCTTCAACCTCGATGCCCGGCTCGAAGGTGACATCAAGCTGGCCAACACCCGCCATCGTCTGATCATCGGCGCCGACCGCCAGGATGCCCGCTGGGAGCAGTCCAATTATTTCTACGGTTACGGCCTGGGCGGCACCTTTGACGTTTACGATCCGCAGTACGGCAACCTAAATGCCGGAGTAATTAACCCCTCTGACCGACCGGATAATGAGATCGAGCAGATCGGTGTGTACGTCGCAGACCACATTGAAATCGGACCCGTGGTTGTGTCTGCCGGCCTGCGCCACGATTGGGCTGAAAACCGCCGGCTGGCCGTTTCCGGAGCGGATACCGTTAGCGACGAGGAAGCCACAACCGGCCGCGCAGGCCTGATGTACCGGTTCGAGAACGGCATCTCTCCGTATATCAGCTACGCGGAAGCCTTCAGCATGAATCTCGGCACCGATGGCACCGCCTCTGCCGGCACCCTGGAGCCGACGACCGGCGAGCAGCAGGAAGCGGGCGTAAAATACGTATCGCCGGATCGCTCCCTTGGCATTTCCGCAGCCTACTTCGACATTACCCAGGAAAACCGGGTGAGCGATGGACAAACGCCCGGCGGCGTGGAGCAGACCGGCGCGGTTATCAACGGCTGGGAGCTGCAGGTGAACAAGCGCTGGCAGCGGTTCGAAACCCAACTGGCCTACACCGACCTGAACGCGGAAAACGACTCCACCGGCAACCGACTGCCCTACGTGGCCGAGCGCCAGGCCTCCTGGTGGAACCAGCTGTTCCTGGGTAGCAACTGGCGTTTTGGTGCCGGTGTACGCTATGTGGGCGACAACGTAGGTTCCGGCGGTGGCCCGGTGGTGCCCTCAGTGACCCTCTACGACGCCATGGTCGGCTACACCTGGGGCCAGTGGGACTTCAGCGTTGATGCCAAGAACCTGGCCGATGAAGAGTACATCACCTGGTGCCGGTACGAGGGCGGCGACTGCGGTTACGGAGAACGCCGTACCGTCAATGCAAACGCCAAATTCCGGTTCTGAGCATCCTTCAATCTGCCCGCTCGTGAAAGCCGCCCGCCCTCAAAGCGGGCGGCTTTTTCTTTTGCTGCCTGAAAACCGGGTCCGGGTTCGCCCCAGCAGCTATAGTGACACCCACGGGAAGCGCCCGTAGCCTTCTGTGATGATTAGCGGACACTAGGGAGATTATCCATGAAAACCATTGGCCTGTTGGGAGGCATGAGCTGGGAGTCCACGCAAACCTATTACCGGCTGATCAATGAAGGTATCAAAGCCCGGCTGGGTGGCCTCCATTCGGCGAAACTGGTGCTTTTCAGCGTCGACTTTGCCGAGATCGAGGCACTGCAACACAGAGGAGACTGGCCCGCCACGGCAGACATTCTTTCTCGCGCCGCCGCATCACTTCAAAAGGCCGGGGCCGACTTCCTCCTTATTGGCACCAACACCATGCACAAGGTGGCACCCGAGATTGAACAGGCCGTTCAGATTCCCCTGTTGCACATCGCCGATGCCACGGCCGAGGTACTCCGAAACGATGGCATAAACCGCGTCGGGCTGCTGGGAACACGTTTCACCATGGAGCAGGCGTTTTACCGGGAACGCCTGGAGAAGGCCGGCATTGAGGTTCTTACTCCGGATGAGTTGCAGCGGGAAGCGGTGCATCGGGTAATCTATGAAGAACTGTGCCAGGGTCACGTCCTGGCCCAATCGCGGGATGCTTACCTGGACATCGTAAACTCACTCTCCGGCCGTGGCGCGCAGGCGGTGATTCTGGGCTGCACCGAAATCGGCCTGCTGATCAATCAGAAGGACACCGAGGTACCGCTGTACGACACCACGGCAATCCACGCCATACAGGCCGTTGACCAGGCCCTGGCAGGTCCGTAAAAACCGACCAAGACGAACACCCGCAAAAACTGGATAATGGCCGCCATTCGTCGGAAGCTCCCGGGCTGCGGCACGCCAAATTCTCCGATCCAGGTGTTTTGTCATGGAAATCAACGTCAATTTTCTCGAGAACCTTCGGCTGGAAGCCAAATTTGACGATTTCACGGTGGTGACGGACCAGCCCATCCGCTACAAGGGGGACGGCTCCGCCCCCAGCCCGTTTGATTATTTCCTGGCCTCGTCGGCGCTTTGTGCGGCCTATTTTGTGCGGGTTTACTGTCTGGCGCGGGACATCCCCACCGAGAACATCCGGCTGTCCCAGAACAACATCGTGGACCCGGAGAATCGCTACAACCAGATCTTCAAGATCTCCGTGGAACTGCCCGAGGACATCTCCGAGAAGGATCGCCAGGGCATCCTGCGCTCCATCGACCGCTGCACCGTGAAAAAAGTGGTACAGACCGGCCCCACCTTCGAGATTGAAACCGTTGAGAACCTGGACGCCGACGCCCAGGCCCTCTTGATGACCCAACCCGAAGGCGGCACCCAGACGTTTATCGAGGGCAAGGACCTGCCCCTGGAGCAGACCATCGCCAATATGACAGGCATTCTCGAAGAGCTGGGCATGAAGATCGAAATTGCCTCCTGGCGCAATATCGTGCCCCACGTCTGGTCCCTGCACATCCGCGACGCTGCCTCCCCCATGTGCTTTACCAACGGCAAGGGCGCGACCAAGGAGAGTGCCCTGTGCTCGGCCCTGGGTGAATTCATTGAACGGCTGAACTGCAACTTCTTCTACAACGATCAGTTCTTCGGCGAGGAGATCGCCAACAGCGAGTTCGTGCATTACCCGGACGAAAAGTGGTTCAAACCAGGCCCGGACGACGAGCTGCCGGAAGGCATCCTGGACGATCACTGCCTGGCCATCTACAACCCGGACGGCGACCTTCGGGGCTCCAACCTGGTTGATACCAACTCCGGCCGGGCCGACCGGGGCATCGTGTCCCTGCCCTTTGTGCGCAAGTCCGACGGCGAGGTGGTCTACTTTCCCTCCAACCTGATCGAGAACCTGTTCCTGAGCAACGGCATGAGTGCCGGTAACACGCTGCCCGAGGCCGAGGTGCAGTGCCTCTCGGAAATCTTCGAACGGGCGGTGAAAAAAGAGATCATCGAGCAGGAAATTGCCCTGCCGGATGTGCCGCGAGAGGTGCTGGAGAAGTACCCGGATATCCTCGAGGGTATTCAGGCTCTGGAAGCCCAGGGCTTCCCAACCCTGGTGAAAGACGCCTCCCTGGGCGGCCAGTTCCCGGTAATGTGCGTCACCCTGATGAACCCGCGAACCGGCGGCGTGTTTGCCTCCTTCGGAGCACATCCAAGCTTTGAGGTGGCCCTGGAGCGCAGCCTGACCGAACTGCTGCAGGGTCGCAGCTTCGAGGGATTGAACGACGTGCCACCGCCCACCTTCAACAGCCTGGCGGTGACCGAGCCAAACAACTTTGTGGAGCACTTTATCGATTCCACTGGCGTTGTCTCCTGGCGTTTCTTCAGTGCCCGATCCGACTACGAGTTCGTGGAATGGGATTTCTCGGGCACCAACGCCGAAGAGGCCGACCGCCTTTTTGGAATTCTCCGGGACCTGAGCAAGGAAGTGTACGTGGCCGTGTATGAGGAACTGGGCGCGCCGGTGTGCCGGATTCTGGTCCCCGGCTATTCCGAGGTGTATCCGGTGGAAGACCTGATCATGGACAACACCAACATGGCCCTGGACTATCGGGAAGACATCCTCAACCTGCACCGTCTGAGCGATGAGCAGCTGGCCGATCTGGTGGAGCGCCTGGAGGAAAGCCAGCTCGACAACTACATGACCATCATCACCCTGATTGGCGTAGAGTTCGACGAGAACACCGTCTGGGGCCAGCTCACCATCCTGGAGCTGAAGATCCTGATCTGCCTGGCGCTACGATGGCACGAGGAAGCGCTGGAATTTGTCGACATGTTCCTGCAGTTCAACGACAACACCGTGGCGCGAGGCCTGTTCTATCGCGCCATGGCGGCGGTACTCGAGGTAACTCTGGATGAGGAGATGGAACTGGAAGATTACCTCACCAACTTCACCCGGATGTTCGGCGAGCAGACCATGGATGCGGTGGTCGGCTCGGTGAACGGCACCGTGCGTTTCCATGGCCTCGAGCCCACCAACATGCAACTGGAAGGACTGGACAAGCACCAGCGTCTGATCGAGAGCTACAAGAAGCTCCATACCGCCCGAGCGGCCCGCGCCGGCCTGGCCTGATCGCCCCCGGCGACAGACTCGAGCAATCGCACTGCCGCGTGCGGTGCGGTTGCTTCCTATCCATCCCGGAACATAACAAGTAGCCTATTTTCGTTTAATGCCCGTACACCTCTAGAGTTTTCCGACCATTTCCGGCACAAACGAAAACAGGAGCCTTGCGATGAGCAATCCGGTGATCGCTGATAACAAGCCGAAGAAAGTCACCCTGAAGAAAGGAAAGGAATACGCGTTCTGCGTGTGCGGTCGCTCCAGCGACCAGCCCTTCTGCGACGGTTCCCACGCAGACACAGGCTTCAAGCCGAAAGTCTTCAAGGCGGAAAAAGACGAGGAGGCGGTGTTGTGCCAGTGCAAGCAGACCGGTAGCGCGCCGTACTGCGATGGCACCCACCAGCAGTTCAGCGATGATCAGGTTGGCAAGGAAGCGCCCGAATCCGACGGCGGCGACGACGAGGACGGCGAAAGCGAGTCCGGCGACGCCCCGAAAGCCAGATCCACCAAAGAAGAACCCACCGTTGAGTTTATCTATCAGCTGGCCCGGGAAGGCCTGAGCAACATGGGCCACCATGGGCCGACCACGGCCATGGGCGTGCCCCGCCACAACTTGCCTCACTGGGACGATCTGCAACTGATGGTGGCGCAGATGGCCAGCAAGCCCCTGGCGGACGACGCCGACGTGGCCACCGAGCTGGTCATTGGCCCGGAAGCGCGCAAACCGCTGACCCTGAGCATGCCGCTGTTTGTGTCCGACATGAGTTTTGGGGCCCTGTCCGAGGAAGCAAAAATCGCCCTGGCCCGGGGTGCCGAAATGGCGGGCACCGGCATCTGTTCCGGCGAGGGCGGCATGCTGCCGGAGGAGCAGCAGGAGAATTCCCGGTATTTCTACGAGCTGGCCAGCGCCAAATTTGGCTACAAGGAGGAATTGCTGGAAAAAGTGCAGGCCTTCCACTTCAAGGGCGGCCAGGGCGCGAAGACCGGCACCGGCGGCCATCTGCCCGGTAACAAGAACACCGGCAAGATTTCGGAAGTGCGGAACATCCCCGAGGGCCAACCGGCCAACTCGCCGCCCACCTTCGAAGACCTGCGCTCAGTGGAGGACTTTCAGCGCTTCGCCGGCCACGTTCGTGAGATTACCGGTGGCATTCCGGTGGGCTTCAAGCTCAGCGCCAACCACATTGAACGGGATATCCAGTTCGCCCTGGATGCCGGCGCCGACTACATCATTCTGGACGGCCGTGGCGGCGGCACCGGGGCTGCGCCGGAAATGTTCCGGGATCACATCAGCGTACCCACCATTCCGGCCCTGGCCCGGGCCCGCCGTTACCTGGATGATCGCGGCGCGAGCGGCCGGGTCACTTTGATCGTAACCGGCGGGCTGCGGGTGCCCATCGACTTCGTAAAGGCCCTCGCCCTCGGGGCAGACGGTGTGGCGGTAGCCAACAGCGCCATGCAGTCCATCGGCTGTGTGGCGGCGCGCATCTGCAATACCAACAACTGCCCGGCGGGCATTGCCACGCAGAACAAGGATCTGCGCCAGCGCCTGAATGTCGACCAGTCGGCGAAGCAGCTGAAAAACTTCCTGGAGGCGTCAACGTCGTTGATGCAGGTGATGGCAAGGGCCTGTGGCCACGACAGCCTGAGCAAATTCAACCTCGACGATCTGTCCACCTGGCATCGGGAGATGGCCCTGTTGAGCGGCGTACGCTACGCCGGCGTGCTTGACCCCTCCGCCTGACGCTCCGTGCTGGCCGCCAGGGTTCTCACCCGCTCGAAGTCCTCTTCGGTGAACACACCGTTGACTCCGGAAATGGCGGCCAGCTTCATGCCATGGCGCAGGCCCAGTCTGTAGATCTCCCGAACCTTCTCCCATTCGATGTTGCGACCAAGGGTGAAGTTTTCGAAACGGGCTTCCAGGGCCAGCACGATGGTCTCTGCCAGACAGGCATAGGCGATGCCCCCGGGCAGGCCGATGTCTTTCATTCGCACATCGCCGGGTAGCTGAATTTCCCCGGATTCGATCACCAGCACGTCCGGGCGTTTGGCCACATCCTCAGCGGGGATATCCAGCGGCCTCGCAACATCGGTGATCACACAACCCCGTTTAACCCTGGTGATGTCGAGAACACGCTTGCCAGCGCCAGAGGTGGCGGTGACGATCATGTCCATCTGGCCAAGGTCGCGATCGGCCGAGCCCGCAAGATGAACGATGGCCCCGGGGGTTTCCTGTTCGATGCTTTCTTTCAGGGCCAGAAGCTTGGCCGGCTCCGGCGCCGCCAGGTATATTTCGTCCACGGCCTTGGCCAGCAGCCTGGCGCAAACCGATCCGATGGCGCCAGTGGCGCCGACCACCATGGCCTTGCCGGCAGCCTTGCCGTTGGGGCCGATGGTCACCCGGCCGATTCTTTTCATGGCCTCATGGGCGGCCCACAGGGCGCCAGAGGCGCTGTAGCTGTTGCCGGTGGTAATCGGCAGTGGCGCCCGCTTGGCCACGGTAATGCCGGCATCCCCCACCACCTTGGTAAAGGCCCCCAGGCCCATAATCTGTGCGCCGAGTTTCTTTGCCAGTTTTGCTGCCTGCAGCAACCGCGCGTAGGTAAATTCCGGTCCGTGGGCCATGATTTCCCGGGGCGTGCCACCGACCGTGATCAGCCAGCCTTCCGCCTCGTCGCCCGTGGGCGAACGGATGCCCGAGACTTTTGAGTAGATGAACGGGGGCGTGTAAGCGACGGCCTTTTCCACCAGGTTCATCACCGTCGGGGGCGACACACTGGCGATCCAGTCCAGGGGAGGTGTCCTGGTCAGGTATTGTTGCGACAGCGGATGGATGACGAAGGCAAACCGGTTCACCCGCCGGTAACCATCGGGATACAGGATGCGAGGCTCCATCCCCAGGGTCTGGATCACATCCAGGTAGTCGTCAGGACCCAATTGCTCTGGTGTGCGGGCCAGTGCCGCACTGATCATGGCCTCCATTACGTTGACGCCGACAGGTCTGCCCGCCAGCCAGGGGCTGTAGTCAACCACCATGGCCACCCGGCGGGAGCGCAGCCAATCCAGTGACGCCTCGGTCACCCGGGAGGTGATCACGGTTTTGCCGTCCAGCTCCTTCTGGCCAAAATGCTCAAGATCACCCAATGCCCCCACAATCACATGGGCGTCGGCAACGGCTTTTTCGAGGGAACCACGCACCAGTCCCTCACCGAGACGATAGACCGGCGTTCTCAGCAGCGCCTCCACGGTTCGCACCGCTGCCGGCCGGAACATCAGGGGCGCGGTCAGGGCGGTGTAGGTTTCCAGCTGATTCAGCGAAGTCAGCAGCCTTGGCACACCGAAGTCGATGTAGGGGTCAGCAAAGAAGAGATTGTCGGTATGCTCCGCCAGTGCCCTGGCAATGCGATAGCCAGCCTGGCCGTTAACGAACAGTACCCGGGCATTGTCGAAGAAGTGGCCCAGTTCTGACTGCGTGTGCCTCACGGCCCACTCCTGCAGGATTCCCCGGAGCCCGGCGCCCGTAGTTACGGGTTTGTCGGGGACCACCGCCTCGAGCCGGGCAGTATCGGGATGTTCCAGTCGTTCCCGGCCGACTTCGTAATGATCGTGCACCATGCTCAGGCCAATGGCGTCGGCCTGCTCGTGCACCGAATCCAGCACGGCCTCGGCCCGCGAGAGATCGCCATCCGCGCCCACGCGAATAATCCGGAAAGACTGTCCGAGAAACTCGGTTTCGAGATCGTAATCGTACTCGGAGGAACCCAGGCTTACACTGAAGACGGTTTTCATGGTGCGGCCTTCCCTGTCTGCGGCAGCAGTTATACCAAGCCTAAACCAGATCAGCCGTCCGCACCTTAGTCCAGATCAAATTTCGAAACGCCTGTGAGCGACTACACTCAGAGAACGAGGGACCATCAGACAGGAGCGTGCTATGACCCTACAGGAAGAACTCGATGCTACCGTCCAGGAGCTGGTGCAGGCCGGCAAGGGCATCCTTGCGGCAGACGAAAGTCACCCCACCATCGCCAAGCGATTCAAGGCGGTGGGCGTTGAATCCAGCGAAGAAAAACGCCGCGAGTATCGAAGTCTGATTTTCTCCGCATCGGGCCTGGGTGAGTTTATCAGTGGCGTGATTCTGTTCGAGGAAACCCTGGGCCAGACCAGCCTCGACGGGGTCCCGATGGCCAAGTTGCTCGCCAGCAAGGGTATTGTGCCCGGTATCAAGGTCGACAAAGGCAAGAAACCCCTGGTCAATGCTCCCGGCGACGAAATCACCGTAGGGCTGGATGGCCTCGAGGATCGGCTGGAGATTTACAAGAATCAGGGCGCCCGATTCGCCAAGTGGCGCAACGTGTTTCACATCTCCGACACCCTGCCCTCCCGCCAGGCGGTGGAGGCCAATGCCGAGGTGCTCGCTCGCTATGCCGCGATCTGCCAGTCCGTGGGCATCGTGCCTATTGTGGAGCCGGAAGTTCTGATCGATGGCGATCACAGCATTGAGCGGTGCGCCGAGGTCAGTGAAGCGGTGATCCGGGAGGTGTTCCACGCGCTGTACCGCCACCGCGTGGCGCTGGAACAGATGATTCTCAAGCCGAGCATGGTCACGCCAGGCAAGGAAAATCCGAAGGCGAGCCCCGAAGAGGTCGCCAGCGCCACCCTGGGTGTGTTCCGGCGTTCGGTGCCAGCAGCCGTGCCCGGCATTTTCTTCCTGTCCGGTGGCCAGACGCCTGAGGAGGCCACCGCCAACCTGAACGCCATGAACTCCCTGGGACAGCAGCCCTGGGCTCTGAGCTTTTCCTATGGTCGGGCACTTCAGGAGCCTGCCCAGAAGGCCTGGGCGGGCAGCCTGGACAACGGCCCGGAAGCCCAGGCCGCCATGCTCAAACGCGCACGACTCAATGGCGCGGCGCGCTCAGGCAGCTACCGGCCGGACATGGAGGACTAACCGGGCCCAGCCCCTATTGTCACCATCAACCGCAACCGCTGACGCATTTGGCGGTGCGGTCGAATGCCATGGTGCGCCCGCTCAGCGGCACATGCACCGGTACCGTTACCCGATCACGGAACAGCGCGGTGCGGGTGCCCGCCTTAACCTCACCACCCTCGGTGGCTGGCTCGTTGGCGTGAGACGCAATCACAGACGACGGCTGCACCAGCTCGTTGATCACGTAGGCCGCCTGGGTGGGTCCGGTAGTGAAGGTGTCGCCAATGTTCATAACGGTCAGCAGCGCGCCGTAATGGTCGTTCACCACCAGTTTCTGCTCGGCGGTGATGCCGGTGTCACCCGAGAGATACGCCACCAGACCGTTCGAGAACTTCAGCACATAGCCGGTGGGTGGTCCCACGCTGGCACCAACGCCGGCCGCTTTCAGGTACTCCGCCAGCGGCCCGGTGAGGAACGACGGCGACACCCCGTTGCTGTGCACCGCAGGCACGGTGGTAATGGCCACGCCACCCACGGTCACTTCACCACCAAAGCGCACCAGCTTCGACATTCCGGGGTCTCCACCGGCGTCTCTCAGCTTGGCCGCGAAGAACGCAGGCATTTCGCTGCCGGTGACAATCATAGCGTCGTGTTTGAGTGCAATATCCACGGTGTTCGACTGCGGCAAGGTGGAAACGCCGGTATCCGGCGACGCGCAGGTGCCTTCGTTCGTCTCGCGGATTCGCTGGTCACCCACGTGGTCGCCGTGCATGTGCGAGACCAGCACCACATCGATCTTGCCAAGGCGGGGATCGTCCGGACCGGCCACGGTGCGCCCGGCGTCATAGAGAATGCGGGTGCCGTTCGGGTCTTCAAACACCAGGGCCCGGTCGCGGCTGCAGAACTCGCCGTCATGGCTACCCAACGGCGTGACTTTGACCACATGGTTATCGGCCATGGCGGGTTGCCAGGCAAGTGACAGGGCACAGACAGCCAGCGCAGCGCCTGTTATACGGTTCCGAAACGTGTCGGAAATCATTGTGTCGTCCTCCCACAGGTTTTGTTGTTCGTGTGATTCTTGTACGAACAAAAACGCTTCCGGTACCAGTGTAGTCCGGAAAACGGGAGGGCGGGGCTAGCGGGATTCAGGCCGCCCGGAATCGGGTTCGCGCCGCGGGCTGCTCCAGGCACGCCAGCATGGGGGCCACCTGTCGGACCTTGCGGGCCTCAGGCCAGAGCACTTCGGCTTCGGCAAAGCCCTGGCGAAGGAAGTTCAGCCACTGTTTGATGCGCCCTGTCACGTAGCGGTCTTCCAGCCAGCCTTGCAGAACCGTCGCGTACTCACGTACCAGGGCAACGGCTTCCGGCCAGGTCATGTCCTCGATGGCTTCACCCTGCTGGCTGGCTTTGATCTGCCTTGCCAGATCTGGCCGGGCTATCAGCCCCCGGCCGATCATCACATCCTCACAGCCGGACACCTCGCGACAGCGCCAGTAATCGGCCACGGTCCAGATCTCGCCGTTGGCGATGATGGGCGTGCGGACCGCTTCCCGCGCACGGGCGATTTCCTCCCAGTAGGCCGGCGGTTTGTAACCGTCCACCTTGCTGCGGGCATGGATCACGATTTCCCCGGCGCCAGCGGCCTCCAGCGCCTGGGCGCAGGCCACGCCCATGGAGCGGTCGTCGTATCCCAGACGCATCTTGGCCGTTACCGGAATCTCGGAGGGCACCGCCGCCCGAACCGCCGCTACAATCTCGTGCATCAGTTCAGGCTCTCGCATCAGCACACAGCCGCCCTTGTGCTTGTTCACCGTCTTGGCGGGGCAACCAAAGTTGATGTCCACCTGGCTGGCTCCAAGCTCGGCGGCACGCACGCCGTGGCGCGCCATCTGGTGCGGGTCAGACCCCAGCAGTTGCAGCGCCACCGGCGTTCCCATGCGGGTCATCGACCGGTTGTGAAGCTCTGGCGCGTATTTGTAGAACACCCTTGGCGGCAGCATGCCATGGGTCACACGCACGAATTCGGTTACACAGCGGTCTATCCCGCCTACCTGAGTCAGGGTTTCACGAATGGGTGCATCCACAAGCCCTTCCATCGGGGCAAGAATGATACGCATGGGTACTCCGGGCGGGCGCTGCCACCGTCACAAGCGGGATCGGAAATCTGGGCGCGATTGTACGGGATTCGGGGCCCTACCAACAGCAGGGGACACACCTATGGATGGCAGAAACAAAAAGGGCGCCCGAAGGAGGCTGTGTGAAAACAGCCTCCGAAGTTGGCAAAATAACCGCGACATGGCTCG
>NZ_JBHIXV010000035.1:0-39993 GCF_041984545.1 Marinobacter sp. | reverse complement strand
ACCCCAACCCTGTGCACGCACTCAAGCTAGCAGGCCTCCAAAGGCGCATAAGCCAAAACAAGCCACTTGGCGCCCTCATCAAAGTTCACCTGCACCCGGGTATGATGCCCGGTACCCTCGGAGTTCATCACGATCCCCTCGCCAAACTTGGGATGACGCACCCGCTGCCCCAGGCTGAAACCTGACTGCCGGGCCGAATCCTGGGCGAACAGACTCTCGTTGGGGCGCTCCACCATCGCCGGCCGGGTCACGGTATTGCGCAGCCGCACTTCCTGCAGACAGTCGCCCGGGATCTCCCGAACAAACCGGGACAACGCGTTGAACTTCTCCTGCCCGTACAAGCGGCGGGATTCGGCGTAAGTAAGCACCAGCTTTTTCATGGCCCGAGTAATGCCCACGTAGGCCAGCCGGCGCTCTTCCTCCATGCGGCCGGGCTCCTCCAGGGACATGCCATGGGGGAACAGCCCCTCTTCCACACCGGCCAGGAACACCATGGGAAACTCCAGGCCCTTGGCGGAATGAAGGGTCATCAGCTGCACGCTGTCCTCGTGGGCCTCGGCCTGGGCTTCACCCGCATCCAGGGCCGCCTGGGCGATAAACTCCGCCAACGGATCGACACCGTCCTCCACTTCATAGTCAGACAGGGCGTTGACCAGTTCCTCAAGGTTCTCCACCCGGGCCTGGCCCTTCTCGCCCTTTTCACTGGCGTGGTAATCCTTCAGGCCGCTGTCCTCGATGGTCTGCTTCATCAACCCATGCAGGGTCGCGTCGCCCACCATGCCGGACAGCTTTTCAATAATCGCAATAAACGACTGAAGCCCGGTTTTGGCCCGACCTTTCACCTGCCCGGCTTCCAGCAGGCGCTCGGCGGATTCCCACAAAGAGATGCTTTGCTCGGTGGCGTATTCCCGCAGCTCCGCGAGGCTCTTGGCGCCAATGCCACGGGGCGGCACGTTCACCACACGCTCGAAGGCCGCGTCGTCCCGCCGGTACTGCACCAGGCGCAGGTACGCCAGGGCGTTGCGGATTTCCTGACGATCGTAGAAGCGCAGGCCACCGTAGACCCGGTAGGGAATGCCCTGACGCATCAGCGACTCCTCCAGCACCCGTGACTGGGCGTTGGACCGGTACAGGATGGCGCATTCGCTGCGCAGGTTGCCGTCCTGGACCCAGGCGGAAATGCTGTCGGCGATGTAGTTGGCCTCATCCTGCTCATTGAAGGCCGCATACAGGCTGATCGGTTCGCCCTCCGGGCCATCAGTCCAGAGTTCCTTGCCGAGCCGGCCCTGGTTGTTGGCAATCACCGCGTTGGCGGCCTTCAGGATGGTCTGGGTAGAGCGGTAATTCTGCTCCAGGCGTACCAGCCGCGAGTTGGGGAAATCCCGCTGGTACTGCTGGATGTTCTCGATCTTCGCGCCCCGCCAGCCGTAGATGGACTGGTCGTCGTCACCCACCACCGTCAGCGGCACCCGATTACCGGCCAGCACCTGCAGCCAGGCGTATTGAATCGTGTTGGTGTCCTGGAACTCGTCCACCAGAATATGCTGAAACCGGCCCTGGTAATGGGCCAGCAGTTCCGGCCGGTGCAGCCACAGCTCGTGGGAGCGCAACAGCAGCTCGCCAAAATCCACCAGCCCACCCTGCTGGCACAGCTTCTCGTACTGGCGGTAGATCTTCAGCATGATCGACAGGAACTGATCCCCGGGGTTCTCCTGGATATGATCCGCCCGCAACCCCTCGTCTTTCTGGCTGTTGATAAACCACTGGGCCTGCTTGGGCGGCCACTTGCTCTCGTCGATCTGGTTTTCCCGCATCACCCGCTTGATCAGCCGCAGCTGATCGTCACTGTCGAGCACCTGGAAGTTCTCCGGCAGCCCCGCGTCTTTCCAGTGCGAACGCAGCAGGCGGTGAGCAATGCCATGGAAGGTCCCAAACCAGAGCCCCCGCGCCGGGATCTGCATCATCTGCTCAATGCGGTAACGCATCTCCTTCGCGGCCTTGTTGGTGAACGTCACCGCCAGTATGCCGGTGGGCGGCACCCGATCCACGGTCATCAACCAGGCGATCCGGTGCACCAGCACACGGGTTTTGCCACTGCCGGCGCCGGCCAGCACCAGCAGGTGATCGTTCTGGGCGGTGACAGCTTCACGCTGGGCATCGTTCAACGGATCGATGATGTGGGAAACGTCCATAGGGAATCGGTTCGCTACTGGTTAAATAAACAGGTTCACGAGTATAACAGGAGAAAAGCAGGATTTCCGGATGGGAGATTTTTCTGGTTGCGCGTCGGATTACGCGTTGCTAATCCGACCTACGTAATGCCAAATCTAATGATTCGATAAGCCCTCTCCCCATGTCAGAAAGAGCGCGGGGGAGGTTCCCCTTCAGGACTGTCTGTGGCCATGGATGGCCACAGCCAAGCGCACATGGGTGAGGCCGAGCGCTTATGAAGCATCGCTTCATGCGACAGCCGAACGCCTGCAATCTGAGATTGCAGGCTGGACCCGCGTGCGGGTGCTCGTAGCGTGTCCTGAAGGGGAACCTCCCCCGTGCGACACCCCCAAGGTTGAGGGCTTTTTTTCGGAACTTAGAAGCCTCTCGGTACTGTCTGCGCTTCCACAAACTCGAACAGACCTTCCAGGCCACCTTCACGGCCTATACCAGAGGCCTTCATACCACCGAACGGCGCTTCCGGAGTCGGGCCGGTGCCGGTGTTCCAGCCGCAGTGGCCAAAACGCAGGCCGGCGGCCACGCGTTGGGCACGCTCCGGGTCGTTGGTGAACACGTAGGAGGCCAGGCCGAACTCGGTGTCGTTACCGGCTTCGATCACTTCCTCTTCGGTGCGGAACAGCGCCATGGGAACCAGCGGACCGAAAGTTTCCTCCTGGTAGCAGCACATATCACGGTTTACGCCATGCACCACGGTTGGCGGGAAGAACAGGCCGTCACCCAGATCACCGGGCTGCTTGCCGGCAACCAGCCGGGCGCCTTTCTCCAGAGCATCCTCAAGGTGACGCTTCACCTTGTCGAAGCCGGCCTTGTTGATCAGCGGGCCGATGTCCACGTCACCGTTGATGCCGTCGCCCACGGTCATCTTGTTAACTCGCTCGGCCAGCTTCTCGCCGAAGGCATCCGCCACTTTCTCGTGCACAAAAATCCGGTTGGCACACACGCAGGTCTGGCCGCCCCCACGGAATTTGTTGGCGATCAGGTTGTCGGCTGCGGCATCCAGGTCGGCGTCGTCGAACACGATGAACGGCGCGTTGCCGCCCAGCTCCAGTGCCAGTTTCTTGACCTGCTCGGCGGTGTCGACAATCAGCTTGCGACCGACCTCGGTGGAGCCAGTGAAGCTGAGCATGGGCACGTCCGGGCTCTCGCACAGAACCTTGCCGATCACGCTCGCCTTCCCCATCACCAGGTTGACCATGCCGTCGGGCATGTCGGTGTGTTTGTCCATCAGGGTGAACAGCGCAATCATGGTCAGTGGGGTTTCACTGGCCGGCTTGATCACCGAGGGACAGCCGGCCGCCAGCGCCGCAGACAGCTTCTTCGCGATCATACCGATCGGGAAGTTCCAGGGCGTGATCAGCCCCGCCACACCGATGGGCCGGTAGTGAACCGTCCAGGTGCAGTCCTTCGGTTTCTCGGGAATGGTGTGAGCATCCAGCGCCTGGATGTGCTTGGAGCAGTAATCAAAGAAGCCCGCAGCATAATCCACCTCACCCTGGGCTTCGTGCAGGGGCTTACCATGCTCGAGGCAGAGAATGCGGCCGACCTCTTCCTTGTTGGCCTTGAGGGCATCACGGATGTCTTCCAGCCACTTGCGGCGGGTCTCGATGCTGTAGGGACTGGTCAGTCGCAGGGCCGATTTGCCGGCGGCAACGGCGTCCTTCACCTCGGCCTCGGACATGGAGGCCACCTGGGCAATCACCTTGCCCGTTGCCGGGTTGTATACGTCAAACGTGTTGCCGTGCGCGTTGTCCGTCCAGCGACCGCCGATATAGCCGGTCAGCTTTTGCAGCAGGGGTGACTCGATCATCTCGGCTCCTCTTATGTTCGTCTTGACCTGCGCCCGCCACACGGGCGCCGATCAGGGTGTCAGGTTGCGTCGTCAAATTATGTCTTTCATAGTGGATGTTGTATCTCAGGCTGTAAAGTCAAGGGCAGGCTTTTGATCATCCCCGGACTGTGCCTATACTCGGAAGATCAAACATTCAGGAGGCCGGACAATGAAGGCGTTTTTTCATCCCGCTCAGGACCAGCATATTCCCAAGACTTACTTTACCCGTGGGCAGATGCGACAACCCCAGGAGGTGCCTGACCGGACGGGGGAGATGCTGAACGGCCTGAAACAGATGGGCATTTCCGTGCTCCAGCCTGCTGACCAGGGCGCCGGACCGATCTCGAAAGTTCACGATCTCGGTTACCTGCGCTTCCTCGAATCCGCCCATCGACGCTGGGTAGCGATGGGCGACTGGGGCGACGAGGTCATCTCCAATATCTTCGTTCGGTCCCCCAACCATCTCACCGGCATCCTCGCCGAGGCCGCCCGCTACCAAGCCGACGGCAGCTGTCCCATTGGTGAGAACACCTGGCACGCCGCCTACTGGTCGGCCCAGAGTGCGCTCGGCGCAGCGGATGCCCTGATCGCCGGTGACAGGACCTCTTACGCCGTATGTCGCCCACCTGGTCACCATGCCCGCCGGGATGCCGCTGGTGGCTTCTGCTATCTCAACAACGCCGCCATCGCCGCCGAGCACATGAAGCACCGGTTCCCCCGGATTGTGATCCTGGACACCGACATGCACCATGGCCAGGGCATTCAGGAGATTTTCTACGACCGCAGTGATGTGCTCTACATCTCGATCCACGGCGACCCCACCAACTTCTATCCAGTGGTGACCGGGTTCGAAAACGAGCGGGGCGAAGGCGAAGGCTTTGGCTATAACATCAACCTGCCCATGCCCCACGGCTCATCGGAAGAGGATTTCTTTGCCAGACTGGACGAGGCCCTGGCCGCCATCAAACTGTATCAGCCGGATGCTCTGATCCTGACCCTCGGCTTCGACATCTACAAGAACGATCCGCAGGCCAAGGTATCGGTGTCGTCCGAGGGCTTCTGCCGGCTCAGCAGCCATATCCGCCAGCTCGGGCTGCCGACTCTGGTGGTTCAGGAAGGCGGGTACGACCTGGACGCCCTGAGCGAGAACGTCCAGCAGTTCTTCAAGGGAATGGCCGGTTAAGAGCTTATGCCGCGGGCGCGTAAACCTTGATGTTGTCGTGCCCCTCGGCTTTCAGGTGGCCCGCATGCATGCGGCTCATGGTGCCGCGGTCGCAGTAAAGCAGGTACTGCCGGTTCGCCGGCAGTTCCGGCAACTGCTGGTTCAGCTCATAAAACGGGATGTGCAGAATCTCGTTGTTGGTGAGAGTCAGCGGTGACTGTTCCCCCTCCGAGGGGTGGCGTACATCAATAATCACATCATCCACCGCCGGCGTCTGGACCAGCTCCACCTCCTCCGGGGTCACCGTGGTATCCAGCAGCCGGTTCACCGGCGTCTCGTCCCTGGCCTCAATGGCGGCCGCCAGCACCGATGCATCCATTTGAGCCTCGTCTTCTTCCACACGATGCAGTTTCGCGCGGGTGGCCGGTTTCTGGGAGATCACGCCACAGTATTCGGGCATGGTCCGGGCAAAGGACTCGGTGCCAATCTCCCGGGCAATGCGAATGATGGATTCCTTGTCCATGGACACCAGGGGCCGCAGCACCACCTCGTCGCTGGCCCGGTCCACCACGTTGAGGTTGCTCAGGGTCTGGCTGGATACCTGGGCCACGGCGTCACCCGTCACAAGGCCAACCGCGTTGTTCTTGCGGGCGATGTCCGCGGCTGCCCTGAGCATCTGGCGCTTCAGCACCACGCCCCAGTGCCGGTGACTGACCGAGCGCATGATTTCGGCCACCACGCCCTCGAAAGGCACGGAAATAAATTTGGCGCTGTGGGATGCCCCGTAACGGTCCCAGAGGTAGTGCACCACCTGGCGCACGCCGACCTCATGGGCGGTGCCGCCAAGGTTGAAGAACAGGAAATGATTGCGCAGGCCGCGACGCATCATCAGGTAGGCCGCCACCGAGGAGTCATAGCCACCGGACACCAGGGTCAGCACATTCTCGACGCTGCCCAGCGGGTAACCGCCCAGCCCGCGATGCTTGCGGTGGGCGATGTGGAACTGGTCACCGTGCACCTCCACCCGCACTTCCACCTGAGGCGCCTTGAGGTCAACCCCAGCGGCATTCGATGCCTGCATGAGGGCAGCACCCACTGCCCGCTCCAGGTCGATCGAACGAAAATCATGCTCCCCGTGACGGCGGGCCCTGACGGCAAACGTCTTGCCGTTCAAGCGCTCAGCGAAGGCGGCAACCGCCCTGTCAGCCACATCCTCGAGGCTCACCAGCGGAAAAGCTGCAATTTCCTGAATGGTGGAAATGCCAGGGATGCGCAGCAGGGCCTCAATCACCGGCCCGGACAGGCCGCGGCCATCCGGCACCTCCACATCCACCCGGTCCCAGCTGCCTTCCACGCGGATCTCGGCATCCAGCCGGGCCAGCAGCTTGCGGATATTCTGCCGCAGGTGACGCATCTGCTGGCGGCGGACGGGCTTGCTCTTGATCGCAACTTCCGGGGCGGGACGGATAAGCAGTTTCATAGATCGGAATTTCGTCGGGTGGCGTATGAAATGGAAAGCGCTTAGTGTACCGTTTTGACTCTATGCCTCAAAATCGGGCATTGCCGAAACATTCAGGAGCTCCGCCGTTAATGCAGGAAATCACCATCAATGCCCTGGTTTCTCCCGAGGGCAGCCTTGAAATTCTCTCCAACCATGAAGTGAACCGGCTCAAGGACCGCAGCGAGGGCGGCCTGTACCGCCTGTTTCGCCAGTGCGCCCTGGCCGTTCTCAATACGGGCATCGAGACCGACGACTGCAAGGCCCTGATGGAAGCCCACTCCGATTTCGATGTGCGCCTGGTGCCCCAGCCTCGCGGCCTGAAGCTGGAGCTGATCAATGCACCGGCCCACGCGTTTGTAGACGGGGAAATGCTGCGGGCACTGCGAGAGCACCTGTTCTCGGTACTGCGGGACATCATCTATTCCCACTCGATTCCCCAGTCGGCGGCGGGATTCCGGCGGGACGATCCCGAGGAAATCACCAATTTCGTCTTTCACATCCTGCGCAACGCCCGGGTGATGCAGGCCGGGCGCCAGCCGGACCTGGTGGTGTGCTGGGGCGGCCACTCAATCGGCAACGACGAATACCAGTACAGCAAGGAAGTGGGGCACCAGCTCGGGCTCCGGGCGCTGAGTATCTGCACCGGTTGCGGCCCCGGCGCCATGAAAGGCCCGATGAAAGGCGCCACTATCGGCCACGCCAAGCAGCGGGTGAAGAACGGCCGCTACATTGGCATCACCGAACCCGGGATCATCGGCGCCGAGGCGCCCAATCCCATCGTCAACGAGCTGGTGATCATGCCGGATATCGAGAAGCGCCTGGAAGCGTTCGTGCGCTGTGGTCATGGCGTGATCGTGTTCCCGGGGGGCGTGGGAACAGCCGAGGAAATCCTCTATCTGCTGGGCATTCTCCTGCACCCGGATAACGCCGACCTGCCCTTCCCGGTAGTATTCACCGGCCGGAAGGAAAACGCGGAATACTTCGAGATGATCGACAAGTTCATCCGCAACGCCCTGGGCGATGAGGCCGCCAGCAAGTACGAAATCATCATCGACGATCCGGTCCGGGTCGCCCAGACCATGAAAAAGGGCATGAAAGACGTCGAGACCTTCCGGCGGGCCATGCAGGATGCGTACTACTTCAACTGGATGCTGAAAATCGACCCGGTGTTCCAGCTCCCCTTCGAGCCGAATCACGACAACATGCGCGCACTGGAGCTGCATCGCGACCAGCCCGTGCACCTGATTGCCGCCAACCTACGCAAGGCGTTCAGCGGTATCGTGGCCGGAAACGTAAAAGAAGGCGGGATTCGGCAGGTTCAGGAAAAAGGGCCGTTCGAGATTTCCGGCGACCCGAGTCTGATCAAGCCGCTGGAAGCCATGCTGGAGCAGTTCGTGGCCCAGAACCGGATGAAGCTGCCCGGCTCGTCGGCTTATCGGCCGAGCTACCGGATTGTCAGCGGAGCGGCCTGAGCCGCTCGCTGACCCACTGAGGCCTTACTTGCCCCCTGCGGGCAGGCTCGCGTAATACGCGGCAAGATCAGCAATGTCCTGGTCGCTCAGGTTCGCGGCCTGACCCTGCATGATGGCGGCCTGACCACCGGTCCGCTGCTTGTTCTTGTAGGCTTTCAGAGCCATCACGAGGTACTGCTCGTTCTGGCCAGCCAGGTTGGGATAGGTCGGGATCTGGGCAATGCCGTTCTGACCATGGCAGGCGGCGCAAACCGCAGCCTTGGACTTGCCGGCAGCCGCATCACCTGCCGCAGAAACGACGGCCGGGCTGACCGCGCCGAGTGCGAAAATTCCGGCAACAACGTAGTGTTTCAAGCTCATTCTCTTTACCCTCTCATCATTATCATCAGGATGTGCAACCGGCCTCGCAGGCCGAATAATCGATTGGCTTGCACTTACCAACACTGGCCTGCACTTATAGCACACAGCCTGAGATCCTCAAATGTGATAGGTCAAGGACCCTCGTGCGACGTTCGTCCTCTTTTGCGGGCACGATTGCCGATGCAGAGTAACGGCGCACCAGAGAATACGACCAGTTTGACAACAAGGTTTATTTTCATTTTTCGGAGATGCCCTCAATGACCGCAGAGGCCCAGGAACTCGCCTGTCGTGAAGGCCATATTGGCGTTCTGACACTCAATGCACCCGCCCGGCTCAATGCGCTTTCAGAGCCGATGGTTGACCAGATGCTGAACGTTCTCGAGCGTTGGGCCGAGGACGACCGTATCTGCCTTGTGGTGATCCAGGGCGCCGGCGAGAGAGCCTTCTGTGCCGGGGGCGACATCCGGGCGCTGTACCAGGCCATGGTCACGCCGGAGGACGAGGACCAGACACTGCGCTTTTTCCGCAAGGAATACCGCCTCGACTACCTGCTGCACCGCTTCCCCAAACCGCTTCTTGGTCTGGCCCACGGTGTGGTCATGGGCGGGGGAATGGGACTGCTTGCCGGCTGTCGCTACCGGCTGGTAACACCGGACGTAACCCTGGCCATGCCGGAAATCACCATCGGCCTGTTCCCCGATGTGGGGGCGAGCTGGTTCCTGAACCGGCTGCCCGGGCGGCTCGGTCTGTTCATGGGTCTGACCGGCGCACGGCTGAATGTAACCGACGCCCTGCGGGTCGGCCTTGCCGACATGGCAATTGAACCGGAGGATCGCCACCGCCTGCTGGATCGACTGGCGTCAGAGCGCTGGACCGGACAGCGGGCCGCTGACGACAACCGGCTGTTCCGTCTGCTTGGCCAGATGCAGACCCCGGACTACCGCGCCTTGCCCGCCAGTCATCTCGAACGTCACGAGCAGCGGATTGCCCGACTGAGCGCCGGTGATGAACTGCCCGAGATCGTTGATCAGTTACTGGCGGCGGAGGTGGATTGCACCTGGTGGCATAGCTGCATGAACACCCTCAGAAACGGCTGCCCGGTGTCGGCCTGGCTGGTGTGGAACCAGTTGAAAAAGGCCCAGCAGATGTCGTTCAAGGACGTGCTGCGGATGGAACTGGCCATGGTCACCGAGTGCCTTCGCCGGCCCGATTTCAGGGAAGGCGTCCGGGCACTGGCTATCGACAAGGATTTTCACCCTCACTGGAGCTATGCGGGTGTGGCCGAGGTGCCGGACGAGGTGGTGGCCGCCCACTTTCGCCCGGAGTGGAATGACGCCGCGGATCCGATGGGGCTGGACTGACTACTAGAGCCTCGCGCCCGCCTGCACCAGCAGCATTTCCAGGTCACGGTGGTTGATGGCCCGGGCCACGTCCAGCGCCGTGCGGCCGCTGCCGGTCTGGTAATTCACATCGGCGCCCGCAGACAACAGCATTTCCGCAGTCAGCAGATTGCCACTGGCCACTACTTTCATCAGCACGGATTCACCCGCCTGGCTGACATTGACGTTGGCGCCGGCCGCCAGCAGGGTTCGTACCACCGACAGGTGTCCGTTCTCGGCGGCGCGCATTACCGGTGTATAGCCCTCGGCGTCGGTGGCATTCACGTTGGCGCCGGCAGACAAGAGCAGTTCAACGCGCCGCTTCTCGCCCTTGGCCGCCGCTGAAACCAGCAGGTCATCAGCCTCGGCCAGTGCCTCCGGGCTGAGGGTGACCGTGGGATCCTTCGACGCGCAGCCGGACAGCAACGGGAAAACCAGAATCAGAAGCAGCAACAAACGGGGGGCGCCGATTTCCTTGGCCATAACAGGTGTTCTCTGTGGGAGTGCAAAGGCCCCTATTCTGGTCAGGCGCCGGCAGGAATTAAATCGAGTCGTTCACAACTCCGGCCCATTTTCGAGCAGATCGCGCACCAGTTGCCGCAGGCGATCCTCTCCGTCTCTCTGGCCCAGACACAGAGTCTCCGCCTGCAGCCAGGACCAGGGTCGACCCTGCATCACGCCGAGACACCAGAGGCCGAGCGACGGATGCTGCGCGAGCCAGGCCATCACACCGGGGGCCTGGCCCAGTTTTCTCAGCACCGGAACCGTCACGGCAAAGCCCCGGTGTCCGTGGGCAAACTGGTGGAGTTCCCGCAGGTCCTCGGCATTGAGTGCCGGGCCGCCCGGCAGGTCTGCGGTCACTTGCGCCAGCAGTTCAGGCTCCAGCTCCGGCCAGTTGTCCGGTAGCAACGTGAGCCAGTGACTGACCAGGCGGCTGCGGATGCGCTCGGCCAGTTCCAGCCCATCTGACGAGAGCCCGCGCATCATCTGGATCGGGTACTCCCCACTGGAGGCTTCCTGCTGCAAGCCCATGCGCGCCACGCCGAGGCCGCAGCCCTGCCAGAAGGCCACCAGATCGACACTGCCGCCGAAACTGGTACCCAGGTAATCGATACCGCACTCGGTCGCAGCAACCCTGGCGGCATCCACCAGGCGGCGCCCGATGCCCAGGCGCCGGAATTCATCCGCCACGGCCACCCGCACCACCCGCAGGCCCTTCAGGGCAGCCGCCTCAGGATAGCCGCTGTGACTGGCCAATGACTGCGCCAGGAGATGGCCCCGTACCCGCCGGGTACCCAGGCTGACCTCCCCGGCCAGTACCGGCGAAAACCCGCCTTCCTCGGTACTCCAGAGCACGCCGACGGTGCGACCGTTCAGCGTTGCACGCCAGCTGCGCGCACGGGGATCATCCAGCCATTGCCGTAAATCGGCGGGACTGGTGCGGTAGTGGGCGTCCACCAGCAACCCGAACGCCTCCGCAAGCACCTGGTCGGAAGCGTGGGCAGGCTGGAAGGGCTCGATGACAGGCGCTTCGGCTGTCTCTGGTCGAGTGAGTCCAACGTCACCGTCGGCGGCCAGCAGAAACAGTTCCGAGACCAGCGCTTCCAGGGGATCGCTCTGCGCCCAGCGTACCGGCGCCGTCAGCGTCACGGCCTGCCACTGGGGTGTCTTTTCATCCAGCACCTGCCGGAAACGGATGGCAAAGCCGCGCCCGGCGCCCTCGTAACCATGGACTGTGGTAGCGAACGCCACTCTGGGCCAGCCCAGCAGCACCGATTTCAGTAGGGGCGCGGGCAATGCGGCAGCTTCGTCAACCAGTATGACTTCCGCCTCCGGCCGGGACGCCAGCAGCGTCCTGATCGGCACAAACCTCAGGCGCGCGCCTGAGCGGGTAACCAGGCACTTTTCATCCGCGGGGGTGCCAAGCCGCTTCTTACCTCTGGCGTTGCCTCGCTCCTCATCACCGCTCTCGGTCAGGACGTCGGCGAGGACGACACTGGCATGACGGAACAGGGTGTCAGTGCTTTGCGCCGAAGGCGCGGTGACAATAATGTCCTGTCGTCCCTTCAGTAACAGCTCTGCCGCCGCCATACCCATTGCCGCGGACTTGCCCCGGCCCCGGTCTGCGGTGATCACCAGCGGTCGACGCCGCCGGCCAAACCCGAACCGGACCAGGCGCTCGATCAGTTGCTGCTGATCGCTGGTGGTGCCGACAGCAAACGGGACTTCGGGCAATGGCGGAATCAATGGCAAGGAGGCCCTGCCTGGGCTGACCCGGATCACCGCCTTATGATCGGCAAGGAGGGCTGACATGCGGCCAGCAAAAGGATGCTCACCGCCATGGTCCAGCCCGGTTCTCGCGTAATCGGGGTCGGCAAACCGACACCAGTCTGACAGCGGCGGCATCAGCCAGAACAACAGGCCCCCGGCCGTCAGCGCGCCGGTCAGTGCGGCCAGATCATCAGGAGGATTGCCCTGCCGGCCGTCCCACACCACGAGCGGAAGCTCCCGCCCCAACCAGGACCGGGCCCGGGTCGGGGCCATTGGCACCAGGCGTCCGTCAGGGCTATCAACTTTCGGACCGGTCCACAGGCCCTGGTCGAAATCGAGGCCGGGCAGCCGCTGCCGGAGCCATAGCAGCGCGTCTTCCCGATCGCCCTCGATCAAAACCAGTCGGCGCTGGCCATTGGCGGCGAGGCTGGCCTGAAGGTCACGCCAGTGGATAACCTCGGCCTCGGCGTCCGGTCCCGGTTGGTTCATCAGCTCAGGTCAGCGCCGTTGGCCTTGAGGTCTTCGAGTGCACATTTTTCCAGGGCCGCGCGGTGGGTCGCGCGCAACCGCACCCTGGGTGCACAGCCGGCTTCGAAAGCTTCCTGCCAGCGGGCCGCACACAGGCACCAGCTGTCGCCGGCTTTCAGACCCTGAAAGCCGAACTCGGGCCTGGGGGTGCTGAGGTCGTTGCCGCGGGCTTTGGAGAATTCCAGGAAGTCGTCGGTGACAACGGCACATACGGCGTGCAGGCCGAAGTCATCGGGGCCGACGTTGCAGCAGCCATCGCGGTAGAAGCCGGTGATCGGATCCTTGCCGCAGGTTTCCAGTTTTTCGCCTAGCACGTTGATTGATTCGGACATTTCCATTTTATCGAGACCTTTCAGTTTCGGGGGCAGCAAGTTTGGAGAAGGGTTCAATTATGCGGTAGCGGTATCCGCTCTACCAGCGGGCCGTTACAATACCGGCCATGCCGACCGAACCCCAAATTCCCGACACCACCAGCCTGCCGGATTACCTCACCGACGAGCAGCGGGCGATCATTACCGCGGGCTACGAGCACGCGGTGATTACTGCGGTGGCGGGCAGTGGCAAGACGTCGACGCTGGCCTGGCGGATCCGGTATCTGCTGGAGCAGGGCCATGACCCGGACCGGGTTCTGGTACTGATGTTCAATCGCAGCGCCCGGGTGGATTTCGAGCGCAAGCTGCAGGAGGTCTGTGCCGGCAGCGGGATGGCACTCCCGGAAATCCGGACCTATCACGCCATGGGCCTGCGGCTGTACAAGCGGTTTGTACGGGAAGGCTATCTGCCGGGGTTTTCGGAGAAGATCCTGACCGAGCAGGAGATCAGTTTCCAGGCCTGGCAACTGACCCGCAGGCTGGCGCCCGAGGACCTGGCCGATGAGATCCGACGCAACAAGAAGGATTTCGTGGAGACAGCGACGGGGTTCATTGATCGGGTGAAAACCACGCTGTCACCGGTGGAGGTTGTGTTCGAGGAGCTCGGCTACTCGGACAAACACAAATACCTGATTGATCTGTTCCACAGCTTCGAGCAGTGGCGCAAGAGCCAGGGCCGGATCAGTTACGCGGACATGCTCTATGAGCCGGTCATGGCCATTCACCAGAACCCGCCCCTGCAACGGTTGGTGGCCAACAAGATGGATCTGATCCTGGTGGATGAGTACCAGGACACCAATGAGATACAGCACCTGCTGCTGCGCTACGTGGCCGGCGACCGGGCCCGGGTGACGGTGGTGGGCGACCCGGACCAGACCATTTACGAGTTTCGCGGCGCCCGGCCGGAGTTTATTCTCCGGCGCTTCAGCGATGAGTTCGAGAGCCCGCTCGAACAGACCCTCAGCTACACCTTCCGCTATGGCCATCGCGTGGCCCTGCTGGCCAATCATCTGATCTGCAACAACACCGGCCGCAAGGATGTGCTGTGTCACTCGCACCCGTCCACGCCCGATACCGGCATCACGCTGCACCGGGCGGAGAGCGATGCCGACACGGTACTGCAGATCCTCCAGGGCCTGTCGGAGACGGCGCTTGCGGATGCCGCCATCCTGTTCCGAGTCTGGAGCCAGAGTGTGCCCATCGAATTGAAGCTGCTGGCCCGGCAGATTCCCTATCGAATCGACGCCGGCAAGGGCGCTCTGTTCAGCCGTGAAGTGCAGGCGATCACCGCCCTGCTGATGGTGGTGACCGGCAGGCTGGCCAATCTGCCAGATGAGGATCGGCTGGAGCTGGCCCGCCAACTGCTGCGCTTTCCGCACGTCGGGTTGAAGGAACCGGAACTGGAACAGCTGGCCCGATTCCTGGCCGGATTTGCCGACGGCTGGCACGAGCGCCTGCTGGCCCTGGATTTCGATGCCCTCGCACCGATGGCGGCCCGCAAGCTCAGAAAGCTTGGCGAGGTTCTCACGCAGCTAAGGGGCTATTCGGGACCGGTGGCAGGGCTGATCAGCGTCTATGCCGAGCACACCGATCTCTACGAGGGCATTCGCAGCCTGGCCCTGACCCACGACAGCGCCGAGGAACGTATCGATACGGTGCAGGGATTCCGGCAGTATCTGAAGAGCCTGGACGTCACGGCCGATGGCGCCCTCGACCACCTGAAAGCGCTGAAACAGCAGGCGGGGGAGAAGCAGGAAGCCGGTGTGCTGCTCTCTACCATCCACCGCACCAAGGGTCTGGAGTGGCCCACGGTGATCATTCCCGGTCTGCAGGAGAAGTACCTGCCCTACAGCCCCCGGCCCCAGGACGATGCCCGAAGCTTTCTGGAAAGCGAGCGGCGCCTGCTCTATGTGGCCATGACCCGGACCCGCAGACAGCTCCACCTGATTACCCGGCCCGCCAGCCAGCAGCCCCACCTGGACGGTGACATGGGGCCTAGCCGCTTTATCGAGGAGTGCTGTTTCGGGCTGGCTGACGAATTCGGCCGCTGGCTCGATGAGCGCAACCCGGCACAGGCCCACGCGACCCGTCTGCAGGCTCCGTTAACGCCCGTGAGCCTGCGCTACGCGCAGCGGGAGGGTGTGGAGCTCGAAGGCCAGGCGGCGGTTGCAAAACCCGTCACCGAACCTCTTTGGCATTCCGCCCGGCTCAGCCATACCATTTTCGGCGCAGGCTCGGTTGTCAGAGAGGACGAGAGTTCGTTCGAGGTGCGCTTCGACAGCGGCGATACACTCAACTTCAGCAAGAAAAGCGCCCACCTGTATTTTACGCACCTGGCCTGATACGACTGATACAAAAGCCGATTCACACCGTAGGCTTGGTACAAATGCGGATGTAACAGTCTGTTTCATTTTTTTGTGTTTTTTGGCCTACTACCGTCCACTGCGTTGCGAGACCCTGCCCGCAGGCGGTAGTGGCGCAGTCACGATAACGAACAGGAGGTTCCGAATGAACGTCATTCGTCCGATGTCTGCGGCCGTGCTGGCCGCGTCTATAGCAACACCCGCCCTGGCAGACCGTCAGGAAACCGTTTACATCAATCCCTTTGCCGCATTCCAGCTGTTTGACGACAAGCGCGATCTCAGCGAAACCGGCACCTTCGGTGTGGGCGTCGAGTACCGCTTTTTGCCCAACTGGTCCGTCGAAGCCCTTTACTCGCGTGCAGACGCTGACCGCAAATACGTTGCGGGCGAATCCGAGTTCGACGAGATTCGGGTAGACGGGACTTATTACTTCGCCGGGCCTGACGAAGCATGGAATCCGTATGTTTCCATTGGCGCCGGACACGCTGATTTCGGCGAAGACCCCGCTGGTCCGCTGACCGCTGGCAGCAACCACGACGAGACCCGGGTAAACGTGGGCACCGGTGTTCGCTACAACATCAACGACACCGTGTCTCTGCGCGGCGACCTCCGCGAGTTCCACGGCATTGACGAAAGCACCTTCGACACCCAGGTGTCCCTGGGCATCAGCTTCGCGTTCGCCCGCACGGTGGCTGATACCAAGCCGGTACCGGCACGTCCGGCCGACGCGGATGGCGATGGCGTACCCGATAACCGGGACCAGTGCCCGGGCACACCGGCGGGCGCACCCGTTGACAGCAACGGCTGTGAACCCGATGCCGATCGCGACGGCGTGGCAGACGCCCGCGACCAGTGTCCCGCCACGCCCAGCGGCGCAGAGGTGAACAGCCGTGGTTGTGAACTGGACAGCGACAACGATGGCGTTGTGAACAGCAAGGACCAGTGCCCGGACACGGCGGCCGGCGCCCAGGTCGATGAAACTGGCTGTGAAGGCGTCACCGAGACCATCCAGACCTTCACCATCGAGGTGCAGTTCCCGACCAACAGCTCGATCATCGGCAATGCCTACGACAACGAGATCCGTCGGGTTGCGGAGTTCATGAAAGCGAACCCGGAAACCGTGGTTGAAATCGCGGGTCACAGCGACAGCCGGGGCGAAGCGGGTTACAACCAGTTCCTCTCCCAGCGTCGCGCCGAATCGGTTGCCGCACGGCTGACAGGCCCGCTGGGGATTGATCCGGCGCGGGTGGAAGCCGTAGGTTATGGTGAGGAGCAGCCCATTGCCTCCAACGAGACCGCCGAAGGCCGTGCCGAGAACCGCCGGGTGGAGGCACGCATTCAGGTTCGCCGCTAGATCAATGCACTCAGCGGAGTGACCTGACAATTGGAAAAGGCGCCTGCGGGCGCCTTTTCTGTTTCTGAAAACACTCGGGGAAAACGATGCGTCGATTCCTGATGCTCATGATCACCCTGACTGCCCCGGCCGCCTGGGTACAGGCGGAGGTATTCCGCTGCGAGGTGAATGGCAGCCCGGTGTTTTCAGATCGACCCTGTGGCGAAGACGCCCGTTCAATCAGGCTTGAGGACAATCGGATTGGCGGCCGCTTTGACCAGAACCTGCCCGCAACGACACCGGATGCGGAGGATTCGGAGGGCGAGGCCAGTGATCCGGAACAGGAGCCCGGCACCTGCCGGTTCATCAACTCCAACGACCTGCGCCGCTACCTGGTTCGCGAACAGGTTGTTCAGGGCATGACCCGGGATAACGTGCGCCGGGCCTTCGGCAATCCGCCGGAGACCTACACCAGCCCACAGGAAGTCTGGATCTACCAGACCCGCTACTACGGCGCGCTGTACGAACTCACCTACGTGTATTTCAGGGATGGCTGTGTGGAGCGGGTGGAGTATCGCAAGCCCTGACCGCATCCAGCAGCAGGTTTCGAGGCGTCAGCGATCGCTCACAGAAGGTTCCGAGGGTTACCCGGTAGCCCTGCTCTTCCAGATACACCGCGTAATCCAGAACCATCCAGAGTTCCAGCGGGCGCCGGAACAGGTGGCGCACCAGCTCATACCGCCGCACCTGCTCAAACCGTCGCTCACCGAACGCCTGCCAGTGGCTGAAATCCAGGCCCGCAGGCAGCGCCAGGCCTTTCTTTGCCGCCGCCCAGCGGCAGAACGCCTCGAAACCCTCGTTGACCAGTCGCGGCGGGTGCGACGGTACGGGCAGATAGTCATCCTGTCCTCTCAACGCTCGCTGAAGCCCGTCAAAGCCCAGCCGCCACTGGCTGATCCGGCGGGTCTGCTCACGCACCCGGGCGGGGGCAGTCACGGTTTCCTGCACTGCCAGGCGCAGGTCATTCGGGGTGAGTTCGAGTGCTGGTTCATGGCCCGAGCCCTGGCTTGAGAGCGGCCGATAGTGCTCGGCAGCGGTAAGGTGATAACAGCAGGGCGAGAGGCTGAGCCGGGGCAGGCCCGCCAGGGCGCCACGTTTGAGCAACTGCCGGTGCAGGTCGCCACAGGCATGCAGGGCCACACCGTGGTGGTCCGCCGGCAGCGTCAGATTCGGGGCCATGACATCCTGGCAATGGATCGACACCCGGTCGCCAAACTGCACGGCCAGGCGGTTGCCATCACGGACCAGTTCCCCGTCCCATTCATACCCGGTAGCCGGGCCGGGGCAGTGCGGTGCCAGAGTTCGTGACAGGTGCCCCTTGCCACAACACCAGTCCAGGGGCGGTTTTGAGAGTGGCAACAGGGCCGAGGTGAAGGCCCCTGCCTGAAGGCGCTTGCGACCAGGCATATCGGTGGCGCGGATTTCAGGAAGTGTCGCCGCCGCCACGCCGTCCGTCGATGGTGAGAGCACCGGCAGTTGCACCAGAGCCTCGTAATGGACGAGGTCGGGGACCCACCGGGCAGCCTGCTGCGCCAGCCGTTCGGGGGCATCGTCCAGGCGCTGGCAGGCGTCATCGGGTTGTGCCATCAGCCAATCGGCAAGCTCCGGATACTGACGCACCCACTCAAGCTCCGGCGTCATGAACGGCGCCGGTTGCCAGAACGCCCGATGGGCCACCAGCCAGTCGTTGAGTTGTCGCCAACGCTGGTAAAAAGATGCCGCGCCCTGGTGTAAACTCGCCGCCGGAGGTAACGTCATGCAACTGGCCTTTGTACTTGTTGAACCCAAGGTTCCGGAGAATGTCGGAGCGGCGGCCCGCGCCCTGTGCACCATGGGCTTTGGCGAGCTCTGGCTGGTGAATTCTGAGCTGCATACCCGCCCGGAAGCCCACTGGCTCGCCCACGGCAGCGACCACATCCTGGACAATGCGCGCATTTTCCCCGATCTGGCGGCGGTAAGAAACTCCGTAGACCTTCTGATGGGCACCTCGGCCAAGCCCCGGCACCAGCGCCAGGACTGGCACAGCCCCGCGCGCCTGCGGGAGGTTCTGGCCAGCAAAGGCTCGTCCGTAGCCACCGCCGCACTGGTGTTCGGCCGCGAGGATCGGGGCCTCTCCAATGAGGAGCTGGCCCAGTGCGACCTGCTGACCGGCATCCCCATGAAGGTCGCCTACCCGTCGCTGAATCTCGCTCAGTCCGTGATGCTGTATGCCTGGGAAATGTCCGGCTTGTCGGTTGCCGAGTTTCAGGAAGCAGATTCCGCCGACCCGAATCGCCTGGGCGCGCTGCGCGGTCGCCTGGAGGGCCTGCTGCCGGAGCTGGACACGCCGCCCGAGGGGAAGCTGTCCCAGTGGGTCTTTGAGCGGCTGCCGTTGCTGTCAGACCGGGATATCGGGTTTGTGCATACGCTTTGCTCGAACATCGAACGTGCCCTCGACTCTCAAGCGCGTTTTGTCTCGCGGAAGAGCCGGACGGATAAGCCTTCCCGGGATACGCTGTGAATACCTCCATGTACGCTCGACGAAAACATCCATGTTTTCGACGATCCCGGGAAGGCTTATCCGTCCGGCTCCCGGGCCTTTTGCGCGCAACTATCTACGGAAACTATTCCTGAAATCTTCCCGGGCGGAAGGCGTCCAGGCAGATGGTAGGTTCCTCGCCATCGATGACCTGGCCGATGACGTCGGCACTGCCAGCGGACAGGGTCCACCCGAAGGTGCCGTGGCCGGTGTTTAAATAGAGGTTCTCTCTGGGGCCGCGGCCGATGATGGCTGGCCCATCCGGGGTCATGGGACGGAATCCGGTCCAGGTTTCGGCGGCGTCGAGGTTGGCGCAGCCGGGGAACCGGGACTCGACCGATTTGCGGATGGTCGCCAGTCTGGCCTCCGGAATATCGCGGTTGAAGTCCGCCAGTTCGACAAATCCTGTGGCCCGCAGACGGTTGCCCAGGCAGGTTGAGACGACTTTGTAATTGTCGTCATGGATGGTCGACGTTGGGCCACGATCGGGGTCCGTCATGGGCACCGTCAGGCTGTAGCCTTTCACCGGATAGATCGGCAGGTGCAGGCCCAGGGGCTCAACCAGATGGTTGGACCAGCAACCGGCGCTGATCACTACCGCATCGGCGTCCAGGGCCTCCGAGGTGCCGTCGCGGTTTCGGACCAACACGGCACTGACCCGCCGAGCGTCCGCGATCAGGCGCTCGGCTTCCACGTCGTAGCGCACCTTCACGCCGTTTGCCTCGCAGGCCGTTGCCAGCCCCTTCGAGAACAGATGGCAGTCGCCGGTGCCGTCGGTGTCGTAGCTCAGGGCACCATGAAGCGGCCCGCTGCCGACCATGCCGGGTTCGGCTTCCCGGACCTGCTCCGGTGTGAGCAGGCGGGAAGGAATGTTCAGCTCGTTCAGCAGGTCATGAGTGGCCCGGTATCCTTCCATCGCGTCCGGCGAGCTGGCCAGATGCAGCAAGCCGCGATGGTCGCCGTCGAAGGACAGGTCAAGCTCCTGTTCAAGCGCCAGGAAACGCTCCCGGCTGTGGATGCCCAGGCGGAGCATGGCCCGGCGGTTCAGGCCGAACAGGCCCGGCGACCAGGCATAGCGGAGGGTGCTCACCATGAACCTCAGGGTTTCCACCGAGGGCGGGAACCGGAGCTTCAGGGGGCCATCCTGCTTGAGAATCCAGGGGATGGCCTTGAACACCATGGCCGGATCGGCCCAGGGGTACACCACGCCATAGGAGCGCTGGGCGGCATTGGCCCTGCTGGTTTCGTTGCCGGCGACGGCATGGCGCTCGAGCAGGGTTACCGAATGCCCCCGGCGACTCAGTTCATAGGCGGTGGTCATTCCCACAACACCACCACCGACGACCACAATGTGCATTCGTTTCTCCCGTTGCCTCGTTCGCGGCCGCTCCAACGGCCCCACACGACTGCCTATGAATGTAATACACGCCAACAATCGAACAAGCTGGTAGACTTGCGTGACCAAATTCACAGAATAGCAGCCATGTCCCTGGTTGCATTGGAGTCTGGTTCCGGACAATGAGCAAAAAACGTCGCGAAATTCCCGTTTTCGATCAGCCGATCATCGAAACTCACTGCCACCTCGATTACCTCAAGGATCGTCCTCTCGAGGACACCCTGGAGCAGACCCGGGGCGTGAACATCGAGAAGGTGATTACGATCGCGGTGTCACCGGACAACCTGTCCCGGGTGCGGGAGCTCAGCCAGATTGCACCCTGGGTCTACGGTACCCAGGGTATTCATCCGCACGATGCGGAAAGCTACTCCGACGACGTCGAGACCGAGATTCGCGCCCACGCCCGGGATGCAAAAATTGTCGCCGTGGGCGAAATCGGTCTCGATTATTTCTATGACAACGCCGACCGGAACGTCCAGCGCGAGGTGTTCCGTCGCCAGCTGCAGATTGCCTGCGACACCGACCGGCCTGTGGTGATCCACAGCCGCGAGGCGGATGAGGACACCATCGAGATTCTCGGCGAGTTCGAGGACACGCTCAAACGCCGCGGTGTAATCCACAGCTTTACCTCGGGTCCGGGCCTGGCCCGCTACGCCCTGGACCAGGGCTGGTGCCTCGGCTTCAACGGCATTACCACCTTCAACAAGGCGGAGAACGTGCGTGACATCGTGCGCATGGCACCCATTGACCAGATCCTGCTGGAAACCGATTCGCCATTCCTGACGCCAGTGCCCTACCGGGGCCGGGAAAATGCCCCGTTCTATCTGCCGTTCGTGGCCGAGAAGATCGCCGAGGTGAAGGAGCTCCCGCTCGACACGGTCATCAGCCAGACTTATACCAACAGCCTGCGGACGTTTTTCCCCAACGAATGATCAAGCGCGTCCCGGTTTCAGCCCTCCGGGTCGGCATGTACATCACCGACCTCAACAACGACTGGATTCCCCATAACAGCCAGCGCAAGCGTGGCGTGATCAAAAAAGAGGAAACCATCGAGAAGATCCGGCGGATGGGGGTCCAGTTCGTATACATCGACGCCTCACGGGGCCTCGACACCCAGGATTCTGAAACCGCCGCCGAAGTGGATCGAAGGAATGAGTCCGCCCTGCAAAGGGCTGGCGAGCAGTCACCGGGCGTGCGTGCCCGGGTTCCGCTCGAAGAGGAAATTGTCATTGCCCAGCGGATCCACAGTCAGGCCCAGGGCCTGGTGGGCGATTTCATGAACAATGTGAAGCTCGGCGGCGCCATTGATATTGCCCCGATTCACAAACTGGCAGACGAACTCCAGCACTCGGTGTTTCGCAATGCCAACGCGCTGAGTTGCCTTGGCCGCATCCGGGAAAAAGACAACTACCTGCTTGAGCACTCGGTCAACCTGAGCGTACTGATGTCGCTGTTTGGCAACTATCGGGGCCTGTCAGCCGATGTACTCCACCAGACCATCGTCGGCGCCCTGCTGCACGACCTCGGCAAGATTCTCACGCCCGACGATATTCTGCACAAACCCGGCCGCCTGAGTCCCGAAGAATTCGAGGTGATGAAGCTCCACGCCCGCCACTCTCGGGACATCCTGGCGGCGACCGAGGGCATCGGCGAACTGACCGTGATCACCGCCGCGCAGCATCACGAGCGCCTGGACGGTTCCGGCTACCCGGAAGGCCTGAAGGGCAACGAAATCTCCGAATACGGGCGCATGGTGGCCATCACCGACGTGTACGATGCCATTACCGCAGACCGCGTGTATCACAAGGGCCTGACGCCCACCCAGGGCCTGAAGAAACTGCTGGAGTGGAGTGGCGATCACCTGGACCCGGTGCTGGTGAAGGAGTTCATTCGCTGCATAGGGCTGTATCCGGTGGGCTCACTGGTGCTGCTGGAAAGCGGCCGGCTTGGGGTGGTGGTTGAAGCCAACGACAGCGACCAGCGACTGCCCACGGTCAAGGTGATTTACCACACCCGGTTCCGCATGGCGATTCCGGTCGAAACCCTGGATCTGGCCCGGCCCGCGGCCCACGACCGGATTGTTCGGGCAGTGGATCCCGACGAGTACCGCATCGACGTCCGGAAGTTTCTGGCCTGAGTTCAGTCCGCGCGCGGAGAACCGCCTGCCGACTGTCCGGGTGATGACGCCTGAAAGGCCTCTCCGGCATAGCGAACGTAGCGATTTCGACCCTGCTGTTTGGCCCGGTACATGGCCTGGTCCGCCTGGCGTAGCAGCTGGTCACCGTCCAACTCCTCCAGTGCCTGTTCGTTCTGCACGGGCGCAAACAGCGTGTAGCCGATGCTGGCCGATATCTCGACACTGTGATCCATAACCCAGGCCGGTGCCGAGATTTTCGCCAGCAGGCGAGCGAGCAGGGTTTCCAGTGTTTTCTGGTCCTGCACGTCCATGATAATGGCGGCAAACTCGTCGCCACCCAGGCGGGCCAGGGTGTCCTCTTCGCGAAGCTCGGCCCGCATGCGGCTGGCCACTTCAACCAGCAGCTGGTCACCGGCCCTGTGACCATAGGCATCGTTAACCGGCTTGAACTCGTCCAGGTCGATGTAGGCCACCGCCAGCCGGCTGCCTTGCCGACGCGTCAATGCCATAGCCTGCTGCAGGCGGTCAGCAAACAGAACGCGGTTCGGCAGTGCGGTCAGGGCATCGTAGTGCGCCATAACGCGAAGCTTGCGCTCCTGCTCCTTGAGACGACTGATGTCGCTAAAAATGCCGACAAAGTGGGTCACCTCGCCCTGCTCGTCCCGCACACTGCTGATGGTGGCGGATAAAATTAGTTCGTCACCATTTGGGTGCCGGCTTGGAAATTCCCCCATCCAGAAACCCTGGCTGCGGGCACTGGAGAATACCGAGATACCCTCGTCCATGGGCAGTGGTGGCAGGCGCCCCACGGCACGGGACCGGGAACGTCCGGTAATGGCCCGGTAGGCATCGTTCACATCGATCACCATGCCGTGATTATCGGTGATAAAGATGGCCTCCCGGGCGCATTCAAACACGCTGGCTGCCAGTCGCTGGCGCTGCTCCGCCTGCTTGCGGGCGGTAATGTCGTACCAGGAGCAGAGCACCAGGGGATCGGTCTCCCCTTTCTCGTGGATCGGCGCCAGGGTCATGTCGACATAGACATCAGAACCATCGGAGCGACTGAGCAGCCACTCGCTCTGCATGACCCTGTCGGCCGCGACTCCCTCCAGAAGCTGCTCGAGCTTTTCGTAGGAAATCTGGCCGTCGTCCTGTCGGACCGGCGAGAACGCCGCCAGATTTCTCCCCAGCATGGTCGCCCCCGAGCGGTGTTTGAGCAAATCCATGGCCGCCCGGTTGATGTCCATCAGAACACCGTTCCTGAGCATCAGCATGGGCTGTGGCCAGCTCAGAATCAGTCGGTTCAGGCGTTTCTGCTCGGTCGCCAACTGACGCTTGCGCTTGCCCAGCCAGAGAGAACTGGCCACCAGCAGGATCAGCAGAACCAGAATGGTTACAACCCAGAGCCGGTACTGATCCAGTACGTCCACCCAGGTCACCTGGGGCATCTGATCGTAGGGTGGCACCCTTAAGGTACGCGCCAGGTACTCCACCGACTGGTAATCCGCGGGTGGTGAGAATCCGGCAATGCCCATGGTCCGGGCCAGCGGATCTTCCGGCTCAATGGCGAACAGGGCCGAAGCCACCCGCCGGACGATACGCGGGTCAACATGGGGCAGAGCAACCAGGGGCCATTCGGGGTACAGTCGCGTTGACACAGCAAACGGGAATTCCGACAGCTGCTGGGAATTCAGCACCTTGATCTGATCAAACAAACCGGGAATCTCATCCACCATCTGCTCCAGGATGGCGGTTCGGATAAAACCCACGTCGGAGTCGCCCGAGAGCACCGACCGAACGACGCGATCATGGGTGTCGAGGTACCGCACCAGGTTCTGCCGCCGAATATCGACACCTGCGTCCCTCAACTCCAGAACCTGAGCCTGATAGCCGCCCAGGAAGTGGATCCCGGGGGAGGCGATAATCTTTCCCCGCAGGTCTTCAAGAGACTCGATGTCCGGGCGATCCGTCCGAGTGATGATGACCCCTCCGAGACTCGTCGTGGAGACATCGCCCGAGCTACGAATAAGAGTTGCGAGAACGCCGGTAAGACTTCGCTCACTTCGAATCTGCAGAAAGTGGCTGGGGTTGGTCAGGAACAGATCTACACGATTGGCGGCGACCGCGCGGTTCATGGCGTCCTGGTTCAGGACTTCGAGCCGGATGTCGACGCCGACTTGCTCGGAGAGATAGTCGGCAAGCGGTGCGTAGCGCTCCTGCAGGATGGTATCCGGTCGATAGGCGAAGACACCGAGCGTTAGACCCTCTTCGGCGCTGCCAGCAAAGACGTCCGCAGAAAGAAGGAGGACGAGCAGACCGAACCTGAGTCGCTTCCTCAAGACAGCCTCCTCGGCAGAAATGAAGGATCGCTCAGGTTCTGCAGGGAGGGCTGGGTGGCGATCAGGCCCGCTCCGAACATCAGCCGGGCAAGAGAAACTGCCGTAACCTCTATTCGTCCGGACTCCGCCAGATAGCGCTGATTGGCGGCCAGGTCTGGCAGTGTAATAGTCGCCAGAGCCTGCCGAACATCCGTTGGCGAGACGCCCTGGCGGTTGGCCACCCGATACAAGGCGTCGTGGATGCCCCGTACCAGATGCTTGAGCCCGGCAAAATGAGCCGCCACCAGATCCTCGATCGCACCAGGGTTCTCGGCGGCGGTTTTGCGGGTAACAACCAGCAGGTCGAAAATGGTTTCGGGTAGCTGACGGCTGTCGAACAGGCGAACGCCTCCGGCCCGAACCAGCAAAGAGGCCACCGGCTCGTAACTCACGGACGCATCAACCTCGCCCCGCTCCCACGCCTCGGCATGCTGGCTGACCGGCAGATCAACCAGATTCAACTGATTGCGATCCAGTCCGGCCACTTCCAGAATCTTCAGTAAGAGAATGCCCGAGACACCGTTCATCTCCACCGCCACGCGGCGGCCCCGCAAATCGGCCAGACTATCGATACCCGGCCTGACCACCAGAACATCCGCGCCCGCGGAAACATCAGCCACTGCGACCACCACCAGATCCATTCCCCTCGATATCAGACGAATGGTCTCATCGAGCGTCAACGCAGCCCCGTCCAACGATCCCGACAGCAGGCCCTCCATGGAACTGGTCGCGGAGGAACCGGAGCGCAGCGTCACCGACTCCGGCAGCCAGCCAAAATCGCGGGCGAGGTAAAGCGGCTCGTAACCAATCCAGTGGTGAATACCAAAAGTCAGGGGCGGTCGGGACCAACAGCCAGAGAGCCCCCCAGAGGCAAACCCGGCGGCGAGAGCTAAACCTAGGAATCTGCGGCGCTGCATCGGGTTCTGGCCTGGTCAGATCATTAACAATTGTCAATAAAGGCAAGTGTACCGCCTGTCATCTTACCGGTAAAACCGCATCTTGCCTTGCACGGGATCAATTTATCCCAGAGAAAGGAACACGGCCATCAGCACCGGCGAAAGGAACGACAGCAGAAACCCTGAGGCAATGGCCACGGGCACACAGGCAAGCCCGCCGCTGCTGCGAATGACCGGCAGTGTGAAGTCCATGGCGGTGGCGCCGCCATAGCCGATGGCCATGGCCGGCCGACGGGCAATGAGCATCGGGATGATCGCCAGCGCGACAATTTCCCTGAGTACGTCGTTCAGGAACGCCACCCCGCCCCAGGCGGGCCCGAGAGCTTCTCCAATCACCACACCGGAGAGGGAGTACCATCCGAATCCTGATGCCACCGCCAGGGCATCGTGCCACGGCAGACCCAGCCAGGGCACGAGCGCAGCCCCGGCAACCAGCGAACTGGCGGCCAGGGCCAGGGCGATACCCAGCCCCTGGCGATTCATCAGCAGCTTGCGCAGCGACAGCCCGGCATTACGAAGTTGCACCCCGATCAGGAACAGCAGCACCATCAGCGACCAGGTGGCCAGCTTTTCGACCATTGGAAATACCGGCAGCAGGTAGTATCCGGCCAGCAAACCGACAACCACCGCCAGCAGCGGCTTCAGACCCGCCAGGAAAAGCCGGCGATAGCCGTGGTTCAGTGCGTTCTCAGCGGGTTCAAGTGACATGGGTTGCCAGCGATGAAACAGCCACAACCCCACCATGTTGGCCACAAAAAGGCTGGCCAGCAGCATCAGTACCTGGGCCACCATACCGCCCAGTTGAGCGGCCAGGCCCTCCATCTGACCCAATCCCAGCCCCAACAGCACGAGGATGAAATACACCAGCCCTTCAACGCTGTAGTGAATCAGGGTCATGACCCTTCGGTTTTCCAGGGCCAGGGCAAAGCCCAGAAACAGCGGGGCGAGAATCAGCAATGCGCCGGTGAGCATGGTATTCCTCAAAGCAGGGATAGAGGCCTGTCAGGCCAGGGGATCAAACTGGATGGTTTCGGAGGATGAAGCCGCCGCCGTCGCGCCGGTCTCGATCAGACGAACCAGGCGCTGGGCGGCCACAGACCAGACCACATAATCTTCGGGACAGGGCTCGAAGCCGCGGCCCATCAGCGTGCCGGCGATACTTCTCAGCGCCGATTCGGCCCGGGCCTGGGTCTTCCAGGGTCCTCGGCGGCATTGCCCTTCCGGCTGCCCCTGATCCGGCCCTATCAGGGCCACCAGCCCCCAGAGGCCGCCAGCAACAGGCCGTATGTGCAGCTCCACTCGCTGTCCATTCTGGATCATCACCAGATGCCGGAGCGGGCCCCGCCCGTGAAAGTAATGGAGTTTCATGATCGGCGCCGATCAGTGGAGAACATGGCCGGACCGGTCCTGAACCAGCACCCAGGGAGCGACCACCACCGCCCACAATTCGGCGTTGCGATCGTACCAGGCCTGCGCGGTAGCCGACGCTACCTCACCCACCTGCCCTTCCTGCAGCCATTGCTCGAACCGGGGCTTGTTGTCTGCCGCCAGTTCCGCTGCCACAGCCAGCAGATCCAGTTCGGGTGCCACCCGCACCACCTGCCCACGGGCAAAGTAAGTCTGCAGCTCGTGCCAGTGAATCCGGGAGGTTTCCAGGTTCAACTTTGCTTTCAGTTCGTCCCGGGAGCTGGAGGATGCCATGAAGACCTCATAAATCAGAATGTATCCAGACCGGCCAGACTACCGGAAATGCCGCGGCTTCGCACCTCCGGCAATGGCGTCATTTCGAACCAGGAGGGCCGTTGAGAATATCGGCAATCTGCTCGGACAATGTCATCGGATCAAATGGCTTGGGGATCACCCCGGCCGCGCCGAGCGCACGATACTCTGCAATTTCCGAGCGCTGAAGGCGGGCCGTCATGAAGATCACGGGCACCGTCTCGAGGCCCTGCACCTGTCGAAGCGCCCGTAACGTGGCGGGGCCGTCCATTCCGGGCATCATGACATCCAGCAACACCAGATCCGGCGCAAAATCCGGCGCCTGCTCCAGGGCCTCTGCCCCGGATTCGCACAACCGGGCGGTTAACCCCCCGACATCCTGTAAGGCTATTTCAGCGATGGCCCGAATGTCGGGATCGTCTTCCACGTACAGGATCTTGTCCGTTAACCCAAGTCGTTCAGTCATCACCATCCTGCCTCCCTGCGTTGTCCGCGGGATCCAGCCCAATCCGGCGCAACAGTCGCTGACATTCCCCGGAATTCTGCTCGCCCCCTGCCATCATGGCCGCCGCCCGCATGATCAGCCGGTCTTCCCGGGTGCAGTCAGTGGGCAGGTAATGCACCGAGCCGATAAGCTCGCGCATCCCGAGCGGCAATCGCCACTGCACCTTGAGCCGGTTTCCATAGGACTGTGCCCATTGGGTCAGAGCCCGTTCGGCCTCGTTTTCATCCAGCTCGCCGCCAGTGGTGACGTACTGGTTCAGAACCTTGAGCACGGCCATCTCGCCAATACGGCTGAGCAGGCCGGCCTGCTGGAACCCAACCGGGTCCTTGCCCACCCGGATTGCCAGACGCTGCGCCTCCCTGGCCACGGCCAGGGCAATGCCGTGATGCTGAGACGCCAACGCGCGCAGGGAATCCACCTGGAGTTGCCGGCCGACATCCAGCGACAGGGCCAGCGCCTGGTTCAGGGTCATGGCGACACCCAGGGAGGCAATCGCATCCCTGGGCGTTTCCACCGGTTTGCCAGAGGGCGGAAAGAGCCCTGCAGATGGCTTGCGAGTATCTTGGCCTGGAAACCGGCATTGTCAGCAAGATCACCGGCCAGGCCTACACGGTACACTGGCAATTTACTCTGGGTGGTGGCGACGCCGTCAACGGCAGCACTTTCCCTCTGGACCAGACGTACTGCTCCCTGCTGCTCCGGTCCCGGGAAGCTCTGGCCACAGATCATATGGGGCAGTCGGAATATGGGGATCATGTGGCATACCGGCGGTTTGGTCTTGAGTGCTATCTGGCGGCACCCTTCTGGGTCGACGGCGAGCTGTTCGGCACGGTGAATTTCTCCTCCCGCCAGCCAAGAAGCCGCCCCTTCACCGAAACCGAAAAAATGTTTGTCACGCTGCTAGCGCGTTGGGTCGCCGACACCGTGTACCAGCAAAAGCACACGGAAACGCTGAACAAACTGGTCACCCAGATACCCGGCATGCTCTACCAGTACCGGCTATGGCCGGATGGGCGCAGCGCATTTCCCTACACGAGCCCGGGCATCCAGGACATCTACGGCATCACGGCGGAGCAGGCGGCGGTGGACGCGGCTCCGGTGTTCGATCGGATTCATCCAGACGACCTGGCCGGGGTTGCTGCGTCCATCGAGCAGTTCGCCCGCACACTGCAACACTGGCAACACGCGTACCGAATCCGATGGCAAGGAGGGTGGCACTGGGTGGAGGCCTGGCCCGGCCCGAGGTGCTCCCCGACGGCAGCATTCTCTGGCACGGTTATATCACCGATGTCGATGAGCGCCACAAGATCGATGAAATCAAGAACCAGTTCATTTCCACCGTCAGTCATGAACTCCGCATGCCCCTTACATCCGTCTCAGGATCCCTTCAACTGATACTTGGCGGTGCCACCGGCCCGCTGGACGAAAGAACGACCCGGATGCTGGACATTGCACGGCGTAACACCGACCAGCTCAGGCACCTGATCGACGATCTCCTGGACATCGAAAAGCTGGTGAGCGGAAACATGACCATGGATCTGAGGGTCGAGGGCCTTGAACAGCCCGTCCGTGACGTTCTTGAGGAGATTCAGCCCCTGGCCACCCAGCATCGGCTTGGCATCCGGTTGTCCATTAGCAGCCCGGACCTGCGTGCCAGTTTTGATCGGACACGGCTGTGTCAGGCCCTGTCCAACCTGCTCTCGAACGCGATCAAGTTCCCACCGGAGAATGGTGTTGTGGACGTCACCGTTGCCCACGTCGGCACTCAGGTGCGCATTCAGGTTTGTGATCGGGGGCCGGGTGTGCCGGAGGCTTTCAAAGGCCGGATCTTCGAGAAATTTGCGCAGGCCAATGCCACCGCTTCCAGAAGCAAAGAGGGCACCGGTCTGGGCCTGGCCATCACCCGTGAACTGATGACCGCCATGGGTGGAGAGGTTGGCTTTGAGTCGGAGGAGGGCAAAGGTGCCTGTTTCTGGCTCGGTTTGCCGCTGGCCGCGCCAGCGGAAACCTGAGGCGAAGGTTCAGCTGTCCAGCCCCTCCAGCAGTCCTGCCATATCGTCGGCGTGCTCTTCTTCCTGGGCCAGGATGTCTTCCATTATGCGACGCGAGGTCGGGTCCTGATCTCCCAGGTAGCGGGCGATCTCCCGGTAGCTGTCGATGGCGATCCGCTCGGCCACCAGATCCTCCACGACCATTTCCCGCAGGGTGTCTCCCTCGACAAATTCGGCGTGGGCTCGAGTCAGCAGGCCCTCCGGTGAAAAGTTCGGCTTGCCGCCGAGCTGCACGATGCGCTCCGCCAGCCAGTCCGCGTGCTGCTGCTCCTGCTCGGCATGTTCCAGGAACTCCTGGGCAGCCACCGTGGCGTTGATGCCGTCAGCCCGGAAGTAATGGCTTTTGTACCTCAGGGTACAAACAATTTCCGTGGCCAGGGCTTCGTTGAGGATGTTCACCACGTTGTCGCGGTTGGCGCCATAGCCTTCGGTCAGGGCGCCGTTCTCGATGTGCTTGCGGGCTCTTTCGCGAAGGGTTTTTACGTCGGTCAGAAACGGTTGATCGGTCATAGGCTCTCTCTCGTTTCTCAGGAATGAATGTCATGGATGCCCGGACCCCTGGCGGCCGGCCGCCAGGGCTCTCTTCCGGGGCAATCAAGCCGTGCGCAGCATCTCCCGCACCACGTAATGCAGAATACCGCCATGCTTGAAGTAGACGGCCTCGTTCGCCGTGTCGATCCGCGACTTCAACTCGCAGGTTTCGGTGGCGCCGTCTTTGTATGTCACCGTCATGGTGAGCGTCTGTCCGGGCTTGATCTCACCCGACAGTCCCTCGATGGAGATGGTTTCCTCACCGGTCAGTTTCAGGCTCTTGCGGTCCGTACCGTCCGGGAACTGCAGTGGCATCACACCCATACCAATCAGGTTGGAACGGTGGATACGCTCGTAGGACTCGGCCACCACTGCTTTCACACCCAGCAGTCGGGTGCCCTTGGCGGCCCAGTCGCGGCTGGAGCCGGTACCGTATTCTTTGCCGGCAATGACCACGAGCGGCGTGCCCTGCTCCTGGTACTTCATGGCCGCATCGTAGATGGCCATCTGTTCACCGGTGGGCACGAATTTGGTGAAGCCGCCTTCCACGCCATCGAGCATCTCGTTCCGGATGCGGACGTTGGCGAAGGTGCCGCGCATCATCACCTCGTGGTTGCCCCGACGAGAGCCGTAGGAGTTGAAATCCTTCGGTTCAACGCCGTGCTCCTGCAGGTACTTGCCTGCGGGCGTGTCCGGCTTGAAAGAGCCGGCCGGGGAGATGTGGTCGGTGGTTACCGAGTCTCCCAGCAGGGCCAGGATGTTGGCATCCTTGATATCGTCAATGGGGTCCGGCTCTTCCTTCAGACCCTCAAAGAAGGGCGGGTGCTGGATGTAGGTGGACTTGTCGGACCACTCGTAGACCTTGCTTTCCGGCACCTTGATGGACTTCCAGGTGTCGTCGCCGTCGAAGACCTCGGCGTATTCCTTGCGGAACATGTCGGTCTTCACCTTCTCAACCGCCTCGGCGATCTCCTGCTGGCTGGGCCAGAGGTCCTTCAGGTACACCGGGTTGCCGTCCTGGTCGGCACCGAGCGGATCCTTCTCCAGGTCCAGGCGCACGTTGCCCGCCAGGGCATAGGCCACCACCAGGGGCGGCGACGCCAGCCAGTTGGTTTTCACCAGCGGATGCACACGACCCTCGAAGTTGCGGTTACCCGAGAGCACCGAGGCAACGGTGAGGTCGCCATCGGAAATGGCTTTCTCCACTTCCTCGGGCAGCGGCCCGGAGTTACCGATGCAGGTGGTGCAGCCATAACCCACCAGGTTGAAGCCCAGCTCGTTCAGGTCGTCCTGGAAGCCGCCAACCCTGAGATAGTCGGTGACCACCTTGGAGCCCGGCGCCAGAGAGGTCTTGACCCAGGGTTTGGTTTTCAGCCCTTTGGCGACCGCTTTCTGGGCAATCAGGCCTGCGGCCATCATCACGCTGGGGTTGGAGGTGTTGGTGCACGAGGTAATGGCGGCAATCACAACCGCGCCAGGGTCAAGCCGAGCCTGCTCGCCATTCATATGCAGCGGCTGACTGGATGGGTGCTCGAAATAGGCGTCCTGTGCGCCCACGGCGGTGCCACCACCCTCGGACTCGAGATTGGCCTTGCGGCCCTCGCCCGGGCCTTCCGAGGTTTCCATCAACAACTCGAAGGAGGCCTTCATGTTTTTCAGGGCCACCCGATCCTGCGGCCGCTTGGGGCCAGCGAGGCTGGCCTCGACATCGCCCATGTCCAGTTCCAGGTTGTCGGTGTAGACCGGCTCATGGCCCGGCTCCCGCCAAAGCCCCTGGGCCTTGGCGTAGGCTTCCACCAGTTCCAGTTGGGCATCGTCGCGGCCGGTCAGGCGCATGTAGTTGATGGTCTGTTCGTCCACCGGGAAGAAACCACAGGTCGCGCCGTATTCCGGCGCCATATTGGCAATGGTGGCACGGTCGGCCACCGGCATGTCCTTCAGACCGTCGCCATAGAACTCCACGAATTTGCCGACCACGCCTTTTTTGCGCAGCATTTCGGTAACGGTGAGTACCAGATCAGTGGCGGTGATACCTTCACGCAGCTTGCCGGTGATCTTGAAACCGATCACCTCGGGAATCAGCATGGACACCGGCTGCCCCAGCATCGCCGCTTCGGCCTCAATACCGCCAACGCCCCAGCCCAGTATGCCCAGGCCGTTGATCATGGTGGTGTGGGAATCGGTGCCCACCAGGGTGTCCGGGTAGGCAATCGTCTTGCCCTCGATGTCTTTCTGCCAGACGGTCTTGCCCAGGTACTCCAGATTCACCTGGTGGCAGATGCCAGTGCCTGGCGGCACCACACGGAAGTTGTCGAACGCCTGCTGACCCCAGCGCAGGAACTCGTAGCGCTCCTGGTTACGCTCCATTTCAATGGCCACGTTGTCCTTGAAGGCCGACGGATCACCGAACTTGTCGACCATGACCGAATGGTCAATCACCAGGTCCACCGGTGACAGCGGATTGATCATGGCCGGGTCCTTGCCCGCCGCCTTGACCGCCTCGCGCATGGCGGCCAGGTCGACCACGCCGGGCACACCGGTAAAGTCCTGCATCAGCACCCGGGCCGGCCGGAACTGGATTTCAGTCTCGGAATGGCGGTCTTTCAGCCACTGCACCATGGCATCGATGTGCTTGCGCTCAACGGTGGAGTCATCCTCGTTGCGCAGCAGATTTTCCATCAGAACTTTCAGGGAAAAGGGCAGCCTGTTCAGATCGCCCAGGGTGTCAGATGCCTTGGGCAGGCTGTAGTAGTGAAAGGTCTTGCCACCCGCTTCCAGGCTGGAGAGGGTGTTCAAACTGTCTTTGCTGAGACTTTCGGTCGACATGTGGTGCCTCCTTTTTCGTCGTTGTCCGAGCATTCCGGAAGGCGTTGACGAAGTCCTCTGTCATCACTGCACCGGGGCATCGCCGAGCATGGGCACGAAACAGCCAGAGGAACTTCCGAGTGTGTAACCTCCTTTAACTATTGCAGCAATTAATGAGAGTTCAACCGCGCCGCGGTGAATGTTCGCCATCACCGCGGTGAATGTCAGACCAAGGTCGCACGCGGACATACGCAGACTGCGCAAGCCTGCCGGCGAATCCTGCAATCAGAGCTGGCGCTCTCCGTATAGCTGGGCGTACAGACCTTCCCTGGCAATCAGTTCATCGTGGCGGCCTTCCTCAATAATGCGCCCGTCCTCGAAAACACAGGCCCGGTCTGCCTGTTTTACGGCGCTTAGCCGATGCGCAATGATGAGTGTGGTGCGCTGTTTGAGAAAGGCCTCAAGGTCCCGGTGCAGCTGGTATTCGGTTTCGGCGTCCAGAGCGGAGGTGGCTTCGTCGAGAATCACCACCGAGGGATCCGACAGGATCATGCGGGCAATGGCCAGGCGCTGTCGTTGCCCGCCCGAGAGGCGCACACCCTGCCGACCAATGATCGTTTCCAGCTGCGCCGGCATGGCCGCCACCGTGGCATCAAGCTGGGCAATGCGCAGGGCCTCCCAGAGCTCGGCATCCGGCTTGTCCCGGCCCAGGGTCAGGTTCTGGCGCACGCTGTCGTTGAACAGCGCCGGATGCTGGAGCACCGTGGCAATATGCTCACGCAGGCATGGCAAGCCGATGCGCTGGACCGGTACGCCATCGATCAGGACCTCACCCTGCTGCGGCGTGTACATGCCCAGGATCACCTGTATCAACGTCGACTTGCCGCCGCCGCTGGCGCCCACCAGCGCCACCTTTTCACCCGCCGCCAGCTCCAGGTTGATACCCCGCAACACCTCCTCTTCGCCATAACCGAAGTGGATGTCGCGCAGCGTCAAACCCACGGTGTGCCGATCACGGAACGGGTTTTCCAGGGCCGGGTAGCGGGGTTCCTCTTTCAGGTCCAGCAACCGGTTGATGCGCGCCAGCGCGGCATTGGCAGCAAACCAGGCGTACTGCATGTTCAGCATCTCCTGCACCGGCGTGAGCATGAACCAGAGATAGCCGAAGATGGCGAACATCATGCCGATACTCAGGTCGCTGAACAGGACGGTGACCATGGCCGCCGCCCGGAACGCATCCACGCCGAACTGGAACAGCGCAAAACTGGCCCGGCTAGCGGCGTCGCTGCGCCATTCGAACTGGATGGCGTGGTCGCGCACGTTGCGGGCCCGGTCGATCAACTGGCGCAGGTAGTGTTTTTCGCGGTTGGCCGCCCGCAACTGGTGGATGGCGTCGAGGGTTTCCGTCAGGTCGCCCTGGAATGCCTCGTAGGCACTGTTCTCGCGGCGCTTCAGTTCCTTGACGCGTTTACCGATCAAAATGGTGGCGAAGATCACCAGCGGGTTGAACAGCAGGATCAGCAGGCCCAGTTGCCAGTGCACCCAGAGCAATACGGCAGCAGTGCCCATGACCGTCAGGCTGGCCACCAGAAAGCGGCTGATGGTGGTACCCAGAAACTGGTCCACCGTATCCAGATCGGTGATGAAATGGCTGCTGATGCCGCCGGAACCCCGGGTCTCATACTCGGACATGGCCACCCGTTGCAGGCGACCCAGCAGGCGGGAACGGATGCGGAACACCACGTCCTTGGAAACCTTGGAAAACTCCCGGGACTGCAGCACGTTGAAGGACAGCGCTCCGATGCGTAGCAGAAACGCCGCCAGCACCATCAGGCCGATGTAAATCACCGGCGTCTGCCAGCTCTCCGGCAACAGGGAGTCCATCACCGGCAACACCGGGCCGGGCTCGTTCAGCAGAACCTCATCAACCAGCACCGGCAGCAACAGCGGCACCGGCACGCTCATTACCGTGGCCATGATCGCCAGAAGGTTGGCGCGCACCAGCCGTGGCTTGTGCTTGAGCGCAAGCCCGAAGATATCCCGCCAGGTATACCGCTGCCGGTTTTCGCAGGTGTCGATACCGGCGTCGCTGTTCCGGGGATCTGCCAAACAACCTCCCATTAAACGGATGTGCCCGGTTGGATACGCGCGGGCGCTGGCAATAGTCTACCTGTTAACTGGTTTGCTGCGATCAAAAGCCAGTTCTGTCATTATGGCCCCACGACTTTCTGAAGGACCAGGACCCACGCCTCTGTGAAACACGACTGCCATTACCACCCCGGCGACCCCGCCAAATGGCACTGCGGCGAATGCCAGATTCATTACTGCAGCCGCTGCATGCCCGACGCCGACACCCGCCAGCGGCGGGCCCTGTGCCCTCACTGCAGCAAGGCGATGCGCTACCTGGGCGCCGCCACCGAGGTGGTTCCCTTCTGGCACCGATTGGGGGCTTTCTTCCGCTACCCGTTCCACACCGACCCGCTGATCGTGATCGCCATCTGCACCCTGGTGCCGGTGGTGGCTCCGGCCAACCTGATCGGCATCCTGATCTGGCTGGTGCTGGCTTTGGCCCTGTTCAAGTACACCTACGCGGTGATCAACCACACCGCCGAGGGCCATCTGAAGCCGCCGGCGGTGTCGGTGGCGTTCACCGGCAGCGGCTTCGACATTGTCATCCTGCAACTGCTGGTGTTTGTTTTGATGGGCGGCCTTGTAGGGGCCGCCGCCATGGTGGGTGGCCCGATTCTGATGCTGCTGGCGCTGGCCTTCGTGGTACTGGCGCTGCCGGCCAGCATCATGGTGCTGGCCATGGAACGCTCGGTGGGTGCGGCGGTGAACCCGATGAACCTGGCGGTACTGATCTCCCGTATCGGAACCCCCTACTTCCTGCTCTACGGCTACCTGATCCTGCTGACCCTGGCCTCGGGCGCAGCCCAGGATTTTGCCGTCAACCACTTTCCCTTCTGGGTGGCGCAGCCCCTGGCCGGTTTCCTGAACAGTACCTTCACCCTGATCCTGTTCCACATGCTCGGGTACCTGCTGTTCCAGTACCAGGAGGAGCTGGGCTTCGCCTCGGATATACAGGACGAGACCGCTGGCCAGGACACCCACCAGCGCGACCGCAGCGCCCGGTTCGACGCCGACATCGACATGAACCTGAAGGACGGCAACTACGACCGGGTGCAGAGCATGCTCAAAGAGGCCCTGAAGCGGGACCGGGACAATGCCCTGCGCATCGGCCAGTTGTACCAGCTGCTAACGGCCCGCAACGACACCGAAGAGCTGTACCGCTACCACCCGCGCATCCTGGGCTGGCTGGCCGATCGCAACGACGGCGAGGGTATCGCGCAGCTCCTGGCCACTCTGGTGGAGGCCGAACCCGGCTTCAAGCTCGAGGACCCGGACCTGGCGGTACGGTGCGCCCGGGCGCTCTACCACCGCGGCCAGTTCAAACCGGCCCTGCGTTTGCTGCAGGATTTCCACAAGCGCTTCCCGGACAGCGAGCAGCTGGCACCGGCCTACCTGCTGGCGGCCCAGACCCTGGCCAACGGCCTCTCCCAGTGGGAAAAAGCGACAGCTTTCCTGACGTTTATCCAGAAGCGGTGCGTGAATCACCCGCTGCACGAGCAGATTGCCACTTACTTGCAGCAAGCCGAGAACAGGGAGCCTTTGAAGGGGCCGAAGGCGTCGTTTTCAGTTCAGGATTAGGAGAAAGGCAGGGTAGAGGGAGTGGGCCTCCCAAAACACGCTGTGAATACATCCATGTACGCTTGGCTCCGCCATCCCTGGCTCCGCACAGTTTTGGGAGGCCCACTCCCTCTACCCTGCCCCGAACTGTGTCAGTTGGCCTGCAATAATTGGCGATAATGACGAGCCTTGGGCGCCATCTGGCGCTTTTCAAACTCTTCAACCAGCAAACGGCAGGCCTCGGTTGTTAGCAGTTCATCGCCCGCACTTCTGAGCCTTTCGAAGGCCTTTTCGGCGGCTTTCAGGTCGTGCTGCTTCAGGCTGGTGAATAACACCCGGTTATGATCCTGGGCCGACAGTGGCTGATGGCTCTCGCCTTTGCCGAGGTATTCCTGCCAGATGGCAATCATCTGCTCCGGCTGGTGACGACTCAGAGCGTCGTTCATCAGTTCCCGGGCGCGCTCCCGGTAAGGCGGCAGGTCCGGCCGGAGTTTGGCGAGATGGTACAGGTGCTCCAGCAAAATGTGGCGCTCCGGGTAGTGCTCGCGCAGAGCCTCGAATTGGCGGCGGGCCAGGTCAAAATCCATGCGGCCGAGGCTGGCCATGGCCTGGGCGTAACCGGTGGTGAAGCGGGCGTCCTGTTCCTCTTCCTCAGGTTCGAAGAACTCCTCGCGCACCTGCAGCCAGCTCTTGCCCAGTAGCCACACCAGGCCGGCGCCGGCAATCAGGCCGCCGGCGTGGGCCATGTAGGCAATGCCGGTGGCACCGGCAAACCAGTAATCGTAGATTTCCTTGCCCAGCCACACCGGCAGCAGGGCAATGGCCGGTGCCCGGAAGTAGTTGAAGTAGACGCCGAGGAAATAGAAAAAGCGGATTTTCTGCAAGCCGTAGATGGCCACGTACATGCCCATCAGGCCGGAGATGGAGCCGGAGGCGCCAACCAGGGGCACGTAGCTGCCGCCGGAAAAGGCGGTAAACACCAGCCCGGACATGGCCCCGCACAGCAGATAGGCGATCAGGAACCGGCCAGGCCCAAGGGCTTTCTCGACGGTGAAGCCGAGCAGAAACAGGAACACCAGGTTGCCGATGATGTGGCCCCAGCCGCCGTGCAGGAACTGGTAGGTAATCAGGGTATAGAGCGACAGGTCGGCGGGCACCAGCCCCAGCTGCTGGGCACTGAGGGTCTGGATGTAGGCCTGCTCGATGGCCAGGCGCTGCTCCTGCCAGTAGGCCCGCTCGCTGGCCGCCCAGATAATGTCCTGGTTCTGCAGCAGGTATTGGTAAAACTCCCGATCCATCAGAAGGTTGATGGCCAGCCAGACATTCTCGTCGTTTTCCCGAAACTCCTGGAACTGCTGCAGTTCGTAGATGCGGCTTTCCTGACCCTCAAACCGGATCTGCCGCTGCAGGTAGTCCTCGTAGACGGGGGCCTCCAGAAGATGCAGGTCGGCCTCCAGGTAGCTTTCAACGGCCTGTTCGAGTTTGCGACTGTCGGCACCCTGGTAGAACAGGAACACCAGCAGGCAGGCCAGCATCAGGCCCAGGGTAACCCAGGGTGGGCGTTTCCAGTTGACGGCGTTTTCGGCGGGGATGATCAGCATGGGCGGTCACATTTCATCATTATCGGTCCTTGATTGTCTGCTTTTTTACCATAGCCACGCCTTCTTTTCGCGTTCAAATGGAATCCGGCGCAGAGGTCACACCGGGTCAATCGGGGAAATGTGCACCGCTCCACAGAGTTCCAGACGCGCCCGGATCCGGCGCTGCTGTCATGTCACTGTCATGGCAATGACATTAAATCGGTGCCGTCGGGCATGTGGAACAGGACCCTTATCGACCAATCGCCAATTGCCGTTATTCCCGCATCCACCAATAGTGACCGGGAATAACAAGAAAAACCGGATACCTGAAACAAGGATTCTGAGATGACCGTACTCGTATTGGACAACCCTGAACTGATCGCCAAGGCCGCGATGGCATCCGGCTTCCAACCCATGGCTTTCGAGCCTGGCTGCGCGCGGCCCCACCGGCTGAGGTTCCATTACGGCTTCAACCGTCACGCCCTGGAAGGCAAGGATCTCGACATTGTTAAACAGCACGCAGCGTATCTTGTACAGAACCCGGCGGTCATGGTGCGCATTCACGGCCACTCGGACAACTTCAACGGCGAGGACTATAACCGGTTCCTGTCCCGCCTGCGGGCCAACGCCGTTGCCCGGGTTCTGATGCAGGAGGGGGTGCCGGAGACCCGAATCATCATGAGCCACTGGGGCTCCTCTCGCCCCCTGGCCACCCCGGAGGATCGCGCCGCCAACCGCCGCGTGGAACTGGAATACCTGACGGTGGACGTGGCGCAGGCACTCTAGGCCGCCCGGCAAATCAGACCAGCAAAAAAAGGTTCTTCGCAGATAAGCGTGAAAAAGTAGGAGACGGCGGTAAAACCGGTTAGT